>JABWCL010000037.1 GCA_013360295.1 Ignavibacteriaceae bacterium | reverse complement strand
TTTAAGCTACCTCGCTTACTTTTGGAGTTCTACTGAGTACAGTTCTACTCGCGCGAGGAGCATAGACCTGTACTACAGTAACGCGTATATCAGCTTCGACTACTACTATGAGGAGTATGGGTTTAGTGTGCGGTGCGTGAAGGATTAAGTGTGCCAAGAAACGAAAACATACCGAAGGTATGTTTGAGTATGCTGTTCTCGTGATGGTGGACTGCTATGAACTGAAAAGCGTATCGAGCGAAAGGTAAAACTGCGGAGGTCGAGCGAAATGACTGACCGAGCTACCCGACAGAGAACTTAGCGGAGAAGAAGCAGATAAGAACCACCGGCAGGGATTATCAGGAAAACCTGTCAAATCGCCCGAAGTCAATCCCATTTGTGGGAGCGCTTCTGTCTAAGGGCAGAGGTGTTGAACGGAATAGGGAATCCGCCGCGGCGGACAGCAAGACGAAATCAGATGAGTATGTAAGAGTTGAACGGAAGTGAACTGCTATTAATCTGTCTATCACGCACTTACTAAGAATTGCCCCGGTTTCTGTTCAAAAGAAAGATAAAATTTGACCATCACCTTCTGCACTCTAATCGAGGAAGACTTTAATTTATAATTTTTTTCCGTTAAGCTTTTCATTATTTTATTGTGACAGAAAAATTAAATATTATTGATGATTAATCAGCAAACGATAGAACAAATAAAAAGCATTCTTAAAACGGAACAGGAATTGGAACAAATAATTCTCTTCGGTTCCCAGGCGAGAGGAACCGCCGATGAGTACAGCGATATTGATTTGTTGGTGATCTTAAAAAATATCCATAATCGTTTTGAACTCATGAGGCGGCTTCGCAGAAAACTGCATTCTATCCCTTATGATTTTGATATACTTACAATCACACCTGAAGAGTACAATCGGGACAGGCAAATATGCGGTACGTTAGCCAGATATGCATCACAGGATGGGCTAGTGATTTATGACTCCAAGTAATGAAGCCATAAAAGAGAAAGTAAAACAGTGGTTTGAAATCGCAGAGGAGGATTTCCATCTCGCCAAACATTCATTTTTCATTTCTTCACCTGTGCGTTATCGCCTAATCGCTTATCATTGTCAGTAGTCCGCTGAAAAATTTTTAAAAGGGCTTCTTGTTTATTACCAAATTGAGTTTCCGTACACTCACAGCATAGAACGCTTGATCGCTTTGATCCCCTCTCAAATAATTCTACCTGATTCGTTTGATAAGGTGCAAGATTTGAGTGATTATGCTGTTGCAAAACGATATCCGGATTATTATGAAAAAGTAAATAAAGATGATGCTGAGAAAACATTCAATCTTGCTTCAATGGTAAGGGATTTCGTCCTGTCAAACGTAAATCTCACATAAAGAGTATAGGTAAATAATTCAAAGGGCGGCTTCAAAATCTTTTCGAACGCTAACTGATCAAAGTAAATATCGCGATGTGGCTTTTGTACGGCGCTTATCGAAGAAACCAGAAAGCTGATGGAATGGATCAGACAGCAGTTATAAAAAAATTAAAAGACTATAAAATCCTTCTCAGTAAGCATTATAAATTACGCTCGGTGTTTCTTTTTGGGAGTTACGCGAAGGGAACGCACAGGGAGGACAGTGATATTGACGTTGCTGTGGTTGTTGATGAACTTGAAGGGGATTACCTTGATTATGCTCCGTTGCTTTGGAAGTTGAGAAGAGAGATTGATACCCGTATTGAACCGGTACTTTTTGAAGCAGGCAAGGACCCTGCAGGATTTCTTGAAGAGATCAGAAGAACAGGGATTGAAATAAATTGATTTATTTTAAGCCAATTCAAGCCTTAGTATAGAAAATTTTCCCGGCTCTTTTAATTTGTTCTATTAAATCAGGGTTGTCTATCAATGAAAACAGACACAGATCAATATGGTAAGGCAATAATAGGTCGTCAAGTTTTTCTGTTAGTTTATTTAAGAGTGTGAACTCAACATCACCTTTTGTTATCACAAGGTCAATATCTGAACCTCTTTTATGTGTTCCTTTTGAGCGGGATCCAAAAATAATTACTTCTTCAACTTCGGGAAAGGACGCGAAAATATGATTGATGTTATTAATATTCTCTTCCTTAAGGCCAAACATCAGCTGATTTTATCCTCTTCGTTTTCGATCGCTTTAAATGACTGTACTAAATCTTTAAATAGGCCGAAGTAATCATTTGTAACGCGGGCGGCAATCTTATTAGCTGTTTTCTCGTTGTATGTGTGGGCGGTTTTCTGCCTGCTCTGGATCATATCCATCCATAATTGGTCTTCCTTAACCAATTCTATTTTAATCGCGAGCCTGAACGCATCCCGGCTTCCCTGTATTCCGGATTCACCCTGATACTCATAATAATCCTTTATTGTGTTCCAGGATAGCTCATACGTGTACTCGAAAACCTGAATCAGCCCCTGCTTCTCTAAATCATTTAAATCTGTTTTATCAATAAACCTCTCCAATTGCATAAATGCTTTTTTCAGATTTGAAAATCTTTGCTTCCAGCGGATGTCTTCGCCATTCATAATGATAAATAAATTAAGTTATAAAAACTGTCAAGGTTAATTTATTCAGTTTCATTGGATTAACAACGGTCAGAGGCCTCAACAATTGAATGTAATATGAATCAGGCTTGTTAGTACTAAAACATTAATTTTTGTTAATCCCTATTTCATCGCTAATATAATAACCGGAATTTATTTAATTATGGACAAATGAAACTTCATAACAACCTTTTAGTTACCTCGGAAAAATGCATTGATGAAATAATGAACGGCGGGAGGCTAGCTTCACTCGTGATTAAGGATGCGTTCCTGGCGAATAAAAAACTTGGCGGCCGCGACAGGAGATTTGTCGCGGAAACAGTGTATGATGTTGTGAGGAATTTCAGATTGCTTGCGAATATCTCCTTCCGCCGGGATTATACAAAGGGTGATCCGGTCCGCGAAATGATTATGAATTACCTGTATCTTTTTAAGGCAGAGGATTTTCCGCAGTTGAAGGATGAGGCAGAAAAGATAACCGCACTGAAAGCGGCGTATGATAATTATAAAGGAATCCGGAAGATAAGGGAATCCGTGCCGGACTGGCTGGACTTGAAGGGGGAGGAGGAACTCGGCGAAAGATGGGAGAAGGAACTTTCCAGACTGAATGAGCAGGCACAACTTATTATCAGGGTGAATACTCTGAAAACAGGCAGGGAATCGCTGATCGCGGAACTAAAAAAGGAGGATATTCCCGCTTCGGCACTGGAAGGATACCCGGAGGCCTGCACAGTTGACCAGAGAAAAAATCTGTACGCCAGCCAGGCATTCAGGAACGGGCTTTTTGAAGTACAGGATGCTTCGTCCCAGTTGGTGGCGCCGTTCCTAAAACCGGAGAAGAATCTGCGTGTGATAGATGCCTGCGCCGGGGCAGGGGGGAAGTCGCTGCATCTGGCTGCATTAATGAAGAATTCCGGGAAGATCATCTCTATGGATGTGGATGAATGGAAACTGAAAGAACTGCAGAGGCGGGCAAAGCGAAACGGAATTTCAAATATTGAGACCCGGCTAATTGATTCCGGAAAAACGATTAAACGGCTGGAGAACTCCGCCGACCGGCTGCTGCTTGACGTCCCCTGTTCCGGGAGCGGTGTACTGCGGCGCAATCCCGATGCGAAATGGAGGCTGACGCCGGAGGAACTGGAAAGGCTTAAACAACTTCAGCAGGATATCCTGGACCGCTATACACGCGTGCTAAAAAGCGGCGGATTGCTTGTATATGCAACTTGCAGCATTTTTCCTTCTGAAAATGAAAAGCAGGTTGAAAAATTGCTCGCGGCGCACGAAGAGTTCAGGCTGGAAGATCAGGTTAATATTTCCCCCTATGAAAGCGGATTTGACGGGTTTTTCATCGCCAGAATGAGAAAACTTTAATTTTCCCATAACCCCTTATAAACCAATAACTTACAATATATCCCTCACTTTTTACACTAATTGTAAAAAGATAATACTATATTTCCTCAAAAGTTTACCAATTCACCTAAATTTAACACAAAAAGCCCCCTGAAATATTGACATAATACCAAAAATTACATTAATTTTCGGTGGTGAAAAGTGGTTTAAATTCCCATAAAGTGGCATAAAAGTGTTGAATCAATTTTTTGGAAAATATCTGCATTCCATTGACCCTAAGGGTCGGGTTGCAATCCCATCGCGCCTCCGGAAAAATTTCTCCCCGGAAGCGGGGAATTCCCTTGTTCTGACCAAGGGGAGTGATTCGTGCATTTATGTCTACCCTAAGGATATCTTCGGCGATGTTATCGCGGAAGTATTAAAACTCGACAGTAATATACGAAAAGAGAACCGCTTAATCCGCAACATTACTCACAATGTTCACGAAGAAGAGATGGACGGCCAGTCCCGTATAATCCTCCCGCAGCCGCTCAAGCAGTACGCGTCAATTGAGAACGAGGTGCTGATTGCCGGCTCAGGAAAGAGAATTGAATTGTGGAACCCTGTAAAGTATGAAGAGTACCTGGCGGCGGACTCCACATCATTTGAAGAGCTACAGGAACAAATAGCGCTCCTGCATGACAAAATATCATAACCCGGTTCTTGCCAGCGAGTGTATTGAACTTCTGGTAACCAGGCCGGACGGGGCTTACTTCGACGCTACTCTAGGTTTCGGGGGACACACTGAACTGATAATTGAGAGACTGAGCAGTTCCGCGCTTCACGCTGCCACCGATGTTGACCTGAAAGCGTTTGATTATTGCAGGGAGAGGTTTGGAAATGATCCCCGGGTGAGGCTGTACAATTTTAATTTCGATCATATAGGCGTTATTGCCAAACTGGAAGGACTCGCCTCCTTTACCGGAATTTTCGCTGACCTCGGCGTTTCTTCGTTCCAGCTTGATAACGCGGAGTCAGGGTTTACTTACAGGGAGAATTCCCCTCTTGATCTAAGAATGGACAAAAACTTAAAGGTTAATGCTTCCGATGTGTTAAACGGTTTTGATGAAGATGAGATTGCGAAGATACTTTTTGAATTCGGTGAAGAGAAAAACTCGAGAAAAATAGCGGCAGAGGTTGCCGAAGCCAGAAAGAGGAGAGCCTTCAGCGAGTCTTCACAGCTTGTTGAACTGATCAGCCGGATAACTCCTCCTAATTATCATATAAAAACCCTCTCGAGGGTTTTCCAGGCACTCAGAATATACGTGAATGATGAACTGGGGAAACTTAAAAGTTTTTTGGAACAGTCGGTCGGACTCCTCGAAAAGGGGGGCAGGCTGGTTGTTCTTACTTATCATTCGCTTGAAGACAGGATAGTAAAGGATGCAATCAAATATGAAACTCTTTCGTGTGTGTGCCCCAGGGATTTCCCCATCTGTACCTGCGGTAAGGAAGTAAGGCTGAAGATTTTAACGAAAAAACCCGTCACAGCCGGCGATGATGAGATCAGGCAAAACAGGCGGGCGCGCAGCGCGAAGCTGAGAGCGGCGGAAAGGGTTTAGCTTAATGGCAAAGAAAAGCAAGACTCCTTATATATTGATAGCGGTTGTGATGCTCGTGATGCTTTTATCGTACATCGGGCTGAAGCTAAGCATTGATAATATGCAGAGAAGGGTGGCATACCTTAACGACAGCCTGCTTGTCATACAGAATGAAGAGATAAAACTTATGGCAGACTACCAGGAACAGGCGGACAGGGATTCGATAATTTCCTGGGCTCTTACGCGGCACGGATTGATTTTCAATGAACAGGAAATTGATTCCGTTATCATTAATCATACAGAACTTGAGACTTTAAAACAGATTTTTAACAAATAGTATTAGATGCAGACAGGACGGCTGATAACAGTTGCGGTGTTAGTATTTTTCTTCTTCGGAGCGATCGTTTATAAACTTTACGATATCCAGGTGGCGAAGCACGAAGAGATGATATACAAGGCGAGGTACCAGCAGCTTCGTACCGAGGATATCATGTCCGAGCGCGGCCGCATCTACGACCGTAATAATGTTCTGCTTGCCTATACAAAGATTCACACCTCCTTCTACGTTAACCTTGCCAGATTTGACAAGGATGAAAAAAAAGAGAGGCTCGCGGAGAGATTTTCGGCGGTGACACAGCGGCCCGTATCTGATTATATTGCGATAATGAAGCCTTCGCGCGGCAAAGTCTTTCTCGAAACTGATGTGCCTGCCTCGCTTGTTTTGCAGCTTAAGGCAATAAAGGAAGACGGGCTTTATGTAAAAGAAGAGCACGAGCGTATATATGTTAATGGAAGGATGGCGGCACACGTTCTCGGTTTCGTTGATAAAAATAACAGGGGGCTGGGGGGCGTGGAAAAATCTTTTAACGATATTCTTGCCGGAAGGCCCGGAACGAGAACGATACTTCAAAGCCCAAAAGGAGGGCTCATTACGTTTATAGACGCGCTGACAAGGCAGCCTGTGAGCGGAGATGACCTCTATCTTACTATTGACGGTAAACTTCAGGGGATTGTTGAAAGTGAACTTGAAGCAGGTATGGAGAGCGGGAACGTTACCGCGGGGGTAGCCATTCTGATGGACCCCAATAACGGTGAAGTACTTGCCTTTGCGTGCAAAGAAGATTTTGATCCGAATAACTACCAGGAATATCCCGACTCACTGTATAAAAATATTGGAGTGACCGATATATACGCTCCCGGTTCGACTATGAAATCAATTTCGATCGCGGCGGCGATGGACAAAAACTTGTGCAGCGAAAACAGTTCAGTCTATTGTGAGCGCGGGCTTTATAAACCATACCGTGATGTGAAGATCCGTGACGAAGCTCCGCATACCTGGTTAACCACGAAAGAAATCCTTGCAAAATCAAGTAATGTGGGAGTCAGCAAGATAATTGAAAAAATGGGACAGGATGATTTTTATTCCTATTTACGCGCGTTTGGCTTTGGGAACAGAACCGAGATCGCGCTTCCTGCCGAAACAAGAGGAAGCTTAAAGAAACCCGCTCTGTGGAGCGGAGCTACCCGTTACGCTTTGTCCTACGGATATGAAATTGACGCATCCCCTCTGCAGATGGCGACTGCATATTCCGCGCTTGTTAACGGCGGTATTTTGTATGAACCTCAGATAGTAAAAAAGCTGAAATCATCCGACAACAATAAACTCACTGAGGGGAAGCCCAAAGCAGTACGCAGGGTGATCGAAGATGAGACTTCCCGCCGGATGCGCTATCTGCTGAACGAAGTTGTTGAAAACGGAACCGGAAAAGGCGCTAAAGTTGAAGGATTGAAGGTCGGCGGTAAGACAGGTACGTCACGCAGGTTTACGGGGAGTGCGCATTCAAAATTATTTTATTCTTCTTCGTTTATCGGTTTCTTCCCGCTTGAAAGTCCTAAATACGTACTGCTCGTAATCTATGGTACAAAAGCTACGGGCAAGTATCACGGCGGTGAAGTAGCTGCCCCTGTATTCAGCAAAATTGCCTCAAAGATTCACGCCGAAGAACTGCTGAAGAAGAATGAGGGAATTGAACTGAAATTCGCAAGTGATACAACAGTCTCAGGTGACTTTACTTTTTCAGAGAATTACAAAAAAACACAAAAACAAAACGATCGTGTAAAAGATTTCAATCCTCAGGTTATGCCTGACCTTTACGGATATACTCTTCGCGAAGCAATTACCGTGCTGAATAGTCTAAAGCTTGAAATAGAAATAGCGGGATCAGGGAAAGTAACAAAACAGAGTATACCTCCCGGCGGCGCGATTGCCCCGGGTATGAAATGTGTTATCACCGCCATTGATTCCAATTCGCCCACGAAGGAGCTCTATTAATGGAACTCAGTAAACTGATAAACTCCATACGGGCGATAAGCGTTACCGGCGAAGTCGAAAGGAAAGACATAACCGGAATAGAGTATGACTCGCGTAAGGTACAGCCCGGTTCTGTTTTTGTCGCGATCAGAGGATTCAGTACTGACGGTCACAGGTTTGTTATGCAGGCGATCGAAAAAGGCGCTGTTGTTGTAGTGGTTGAAGATGATAATTGCATTCCGAACGATCTTATTAAACACCGCAAGCTGACTAAAATTTGTGTTGAAAACAGCCGCGATGCGCTGTCGAAGCTGTCGCACTCATATTATAAAGAGCCGTCAAAGCTGTTAAAAATTATTGGTATCACCGGAACAAACGGTAAGACGACGACCACCTACATCATTAAACACATATTGGAATCACTCGGGCACAAAACAGGACTGATCGGTACGATCGCCAACTGGATTGGCAGCGAAAAGAAAGCTTCATCGCTGACAACTCCCGAAGCGAGCGACCTGATGAAATTACTATATGAAATGTACCAGGCAGGCTGTGAATATGCGGTGATGGAAGTGTCTTCGCACTCATTATTATTAAAGCGTGCCGCGGCAATTGATTTCTCAGCGGCGATATTTTCAAATATTACCTCTGACCACCTTGATTTTCACGGTGACTTTGAAAATTACCTCGCTGCAAAGAAGATCCTATTTGACGGTCTGAAAGATGGCGTGCCCGCGATATACAACTCAGACGATCCTTCTGCCGCCAGGCTGCTCAAAGACTGTGCGGGAAGGAAGATCTCATACGGAAGAGACGATGACTCGGTATTCAGAATAAGTAATATCAGTTTTGATATGAACGGGACATCATTCGAAATTAATTACAATCAGAAAAAATACAACATTAATGTTCCGCTCGTTGGAGCCTTCAATGCGTATAACGCGACTTCTGCATTTGCTGCCGCGGTTTTATCGGGAGTAAATGGGAAGGATGCTGCGAGGCTGATAACTTCCGCACCTCAGGTGCCCGGGAGATTTGAGATTGTGCGTTCCGGAGCAAAGTATGCGATAGTCGATTACTCGCATACTGCCGACAGCCTTGAAAAAACTCTTCTCAATATCCGGGAGATAGTCGGTAACAGCAGGAAGGTATATACTGTATTTGGCTGCGGCGGAGACCGTGACAGAACAAAACGTCCAATAATGGGCAGAATCGCATCCGAGCTGAGCGATGAAGTTGTGGTCACAAATGATAATCCGCGCAATGAAGATCCCGGTCAGATTCTCTCTGACATTACACAGGGTATAAGCGGGGATAATTATGTTATCATATCTGACCGCGAGCACGCGATTAAGCACGCGATTGAAAACAGTGACCCTGACTCGGTAGTACTGATAGCGGGTAAAGGTCATGAGAATTATATAGATGAGAAAGGCGTTAAGTCATACTTCTCCGATAAAGAAACCGCTAAAAAATATCTGGGAGTCATCGAATAATGGCAAAGCCGGCAATTACCCTCAGAGATTTGAGAAAAAACAAATCTATCCGCGTCACCGGACAGGAATTCTTTAAACCTGTAAAGGAAATCACAATTGACTCCCGCTCAGTTACAAGGAAGGATTGTTTTGTTGCGATTAAAGGAGAAAGGTTTGACGGGCACGAATTTATTCCCGCTGTTGTTGCGGCGGGAGTTAAAGTAATAATTTGTAATGAGAACTACACTCCTGATTCCGCGCTCGCCGCCTGTTTTATTTCTGTAACGGACACAACCGCTTTTCTCGCTGAACTTGCCGGTATCAAGCGTTCAAAGTACCGCGGGGTGATAATCGGCATAACGGGAAGCAACGGAAAGACAACGACGAAAGAGATAGTTAAAACGATTCTATCCGGGAAATATAACGTTCACGCTACCTCAGCAAACAATAACAACCACATTGGTGTACCGCTGACAATTTATGAACTTGACAACAGGCACGATGCGGCGGTAATAGAAATGGGCACAAATCATTTCGGCGAGATTGAATACTTGGCGAAGACGGTGAAACCGGATATGGCTGTAATTACAAATATCGGGCCCTCTCATCTTGAATTCCTTATCGACTTTGACGGCGTATTTAAGGAGAAAAGGGCGTTGTTTGAGGAAGTCATCAGGTCGAAAGGAACACTTATAGTTAACAGGGATGATAAGTACCTCAGAACTTACCTGAAGAGCTATAAAAGGACTGTTTCATTCGGATCTAAGAAGGCTGACGTATCCTGTTCGATGGGAGAGATAAATGAGGACGGCACACAGAAAATCACGATCCGGGCAAAGAATTTTAAGCTTAAGGCAGATTCTCCGCTTATCGGTGAACACAATGCCCTGAACATTGCATCCGCGGTTGCTGTGGCGCTTAAACTCGGTCTGAAGAAAAAACATATAAAAGAAAGCATAGCAAAACTGGTTCCCGCAAAACACAGGCTGAATTTTATCAAAGCAGGGGAAGCTACAATTATTGATGATACATACAATTCTAATCCCAACTCCGTTACAGCGGCGCTGAAAGTACTGAAAGCCGTCGCGGGCAAAAAAATGAAAGTGGTTGCGCTTGGTGATATGTTCGAACTGGGTGATACCTCGGAGAGTTCGCACAGGGAACTCGCCGGACCCGTTATGAAAATCAAACCTTCGATGGTTTTGTTGCTTGGCAAGCATATGAAACATCTTTACGAGGAACTGAAGTCAGACTATGACCGCGTTTTCCATTTCGACAGCAGGGAAGAGTACGGAAAAAAAATAAAATCTCTTTCCGGCAAACAGATGTTCATTCTTCTTAAAGGATCCAGGGGGATGAAGATGGAAGAGTTCATTAATCAACTAACGGAAATTTAATGTAAGATGCTGTATTATTTATTCGAATATATTAACAAAGCCTATAATCCTCCCGGATTTGACGTATTCAAGTTCCTGACTTTCCGTTCCGCGCTCTCCGCGATAACGGCGTTATTTATTTCGTTTTATTTCGGACCGAAGATCATAAGGTATCTGCAGAAGCATCAAATCGGGGAAGCGAAGAAAATTGACGGGCCGAAATCACACTGGTCAAAAGCAGGTACACCGACAATGGGCGGATTGATAATACTGATCTCGGTTATTGTGCCGGTGCTGATGTGGGGTGATATCGTTAGCATCTATATTATTTTGATCCTAGCCGGCACGCTGTGGCTTGGCGCCGTTGGCTTTCTGGACGACTATCTTAAAGTGATAAAGAAACTTCCAAACGGACTGATTGCGAGGTATAAACTTCTCGGGCAGGTCATAATCGGACTCGCTGTTGCGCTTACAATATACTTCGCGCCGCAGTTTGATGGCATAAACACACTAACCACACTCCCTTTCTTTAAGGATTTTAACCTCGACTTTGGCCTGTTCTATATACCCATAGTAGTCTTCATCATTACGGCTACTTCCAATGCCGTGAATCTTACCGACGGCCTTGACGGACTGAGCATAGGACTTACAATGATCGTGATGATAGCTCTGGCTGTGCTTGCTTACGTTACAGGAAATATCAGATACTCTGATTACCTTAACATCATTTACCTTGCCGGATCAGGAGAGTTAACCGTTTTCATCGCCGCGGTAGTCGGTGCGGCGCTTGGATTCTTATGGTTCAACTCGTATCCGGCGCAGGTTTTTATGGGAGATACCGGATCACTGGCTTTAGGCGGGGCATTCGGGATAATATCAGTACTCATTAAAAAAGAATTGCTTATCCCAATTCTCGGAGCCGTCTTCTTTATGGAAACCCTGTCAGTCATTATTCAGCGAGTGTATTTCAAATACACAAAAAAGAAGTATGGTGAAGGGAAGCGGGTTTTCCTTATGGCGCCAATACATCATCATTTTGAAAAGCTTGGATGGCAGGAACCGAAGATCGTTACAAGGTTTTATATAATTGGCATCATTTTCGCAATCATCGCGCTTGCGTCATTTAAGATCAGATAATATGGAAATTAAAGGAAAGCAAATATCCATACTCGGAGCGGAGAGAAGCGGAGTCGGCGCTGCCAGACTGGTGAAGCGGCTCGGCGGAATCCCGTTTGTGAGTGACCACGCGAAGGAAGATAAAATATCAGAATCGCTGAAGCAGCTTGCTGAAGAAGGAATTGAGTATGAGTGCGGCGCGCACAGCAATCGTGTATTTGATACTGAGTTTATTATAGTCAGCCCCGGAGTACCATCCAACTCGTCAGTAATGGTTCAAGCATACAACCGCGGAATAACAGTAATTAGTGAAATTGAGTTTGCGTTTTATTATTGCAAGGGCAAGGTAATCGCGACGACCGGAACAAACGGAAAAACAACAGTTACATCTCTGATCGCTTATCTTATAAACGGAACAGGACGAAAATGTTACACCGCCGGGAATATCGGTTATGCATTCTCCGAAATCGCTGACTTGGTTAAAGAGGATGAATATGTTTCTCTGGAAGTATCCAGTTTCCAGTTGGATCACTGCTTCAGCTTTAAACCTGCCGCGGCACTGATATTAAATATAACTCCTGACCATCTGAACAGGTACGAGAACTGTTTTGAGAATTATATCTCATCGAAGAGAAGGATCTACAGGGCGCTTGATGAAAAAGATTATCTTATTCTTAACGGAGATGATGCAAACCTGAGTCCTGATAAAGTTAATACACGCGCAATTGTGAAATACTTCTCACTTACAAAGAACAGCGAAGCGTATTTCGAAGATGGCTTTATCAAGGTTGGCGTAAATGGGGGAGAATATAACGCATTTAACGCCGGAGACCTTCAGATACGCGGCGAACACAATTACGCCAATACAATGGCTGCTCTGCTCGCTGTTACATCAGTCGGTGTTCCTTTTAACGAAGCAGCCTCCCACCTTAGTACTTTCGCGCCGGTAGAACACCGGCTTGAACTGGTTGCTGAGATTGACGGTGTAAAATATATAAATGATTCGAAGGCGACGAATGTTGATTCAGTATGGTATGCATTAAGAAGTTTCGAGGAACCTCTTTACCTGATCCTTGGCGGGCAGGATAAAGGTAACGATTACGGACAGATAAGAGGCCTGGTACTCGAGAAAGTCAAAAAGATATTCGCTATCGGCAGTTCAGCTGAGAAAATATTTAACTACTTCCATCACGATGTAAAAGTTGAGATAAAAAACTCGATGGAAGAATGCGTTAAAGCAGCGAATCTTGAAGCAAAGAGCGGGGATGTTGTCCTCCTCTCTCCCGCGTGCGCCAGTTTTGATATGTTTGATAATTACGAGCACAGGGGCAGGGTATTCAAAACTGCGGTGGAGGATTTGTTCGCGTGACACGGATTGTCGGAATAATGTTCGCTTCACTGACTTTGCTTGCACTCGGGCTCATGATCGTTATGAGCGCGAGCAACACATTCAGTTCGATATCGAACGGCGATCCGTTTTACCTGTTTTATAAGCAGCTTGTCTTTGTCGCGGTAGGAGTGGTTTTCCTTTTTGTTTTCGCGGTCATCCCGTACCAGATATACAAAAAAGTCAGCATTTATCTGCTTATTGCCGGCATCCTGATGCTTTTCCTTACTCTTTTTGTCGAGCAGGAAGTAAAAGGCGCGCGCAGGTCAATTGACCTTATGATCTTTTCCTTTCAGCCGGTAGAGTTTGTGAAACTTGCATTATTTATTCATCTCTGTGCAATGATTGAAAAGATGGGAGACCGGATTAAAAGTTTTGAAAAAGGGATAGTCTTTATTCTTATCTGGCTCGGAATAGTTTTAGTGATCCTTCTGCTTCAGCCTAATTTCAGCAGCATAATTATGCTGTCAGGTTTAACATTCCTTCTGTTATTCCTTGCCGGTACAAGATTGAAGCACCTCGCGGCAATGGGGCTTTCGGTGTTTGTGGCTGCCGGATTTTTAGGTTATTTCTTTTTGGGCCACGTTGCAACAAGATTTGACAGGTACTTCAACTGGTTATTCGGAGACGGCAGGCCTCATTCGCAGATCGAACAGGCGATTGTAGCGCTCGGTACAGGCAGCTGGCAGGGGATCGGTTTTGGCGGAAGCAGGCAGAAGAACCTGTTCCTTTCCGAAGCACACAGTGATTTTATTTTTGCGGTTCTCGGAGAAGAGACCGGCCTTATCGGAACTCTCGTTGTCCTTAGCTTCTATCTGCTGATCTTCATCTTTGGAATGATTATAGCTAAAAACGCGAAGGATAAATTCGGAAAACTTCTTGGAAGTATGATTTCACTTACAATCATTTTCTACACTTTCGTAAATGTTGCCGTAACGGTTGGGATATTTCCTACTACAGGCTTCGCGCTGCCCTTAATGAGCTACGGCGGTTCCGCGATAGTTATGACCTGCATTTCCCTCGGTATACTTATGAATATTGGTTTCTCCGCGTACAAAGAAGCCCCCATACAGGAAAATGTTTTGAACGAGGGAGCTAAATGAGAGTATTATTTACCGGCGGAGGCACGGGCGGACATTTGTATCCTCTTATAGCTGTTGCGCAGAACCTGCTCGCGCTTGTTCCCGGCGCGAAGATAGAGTTCATCGGAAGCAAAGGGAAAATCGAGGAGAAAGCGGTGCCTGCCTCAGGTTTTGCCTTCCACGGAATTAAGGCAGCTTCTTTCCCGAGGAAAGCGGGCGCGGAGCTGATTAAATTCCCATTTGTATTTACAAGGAGTCTGCTTTCCGCGCTAAAATACGTAAAAGCACTGAAGCCTGAAGTTGCCGTGGGATCAGGCGCCTACATATCGGCGCCAGGTATTCTTGCCGCTAAGATCACCGGCGCGAAGATCATACTGCTTGAGCAGAACAGTTTCCCCGGCGTAACAACAAAACTGCTTCAGGGGCTTGCCCGCGAAATACACGTTTCATTCAGTGATTCGGTGAAATTCTTTAAGGATAAAGATAAAGTTTTTCTTACCGGAAATCCTGTAAGGCCCGGAATGAAAGGCGCAGATAAATCCGAAGCAATTAAAAGTTTTGGTCTTGATCCGCAAAAGCCAGTCGTTCTCGTCCTCGGCGGGAGCCTTGGCGCCGGGAAAATAAATGACAGCATTGCCGGAATACTTCCCGGACTTAAGGAGAAGGGGATACAGGTTCTGTGGCAGACCGGTGAAAGATATTATGCCAGTTACAGCAGTCTGAACAGCACAGTTTGCAAAGTAGTGCCTTATTTGAACGATATGGCATCAGCATACGCCGCAGCCGATCTTATGGTGGCCCGGGCAGGCGCTACCACAATCGCTGAAATTGCCGCGATAGCGATGGGAACAATTCTGATTCCTTCTCCCAACGTTGCAAATAACCATCAGTATTTTAACGCGCTTTCACTTTCGGAGAAAAACGCGGCGGTGCTGATTGAAGAGAAAGAAATTGAAAGCCGGTTATTTCCTGAGATCACACAGCTCCTTAGTGAACCTCAAAAGCTGAACACGCTGAAAGAGAATATCGCGAAATTCAGCGCGCCGGAAGCAGGCACAATAATCGCGAAACGGATAATTGAGTTAGCCGGGGGGAGAGAGTAAGAGATGAGATTCTTTAATCATATCCATTTTGTGGCAATCTCCGGAAGCGGCATATCACCGATCGCAGAATTATGGCTGAGAAGAGGTTACAAAGTCAGCGGCTCTGACCAGAAAATTAATGACTCGGCGAAGAGGCTGCAATCGCTTGGCGCCACGATATATGAGGGGCATTCCGCCGCGAACCTGAGTGATAGCGTTGATCTTGTTGTCTACTCTTCCGCTATCCGCGAAGATAATCCTGAGCTTAAAGAAGCTGCGAAGCGTGGTATACCATTTATTAAACGTCCCGAAATGCTTAAAGAGACTATGCGTCCGTATTACGGAATAGGCGTAGCAGGCACGCACGGTAAAACCACCACGACGAGTATGACCGCGGCTCTGCTGATCGAAGCAGGGCTTGATCCTTCTGTAATTGTCGGTGGGCAGCTTGACATTCTGGGGGGCGGAAACGCCAGGCTCGGAAAAAGCGATCTGCTGGTGATTGAATCTGATGAGTATGACAGAACATTCCTCTCGCTTACTCCGGCTATTGCTGTAATTACAAACGTTGAAGCGGAACATCTCGATACTTACAGGGATCTGGATGATATAAAGAATTGTTTCACGGAGTTCGCTAATAAGGTTCCGTTCTACGGCTTTGTAGCCGCCTGCAGCGATGAACCTGTATTAGCTGGTATCATCCCCGCAATTAAACGCAATATCGTTACATATGGCTTAAATGATACCGCGGAGATGAGAGGAGTAAATATAAAAGCTTCGGGCGGTTCCACTTCATTTGACGTACTGTATAAGAATAAACCTCTTGGGTCAGTGACAATTAACCTTCCCGGCCTTCACAACGTAAAGAATGCTCTTGGGGCAATTACGGTAGCGCACCGGTTAGGTTGTCCGTTCGATTCCATTCAAAACGCATTCAGGAAATTCACGGGAGCGCGTCGCAGGTTTGAGATTAAATATGACGGTGAAGTTATGATGATTGACGATTACGGTCATCATCCTACCGAGACTGCCGCAACAGTAAATGGAATCAAAGCAGGCTATAACAGAAGGCTCATCTCGGTTTTTCAGCCGCATAATTATTCCCGGACAAAGGATTTTTACAGGGAATTCGCCGAATCATTTATGAATAGCGACGTCTTTGTGTGCACGGATATCTATACTTCGCGCGAGACCCCTATTGAAGGAATTTCAGGCGAGCTGATTGTTAATACAGTAAAGGAGCTTGGGCATAAAAACGCGTTCTATGTGCGGGATAAGCACGAGTTACCGCAATTCCTGATGAAACTTAAAAAGAATGAAGATATTATACTTACCATAGGCGCGGGAGATATCACAAGCATAGGCGATGAGTTGGTAAAGATGCTGAGGGAAAATGAACACTAAGGAAAAAGTTATTACCGGAACCGTTATTACACTGATATCTGGTGTGTTAATAACCCTTGGTGTCATTGCTGGTATGCGGGAGCAGGAAAAGCTAATAACCGGATTAAGGATAAGCGGAAATCAGCTCCTTGACAAAACTGATTACATAGAATTCACCGGTTTCACTACGCCTGAATCATTTAACAGGTTAAAGCTTGCAGATATTAAGAAACGCTTTGACGAGCACAGTTATATAATGAACACGGCGGTTAAAAGAAACGCGGACAACAGTGTCTCAGTTGAAATCACGGAAAAGATGATCGTCGCGCAGACTATCCGTGACCGTGCCCTGCACCTTATTACTGAAAATCTGGAATTATTAAAGCTTATCCAGGGAACTTTGAAAGCTGATTACCCGGTGATCTCAAATCTTCCGGATACACTTTACACCGGCGCCGACTCACTGAAATACAATAGTGAACTTAAACTCGGCGTGAGAATAATTCAGGGAATGTTATACGCGGCCCCGGATGCAGTCAGACTGGCGGAAGTTGATATGAGGCGCGGAAATGAAATTATTATGCATATGGAAAACGTTCCTGCATTCATCAAACTTGGCAGGGGAAACTTCCCGCTTAAAATAGCAGCGCTCAGTCAGTTGCTGAAAAATGTGAAATTGAAAATGAAACTGGATAACGCGCTTTATGTTGATGTCAGATACGCGAAAAGAATTTATATAGGAAATTATGAGGAGAGCAGGTTAGCTATATGAGCAGAAAGATAATCGGAGCCATAGACCTTGGCACGACCAAAGTCAGAGCAGTGATAGCTGAAATATACGATAACGGCGAACAGAATATCCTTGGATACGGAATAGTGAAGTCGCAGGGTATGCATAAGGGGATGGTTACAAATATTACAAAGACTTCGGAGTCGATTCGTCAGGCAGTGCAGATCGCGTCTGAGAACGCGAGCATTCCCGTTGAACTGAAAAGTTTTTACGTAGGTATAGCCGGCGAACATATAAAAAGTATCATTCACCGTAACCACGTTTTCATTCAGAACCTGAATAAAGAAGTTGAACCCGGCGATGTGGCGCGCCTTGAGGCGGAAGTGAGGGCCATAAAAATAGCTGCTGACCAGGAGATACTGCACGTCATCCAGGAAGAATTCATAATTGACGATGAGATCACTGTTGAAGACCCGATAGGAGTCTCCGCGTATAAACTTGGAGCCGTGAATCACGTGGTGCTGGCCTCAATCAATCCGGTCAATAATATCAGGAAAGCGGTTGAACGTGCCGGATATAAAGTTAAATCTCTTATCCTTCAGCCACTGGCCTCCGCGCAGGCTGTTCTTGATGACGATGAACGGGACATCGGAGTGCTTTTGCTTGATATCGGCGGCGGAACTACAGACGTAGCCCTCTTTCACAGAAAATCAATCAGGTATTCACGGGTCTTCGGGATCGCGGGCAATATGGTGACAAACGATATCCGCGAAACGCTTGGGGTGGTTACCGAGAATGCCGAAAAACTTAAGATGGAATACGGCTGCGCTCACGAAAAAGCGATCATAAAACAGGATGAAATGATTATGATTGAAGGTATTGGAGCTTACGGTAATTCGCAGATCCCGATAAGTTTGCTGACGCAAATAATCGGAGCCAGAATGCGCGAGCTTTTCACAATGATTGATAATGATCTGAAAGCCACAAAGATGAAAAAGAAAATTAAGGCTGGTATCATAATCACGGGAGGCGGAGCAATGCTCAGAGGAGTAGCCGACCTTGCGGAAGAAGTATTCGGTATGTCGGCGCAGCTCGGGCTCCCTTCTGATAAACTGACGGTAGGAAAAGATGAACTTCAGAAACCGGAGTTCTCCACAGTACTTGGACTGCTGAAAGGCGATCCGTCCTCAGGAAGTACGCTTTCAGGAACACTGATAATTGAGGAGCCTGAAGTTAAAAAAGCTGAGCACGCGGAAGCTAAACCTAAAAAAGAGAAAAAAATAAAAGAACGTTCCGGGAATAAAGAATTAGCCGGTAACTGGTTCAAAGGACGCTGGAACGATCTTAAAGAATTTATTAACAATCTAAAATAATCCCCGGAGGTATCCATGGCAAAGTTCATACAGGTTGATCCTGAATTGAAGATGAGTGCAACATTGAAAGTTATCGGAGTAGGCGGAGGCGGCTGTAACGCGATCGACTATATGATCCAGAGAGGCCTTTCAAATGTTGATTACGTCGGAGTAAACACAGATGCCCAGGCTCTCGAAGCCTGCCTGGCATCACACAAGATCGCGGTCGGAGTAAAAACAACCCGCGGACTTGGAGCAGGCGCGAATCCCACAATTGGTAAAAAAGCAGTTGAAGACGACAAGGATAAGATCGTTGACGTCCTTCGCGGCTGCGATATGGTGTTTATCACCGCGGGTATGGGCGGCGGTACCGGTACAGGCGGAGCTCCCGTAGTTGCAAGCCTTGCAAGGGAAATGGGAATCCTTACCGTAGCGATAGTTACAAAGCCTTTCAAATGGGAAGGGCATCAGAAGATGAAATACGCCGAACGCGGACTCCAGGAACTCAGGCATTCGGTTGACAGTTTAATTGTAATACCAAATGAAAGACTGCTCGGAATACTTGACAAAAACACGAGTGCGTTCCAGGCGTTTGATAAACCAAACGAAATCCTTTATGAAGCCACGAGGGGCATCGCTGAGATTATCCTCATTAAGGGTATGATAAATGTTGATTTCGCTGATGTCAAGTCAGTTATGGATAAGAGCGGTGTTGCGCTTATGGGTACAGGCACGGCAAGCGGCGAGAACAGGTCAATCGAAGCGGCACAGAAGGCGATATCAAATCCGCTGCTCGAAGGCGTCAGCATAAAAGGCGCGAGGAGCATCCTGGTTAATATCACCGGTTCGAGCAATCTCACGATGCACGAAGTATATGAAGGGAACAATGTTATCTTTGAAGCCGCGGGCGATGAGGCTCACGTTATCTTCGGCTGTGTAAGAAAGGATGAGATGAATGACTTTGTATCCTATACGGTAATTGCCACCGGATTTGACCGTGAGGCTGCTTTTGCCCCTAAGCCGGTTGAACAGGAGATAGGTAATAATGGATTCGGGAACGCTCACTCAGGGTTTTCGAAAAATCTGATTGAGGAATCAGAACCTGAGACGGAAAACACAGACATTGAATTCCCTGCAATTCTGCGTAAATCCGCGACACGTAAGGTAAAGCCGATAAGGGCAGCGGAAGAAAATCAGCCGACACTTAACTTTGAGGGTTTTATCAATTCTCCGATGGAAGACACCTACAGGAAGAGCCGTCAGAATCCTCCGAAGAATTCCATTGAGGATGATGAAGATGATGAAGCTTCATCCCTGCTGAGAATAATGCTCGACTAACTATTCATCAGTATATCGCGACTCGACGGAGACGTTATCGTCTTCGTCGAGCCTGACGATAATCCTGTTTGGCCTGCAGCAGATCCTGCATTCCTCAATAAAATCCTGTTTACCTACTGTCAGGTCAACCCAAACGGTGTTATACCTGCCGCAATACTGGCAGATCCACACGACATCATCATCCGGCAGAACTTTTTTTCGTATCATCGCAATTTACCGTTTTAACTGATTCGAACTTGAATTATAAAAACTTTAAGACTGTTTAACGTTAAAAAAATTAAATAAGCAAATAATTGTCTTTATTACAGCCTGAAAAGTTTATTCCATAAATGAAACTTAATTAATATCCTAAGATTAGAGAAAATAAAAATTTCTTCGTCCCGAATTTATATTGTGTTTGTATAAAATATTTTATATAAATTTACCGGACATAAAATTATTGGTTATTTATGGATACTGTTTTTCTCGCCCGTCTTCAGTTCGCTTTCACCATCGCATTTCATTATATCTTTCCTCCTTTAAGCATCGGCCTCGGTGTTATTCTCGTTATGATGGAGTTTTTGTATATAAAAACCAAAAACAAAATGTATGAACGGATGACAAAATTCTGGGTCCGGATATTCGCGCTGACGTTTGCCATTGGGGTCGCGAGCGGTATCGTGATGGAATTCGAGTTCGGAACCAACTGGGCAACCTACTCGCGTTATGTCGGCGATGTTTTCGGCAGCGCGCTGGCGGCGGAAGGGATATTCGCGTTCTTCCTTGAATCGGGATTTCTTGCAATCCTTCTTTTCGGGTGGGACAAGGTTAAACCCGGTATGCATTTCTTCGCGACTATAATGGTTTCGCTCGGCTCAATGATGAGCGCGGTATGGATTGTAGTTGCGAATTCTTGGCAGCAGACTCCGGCTGGGTATCACATCGTTGGAGAAGGGCTTTCCGCGCGCGCGGAGATAACGGATTTCTGGGCAATGGTGTTTAATCCTTCTTCAATTGACAGGCTTACGCACACTATCTCAGGAGGCTGGCTTGCCGGCGCTTTTATGGTTATGAGCGTGTCGGCTTACTATCTTATTAAAAACCGTCATACGGATATCGCGAAATCATCATTCAAAATCGGGCTTGGGCTCGCAGTATTCGCTTCCATCTTCCAGTTGATGACGGGACACAGCAGCGCATCGGGTGTCGCGCGCAACCAGCCCGCAAAACTTGCAGCGTTCGAAGCGCATTATGATTCACTTGCCGCGGGTGACCTCTATCTCTTTGGGTGGGTGGATGAGAATAATAAGGTAGTTAACTACGGAGTAAAGATACCCGGGATGCTGAGCCTTCTTGTATACTGCGATACAAAAACCCCTCTGCGCGGACTGAATTCGTTTGATCCGGCAGATTTGCCTCCGGTAAACTTTGCGTTCCAGACATACCATCTTATGGTTGCGATTGGCTTCGCGTTAATCGGACTCAGCCTGCTTGGATTATTTCTTCTTTGGAGGAAAAAACTATTCACAGCGAATTGGTATCTTAAACTAATGATATTTGCGGTATTGCTTCCGCAGATAGCAAATCAGATCGGCTGGTTCAGTGCTGAAGTCGGGAGGCAGCCGTGGATAGTCTACGGTTTACTCCGCACATCTGATGCAGTATCAAAAAATGTTGAAGCCAACCAGATATTATTTTCGCTTATACTTTTCGGAATTATTTACCTGCTGCTGTTCATTTTATTCATTTTCCTCCTTGACCAGAAGATAAAACATGGCCCGGATGAAGAAGAGCACGTGGTAAACGAATCAACTGCAAGGGCATAAGGAGGATACAATGGAAAACTTATTAAATCTGAATGTTGTCTGGTTCGTTCTGATCGGTGTGCTTCTCACCGGTTACGCGATACTTGATGGTTTTGATCTGGGAGTCGGAGCGGTGCACCTCTTCAATAAATCCGATGAACACCGGCGGATAACACTGAACGCAATTGGTCCCGTGTGGGACGGTAATGAAGTGTGGCTTGTTACCGGCGGAGGCGCTCTCTTTGCGGCTTTCCCGATAGTTTACGCCTCAGTATTCTCCGGATTCTATACCGCGTTTATGCTATTGCTGTTTGTTCTGATCTTTCGTGCAGTCGCAATAGAGTTCCGTTCCAAACGCGAGTCGCGGCTGTGGAGAAAGACGTGGGATGTCCTCTTCTCTTTCTCAAGCATATTAATCGCACTGATAATGGGAATAGCGATCGGGAACATTATCCAAGGCCTGCCGGTTGACGCAAACCACGAAATACGGATAAGTACACTAAGCCTGTTTAATCCATACGCGCTTCTTGTCGGAATAACAACTGTTGCCCTTTTTATGATGCACGGTTCAATCTACCTTGTACTGAAAACAGAAGGCGAACTTCAGCAAAATCTGCGCGGACGGGTTAACAATGCGGTTATATTCTTCGTGATCTGTTATGCCGCCACAACAATGGCAACGCTGATATACTTCCCCCATATGGCTCAGCCTTTCAAGGATCATCCTTCTTTGTTTTTACTCGGCCTGCTCAATATGCTTGCAGTTGCAAATATACCAAGGGAGATTCATCACGGCAGGGAGCTCAGGGCATTCCTCTCTTCAGCGGCGAGCATTGCAGCGCTGATGGGGCTTTTCGCGGTAGGGCTATTCCCGAATTTTGTCATCTCCAGCACTGACCCAAACTACAGCCTGAATATCTACAATGCGGCATCCTCACAAAAGACTTTGCAAATAATGCTCTGGGTCGCAATACTCGGTATGCCATTTGTGTTATCATATACTATAAGTATATACTGGGTGTTCAGGGGGAAGGTTAAACTGAATAATATGAGTTACTGAAAATAATTATAAGTTAAAAGTTGTGGACATAGTGGGTGTTAATCGCAGCTTAGCAGGATTCCACCCACTCAACAAACGGAACCAGATATATTTCTTTTTTCTTTCCGTACCACTCAAACTGTCTTACTGATTTTTCACCTTCGGTCACGATGGTAAGGTTATCGCAGTTTAATTCTGAGGAAGCCACAGTGAGCGCGCGCATTTCTCTATTTAAAGTTTTAGGATTACTTACATCCGCTGATACCTGAATTATCTCAGTAACTTTCCCGCCTGACTGAACAACAAAGTCGCACTCATATTCTTTCTTCCAGTAATGAAGCATTTCACCCTTCTTCAAGGAGCGTTTGTAAAGTTCTGACGCCACAAGGTTTTCAAGTTTTCTGCCGCGGTTCGCCGTGGAATTGAAACCTATGCTGTTTATAAATCCGTTATCAATGGCATATATCTTCTTTACTGATTTATGCTGTTCCTTAACTTTATACGAAAACCGCGGCAACTGAAAGAAGATTATGGTGTTTATTATATATGAAATATATTTTGAAGCAGTCCTCTCATTGTAGCCTGTAGTATCCGATACTGTCCTTAAAGATGCGGCTGAACCTATTCCCGTTATCAGCATCTCCGCGATTTTGCTGACCATTACCGGATCCCGGGGTTTGTAGCGTGCAACAATCTCCTTGTATATAGTATCACGAAATATCATCCGCAGATATTCTTTTGAATCTGATCTTCTTACCGCGACTTCCGGATAACCGCCGTTTTCAAGCAGGTTGTGATATATCTCCCTGCGTTTCATTTCTGTATCCTGCCCTGATGCACTGAATAATTCATTGTATGAGAATGGAAATATGTATACTGGGTAGTTCCTTCCGGTAAGGTGTGTAGCCAGTTCACCAGACAGAAGATTAGAGTTGCTTCCGGTTATTACAATTTTTCTCCCCTGCCGCTGAAGCCGGTTAACAAATAATTCCCACTTTGGCAGGTTCTGTATTTCATCAAACAGTATTATTTCAGGCGATGCATAAATTCTGTCTATTGCTTCGGTTATCTCATCGTAATTTTCTATTCCGACGAGTTTTTCATCGTCGAAGTTGGCATACCCGAATTTTTCATCTGCCAGTGAGTGGAGGGCAAAGAAAGATTTCCCTGCACGCCTGGGGCCGATTATCACGTTGATCAATCCGGATCGCAGATTCAACCGTGAATCCCTTGGGATATAATCCGCAGAGATCAACCGATCCCGTTCGGATTTTTGCTGATTTATTACGTCTTGTATCATATACTACATCAAAACTTGGCAAAAGTGCTGTATTACAGCGACAAAAGTACATAAATATGGCAAGAATTCAAAGCGATCTCAGGAATACTCTACTTCATAAAGCCTTCTGCCGGATTCTGGATTGCCTGAAATATGCCGTTCCTACGGAACTCTTTATATGGAGTTGTCCGTTAGTTACCAAAATGCCACTGCTACGCAGTTAAGATTAAAGCAACAACATCATAGACACATAACTCCGGAGTTCCGTCGGAACGGAATGTTAGTAACGAGAATCCACCTCTTTCGTCCAAAGTTCCGTAGGAACGACATATTTCCCGAATGTAGTTTGAGTTATGGAAAAAATACTTTCGTGCGGAAAAACGAATATGTCATTCCTACGGAACTCTTTATATGGAGTTGTTCGTTAGTTACCAAAATGCCACTGCTACGCAGTTAAGCCAACTTATCTCCTCAGGTATTAATCAACACAGATCCTGTTTACTTGATCCAGTACATTATTGAAAACCGATTTCCCCTTCATTTCGCATTCGCAATCAAATCACTAATGTGTTTCTCCGGAGTTCCGTAGGAACGGAATATTAGTAACAAGTGCTTCACCTATCACCTCTAAAGTTCCGTAGGAACGACATATTTTTCATTTTGCCAATGAACTTAATAGAAAAGCAAAATCTGATTATGGTTCTGAACTTTTATATCGCCTTTTAATAAATTTAACATTTGAATTTGGCAAAGGTTTTAGCCGGACAAATATCTTTCAGATGAGGCAGCTTTATTTCAAATTTCCAAAAATCCAGACACTGTCTGAACAATTGAGTTGGAGCCATTATTCTGAAATTCTGAAAGCAGATGATCCGCTGGAAATCAGCTTCTGCTTTTATTGATTGCCACGGAAAATGGGGGACTGTTTGCGACCAGTTCAATCACCGAAAACTCCTCCAACAAGCGACTCAACTTATCCTTGACTTTCTCATTTTCTTTTATTAATATAGTGAACAAATGTTCACTAAATTTATGAAAGAGCCGGAGAGTAACTCACCCTACATAGACCTCACGACTTATGTCCTCCCTAATGACAGGGGGAAGGACCTGAGCCTGACGAAGATTTACGAACCGATACCTCGTAAGGGGAGCGGCGTGGACTTTGATATCTACGACTATGAGATGCTCTTTAACGACGCGCCAACGGTCAGCCTGATAAAAGAAGGGAGGACGATAGGGTGCTTCTATATCGAGTCGCCCGGTATGCGCTCGCTTCTGCGACGGCTTTCGGTGGATACGTTCGAGATGCTGACGGCGGCGAGTTCGATCATTCGTCCCGGTGTGGCCGAAAGCGGGATGATGCAGGAGTTCATTCTTCGCCATAAAGACCCCTCGCGGCGGAAGTACCTTGTGCCGGAAATGAAAAAGTACCTCGGCTCCACTTACGGACTGATGATATACCAGGAGGATGTGCTTCGTGTGGCGCATCATATAATAGGGCTGAGCCTGGAAGAAGCCGACCTGCTGCGCCGTGCTATGAGCGGTAAGATGCGTTCGCACGACGCGATGTCAAAACTGCAGGGGAGGTTCCGTGAAGTCGGGCTGAAGCGGGGGCTTAAGCCGGAGGTGGTTGCGGAGTTGTGGCGGCAGGTAAGTTCGTTCGCGGGTTATGCGTTTTGCAAATCGCACAGCGCCTGCTACGCCCTTCTTTCGTACCAGGTGGCGTACCTTAAGGCGCATCACCCGGCGGAGTTTATGTCGTCGGTGCTGAGCAACCGGGGCGGGTATTATTCGCCTGCCGTGTATATACAAGAAAGTAAGCGGCTCGGGCTGAAGGTAGCCCTGCCGTGCGTGAATAAGAGCGAGTATGAGTACTCCTGCGAGGGGAAGACGATCAGGATCGGATTTATGGCGATCAAAGGGCTGGGCACGGGTTACGTTGAAAGGATAATCGCGGAAAGGGAAAGGAACGGCCGGTATGTATCGCTGGCGGATTTTATCGTAAGGCTGCATCCCGGCCCGCAGGAAACCGGGCTGCTGATAAAGGCAGGGGCAATGGATTGCTTTAAGCAGACCCGCCCCACGCTTATGCGGCTTCTTGATGTTTATCTCCATAACCGCCGCCTGCTTGATGGTATGCAGTATGACCTGTTCGCCGCGGACTCTTTCGAACTGGAGAGAAAGGTGGTTACTGATCTTGATTACAGTCCCGCGGAAAAACTGATAACGGAAATGGAGCTCTTTGGCTACGGGGCAACGCGCCATCCGCTTGAGTTTTTTCCGGAGTATCTTTCGCGTCCCGGAATCGTTCCCGCCTCCGATATGCGCCGCTATAACGGGCGCACGATAAAGATGATAGGGTGGTATATGACCGCCAAGAGGATAAAAACAAAAAAGGGGGATATTATGAAATTCCTCTCGCTCGAGGATCTTACGGGGACTTTCGAGGCAGTGCTCTTTCCCGGGGCGTATAATAAGTACGCGGAGGAGACGATGTCAATGGGTCCTTACCTGGTAGAGGGGAAAGTGGATATGGAAAACGGCGATAACCTGATAGTGAATAAACTGGAACTGGTAAGCAGCGCGGATATGAACGCGGTGAAGATGAATGATAGTGTGGAGCACAACTACTTCGGAGATGAGGAAAAAATATTTGAAGAGGAGTTTTCGCTGGTTAATTCGCTCGGAAGGGAAGCGATGGTGCAGGCGTACGCGGGGTGAAAGACGGGAAACAGGGAACAGAGATCAGGGAACAGGGGGAAGGCAATGATCAATTAACAATGATCAATGATCAAAGTTTTTTTGAGGAACAGCGGGCAGGGAACAGAGAAGAGGGGCAGGACAATGATCAATTATCAATGATCAAGGATCAAAGTTTTTTTCAGAGGGAAGGGGGGAGAGGCAGAACAATGGTCAATGGGCAAAAAAATTCTTAATTCTTAATTCTTAATTCTTAATTATATTTATGCAAATCAAATTTTAAAATCCTTGTGTAAGGAATTTCTATGACCTGGTTAGAAAACGAAAGATCGAAAGTACGCAAAAGCCATATTGTTAATCTTGTTTCACTGGCTTTGGCTGATGGAATTATTGATAAGAAGGAACAGTCACTTCTGATTAAAATCGCAACGCAGACCGGGATGAGTTCCGAGGAGTTCGAGGAGATTCTCGAGAATCCTGAGATGATAAAATTTTATCCTCCCGCCACAAAGGAAGAAGCTGCGGTGCAGCTGCTTGACCTTGTGCTGATGATGCTCGCGGACGGCAAAATCCAGGATACGGAAATGAGTTTCTGTTCCGAAATCGCGCTTAAGCTCGGTTTCCCGGCAAGGAAAGTTGATAACATCATTGAAACAATAATCGAAGATATTAACCGCAAAATCGAACGTGAGCTGCTGATCCGGAAGATTCTTGCAGGTTCAAATTAATATTTAAAGATAGTACCTCATAATCGGTCTGGCGCCTGATGGGTTATCTAATTCAGCGAAACCGGCTTTTATAAACGCAGAATAAAAACCTGTCCAGGCGAAAACTGCCGGCATACTCTCTGATGATGGGTGAACCGGATATGCTTCCAGAATTTTTATTTTCTTTCTTCTCGCGTAATCAATCACCGCCTCAATTAACCTCCCGGACAACCCGGTATTTCTGAATTCTTTTTTTATGTAAAAGCAGACAATGGAAGTCACATTATGATTATCTATCGGCCTTAATGACCTGGCGTTTGCTAACCGTTTATAATTCTCCCTTTTGCCAAAAGCGCACCATCCAACCGGAGCGCCTTCATAATAGGCAATAATTCCGGGTGCTTTACCCGCCTCAATTAGTTTCTTCATCTTTCTTTTATTCGCATCTCCCTTGCCGGAGTTAAACTCCGGAGCTGTCAGTAGCCAGTGCATACACCAGCATCCGCCGCAGGCGCCGTTATTCCCGAAGAGGGCTTCAAAATTCTTCCATCTGCTCTTAGTCGCCGGGTAAAAGGTAAAACTTTTTTCTTTCATAAAACACCTGTTAAATTAAATAATCGAAAGAGGAACTCTCAAAAAAAAGTAATATTTTTGATTAATAAAATAACTTAATAAAGGATATTGACTATATGGATTCACCGATCTTAAGAGAAAAAATTAAACAGGCATCTGAATTACTCAGCGAAAAAAACATTGACGTATGGATGATTTATGTAAGGGAATCCGCCGACATTCACGATCCATCTCTGGATGTCGTTGTCGGCTCTAACCACACCTGGCAGAGCGCATTTATAATAGACAGGAGCGGCGAGACAACGGCCATTATCGGCTCGCTGGAAGAACCCAGCTTTAAGAAGAGAAACCTGTATGATAACGTTATCGGCTATGTGAAATCCGTGAAAGAACCGCTGCTCGAATATTTTAATAAGAGGAATCCAAAATCAATCGCGCTGAATTACTCTGTTAATTCAAATCTTGCTGATGGACTAACGCACGGAATGTACCTGAATCTGCTCAATTATTTCCAGGGAACTGATTTTGCTTCGCGGTTTATTTCTTCGGAGGAGATCATTCGCGCGCTCAGAGGGAGAAAGTCAGAGAGCGAACTGAATAATATCAGGGAGGCGATAAAGCATACCCAGGAAATATTCGCGGAGACAACGAAATTCATTGCACCCGGGAGAACGGAGCAGGAGATAGCCGCGTTTATGACCGCACGCGTTAAGGAACGCGGACTTGAACTCGCCTGGGATCCGGATCACTGTCCTGCAGTGTATGCCGGACCTGAAGTCGAGGGCGCCCACAGCGGGCCGACAAACAGAACAGTGGAGAAAGGGCACGTGCTTAATATAGATTACGGCGTTAAAGTGAACGGATACTGCTCGGATATGCAGCGTACCTGGTATGTGCTCAGGGACGGAGAAACGGAGGCACCAGCCGCAGTAATGCACGGATTCAATACGATAAAAACTTCGATCCGGAAGGCCTCGGACGCAATCAAACCAGGAATGAAGGGGTTTGAGATCGATACAATCGCAAGAAGCCACATTACATCCAACGGATACGCCGAGTTCCAGCACGCTCTCGGCCATCAGGTAGGCAGGAATGTACACGACGGCGGAGTTGGTCTGTATCCGCAATGGGAGAAATACGGGATACTGCCGAACCTTGAACTCGAAAAAGGGCAGGTCTTCACTATCGAGCCGCGCCTGAAGGTCGAGGGGCACGGAACGGTAACGATGGAAGAGATGGTAGTTGTTACTGAGGACGGATGCAGCTATCTGAGTATTCCGCAGGAAGAGATAATACTTATTAAATAAAAACATATTAACTGCATTATTAATATTTTTGAGATGGAAGATTATCCAGCAAAACTTGAAATTGATTATCCGGAAAAACTGAATCGTTGGAAAACGTTTTTCCGTGTTTTTCTTGCGTTCCCGGTATTGTTTTTATTCGTTCTGCTGGCCGGCGGATTTGATTATTACGATTACGGAGACAAAGTAAAGTATCTGAGCACCGCCGGATTATTATATGCAGCCACACTACTGATGCTTCTTTTCAGGCATAAGTATCCGCGCTGGTGGTTCGACTGGAATTTTAACCTGACTAAATTCGGCATCAGGGTGTTTGCTTATTGTTGTCTGCTCAGAGACGAGTATCCTTCGACGGATGAGGATCAGGCAGTCCACGCAGAATTAAAGTACCCCGATGCTAAGCAGGAACTAAGCCGGTGGCTACCGTTAGTTAAATGGTTCCTCGCGCTGCCTCATTATTTCCTGCTGGCAATATTATTTCTTGGGATATTTTTCGCGGTGTTCATTGCGTGGTGGGCGATACTGTTCACCGGGAGATATCCGAGGCCATTATTTAACTACATAACCGGAACTTTCAGGTGGGCCTTCAGAGTGGATGCGTACGCGTTTATCTTAACAACGGATAAGTATCCGCCGTTCGGGTTTAAGTAATGGAAGATTGATAAATTTAGGCTTGGTCAGGTCACGACCTGAACTACAAAAAAAACGGGCATTGCGGTGTTTTACCGAATGCCCGTTGATGTTAAGTATTAACGCAGTGCAGTTCGCGAACTGCACTACAAGAATTATTTTCCGCTTTTCTCGTTTGCTTCAACAACCGCGATTGCTGCCATATTTACTATGTCATTTATCTCAGCGGCTTTTTGGAGAACGTGAACCGGTTTATCAAGGCCCATCAGGATCGGCCCAATCACTTCAGCGTGACCGATTCTCGCCAGCAGTTTGTAAGCTATATTCCCTGCATCCAGGTTCGGGAATATAAGGACGTTGGCTCCTGCCTTAAGCGATGAGAACGGATACTGTGTCGGGATAATATCCGGAGCAGTAGCCGTATCAGCCTGCATCTCACCGTCAAATACAAAATCAACGTTCTTCTGTTTCAATATATCAACAGCCTTCTTGACTTTCATTGACTGCGGATACATCGCGCTGCCAAAGTTACTGAATGAAAGCATCGCGACTTTCGGTTCGATTCCGAATCTGCGGACGGTCTGCGCGGTAAGTATGGCGATTTCAGCAAGTTCTTCAGCGGAAGGATCAACGTTAACCGTTGTATCGGCAAAGAAATACACTTTCTTGTTTACCATAACAATATACATCCCGGAAACTTTCCTGATGCCGGGGGCGAGGGAAATTGTATGAAGCGCGGGGCGGATCGTTTCAGGGTAGTGGGACGTTAATCCTGATATTAACCCGTCAGCATCGCCCAGATGCACCATCATACAGCCCAGGTAGTTCCTGTTATGTAAAAGCAGGTTGTTTGCTTCGTGGAGGGTCAGACCTTTCCTCTGCCTTAAGAGGTGTAGCTGCTCAACATAGAAATCAAATTTCTCAAAATGCGCGGGATCTACAATTGTGAATCCAGTGCTGTCAATGTTATTTTCTTCAATCAGCTTTTCGATTCGCTCCTTCTGACCGATAAGAATTGGTTCAGCGATGCCGTCGTCTACCAGCTGCTCAGCGGCTTTCATTATCTTGACCTGGTAACCCTCAGGGAATACTATCTTGCGAGGTTTGTTCTTCGCTTTCTCGATCGTTCTCCTTACGATTTCGCTTGATATTCCAAGGTGTGCAAGGAGTTCTTCTCTGTATGCATCCCAGTCGTGGATCGGCTTTTTGGCAACGCCGGTATCCATAGCGGCTTTAGCTACTGCCGGGGCTACATAAGTTAGAACCCTCGGGTCGAACGGTTTTGGTACAATATACTCTCTTCCGAATTCAATCTCCTGGCCGCCGTAAGCTTTCTTAACCATTTCGGGTACTTCTTCTTTGGTTAATCTGGCAAGTGCATAGGAGGCTGCAAGTTTCATATCCTCATTTATGGCGCTGGCTCTTACATCGAGAGCGCCCCTGAAGATAAAGGGGAATCCGAGAACGTTATTTATCTGATTTGGATAATCTGAGCGTCCCGTTGCCATTATAACGTCCTTGCGCGCGTCAGTGGCGTCATCATATGTGATTTCCGGGTAGGGATTAGCCATAGCAAACACGATCGGATCCTTTGCCATTGATTTTACCATTTCTTTGGTAACGCAGTTGCCTACCGACAATCCTACAAATACATCAGCCCCGACAAGGGCTTCAGCCAGAGTGCGAAGCGTTGTATCTACAGCATATACTTCCTTAAACTCATTCATACCTTCTTTTCTGCCGGTATAAATAACACCCTTGGTGTCGCACATAATTATATTTTCTTTCTTTACACCGAGTCGGACATAAAGGTTAGCGCAGGCGTTGGCGGATGCTCCCGCACCGTTAAATACAACCTTTATCTTTGCTAAGTCTTTTCCGGCAAGCTCGCACGCATTAAGCAGTGCTGCCCCGCTGATTATCGCGGTACCGTGCTGGTCATCATGAAAGACGGGGATCGCCATCGTCTTCTTCAGTTCTTCTTCTATATAGAAACATTCTGGCGCTTTGATGTCCTCAAGGTTGATACCGCCGAAAGTTGGTTCAAGCATCTGAACGCATTTAATAATTTCCTGAATATCCTTGCTGCGGACTTCAATATCGAAAACATCAATGTCGGCAAATCTTTTAAACAACACTCCTTTACCTTCCATTACCGGTTTGCCGGCTTCAGGGCCGATATCGCCTAATCCGAGAACAGCTGTTCCGTTTGAAAATACTGCTACCAGATTTCCTTTGGCTGTGTATTCATAAACTTTTTCTAAATCTGCGGCTATTTCGAGGCAAGGGTCTGCGACTCCGGGTGTGTAAGCGAGGGAGAGGTCGCGCTGGGTTTGACAGGGTTTCGTAGGAATTACTTCAATTTTTCCTTTCCGGCCTGTACTGTGATAATCAAGAGCTTCTTGTTTGGTTAATTTCATCGGAATTACCTTTTTAATTTTAAACAACGTGATTTGGCAAAATTGTACTTCCGTCCGGAGAATATAATTTTTTGTATATGTAAAACTATTCAAAGTTTTAATCAATTAAAAATTAAAAATCACTTAAGAACTAAAAATTAATCCCATTCCCCCGGGGGAAAAACTCAGACATCAGAGTAAATCCCAATCCATCACCCGGACAGGATACTGAGATTAAAAAGCGAGCAACAAAATTCAGGTTTAATAGAATAACCTTAAATAAATCACAAGAATTATTCAAACAATAAGATCATTGCCTTACATTACTAGCCGAGGCGGCTTATGGATTTAGAAATTTCTGCGGAAATGATGGGGGCGAGTTGAAGTATCCCTGTCCCTCTTACGCCAGCGGAAGGGCGTAAGAGGGGAATTGGCAGGGTTAAAATGTCATTTTCATTTTTGATTTAGTGAAGCCCAGACTATTTCCGCCGCTTCGTAACGCGTGCGGCCGGGAAGGGAATCGAAGACTTCGCTCGGGATATTCAGATTATTGGCGAGTGACGCCTTTTTCCACTTCTCAATATTGTCAGAGGAAATTTTCTCCCATCCCCCGAAATCGAAATTTTCTTTATCTATATATAGTCCGTGAATTGCGAGTTCCTGTACCGCACGGAAGTGTGGATTTGTATTCCATACATCCTTATAAGGGAACAACTGGCATCCGGCATCGAGAAGGGTTTTCTGAACTGCACCGTGCTCAATTTCAGAAGGTTGTTTTTTCACAATAGCTGATATTGCCGCAAGCGCCCCGGCTGCCTGCCCTGTGAGCATAACCGCGGGCTGGAGCCTTGTACAACCGTTTACTATATGGGTGATCGAAATACTTTTTTCAGCGCACACTAATCCATCACAGGATTCAGGTATAAGTGTACCCATAGGAATCTGGAACGGAGCATTGTCGGGGAGGTCTTCGCTGATGCGGTTTTCCGGTTCGACAAAAAACTTGCTGTGGTGATGATCGAGAAAGTAATCGCCGACCGCGATGCTGTCTTTCTGCAGCGGCGGCCTGTAACTTCCGTCCGCGGGCACCACATCTTCTTCCTTCATCAATCGCAGCCCTTTCACTCTTCTGCTTTCCCTCACATACGGAATAAAGGGGAGTGCGTCCTGTGTCGGGAACTCATCCGTCGCAAGTCCCCATTCAGGATGCCCAAGTCTGGTTTGAATGTAATGGATAAAATCAAGAGTTAGTTCTTTAGCCTTCCTGTAGTGTTCCTCGCGCGAGCCGGCATCCTCGTATAAATCAAGGGTGGTCGGGTAATCATTTGAGCGGAAGGGCCAGTTGAGAAGGTACTTATCATTTGGCAGCGCCGCGTAAGTGATAAAGCTGTTCCAGTCGTGAAGTTTATGATTCAGGTATTTTTCATCGGTTGAATCGCTGTGTACGGAAGTTGAGTTAATAAACCTTTCAGGATTATAATTCGGTGAGGGGGAAACTTGCGGAGCCTTGCCGTCATATTTTTTAAGTATAGCGCAGAAAGTGACATCCTGCACCTCAGCATCCCAGATTTCTGTGGCATCAGGTTCTCCGGTATCGGATTTGGTATCCCGTCCGATACGGTACGGTACACCTGCGGATTTAAGGACATCGCCGTACTCGGTCGCCTCAATCACCACTTTGGCATTGATACGGAATTCCTTCCCCTCCGGCGATCGGGCTATCACTCCGGTGATCCTGTTATCCTCTCTTACTGCCGAGACAAACCGGGTGTTATTCATAAACGTCAGATTCTTTTCCGCGTCAATCAGTTTCATAATAAAGTTTTTTCCGACTACGGGTTCGAAGCAGGTAAGACTTATCCATCCCGTGAAAGTCCTCTCCGGGCCGCCATAATAATCCTCAATCATTTTCCTCAGTTCTCCGAAGATCCCTCCGCCGACCGCGTATTTATTACCGTCAAACGCAGAGACACCCGCGGCAGTGATCATTCCGCCGGGCCACGGGGTTTCTTCAATGATTATTGTTTTTGCTCCGAGCCGGGCTGACTGGATACCCGCAGCTGAACCGCCGCAGCCTCCGCCGACCACTAATACATCTGTTGTTATTGTTTCCATCTCTCTTTTCTGATTATTACTTCCGCAAATTTAATACATTCATCAGCATTGGAACAATACGGGGAATCGGTAGTATAAATACTCAGATGGCGGAGAAAGCCCCCGAGAGAGGCGATTCAGGTTACCAAAATTTTACATAAAATTTATTTGTCAGGTTGCCTTAAATTTGATAACTTAAATTTTGTTCACGTAAGAGGCAATTTTTATTAATAAAATACTTTGTTCTGAATTAATAATCTTTTAATTTTATGTGATGTATTTTACCTGAAATTTAATCATTTACTAAATTATCATTAGGAGTAATTCAAGTGAGTCAAAAATCAAATATGAAAGCTTTCTTCACCGGTTTTGCGGCAATAGTAATCCCGGTCATTTTTGTGATAGCAGTATTGCTGTATATCTACGTTTTCGGAAATCCTTCCAACTTTGAGGGAAATAATCCGAACAACCACCCGCTTCCCGGGAACTATCTCGGTATCGTATATAAGGGCGGTGTGGTAGTTCCGATTCTCCTCTCTCTCGTTATGATCGTGTTTACTTTCGCTCTCGAAAGAATGATTACGATCACCAAAGCAAGAGGCAAAGGAACGGTATCAGCGTTCGTAGCAAAAATTTACACAATGGTTTCCGGAAAAGAAGATCTTGATTCTGCTATCGCCGAATGCGACAAACAGAGAGGTTCAGTTGCCAACGTTGTTAAAGCAGGTCTTATAAAATATAAAGAAATGATAAGCGCTCCCGGGCTTAACCGCGACCAGAAAGTTGTGGCAATTAAACAGGAATTTGAAGAAGCAACCAGTCTTGAACTCCCGATGCTCGAGCAAAACCTTGTAATTCTTGCTACACTCGCTTCCGTATCCACGCTGGTAGGTCTTCTCGGAACGGTAATTGGTATGATCAAAGCGTTCGCGGCTCTTGCAACTGCAGGCGCGCCGGACGCGGTAGCACTCGCAAACGGTATTTCCGAAGCGCTTGTTAATACGGCGCTTGGTATCGGTTCATCAACCTTTGCGATTATTTTTTATAACTATTTCACAACAAAGATTGACAAAATCACCTATAGTATTGATGAAGCAGGCGTTGCGTTAGTTCAGCAGTTCGCAGCTAAACACAATTAATAGAAGAGTGAGATAAAATGCCAAAGGTAAAAGTTCCACGTAAAAGCACGAACATCGACATGACCGCGATGTGCGACGTAGCTTTTTTGTTGCTGACATTTTTTATGTTAACAACAAAATTTAAAGCTGACGATCCCGTGATTGTGGATACTCCATCATCCATTTCAGAGATCAAACTGCCGGATACCGACATTATGGCTATTACCATAACGAAGGACGGCAAAGTATTCTTCGGAATGGACGGCAAATACAACCGCGAAAGAATGATCGAGAAGATCGGAGCTAGATTCGGTATTCAGTTTACTGAAGAAGAAGTCCACTCCTTTTCTCTCACCGGTAGTTTTGGAGTCCCGATCGCGAATCTCAAGCAGTTTCTGAGCCTGACCTCAGAAGAAAGGAAGAACGAGAAGATTCAACCCGGCATACCGATTGATTCTCTCAATAATGAACTGCAGTACTGGATAGTATACGGCAGGCTTTCCAACCCCAGAACGCGTATCGCGATAAGGGGGGATGGTGAAACTCCGTATCCCGTTGTAAAAGGCGTTATGAACACCCTGCAGGATAAAAACGTAAATAAATTTAATCTTATCACCGACCTAGAAGTTCGTCCGAAGTAAGGTGAAAGGAGTTATAAAATGGCTGAACTAGATACCTCGCAAAGCGGGGGAAAGAAAAAAGGAAAAAAGCACGGTGGCAAGAAAATGTCCACCAGGGTTGACCTCACCCCGATGGTTGACCTCGCGTTTTTGCTTGTAACATTTTTTATGCTCACGACTACCTTCAGCAAACCGCAGACGATGGAAATAAACATGCCGGTTAAGGATAAGGAGACCAAGGAAGAAGGCCAGGCGGTCAAGGCTTCCAAGGCGCTTTCAATCCTGCTCGGCGCAGATAATAAGGTTTATTACTATCTCGGTATTGAAGATCCTGAACTGATGGTGACCGGTTTTGATAAAGACGGTATTCGTAAAGTTCTGAATGAGAAAAACAGGACTATCCGCGACCTTATCGTTATTATCAAGGCGACGAAGGATGCTAAGTATAAAAATGTTGTCGACATACTGGATGAAATGGCTATTACTGATGTTAAAAAATACGCGCTGGTTGATATTACGGATTTCGATCTGGAATTAATCGAGAAAGCGAATTTATAGGTAAGGTGTAGTATGGAAAGTAATCTGGTAATTAATGAAAAACTGAACGAGATTGTTTTCGCGTTCAAGAACAAAGAGTACGGCGCCTATCTTCTCAGGCAGCTTTACAGGAAACATATTTCTTTGTCTATCTGGGTAGTGATATTCGCGTTCTCTCTTGGAACAAGCACTCCCATTATCATAAAGTACTTCACCCCAAAAGAGGATATGGCGAAGAAGAAGCTTCGTGTAATTGACTACACTCAATTAAGCGAGCCGCCTTCTATTGACAAGAAGGAAGAAAAGATTGATGTTGAGGCGCCGCCGCCGCTTAAATCAACTATCAAGTTCCTTCCGCCTGTCGTAAAGCCGGACGAAGAAGTAACCGACGAGTATATTCCTTCCCAGGAAGAACTTAAAGAAGTTGACCCCGGTAAACTTACCCAGCAGGGAGATCCGGGCGGAGTTGATTATTCACTTCTTGACATAGAAGAGGAGAAGCAACCCGAAGTAGTTAAAGAAGAAGAAAAAGAAGCAGAGATATTTACCTACGTGGAAGAAATGCCCAGTTTCCCGGGCGGCCCTGAAGAAATGTTCAGGTTCTTCTCCGCGAATATTCAGTACCCCGAGATCGCAAAGCGTGCCGGAGTCGAGGGTAAAATATTTGTTTCTTTCGTAGTCACCCGCGGCGGAGTTATTCGCGATGTCGCGGTAGTTAAAGGTATCGGAGCAGGATGCGACGAGGAAGCAGTAAGGGTAGTGAAGACTATGCCAAGCTGGAACCCCGGAAAGCAGAACGGTAATCCTGTTAGTGTTAGGGTTTCTATTCCGATAATCTTTAAGCTAAACTAAACTACAAATAAATAGCTTTCGGTAACCCGATGTGGAATAAAGCATTATCGCTCTTCGGCGGATTTATGGTAATCATTTATATCCTCATCGGGTTATTGCTTTTATCAGCCCCTGACTTTATTCAAGGTTTCAATGATACTTACAGGATAATTTTTGGCTCGGCATTAATTTTATACGGGATTTTCAGGGGCTACCAAACGTATAAAAAATTCCGCGAAAGTGACGATGAAAATGAAGAAGATAACGAATAAATATTACTTTGCTCTTTTACTGGCCTTTGCCTTTTTTACGATTTCCTGCGGAGATCAGAAGCAAGATCCCATCGAGGATGGCCCTACCTTCGGTTCGATAACAATATCAGTTGACGAAAACTTCAAACCGATCTTTGAATCACAGGTAGAGACATTTCACAGCATTTACAAACGGGCGCATCTTACGGTAAGATATGTTCCCGAAGCTCAGGCATTTGCGGATCTTCTGAGCGATACTTCGAGGATGATTGTCGTCAGCAGGCTGTTAACGCCGTCTGAGAGCAGTGAATTTGAAAAAATTAAAATATTCCCCCGCAATGTGAAAGCTGCATATGATGCCGTCGCCCTGATAACTCATAAGGAAAACAAGCTGGTGTCAGTCACTTACGAGCAGATAGAGGGAATACTAAGAGGGAATATACCGAACTGGAGGCAGGTTGATGCATCGCTGCCGTCCGGTGAGATACAATTGATATTTGATAGTTATAACTCGGGAATAATAAATTATCTGAAAAACAAATTTGGTACGGATAGTTTTCTGAAGAAGAACAGTTTTGCCGTTAAAAGCAGTGAAGCCGTCGTGGATTATGTGTCAAAGAACAAGAATGCACTTGGGTTTCTGGGCGTAAGCTGGATCAGTGACGGTGACGATCCGAAAAATTTGTCGTTCCTGAGTAAAATAAACGTGATGGAAGTATCCCATCCGGATACATCCGTTAAGGGAGGAAAGTATTATCAGCCGTTCCAGGCCTATATCGCCACGGGTGATTACCCTTTGGTGAGAACAGTAACTATGATAAGCAGGGAACCCCGCACCGGGCTGGCGTACGGGTTTATGTCCTTTGTGGCAAGCGAGAGGGGACAAAGAATTATTTTGAAATCGGGATTGGTGCCAGCCACTATGCCGATAAGATTAGTAGAAGTCAGAAGTGAAAATTTCAGTATAGAAAGAGATGATAAATATGAAAGCAACAACAATTAATAAGATCTTCCATTCATTATTTGTTCTCCTCTTATTCGTGGGAATAGCAAATGCTCAGGACATCCAGAAGGGTGTTCGTATGTATGAAACTGACCAGTTTAGTGCGGCCAAACAATACTTCCTCGATCTGGCAGGCGCCAATCAGAAGAACGCGGAAGTGATGTACTACGTTGGTGAGTTTTATCTCAAGATGGGCAATAAGGATTCAGCGAAAATCTTTTTTGAGAACGCGATAAAAATTGACGATGACAATATGTATTCGCTCGTCGGCAGCGGTGTAATCGCGCTGATGAATGATGAGCAGGAGAAAGCAAAAAAACAGTTTAAGGAAGCGATAAGCAATACACCGAAAAAAACCATTCTGTCCTATCTGCGAATAGCGGATTGTTATCTCGCGCTGGGACTTACAGCCAACGATGACGCGATAGAGTATCTCAATAAAGCCAGAGATATTGACCGGAAGAATCCGAGGCTCTATGACATAATGGCCGGTATTTACTTCGCCAGGAATGACGGAAGCAAGGCAATCGAGAATTTCCAGAAGGCTGTTGATTTTGACCGCAGCTACGTTATGGGCCACGTAGGAAAGGGGAGGGTTTATAACCGCACCCGTAACCTTGGCGCGGCCGAGTCAGCATTTGTTGACGCGAACAACGCTGACCTTACTCATTCAATTCCCTATAAGGAATTGGCTGAGTTATACTACGGGCAGAGAAAATACGAGAAGGCGATTACAAACCTGAAGAAATATATCGAACTCTCGGAAGAAACTGTGCCGGTTAAAACACAACTGGTAAGGTATCTTTATCTGAATAAAAATTACGCTGAGGCGGTTGAAGTGTGTGACAAGATCCTTTCGAATCAGCCGGATGCTAATGAAATCGTACAGTTGAAGGCTTATGCCTACTATTCGATGGAAGATTATACAAATGCAGCGAAAACATTTGAGACATATTTCGCTAAGGCAGATCAGTCAAAGCTTTCCAGAATTGACTACGAGTATTATGCCGTATCTCTGAACAAGAGCGGTAAGGAGATGGAGTCAATACCGTTTTACCTGAAAGCACAGGAATTAGACACCACTAGTTTCGATATGTACGGCACCGTTGGCGATATTTACTTTAAAAATAATAAATGGATTGACGCGATTGAGTCCTATAAAATGAAAGGCGCGAAGTCTGATAAAGGGCTCTCAATGAAAGAGAATTACAACCTCGCGTTTGCATATTACCGTAATGGCAACCTGGAACTCGCGGATGTTACATTCGGAGCTGTAATCGAAAAGAATCCTGAACTCGCGCTCGCCCACTTCTGGAGAGCAAGATCAAATTCCCAGATAGACTCGACTCTTGAAACCGGCGCTGCAAAACCGCATTACGAAAAATTTGTGGAACTGACCGCAGGACAGGTTGATAAATACAAGAATCAGATTATTGAAGCATATACTTATCTTGGCGCTTATTATATAGCCAAGAAGGATGTGCCTGAATTCAAATCAACCTGGAAAGATTCTTCCAAAGTTTACTGGAACAAAATCCTTGAAATTGATCCGGGCAACAAACAGGCTGAAGAAGTTTTGAAGAGTATAAAGTAAATTTTACTTTACAAAAAAACCTCCGGTGATATCGTTACCGGAGGTTTTTTATTTTAAAGAAAATCATTTCTGTGGAGCTAAGCGGAGTCGAACCGCCAACCTCCTCGTTGCGAACGAGGCGCTCTGCCAATTGAGCTATAGCCCCAAAAAACACGTACTACAAAACTGTCATTTTTTTATCTGAGAATCAAGAATAATTTTCATCCGTTTTATGGAAACTTATCTAAGCATCAAGAATCTTTTGATATTTCTTCTTCATTAACTCAAGGTCGTGGTAGGACAACTTTAGTACTTCCTTTAAGCCGTCCATAAGTTTTTCATCGGGCTGAATTCGCTTCTTCGCTGATATTTCAAGCTGAAGACATACTTCTGACGTTGCTTTTATGCCGAGCGTCAAACTGGTGCCGCGCAGTTTGTGAGTATGAAATATTAGCTGGTCATGATCCTGATTCCGGAAAGCAGTTTCGATGTCATTGTATAATTGCGGCGCTTCATTAAGGAAAATGTCGATGAGTTCAATGAGGAAAACAATATCCTCCGGCGATTCGAGTTCATTAACGTAACTGAACTCTGACTCATTCACAACGGCTGTATCAAGATGTTCGCGGGAAATCTCATCAAGCAGAGCTTTCTTCCTCGCGGAGATAAATTCTCCCCATTTATACAAAACAGACTGCAACTCATCAAGCTGTACCGGCTTGCTGATATAATCATTCATACCTGCCGCGAGGCATAATTCTCTGTCTCCCTGCAGTGCGTTCGCGGTCATCGCGATAATGATGGGGCCGAAAGCTTTCTCTTTATAGTATTCGAGTGTTTTTTTGGTTGCTTCAAAGCCGTCCATTTCAGGCATATGCACATCCATAAAGATTATGTCGTAATGAGTATGCGGGAGGGCAGCAAGCACGTCAAGACCGTTATCTGCAATGTCCGCTTTGTATCCAAGCCGGTCGAGCTGCCGCAAAGCAACCTTCTGGTTGATGGCATTGTCTTCCGCTAAAAGGATATTTAAGGGATATTTTTCATTTAAGTGCCAGTCTATACCGGATGGGGTTTTGGGCTTTTTAACATAGGAGTATTCCTTGGAGAAGACGGAAAGAATCCCTTCATAGAGTGCCGACTGACGGATCGGTTTGCTAAGGAATTTGGAGATTTTTAGTTCATCAATTAAAGCCTGATCTTCTTTTCTTCCCACAGAAGAGAGAATAATAATAGGCAGCCATTGAGAAAGAGCAAGTTTCCTGATCTCTCTTATCAGGTCAATTCCACTCATATTGGGCATCTGATAGTCGATAACTGCTATATCAAAGATTTCTCCGGAACGGAGTTTATTCAGTGTTGTTAACGGGCTTTCAACTGCGGTCGGTTCCATCCCCCAATTGGAACACTGTAACGTCAGTATTCTTCTGTTAGTCGCGTTATCATCAACGATAAGTATCCTCTTCCCGCGTAATTCGGCGCTCCGGAGAGTCTTCCCTTCTTCTTCAGTATCTGCAGGACTTGCTTTTATCGTAAATGTAAATGTAGACCCTTTACCCACCTCACTTTCCACCCATATAGTCCCTCCCATCAGTTCCGTAAGTCTTTTACTGATAGCCAGACCCAGTCCGGTGCCGCCAAACTGACGCGTAGTGGAAGAATCAACCTGGGAAAAGGATTTAAATAACCGGTCCATCTTGTCGGCGGGAATACCGATTCCGGTATCCCTGACACTGAAAAGGATCTTATATTGGCCGTCTTCACTTTTTTCTGAGGAGACGTTTATAAAAACATCACCTTTCTCGGTAAATTTTATGGCATTATTCACAAGATTAGTGATGATCTGCCTCAGCCGCGTAATGTCACTCACTATCATCTTCGGTGTGTTTTCATCTACAAAATAGACGAGGTCGAGATTTTTTTCCGAAGCTTTAGAACTTAACAGATCCAAAGTGTCCTCAATGCAGTCTTTTAATACAAACGGGTAACTTTCGATCTCCAGGTTGCCGGATTCAATTTTCGAGAAGTCAAGTATGTCATTGATAATCACCATCAGCTGCTCGCCGCTGATCCTGATGGTATCAACAAATTCCTGCTGCTCCCTGCTGAGGGGGGTATCCGACAGGAGCGCGGTCATTCCTATCACACCGTTCATCGGGGTCCGTATTTCGTGGCTCATAAGCGCGAGGAATTCGCTCTTTGCCCTTACTGCTTCAGTTGCCTGGACGAGGGCTTTATCAAGTTCGATATTTTTTTGCTTCAACTCATTTGTGATGCTCATCCTGTGAATAACCCCGCCGATAGTTGCCGCAAGAGTTTCGAGCACAGAGACTTCATCATCTTCCCAGTATCTTTCTGAAGAGCAAGAATCAAATCCGATAAATCCCCAGAAAGTGTTGTTGACTTTAATCGGCGCCAGGAGGATTGATTTTATGTCGCTGTCAATAAAGGAGCTCTTTTCTTCGCCGGTCAGTTGATTCATATGCACCCTGATGATCTTATCGCTCTTAAGGTTATTGAGCAGATCGATTGAACCAAATCTCGAATAGTTTATCGGTGTTCTTAAGTTCTCCAATTGAGGCGGGGTGTTTTCATTTACCCACTCATATTTTTCTGACATATGTGTGATCTCACCCGCCGGTCCAGCAATATTTTCAAATATATAGACCCGGTCAACGCCCGCCGCAACCCCAAGCAGCTCCAGCACAGTATCAAACGCATCCTTCGTTTCAGCACGGGAGATCAGGACTTTGGTGGCTTCGGCTACGGATGCCAAAAGACTGTCCTTGCGTGCAAGTTTTGCTTCAGCTAATCTTCTCTGACTGATATCCCTGAAAATGCTGAGTACAGCTTTATACTCTCCCTCCAGATTAAGGACAGAATTTGTCACCTCAAAGTCTCTTGAGTTTCCGTTCCAGATAGTAAGTGTTGTCTCGTATTTGGGTTTAAGAGATCCGGACGAAATGTTCTTGATATATGTACTGAGAACCCTTGCTCTGGAGGATGGCTCATAAAACTTGTCAATCAAGAATCCTTCAATCTCATGCAGCGGAAGCTCCATCATTTTCGAGTATGCTTCATTTGCCATTAGCACTTTACCTTCGGCATCAGTGATACGCATACCATCAGCGGATTTGTTCCATACCTCACGAAGGTTATGTTCCGCGCGCCTGAGATTTTCCTCATACTCTTTACGAAGAGTGATGTCCCGGATAGCCCCTTGTCCGATAAGGTTTTCTCCTTCGCTTACCATTCGTCCGTTTATTTCCACAGGTACAGCCGACCCGTTTGCGTGAATAAGGTACGACTGGAACCCGGATAGCTCTTTCTTCTCAAAAAAGAGGGAAAGGGCTTTTAGGAAGTCCCTGAGATGCTCCGGGGGAATGAAGTTCCGGAAGGAGTGATTAATTACCTCTTCAACCTTATATCCAAGGACTTTGCTGACAGCAGAACTGATGAATATCAACTTCCCAGATCTCGAGAGCCGGAAAATTATATCAGGTGAAGACTCAAGTAATATCTTTGTGCTCGCGAGTTCCTGTGATATTTGCTTAACGTAACCGGCTAACTGCAGGAGTGAGTTTGCCTGCTCACTGGTTAAGCTGTTTTTATCAGTCCACGAACTTACAAACGCCTTAAAATCCTCCGATTCCAGCGCACGAAATAAAATTTCTGCCGGGTTGTATCCGGGTGAGCCTCCGTCCTGAGAGAGTATGCGGAAATCTGTCATTCTTTTACAGGGGGTAGTTTGAAATTAAATATCAATTTTATTTTTGGCTGAATAAATCTTTTACAAAATAAAAATCCTCATCCGAAAACGCAAAGTCAGCCGCGGCCAGATTGATCTTAACCTGATCGAGTGACCTGAAACCGGGGATTACAGCGCCGGTTACGCTGAAATGGAGGAGGAACTGCAGAGCAGCACCTGCCAGATTGCGGGTATCACTTCCGAATCTCTCTTTTAGTTTCGCGATTAACGGATCCAGCCGTTCAAGATTTTCTTTAGAAAAACGTTGCGCGTTAGCCCTGTGGTCTCCCGGCTCAAAAGCGGGGGGATTTTCTTTTGAGTATTTCCCGAGCAGAAGCCCCTGGGCGATTGGGCCAAAGGCGATAAATGAAATCTGTTTCTCTTCGAGAAGTCTTCTTGTCGGGCTTCCATCGGCGAGGTATTTGTAGTCAAGAGCGCTTGCGGAACTCTGGATCGCGTCCGGATTCACTTTAGGGATCAGCTTAACAAAATCGTCGTGTGAGTAAGCGGACTGTCCGATGAACCTGATTTTCCCCTCGGATTTAAGTTTGTAAATAGTATCCACGGCGTCATCAAGGTACATATCGCTTTCGCCGAAGTTACCGTGATGGAAATAGTAAAGGTCGATATGATCACGGTTAAGGTTTACAAGAGACTGTTCACACTGGTGGCGTATATGCTGCGGTTCGTAGGCGTGTGCCGCTGTTCCCGGGAACCAGCCGACCTTCGTCGCAATGAAGAAATTATTTGATCTTTTACCGAGGATTTTTGCAAGCATCCGTTCCGCCTTCCCGTTTCCGTAGACATCGGCATTATCAAAGTGATTCACTCCCTGTTCGATTGCATAGTCGATTGCGGAACGTATTTCACCTTCATCAACATTTGCCCAGCCGTTTGGCACTCCGTTCACCCAGTTCAGGCCTCCCATTGTCCAGCAACCCAGACCAATTTCTGAAACTTTAATACCTGTTTTGCCGATTTCTCTGTACTTCATTTTTCTCTCTGATAATGATTATAAAATTCACTTTTTTAATTTAATGAATTTATCCCTGAAAGTTACAATCCGGAAGGGAGGAACCGCTACATAAATTAAATTGTTCTATACTTAAAAAAGGAAATTTATGCACGAATTAAGAAGAAAGCAGAAACTCCCCATTTCCCTGGAACAGGGGTGGGACTTTTTATCGTCTCCGGAGAATCTTAAAAAAATAACCCCGCCGCACATGGGCTTCGAAATACTGTCCGGTTTCAGCGGGGAAAAGATGTACGCGGGAATGATAATAAATTATATTGTAAAACCGTTCCCCGGCGTTCCAATGAACTGGACTACCGAAATTACGCACGTGTCGGAGCCAAATTATTTTGTTGATGAACAGCGATTCGGTCCATATACATTCTGGCATCATAAACATTTCATTAAAGAGATTCCGGGCGGCGTTGAAATGGAAGACCTCATCCACTATAAACTTCCGTTTGGCCCCATTGGAAAACTCGTAAATGCTCTCATTGTTAAGCATCAGCTTAACGGTATTTTCAGATACCGGGAAAAAGTATTAACAGAGATGTTCGGCAAATTTGAGTAAAAAAATGGATATTCACAGGTAACACACTTGCCCGGGGAAAGAAAATTGGGGTAATTTTTCGCTCAAACGTGACTTTCGTCAAGATAAAATAGAGGCGGCTTTTATATATTTATTTTTATATGAGATCGGTTAGATAATTTTATGATAAGTCGTTGAGCACATTATTCCTCATAACAGATGATGATAAGCTGAAAAACAGGCTGAGTAAAGGCTGCAGACTGCGCGGAATAGAGTTTATACACTCGATGCCCGGTCAGGGTGCCGATACTTATATCCGGAACTTCGCTCCTGAAGTAACTCTTCTGGATGACGCCTCAATGGATGGACAGTCCCATGATTTTATTAAAAGTCTCAGGGAGAACTTAAGCACTGCCTGCACTCCCGTGATTATTCTTACTGAAAAATTCGTCCAGGATGAATTCAGGTCTTTTATTGAAGCAGGCGCTGATGATTACTTGCCGAGGGGGAGTAAAACAGAAGTCATACTCAAAGCCGCGGACGCACAGTTTGCCAAAACGGGGAAGGTTAAAAGGAATTTTGAAGACAGGCTGAGTGAGTTCAAGAGATATCTTACAAGTGTTATGCCACACGAATTTAATACCCCTCTGACTGCCATACTCGGATTCACTGACGCTATAAAAGCGGAGCATAAAAATTTATCCGCGACAGAATTTGAGGAGATGCTTAATTACATCCGGGAGTCAGCACTAAGGCTGAAATCCACAGCCGACAAATTTATTGTTTATTCAGATGTTCTCGCGCTTAACACCATAATTGCGGCGGATGAAACGAGGAGTAATTCAACTGTACTGATAGAACCTTCACTATTCACGCGAATAATTCACGACGATGAATTTATCCGTGCCAGGGCTGCCGATATTGAAATCAATGTGGCTGAAGGGCGAATTGTGTTTATGAGGGATTACATAGCTTCTGTGTTAAAGGAGGTGCTTGAAAACGCCTGTAAGTTCTCCGCTCCGGGTACCCGTATATCAATCCAGGGTAGGACGATATTATACAAATACCACCTTCAGATAACGGATGAGGGAGTCGGGTTGCCGAGTGATTTTGCAGTCCGTATCAGCGCCTTCAATCAGTATAGCCGTGATAAATATGAGCAGCAGGGCCTGGGGCTGGGACTCGCGATCGTTAAAACCGCTGTCGAGGCTTTTGGCGGCGAATTAGAGTTCGAGTCAGCCAACGGGAAGAAAACAATTGCTAAGCTGCTTTTCAAAATGCCTGAATAAAATGGGAGGCATTTCACAGATGCCCCCCGCCAAATCATCCGACCTTCGCTTCCAGTGATATCAATTCGTCAAGTTTTCCAACCAGTATATCCCCTGGCTCAACTTTATTAACACCCGCGGGAGTCCCGGTGTAAATCAGGTCGCCGGGTTCGAGCATCATCCTTGAAGAAATATAGCTTATTAGCCGGGAAGGGGAGAAGATCATATTCTCCAGTTTTGAAGACTGCCGTAAGTTTCCGTTAACTGAGAGAGATAAATTCATTTCCGGTGATAAGGGATTTTCAGATATCTTAATAAGTTTCGAGATTACTGCTGAGGTATCAAAACATTTGGCAATCGTCCACGGTTCACCTTTCTTCTTTAGCACATTCTGAACATCCCTGAGAGTCATATCAAGCCCTATGCTATAAGCGGTAATGGCTGCCAGACTTTCTTCTTCTGACGCGTCCTTCAGATCTCTCCCGACAAGGAGCACAAGTTCAATCTCGTGATGCATTTCATTTGAGAAGGCCGGTTTAATTATTGTATCACCGCTGTAAATAAGAGCTGAGGCGGGTTTAAGAAATAAAACGGGGAACTCAGGTACTTCATTCCCAAGCTCTTTTGCGTGTTCCGCGTAGTTTCTCCCTACGCAGACGATTTTCCCCACGGTGGTTTTTTCGGGGGAGTTAAGAAATTCCACAAATTTCATAGTTTATAGTGTGTGATTTGATGGATAAAAATATGTAATTTTGTTCCGAAATTCTTCATTATTACTCAGACAGATTATAAGGATAAAGAACAGCCCGCGATTTCACCGCGGAACACTGATCTCAGCCTGTCATTAATCCGCTCTAAATAATTATCAGAGAATAAAGTAATTTATAAAAATATTAATTAATTCTTAGGAAATACGATGATTAAAAAAATCCCGGTATTTATTTTATTAATAAATATCCTGGTTATCGCACAGGCTCCGGAGATCAAGTTTACAGAATACGATCTTCCGAACGGACTTCACGTGATACTCCACCAGGATAATTCAACGCCGATCGTCGCGACAACGATAACTTACCACGTCGGTTCAAAAAATGAAGATCCTCAGAGAACAGGTTTTGCCCACTTTTTCGAGCATCTGATGTTTGAAGGAAGTGAAAATATCAAAAGGGGGCAAATTGATTCACTGGTTCAGAACGCCGGAGGACAGCTAAATGCTTCAACCAGTTTTGATCAGACCACATATTACCTGCTGCTTCCCTCAAATCAACTCGAGCTTGCGCTTTGGATTGAATCTGAGCGACTCCTGCACGCAAAGATCGACAGCGTGGGTGTTGAAACCCAGAGAAGCGTTGTAAAAGAAGAGAGGCGCCAGTCAATTGATAACCGCCCTTACGGTACCCTTTTTGAAAAAGTATTCGCGACTGCTTTTACAAAACATCCTTACAACTGGACTCCGATAGGATCATTCCAGTATATTGACCAGGCATCCATCGAAGAATTCCGGGAGTTTTATAAAACATATTATGTGCCACAGAACGCGGTGCTTTCAATCGCTGGGGATATTGATATCGCGCAAACCAGGGCTCTGATCAATAAATATTTTTCCGAAATACCCGCTGGGAAAAAAGATATACCACGGCCCAGAATAGTTGAACCGAAAAGAGTAAAGGAAGTCAGGGACACCGTATACGACAAAATTCAGCTTCCTGCGGTTGTGCAGGCATATCATATTCCGGCACAGGGAACGAAGGATTATTATGCTCTGAATATGCTTACGACGCTGCTCTCATCAGGACAAAGTTCACGCTTTTATAAGGCCTTAATTGACGAAAAGCAGATCGCCTTACAGACAGGTTCCATTCCGGTATCGCTTGAAGATCCGGGTCTTTTTATCTGCTATGCTTTTGCTGCAGCAGGAAAAGCGCCTGAAGAAAGTGAAGCTGTGATAAACGAACAGATTAAGAAGGTTCAGGACGAACTGATCACCGATGAAGAATTCGAAAAGATCAGGAACCAGGTAGAAAGAAGTTTTATAAATGAAAAAAGTAAGGTGCTCGGAATATCCCAGTCCCTTGCAGAGTATTATCTTTTTTTCAAGAATACTTCGCTTATTAATACCGAACTTGATAAATATATGAATGTTACAAAAGAGGATATACGCCGCGTTGCCAGAGAGTTTCTTGCGCCCACAAACCGGATAGTACTCTATTACCTCCCAAAATCCTCACAAAAGAATTAACGGGAAGGAGAAATTAAAATGAAAAACAGAATATTAGCACTTTTATTATTAATAAGTTTTACCGCCTTCGGACAGGTTGACAGAAGCGCCCCTCCAAAACCGGGGCCGGCCCCGCAAATTAGAATCGCGGACTATGAATCATTCACTCTTGATAACGGACTAAAAGTATTTGTCGTTACAAATTCAAAGTTGCCTACGGTAGCATTCAACCTGATCATTGATTCTGATCCTGTACTTGAAAAAGACCTGGCCGGGTATGTAGGTATGACGGGCAGGCTTCTCCGTACCGGAACAAAAACCCGTACCAAGGAGCAGATTGACCAGGAAGTGGATAAGATCGGCGGAACACTCGGAACTTCGTCTTCAAGCGTATTTTCCTCTTCATTAAAGAAGCACATGAACAAACTTCTTGAACTTATGTCGGATGTAGTGATCAACGCGGAGTTCAGAGACGCAGAAGTTGAGAAGGCGCGGAAACAGATCCTCTCAAATCTGATTTCTTCCAAGGATGAGCCGGATGAAATCGCCGAAAGAGTAAGAAGAAAATTATTCTACGGAGAGGGGCATCCCTATGCTGAGTTTGAAACAGAAGCTTCAGTGAAAAAGATCACTCGCCAGGATTGTGAAAAATATTACCAGACTTACTTTAAGCCTAATATTTCCTATTTGTCGATAGTCGGTGATATTACTCTCGATGAAGCGAAAAAAGCCGCCCAAAGGTATTTCGGAGACTGGAAAAAGGGAGAGGTTCCCAAACATACCTATAAGCAGCCTAAGGCTCCCCTTCTTACCAAAGTGGCGATTGTCGACAGGGATAACGCGGTTCAGACCTCAATCAATATCGGTCACCCCGTCGAGATTTCTCTGAGCAGTCCCGATGTAATCAATGCGCGCGTTATGAATACAATCCTCGGCGGCGGTGCTTTCAGACTATTCGAGAACCTGCGCGAAAAACGCGGATTCACTTACGGTGCTTACTCACAACTGGCGCCCAATCAGCTTACCGGTTATTTCGCGGCCTCGGCTGATGTTCGTAATGAAGTGACTGACAGCGCGGTTACTGAATTCCTATATGAGATGAAGCGGATCCGGACTGAACCGGTTGGTGAAAATGAATTACAAAAAGCCAAGAATTACATTACAGGCAGTTTCGCCATTTCAATGGAAAGCCCTCAGACGGTCGCAAGTTTTGCGGTTAATACTGCAAAATATAATTTGCCCAGGGATTTTTATTCCAATTACCTGGTAAAGGTCAATTCACTTACTGCTGATGATATACGTGATGCGGCTAATAAATATGTCCTTCCCGAAAAGAGCTATATTATACTTGTCGGAAAAGCTGAAGATATAGCGTCGAAAGTAAAAAAGTTCTCGTCTCTGAAGATCGAGTATTATGATGATTTTGCTAATCCGGTAGACCCAAACGCGAAAGCTGTTCCTGAGGGAGTCAGCGCTGCTTCGGTTATCTCGAAGTATATCGAATCGATCGGCGGCAAAGAAAAACTTATGAACGTTAAGGACAGGAAGACCACGATGAGCGCCTCAGTCCAGGGATTCGATGTTACGGCTGTTCTTTTACAGAAAGCTCCGAATAAAATGCTGCAGCGAATTTCTGTTGGCGGAATGGAGCAGGTAATGCTTTTCGATGGTAAGAATGGTGTTAATAAATCACCTATGGGTGAAGAAGTTCTGGAAGGGGAGAACCTCGAACAGATGGCATTTGAGGCTGATATGCTCGCGATTACTAAACTTGATGAACTTGGTATAAAAGCAACTCTCACAGGAGTAGAAAAAATTGATGACAAAGACGCGTATAAAATTGAATTTGTCCTGCCCTCAGGCGGTAAATTTCATCATTACTATGAGAAGGAATCCGGGTTAAAACTCCGTGAACAGCGTACTCTTTCCACGCCACAGGGAACGTTTACACAAACGACAAACTTCTCCGACTACCGTGAAGTGAATGGGATGAAATACCCCTACAAATTAGTACAATCAGTAGTCGGAATGAATATTGAAATGACCGTTTCGAATATCGAAATTAACACAGGTCTGGGAGACGATCTCTTTAAATAAAAAATTATTTTTCCTCCGCCGCGCCGCGGCGGAGGAAAATATTTTATGCCGCACGTTAATCATTATCCATAAAAGACCCTGATAAATAAAGATGCCGAATAAATACAAAGTTGTTGTTTTTGATCTTGGGAATGTCCTCATTCCCTTTAATTATGAAATCGCATTCTCAAAACTTGAGAAAATTGAGAAGGGGCTTGGAGACCATTACCGTATTTTTCTAAAAGAAAATTATCCACTCCACAGGGCTTTTGAGGCTGGTGAAATTACTGAATCAGTCTTTATAGAAAAGCACCTGAACGCCTTAAAAAATCTTGTTGACGGAGAAACATTCTGCAGTTTATACTCTGAGATATTTACTGTTAACGAAGATACCGCGGCATTACTGCCGAAACTGAAAATGAATTACCGGCTGATGCTCCTCTCGAACACTAATTCCATTCATAAAAAATATGGCTGGGAGCAGTATCCGTTCCTGGCAAATTTTGAAAAACTTTTCCTCTCACACGAATTGAAATATGTAAAACCGCAGAAAGAGATCTATGAAGCCGTAACCTCATATACTGGTGAATTACCGGAAACTCACATCTTTATTGATGACATAGCGGAATATGCTGAAGGGGCAAAGTCCCGCGGGTGGGACGCGATACAGTACACGGGATATGCACCCCTTCTAAATGAACTTACTGTCAGGGGTATTTTAAGGGATTAACCAACATTTTGAATTCCAATTATTTTTCAGGATAGAAATTGAATAATATAAACTCCGCGGCAACAACCTCACGACTTCTTAAAAATTATGCCCGTTATGAGATAGATTTCTCTCACGGCGAAGGTGTGTTTCTTTACGACAGGGACGGCAACAAATATCTTGACTTCCTTTGCGGCATTGCCGTTACCTCCTTCGGGCATAATCATCCGGTTATTAAAGCCGCGGTGAAAGAACAGATAGATAAATTGTGGCATCTGTCAAATCTTTTTTATTCCCATCTCCAGGAGGAACTTGCATTTAAGCTGGCCTCTCAGACAGGTCACGATTTTGTTTTCTTTTCCAACTCCGGGACGGAGGCTAATGAGGCTGCCATAAAATTTACCCGGAAGTGGGGAGATGGGCGATATGGCATCATCTCCACACAGAAAAGTTTTCACGGCAGAACGATGGGCGCTGTCTCTGCTTCTGGCCAGGAAAAACTTTGGAAGGGTTTTTATCCGCTGCTGGAGGGATTTAATTATGTGCCTTTTAATGACCTCGCCGCAATGAAAGCAGCTGTAAATGAGAATACTGCCGCTATCATTATTGAACCCATACAGGGGGAAGGGGGAGTTGCAGTCGCTACAGATGAGTATCTGAATGGGTTAAGGGAGTTATGCGATGAACATAATATTCTTCTGATCTTTGACGAGATACAATGTGGAATGGGGCGTACCGGGAAACTATATGCTCATCAATGGGCCGGTGTGGTGCCGGACATTCTCTCAAGCGCGAAGGGAATAGCAAACGGACTCCCTCTCGGTGCCACCTTTTGTAATAAGCCGGTCGGAGAGGTTATAACACCCGGCAGCCACGGAACGACCTTCGGTGGTAATCCTGTTGCGCTTGCTTCCGCGTTAGCTGTAGTGGATCTGCTTACGCCGGAAATGCTCGCAAAAATAAGTAACGACGGAATCTACCTTATGGACTTGCTGAAGAATCTCAATTCAGAATACATCGCTGAGATTAGAGGAAAAGGGCTGATGATCGGAGTCGAGTTTGTGAAGGCGATAAACCCGAAAGATGTCCTGAAAAAACTGATGGAACGAAAAATATTGTCCACTGTTGCAGGTGATACGGTGCTGAGAATCCTGCCGCCGTTTATCGCTGAGAAAGAACACTTCGACTTTTATGCCGAAAACCTTGATGCTGTCCTCAAAGAGTTTTAATTCAGAATAGTTTAATAAATCCGGTTAAGTTATGACAAATGTTTTTCACTGGTTAATTTTACTGTTGGCTGGCCTGTTTGAAATTGCCTGGGCAATTGGGCTAAAATACTCCCAGGGTTTTTCCAAACCTTTGCCTTCAGTCCTGACGGTGATAAGTATGGTGATCAGTATGGGACTTCTGGCATATTGCCTCAAATTTCTTCCTGTGGGCACTGCCTATGCTGTCTGGACGGGGGTAGGAGCAGCTGGGACTGCAATACTGGGGATATACCTTTTTAGTGAACCTGCTAATTTACCCCGTTTAATGTTCATCGGATTAATAATAATAGGGATAATAGGACTTAAGTTTACCGCATAAGGATGCCAAAGTCTGCCAAAACGGGAACAAATTGTCACCAAAATCGGTTTTTGAATATGAATAGTATTGAAACGGTAATATTGGTTTATTAAATTAGGAAAAAATATTTTAGGATTAGACATATGAACACGCTTAAAACAGTCTTTCTGATGACATTGGTTATGGTGCTCTTTCTCTTCGTAGGAGGAGCTTTAGGAGGTGAGACCGGGCTTGCCGTCGCCTTCTTCTTTGCATTGCTGATGAATTTCGGGAGCTACTGGTTTTCAGACAAAATTGTATTAAAGATGTACGGAGCCCGTCAGGTCAGCGCTAACGAAGTACCAAAACTTTATTCAATGGTGCAGGAACTGTCGCATCACGCTAAGCTTCCAATGCCGAAGGTATATGTTATAGATTCTGCAACCCCTAACGCTTTCGCGACCGGCAGGAATCCACAGAATGCTGCCGTAGCAGTCACAACAGGTATTTTGAAAATACTCAACACAGAGGAGTTGGGCGGAGTGATAGCTCACGAGCTGGCACACATAAAAAATCGTGACATACTAACAGGAACCATTGTCTCAACCCTTGTGGCAACAATTACCTATCTTGCGCAGATGGCATCCTGGGCAATGATGTTTGGCAGAAGCGACAGGGATGACGATGGCGGAATCGGTTCATTGCTGATGATCATTTTAGCTCCTATAGCGGCTACGCTGCTTCAGTTGGCAATTTCACGTTCAAGGGAATACGCTGCCGATGCATCCGGCGCTGCAATTTGCGGCAACCCTATGAGCCTCGCTTCAGCGCTGAATAAACTTTCCGGAGCGAATGATGCTGTGCCGATGCAGAACGCGCAGCCTGCAACCGCGCATATGTTTATCGTGAATCCGCTCCACGGCGGCGGACTGATGAAACTCTTTTCCACGCATCCCCCGATGGAAGAAAGAATCGCACGCCTCAGAGCATTAGCACAGTAAGAAAGTTCTTTATTAAAATGAAAAACCCACCGGTCGCGTGGGTTTTTCATTTTAAAGTATTCGTAAGAAAAGTTAAGACTATTTGTTTGAGATCAGATTTTTTCCATTTTACACGGAGTATTTCATCTCTCAACCTAATATATAATTACAAAATTAGTCCTCGTCCCTCAGTTTTTCAAGCACGGTAAAGTCTTCAAGCGTGGTTATATCTCCGGCAACATTTCCGGAAGTGGCGATTTCACGCAGCAGCCTGCGCATTATCTTTCCGCTTCTTGTCTTCGGTAACGCGTCAGTAAACCTGATCTCATCCGGTTTAGCAATGTGTCCGATCTCTTTTGCCACGTGATTGCGAAGCTCTTCTTTCAGCAGAAGGGTTGGGTTCTTTCCCTGCTCCAGCGTAACGAACGCTACGATCGCGCTCCCTTTGATCTCGTCCGGGCGCGCGACAACGGCTGACTCCGCTACATCGTGATGGCTTACAAGAGCGCTTTCAATTTCGGCAGTGCCCAGCCTGTGTCCGGAAACATTTATCACATCATCAACTCTTCCCATAACCCAGAGATAGCCGTCTTTATCTTTTCTTGCTCCGTCGCCTGTAAAATAAACGCCTTTATATTCGCTCCAGTATTGTTTTTTGAACCGCTGCTTATCACCATAGATAGTTCTTGTCATCGAAGGCCAGGTATCTTTTATTATCAGGTACCCGCCTTGTCCGTCAGGGACCGGATTCCCTTTTTTATCTACAATTTCAGGTAAGACTCCCGGCAGAGGGAGTGTACAGGAGCCGGGTTTAGTGGGTGTGGCGCCGGGGATGGGGGAGACCATTATCGCGCCTGTTTCAGTCTGCCACCAGGTATCCACGATCGGGCATTTTTCTTTCCCGATTATTTTATGATACCACATCCACGCCTCAGGATTTATCGGCTCGCCGACAGTTCCCAAAAGTCGGAGGCTTGTAAGTTCGTGTTTTAATACCCACTGTTCTCCCCACCTGATGAACGCCCTGATAGCGGTGGGAGCAGTATAGAAAATATTCACGCGGTATTTATCGATGATGCGCCAGAAGCGGTCGGGTTCAGGGAAGTTGGGTGCACCCTCGTACATAACAGTCGTAGCGCCATTCGCAAGGGGCCCGTAAACAACATATGAATGCCCGGTTACCCATCCGACATCCGCGGTACACCAGTAGATATCTTCCTCCTTAAGATCGAAAATAATTTTTGATGTGAAATAAGTATTCACCATATACCCGCCTGTGGTGTGGAGGATTCCTTTAGGTTTACCCGTCGTTCCGCTTGTGTATAAAATGAAGAGAGGATGTTCGGAATCAAGAGGCGCTGCCTCATTTTTATCATTAACAGACTGCATTACTTCGTGCCACCAGTGGTCCCTGCCGGGAACCATATGAGTATGCATATCTGAAAATCTTTTATATACTATTACATTTTCAACCGTGGGGCAGTGATCAAGTGCATTATCAACCGCGGGTTTTAGAAGTACGACGCTGCCTCGCCTCATAGCGCCGTCGCAGGTTACAACGAGTTTCGCCTGTGCATCGTTTATTCTGTCCTTCAGTGCCTCCGCGGAAAACCCGCCGAAAACTACTGTGTGGACTGCACCTATTCTCGCGCTGGCGAGTACGGCGATGGCTAGTTCTGGTACCATCCCCATATAAATCGCGATCCTGTCACCTTTCTTTACACCCATTTTACCGAGGACATTCGCAAATTTGCAAACTTCTCTGTGCAATACTCCGTAAGTAAGAATACGTGTTTCTCCCGGTTCGCCTTCCCACATTATCGCGGCTTTATTTCTTCTCCAGGTAGCGAGGTGCCGGTCGAGACAATTATAACTGATGTTCGTCTTACCGCCTATGAACCATTTCGCGTCAGGTGCTTTGAACTGTTTGATCTGAGTCCAGTGCTTAAACCAGTGAAGTTCATCAGCTATGCCGCCCCAGAATTTTTCAGGATTCAGTATCGACTCTTTATACATTTTTTTGTACTGAGCCATATTCTTCACGTGTGCTTTTTTGCTGAACTCCGCTGAGGGGTGAAATAGCCGGTGTTCTTCCAGTACCGAAGTTATATTCACCTGATCAGTCTCTGTTTTTTTCATATCACAATGCCTCTTTGTGGGGTTAATAAATATTATTATAACGGGTTAAATATAAAAATGAAGGACGATATTATGCAAAAGGTATTCTGCTTAAACCAAAATTTTTTATCCTGATTAAAACTGTCTGAAGAATATGGAGGAAAGCGGGGTTATTACCGCGGGAGGAAGAAGGGGCAGCCTGAAAAGCACCGCCCCTGAAAAGGCATATTATTTAAGATCTTTATAAGTGAACCACCAGTCATAACCTTCGGTGTTTTTTATTCTCTCGCGAGCCTCTTCAATATTATTTGGGGGCGGGAGAATAACCTTATCACCGATCAGTTCGTTGTTTGGCCAGTTTTCAGGCATTGATACCGAATACTGCTCCGCGATCTGGAGGGCTTTAAGGGCACGCAGGATTTCATCAACCTGCCTGCCGATCTCCTGCGGATAATACATCATCAACCTGAGTTTATAATCAGGGCCGATAATAAATACGGCTCTAACCGTATTGGTGGCTTTAACATAATGAATCATACCCAAAGACTGCGCGATCTCCCCGAGTTCGTCGGCGATAATCGGAAATTCAATGTCAACGCCTATGTTTTGCTTGATCCATTCGACCCATTTAATGTGTGAAAAGACCTGGTCAATTGAAAGCGCGATCAGTTCACAGTTGAGGTTTTTGAATTCATAGGACTTTCTGGCGAATGCCACAAATTCTGTGGTGCACACAGGAGTGAAATCAGCGGGGTGGCTGAATAAAAGTATCCATTTCCCCTGATAATGCTCACGAAGATTAATTGGTCCGACGGTGGTTGCCGCGGCAATTTCAGGCATTAGTTCGCCGATTAGCGGAAGGGAATTGCTTCTTGATGTCATAAAATACTCGAAAAAATTTAGTCCACAAATTTAACAAATTTGAATAAAAGTGTGGTATCAGGCGGCTTTCCCTTTAAGTTTTTTTCTTAAAGTTTTGTAATGAGGAATATATTTTTCCACTTCATTCCAGAATTCATTCGAATGATTCATATATTTAAGATGGCAGAACTCGTGGATGATAACGTATTCAATAATCTCTAAAGGCAGGGAGGCCAGGAGAGAATTGAGTCTTACGACTCCGGTAGTTGTACAGCTACCCCACTGTGTAGTCCCGTACCCCAGTTGAATGCGTTTTGGCAAGAACCCGTATCTTTTCGCCATTTCTTCGGCCAGCGGCAGTATTACCTCTTTCGCTTTTATTTTCAGGAGCTGCTTATAGAGGTACTCCTCATCAAGATCTACCGATGGATGAACTTCAACGGTCAGGACATTCTCGGAGAACCTATACCTCGACCGGCTCTTAAACTTACCGGGGATAGTAACAATACGGATTGCTTGCCCAAACAGGGATCTTTCCGTGACGGGCGAAATAATTTTATCAATATGTTTCCGGATTAAAGAGAGGTTTGCCTGCAGGAAATTATCAGCCGTTGCGATTGAGTAACGCGGCGGGATTAGCAATTCGACAACACCAAACTGGGTAATCTTCAGGGAGACTCTCCTGATTTTCCGGTTACTTTTATAAATACATTTTATGACTCTCTCCCCAAGGGTAAGAGAGGTTGTTTTAACGACTGGCAATTTGTAGTATAACGTTTTAGATTTCGTGTAAAATAAGAGAGTAAATATACGAATCGTAGGGCTATTTACTCGTGTTTAATTATTCAACACTTGGTTCCTGATTTTAAGAATTTCTAATTCGGACCTTTCTTTAGCCATAGTTTGATTATTGAATAAAATTACGATTGCGGGAGCTATTAGTTGACAATTAGCAATATTCGAAATATCAAATATTCTAAGATTTGAAAAAATTTCATCTCATTAATGATAAAATGAAAGGTGAGTAGATTGATATTCCGCAATATTTGAGAAAAATGAAGTATTGATTATTGGCACACATATTGCTTTTTGCAAAGAGTCTATAACAATTAACCAAATAGGCTTATATGAAAAAAATATTACTAATTGCTTTTCTTTTTTTACTTCCCTTCAGTCTTTTGGCTCAGAGAGCCGTTATAAAAGTCGAAGGAGTCTCACGCGCAAAGCTGACCTCTTACGGTCTCGCAACAAACTCAGTTTCCGCAGGATTAAAGATTGTTCCAAATCTTACCTATTCATACCTGTCGCCTCTTAATATCGCGAATTCTGATCCGATATTGACTGCTACCTGGCAATTTGTTTCCAGGCCATCAGGTTCGGCTGCTGCTTTCGAAGCTTTCCCGAACAAACCAACCTGGACAATGTTCAAACCTGACGTAAAAGGTGAATACCAGGTAAAACTCACTGTTACAACTGCTGCCGGTTCTGATGACACCACAATGTCACTCTTCGCCGGAAGCTATGTTGGTGTGGGCAACTATGAAGGCGTAGCTGCTGCATTTCCGCAGTGTATGTCCTGCCACGGCAGTATGCCAGCTTTCACAGCTATCTTTGATAAATGGAAAGTTTCAGGCCACGCTACCAGGTTTAAAAATGATATCACTTCCGGTTCCACTCATTTCAGCACCAGCTGTATGAAGTGCCATACAACCGGTTATGATCATAACCTGGTTGCAAATAACAATGGTTTTGATGATGTAGCAGCTCAGCTAGGCTGGGTATGGTATGCACCGCCAGATCCATCAAAATGGGATTCATTAAAGACCAACAAACCCGGTCTTGTTAACCACGCAAATATTGGCTGCGAAATGTGCCACGGTACCGGTTCTGAACACGGCGCCGGCGGAAACGTAGCCAGAATCCAGGTTACACTGGATGATGCAACCTGCGGTCAATGCCACGACGCTCCCTGGAGATACAACGAGGGCGCGCAGTATGAAAACTCGATGCACTCAGTTGCTATATGGTCAAGCGGATTTGCTACACGCGGATTACCCTCCGGCGATTTGCAGCAGTGTATGCGCTGCCACTCAGGTAAAGGTTATGTAATGTATACCAACGGTGAAACTCAGACTACACCCCTTACACCGACCGTAGCCGATCATGTTGTTGTTACCTGCGCAACCTGCCACGATCCGCACGGAAATCAGTTCTATGCTTCGCTTCGCCAGTCTCCGGTTGCAGGTGATACACTTGCTAACGGATATAACTATACTAATATGGGCGGCACCGGCCAAACCTGTATGAGCTGCCATAAAGCACGTCAGAATAATGTGACCTATGTTAATAACAATCTGAATGCAAACTGGGGTCCTCACTACAGCGGCCAGGCTGACATTCTCTTTGGACAGAATGCGGCTCCGGTATTCGACGCTAACCCTTACCTCAGCAGCGGACATAAATACGCTATCGCCGACGGATGCGTTGACTGCCATATGTACGCAACAACTGACACCGGTACCGTAAATCGTGATAAAGTCGGCGGACACAGTATGAAGCTGCGTAATGCCGAAAATGATTACCAGCACACAAAAGCCTGCGAAAGCTGCCACGGTCCGAAGACCTCTTTTGCTGATTTCGTAGCTGCCGCTGACTATGACAGAGACGGCAATATTGAACCAATTCAGGATGAAGTTAAAGGCCTTGAAAGATTACTCAGGATAGCGCTTCCTCCTATTGGATTGGACTCGATCAACTGGGCAATGATTGTAGGTATCGGAGCTGATTCTATGAATTACAGAAAAGCCTACTTCAATTATCGCTTAGTTCATTATGATGGAAGCTATGGTATGCATAATACCAAGTTTACAATTGATGTGCTCAGCAAGTCAATCAAAGCTATCAACAACGGATTTATTCCGGTTGAGCTTATGGCTTTCAATGCAAGGACATCCGATAACACAGTCGTCCTGAACTGGGAAACTGGTTCAGAAACCAATAATAAAGGTTTCTCAGTTGAAAGAAAGATCAATGGTAACTGGAAAGAAATCGGTTTTGTTAACGGTAAAGGTACAACCACCGGTGTCAGCAAATACACTTATACTGATAACCTGGTTAATGTTCAGCTAAATGGCACTGTAAGCTACAGGCTGAAACAGGTTGATTTTGACGGAACCTCAGAGTTCTCGAAAGTTGTAAATGTTAACATTAACTCTATGCCAGTTGATTTCTCACTGGCCCAGAACTATCCGAACCCGTTCAACCCGTCAACCAGCATTAAGTTTACAGTTCCTGTAAACAGTAATGTTAAGATCGCGGTTTACAATGCAATGGGTAAATTAGTGAAAGAACTTGTTAATCGTGATTACGATGCCGGCACATACAGTGTTGAATGGCTCGGAAACGATAACAACGGCGCTAAGGTTGCTTCAGGTATCTACTTCTACAAAATGGATGCCGGAAACAAATCCATTACAAAGAAAATGGTTCTGATGAAGTAATCATCCGGTTATTTCTAACTTCAAAAAACCCCGGCAGAAATGTTCGGGGTTTTTTGTTTTAAATAAGAATTATGTAGTTAGAAAAAATATTCTGCGCAAATTGGTTATAATTTACAATAAAATCTCCTCCCATTTTTACAAAGGGGAGGCCGGGAGGGGTTATCGAAACAAATATTAAGCAATCACTTATGGTACCGGCTCTGCTGGTTTATG
>JABWCL010000008.1 GCA_013360295.1 Ignavibacteriaceae bacterium | reverse complement strand
TACACGGAGAACCACAGAGTTTACACGGAGTTACTCGGAGAATATAAAGAGTTAGAAAAAATATTCTGCTCAAATTAAAAATCCCTCCGGGAATGGTTAATATTTGCAATAAAATCTCCTCCCATTTTTACACTTGTCCCATAAGGGAAAGGCGGCGCACTGAATCCCTTGAGGGATCGAAGTGGGAGGTTTGGAGGGGTTATCGAAATAAATATTAAGTAATCACTTATGGTACCGGCTCCGCTGGTTAATGAGTTAAAAGTTAAAAATTAAGAGTTAATAAAATAAACCAATATCCGTATTAACTATTAATTCTTTATGTGAATTTGGTTTTATTTGGTATCCGGACGAATTTATATATCAATAATAAAAAAACGGGGGAGTACAAATTAAATTTGTAATTAAAACTTCCGGGATGATGAATTGTATCACCCCGGAAGATTATGTTACTTACTTCAGTAATGTCATTTTAATTGACCGGGTTTTGTCGCCAGAGGTAAATACCGCAAAATATATTCCGCTGTTTAATTCAGAAGCGTTGAATTTAAGCGTGTGTATACCCGCCTCTTTTACCTCGTTTACCAGCGTTGTTATTTCGTTACCAAGCACGTCAAATACCTTTATACTTATGTTTCCGGTGACCGGTAAACTGTATTCGATTTTAGTCTCCGGATTAAACGGATTAGGATAGTTTTGTGCTATACTGAATTCTGACGGGATAAAATCGTTTATACTCATAACAACATTAATTGGTTTATAATATGTATAACTGCCGTCGAAATCAACTTGCTTTATTCTGTAAGAAATTCTGCCTGAACCGGGCTGTTCATCAAGGAATCTATAAATTTGTTTTTCGTTTGTAGTACCGTTACCGGTAATAAACCCTATCTTTTCCCATTCGCTACTAACCAGCGGGATAAACTCTTCATTTATATTTTGTAATCTTTCAATAAAGAAACCTTTGTTATTTATCTCTGTTGCGGTAATCCAGTGAAGTATAACTGAGTTTCCTGAAATTTCAGAAGAAAAAGAAGTTAACTCAACAGGTACAACGGGTGAACCGAGTGTCCCGTCTTTATTAACGTTCTGCGCGAATATTCCTCTTCCGCTGCCGCGGTCATCTCCCCAGGCAAGTTTTGTATCATAAAATTCATCAATGTAAGAAACCATCTGAAGTTTTTCCTGAGTAGTTTCAGAAACAACTATCGGCTGTGCCCAGATACGTGTACCCTGAAAAGTGAATGCGTCAGCATAAACTTTTGAGTTAATGCCGCCTGAACTTCCCTCTATCCAGAATAACATAACCCTGTCATCAGCAACCTGAACCTGCTGGCTTAAATAACTGATGCCGCTTGTTAAAGGTTTTACGACAACACCGTCATCGGTCCACTGCCTTATACCGGCCTGATTAAATTTCTGAACGTACATACCGGCCTGTGTTTGTCCGGAGTTTGTCTGGTAATAAAAAACAAACATTTCGCTGGTTACCGGATTAAATGTTGCGACCGGGCTGGTTGAAGTTATTGCGGATGTGGTAGATACGGCAGCGCCATTCACCGGAAAGAAAACCGAACCGGAAGAAGAAACCCTCTGCGCGTATGATTCCTGCAAAGCATCGGAGTCCTGATCATCATACCAGCAAACTATCGCTCCTCCGTTTTTATCGGAATAAGCCCGCGGGTCGTTGAACGCGTTCAGTTTACCGATATTCTGTAAATAGTCGCTCCACCGCACTGTTCCGTCGGGTCCGACTTTAGTCGCTCTAAGTTTCACATTCTGCGCGGGGAAGTTGCCGGTGACTGCTGTATGTACAATAATAACGCTGTTACTGTCGGAAGGAACTATCGTCGGACGGTTATAGCCTTCGCCTGAACCGGTCAGTAAAAGGTTGTTTGCCCAAAGTTTATCTCCGGCGGGGGATATTTTCTGAACACCTACTTTTGCCGGGTTGGTGCTGATTATCCACGCGACGAAATAATTTCCGTCCGCTGCCTGGGTTATCCTGGGGTTTGCCTGATATTCCGTAGTTGGATTGAGTGTTACTCCGTTTGCTCCCCAAAGGAATTGTCCCGAGGGAGAGATCAGGTACGCAAAAGGATTAAGGCTGCCCCCGTTACGCGTGTCGGTAAAAGCGATCATCGCGTTTCCGGCGGCATCGGTTTTAAGATCGTAGTCAACGAGCGAGGATGACTGAGGGTTATTGCTAACAAGCAGTCCGTTGTTTGCCCAGAGTTTATTTCCCATCGGATCTAAGCGCTGGAGATAAACAGCATAAGAACCGGAGCGGTTATCAAACCAGGAGATATAACATCCGCCTCCGGGCACGCCGGCAATCTTAGCCAATGCCTGCTCCCCCGCGGTATCACAGATTGCTGTATTGGTCGTATTATTGGAAACCCATTGAGCACTCAACTCAAAAGTAAAAATCAAAAGAAGAGAGAGTAAAAGCCTTTTCATGACGGAATCTCAGGTTGTTAACATGTTAATAAATAATAATTATATAGTTCTTTTTAAAAAATAAATATTATTATTATAAGCTGTGTGGACATGTTAATAACCCCGCAAACTTATATTAATAAAAGGTTTATAGCCGTAAAAGCGTGTTGATAACGGGTGAATGTTTTGTTTAAAACACCCGGTTATACACATACTGTTTATATCTGCGTGTTTATACACATCCTTTTCACAATATATCAACAGCTTATCCACAGGCCAATTCGATCTTATTTTTAATGTCTTCCACGGCATATTTAAATTTGGCATCAGCCATAATCTGGCGCTTAACGGTATCGCAAGCGTGGATGACAGTGGAGTGATCCCGTCCGCCAAAATGGAGCCCGATCGTTTTCAGAGATGAATTAGTTAACTCCTTGCTCAGGTACATAGATATCTGCCGCGCGTTAACTATCTCCTGTTTTCTCGTCTTATCCCTGATCTTTTTCTCATCAACACCAAGGTACTTGCTGGCTATTTTAGTTATCAGGTCTATATTAATAACAATTCTTTTCGCGGTGGATATCTCCCTCACCGTGCTTTTAGCGAGGTTAAGGTCAATTTCTTTAAAGTTGAGAGCGGAGTTTGCCAGTAGTTTTATAAGACAGCTTTCCAGTTCACGTATATTGGAGGTGATGTTGCTCGCGATATAATCCATTATGTCGTGAGAAATGTTAATTCCTATTTCTTCCGCTTTCTTATATAATATGGCTATGCGCATCTCATAAGCGGGGGGCTGAATATCCGAAGCCAGGCCCCAGTTAAACCGTGATATAAGCCTTTCCTCCATCCCCTGCAGTTCTTTCGGGGGTTTATCGCTGGAAAGGACTATTTGTTTATTATTCTGGTGAAGCGTATTAAATATGTTAAAGAAAAGATCCTGTGTTTTTTCTTTGTTTTTCAGGAACTGAATATCATCGATTATAAGGACGTCCATTTTCCGGTAGGAAGCGGAGAACTCATTAATTTTATTATCGCGAATAGCGTCAAAGAACTCCTGCGTAAAAACATCAGACGATAAATAGATAACTTTTTTATTCGGGAAATCCTTTACGATTTTGTTGCCGAGGGCGTGTATAAGGTGAGTTTTGCCAAGCCCTACGCCGCCGTAAATAAAGAAGGGATTAAAAGGATTTTTACCCGGGTTCTGCGAGATAGCCTGCGCCGCCGAGAACGCAAGTTCGTTACTCTCTCCTTTAATAAAATTATCAAATGTATACTTAGGGTTAAGACCGTTGGGTACGGCGGGGGTGTTTTTCAGCGGTGATGATTTTATACGGACTTCAATCGGCTTATCTTCCGCCGGTATCTCATAATCCTCTTCCACAACCAGAAACTCATACCGGAGGTCAAAACCGGTGATCTGTTTGAGGGCCCGGTGGATAAGGGATTTATACTTGCTGTCTATCCATTCCGCGAAATAAGCATTCGGAATTTGCAGAACTATCTTCTCCGAAGTTAAACTTATCGGTTTAACCGGGGTGAACCAGGTAATAAACGGCTGCTCTTTTATCTCGAGTTTTATTATTTTTGAGCAGTCCTGCCAAACTGTTTCTGCTGCCAGGTTGTATTCGAGCGTGTTAATTACATTCCTCATTATATATAGTTATCCACACAGGTGGACTTGAAAAAACGCTATTTTAATTAATAAAAAGACAATTATAAACATTACACAAAAGTTATCCACATTTTATACACAAGGTGTTAAAAACCCGTAAACCACTATTTTATAATGGGTTACAAGCGGTGATTTTACAGAGTTAACACAAAAAACACCTTAAGTTAAGGCTTTGTTAATAACCCTTTGTGAAACACGGTTTCACATCAAAAGTTATCCACATTTTATCAACACGGATATCAGGGATTTAAACCGATTCAAAATAAACCCGATTTTGCTATAGTGCAAATTAAATTTCAGGAAAAATTCTGAAAAAGATTTTATAATTGCGGTGAAAATATATATTAAATTTGTGCACAAATAAAGTGAATGGTTCACCGAACGGTTCGGTGAACGGTTCACCAAAATATGCAGAACGAGATGAGGAAAAATGTACTCTGTTTTTGAAAGCGAAGTCAGGATCCGCCCCGACGACATAGATATGAACAACCACGTACACAGCTCAAAATACATTGATTATGTACTGATGGCGAGATTCGAGCAGATGACAAACAACTATAAAATGTCAATGGCCGAGTTCATTGAAAAAGGAATGAACTGGGTGGCAAGCGAAGTAAATATCAAATTTAAAAGAGAGCTCAAGTTCGAAGACGGTTACGCGGTTATCCGCACGCAGCTCGCGGAGATAAACGGCGCCCAGGCAAGGGTTAACTTTTGGGTGTTAAAAAAGAGCACAATGAAAGAAGCTGCCTCCGGGTTTTTTCTCTACACTCTTATATCTTTATCAAGCGGAAGGGCAATGCGCATTCCGGAAGAAATTATTACGAAATATTCAAGATAAATTATGACAGATTTATTAAGCGGATCGTTAAACAACCTTACCTCGCCGATGATCCTGTTCTTTATACTCGGGTTCGCGGCGACGATATTAAAATCCGACCTGGAGATCCCCAACGTAATCGGAAAGACACTGTCTATCTATTTTATGATGGCGATAGGATTCAAGGGAGGGGTAGAGTTATCCAAAACCGGAATCACGAACGAAGTGCTGATCTCAACTTTGGTGGCGCTGGGGATAGGGTTAATTATTCCCATATTGTCTTTCTTTGTCCTGTTTAAGATTCTCAGGATGGACGTAACAAATTCCGGCGCGATCGCCGCGCACTACGGAAGCGTGAGCGTGGTGACATTCGTTACCGCGACAACATTCCTCGAAAGTTCGGGAATAAGTTACCAGGGATATATGGTGGGAATGATGGCGCTTATGGAATCCCCCGCGATATTTGTTTCCATTCTTCTTGTCCGTTACCTGCAGAAAACCAAAACCACCTCCTCACGCGGCGAAATAGAAGACCTGGTGCGCGAATCACTTTTCAACGCGAGCATAGTGCTGCTCACAGGCGGACTGATAATCGGTTTTATAAGCGGCGAGAGAGGAATGGAAATGGTGTATCCGTTTTTTGTGCAGCCGTTCAACGGCGTGCTCGCGCTGTTCCTTTTGGAAATGGGGATGCTGGCAGGGAAAAGGATAGGCGAGTTCAGGGAAGTCGGAGTGCCGTTGTTTCTCTTTGCGATAGTTATGCCGGTTGTCAACGGTTCCATCGCGGTCCTGCTTGCGTCAATGGCGGGATTAGGCGAAGGGGACCAGGTACTTTTCGCGGTGCTTTCGGCGAGCGCATCTTACATCGCCGCCCCCGCGGCGGTGAGGCTGGCGATACCGCAGGCAAACCCGTCGTACTACATCACGATGTCGCTCGCGATAACGTTCCCTTTCAACATCATAATCGGCATTCCGTTATACATTCAGATAGCAAATATATTGTAGAGGCAAAAATGAAGAAATTAGAAGTAATAATCGAATCAGTTCAGTTAAAGCACGTACTCAGGATATTAAAAGACTGCGACATAAGCGGATACACGCTCATAAACGATGTAAGCGGTATGGGTAAACACGGGATAAGAAGAGGTTTTGAACTGACGGACGTAACAAAAAACGTAATGCTAATAATAGTTGAGGAACCGGAGAAAGTATACAAAGCCGCGGAAAAAATAAACACGGTCTTAAAAAACTTTTACGGTATGATACTGATCAGCGATGTTGAAGTTTTTCAATGATCAACGATCAATGATCAATGATCAAAAAACTTAACAACTCAACGTAGCGGGGAATATCATTCTCCGCGTGGAATAAAATTAGAAGCCGTAAACCAGGGTAAAACACGGCTTCGGTGGAAGTGTCAGAATACACAACGGTTAATTGAAATATTTCTGGATAGTGATTGCGGTGATAATGATTTATTCCCGATCATTTTTGTTGGCCAAGAAATTTATAAACAAAAATATAAAAAATAAATTTGATGAGACTATTTTTTCCATTAGATTTAATTAATTGATTTTTCCGGGCTTTAAGCCTGTGTTCGTTCTGCGTTAAAAACAGCTATTACTTCGGCATAAAAAGCTAAGAGGTAAATTTAATGAAAATTAATACGGGTTAAACTGTATGAACGAAAAAGCACCACACAAAAGAAGTTATGCTTCTGATAGAGACCTCCATTATGGCCCGCAACCGGCCGCCGCAACACTACGCCTTTTTCAAACAACATTTCAAAACACACTAATAAAAAAAAGGATTTAATATGAGATTAAATCTGTCCCTGACCGCAAATGATAAAACCATACCCTTTGATTACCAGCATAAACTGACCGGACGGCTGCATAAATGGCTGGGAGAAAACGACATACACGATGACCTGAGCCTTTATTCCTTCAGCTGGCTTTGGAACTCCGAAAAGCGGGATGACGGTTTCAGTTTCCCTAACGGAGCACGCTGGGCGATAAGCTGCTGGAACCCGGCAATGGCGAAATTTCTTATGGACGGAATAATGAAGGATACCGAAATATTAAACGGGATGAAAGTAAACGAGGTAACCCTGCAGCAGATACCTGAATTCGGAAACGATTATACGTTTACCACCTCAAGCCCAATATTAATAAGAATGAAAAGAGAAGACGGGAGCGTTGAGCACCTGGACTACCGGGATGAAAGGTTTGATGAACGAATAAAACAGGTGCTTAACCGGAAGGCCCAAAAAGCAAAACTTGAATTAAGCGAGTTTGATATAATGACAGATAAAAAATACAAAGGCAATAAAACCAAGATGGTAAAGATCAAGGATATCGGAAACAAAGCCAATTTTGTCAGAGTGAGAATAAAAGGAGATGAGAACGCGATTAAATTTGCGTGGTGCGTGGGATTGGGTGAAAGCACCGGCTCGGGATTCGGAGCGCTGAGATGAAAGGGAATAAAATGGATATTGGTTTTTTAGCAGAAGAACCGGTGTTTAACACAAAGCTTAAACTTACCATAACTCCGCTTGCACCATTATCAATGGTAAGCGAGTTGCCAGGCAGTTATTACCACTCCAACCTGATGCCCACAGAAAATATGATCTTTGGTCTGATAGAGAATATGATATATTTTCATTTCTCTGATGAAATCAGGAACTCAATAATTAAGGCCGTTAAAAAAGCTGCAAAAAAGAAAAAATGGGAAACAACGGATTTTCATTCATCCGGCTCCAAATACAAAAGCATTTTTCAAAAACACATTAGAATAACAGATATTAAAACCCCTGAAAAAAAGGTGGTTTTTCAGGATCTTTGGAGCCAACATTTAAAGAGAGCAGATGACGGACATTATAACGGTTCAAGAAACTATGACTGGAGATTAGAAAACTCCTATGACAAATTAACCGAAAAGCAAAGAATACGATATTATCCATACTATTATATAAGTCCAACAAACAGAGAATACATAATTTATAATGAACCGATCATTGTCCTGATTGAAACCAAAAAAGAAATTAATGATGTATTATTGGGATATTCTCAAAATCCTGCCGCACCTCTGTATTTAGGAAGCAATGACGGATGGGTAGAAGTGAACGCGGAGGCATTAGATGAATAGAGAAAATTTTTACATTGCCTTCGGAACAGCGTATGTTTGTTATAAAACAGGTAAACAAAAAAATGAAATAGGGGCGGGTGACATTAAAACCGTTCTTGAAAGAGAAATAAATTATTTCAGGTTAAAAACTGAAAATAATCCGGAGTTAGACAAAACGCTGGAGTTTAAATTTGTAAACCTGCAGGCAGGGGATGCAAAAAGGGGAATATATTTATCGCCGCATATTATCACATCTGATAAAGCTTCTGCACAAACATACAGCAGCATAATCAAAATAGTTAAGGCGCTATCTGATAACACTGATCTGACGGAGAAAGCAAATCTGGATAAGGCTTTTGCCGTTATGACCGCTAAAATAAACAACGGGAATAAATCACAATCAATTCCCGGCGGGACTCTTTATGAAGCTGCACTTTGTGCTGTTTCCGCAATTGCCTCGAAGAAGCCGGCACAATACGACCCCTCTGAAAATATTTATTCAGCTCTTATCCCCGAATTGGAATTTGATGATATGATACGCTTCATAAAGATCTTTGAAGATATGCAAGACAAGGGGTTAGCAGATAAAGCTTACATCACAAAAATTAAAGAAGGAAAAAAAGCCTATAGGCGGCCGCCCCTCAGTTATGGCAACTATCCTTATGCCCCGCCCGCCCCTCAGTTTGCAGCGATCGGACTGCTTGCAGCACTGGGGCGCTGGGCAAAAGAAAGCGAGACTTATCCTTATGAAATTGCCAAAGTTCTCAAAGCAATGGAAAACGCACGGATATATATTTTGAGCTATAACGGCGTAAGTCAGACTTCTTTCAGCCACGCGGCAGTTAAACTGTCCGAAGAAGGAGTGTTGTATGATTTCATTTTCTCTCTGTATCACACAGCGCGTACAAAATTCAAAGATTGGGATGAAAACAAAATAAAACTTTTTTATTTGATGACCGCGAGGTTCCTGCAATTTTTTACACCTCCATACTTCAGGGACTTCATAGCATTTAGAATAGAATATCAACCAGAAATTACCAAATTATTAAAGGAGTACTTTATTATGAATGGGATAAAACCCGAAATCGTTGAATCCGCGATCGCATTGGGAAAGTGGATTAATAAGTGTGCTTATTTTGCAGCTAAGGAAGGTACAGATAATAAAACCGACTATGATGCAATCAATAAGGCGAAAGCAAAAGTCCTTGCCGAAACAGAAAGCTCTATTATCTCTGCAAAAACAGAAACAGCACTACTGTCACAGGTGATAACGCGAATCGGAAGGCTGTCTTATAGTGATGCCCCCGCCGAAGCAGAGATATTTCTTAAGGCTGCAGCTTCAGGTGAGCTTGCCCTGCAGAACGCCAAAGACCTGATTATGGCTTTCGCCAGGATTAAAAGCTTTAAATCAGAAAACGAAAAATTAAACAACTATATAAAGGAAGAAGAAAATGAAGATTAAAGGTATTCTTGTATCAACCGTGGTCCCAATGGCAAATCACATTGCTAACGGCGGCGAAAAACTTTTAGGAAACGCATCTTCTATTAAAAGAAGGCCCGACGGAAAAGTCTATATATCTGGTCAAATGCAGCGTCACGTTATATTCCGCTCAATGGAACATCTCAATTATGAAGATCCGGCTCGGGGTTCAACTTTTGTTTCAAACGGAGACGGCGTAACAAACGAAGTGGAAAGAGACTTGCGGGCTGACCTTGGCGGATTCCTTCACGTATCAAAGGGCAGTTACTCCGGTAGAAGGATTGCCCCCTTAACGGCAACTCCCGCGGTATCGCTTGGTGAAAGCGAAGTGGGTAGAGACCTGCTGTTGAGATTAAAAATAAAACAGGAAGCCGGAGCCCCACAGGCAATTGCAACCAAGGAATACTCCCAGGCAGATGATATGCTGATGAATTTTCATTTGGATGTAACAGCGCTCAGCGTTTCAAGAAAGTTTGAATATAGCGGTGAAAATGACGGAATGCACGTAAGAACCGAATTCGTGAAGCATTGCTCTGATGAAGAAAGGTTAAGAAGAGCAAAGTTATTTGTTGAGTCTACAAGGTTTATGCTGCACTATGCAAATCAGGCACGTAACGCAGTGCAGGGAGAACCGCAGAAAGTGCTGATAGTATTTGACCCGCGCTTGAGCAGAAAAGCAATCAGGTTTTTTGAAGCCGGTGCAGAAGAACAAAAATTTATCCTCAATGAACTAAGGGACAGGGAAGCCAGATATTTTATCGGGGATGATACACTAAAAACAGAAGGATCAACAAGTGTATTGGAAGCTTACAAAACAGCTTTGGCTTTTTTGACCGAATGCGGAACATCGCTGTTATACGACCCGACAGACGGCGGAAAACCCGTGGCGTTTGCAGACGCCTTTAACGAATAGCGTGATAATGATATTAGCGAAGCCTACGGGCATCTCACTAAAGGACCACACCGCTCACGTATTAGCCGAGGCAGAAAGACTTCTTTCTGCCCGGCCTTTTTATGTGAAAAAGTATAAGCAGGTTACAGGGCTTGATCTGTCGGACCTTCTTATGCAATCAATTACATACCACGACAAGGGGAAAATGCATACAAAATGGCAGAATGCCTGCGCCAGGGATTATGAAGAATTTTTGAAAAACGGAATTGTAAATGGCACTAATCTGATGAAGGCCGATTTACGACACGAATTTGCCTCCATTGACTATTGTGAGAAAAATAAAATTTCTCTTCAGAATGAAGCATTAGTGGCGATTGCAGCTCATCACGCAAAGCTGGGAGTTTCCTTTCAGAAAAGGCTTGAACGACAGGGGTGGAGAAGTATTTTTAACCGAATTCAAAAACTTAACAACAGCTTGTACACATTAAACGGTATCAATCTGGAAAAAACCTTCAGGTGGAAATACAGATTTTCCGGACCGCGCGCCTTACTGCAGTTCTGTGACCACAGGGCAAGCGCCGCGGAAGACGGCAATAAGATATTACCTCTGGATGAATTCGAATATAGGTTTTCATATGAGAAAAAGAATAGAGTACAGGAACTAGCCGAATCTCTGGCAGAAGAACAAATGTCCCTGCTGCGTGCGCCCACAGGGGCCGGCAAAACCGACGCGGCTCTATTGTGGGCGAAAAAGCAAATTGAAAACGGCAGGGCGGACAGGCTTGTTTTTGCAATGCCGACCCGGTTCACCGCAAATGCCCTGGCGATAGGAGCCGCTTCAAAACTAAGTTCAACCGGCCTCTATCATTCCACTTCAGGAATGACAGCGGCAGACAACGAAGATAAGAATCTTAACAGGCAGCTGCGTTTATTGGCAAGGCACCTGATGACGCCTGTTACCGTGACAACCATTGACCATCTTTTACTGTCATTGACCGGCGCCGAAGAGGACCATCACTCAATTTTTTTCAACCTCGCTCATTCTGCTGTAATTGTTGACGAAGCAGACTTTTACGATAACTTTACACAGGAGAACATAATCATTCTTCTCTCAGCGCTAAAAACACTTTCGGTTCCCGTGCTAATAATGAGCGCAACCATACCAGAAGTATCAATTGAAACTTATTCCAAAAGCAATTATGAATTTCGCCGGATACAGGAAGACAACTCCGGCTACGAAAGAGTAAAATGCAGCATTAAAAAAAACGATAACGAGGATTTAACTTTTCTCCGGGACGCCTTTGAACCGAAGACACAGAAAATGATTTTGTTTGCAAACACCATAGACAGGGCGTTTGGATATTCTAAGAAATTACTTGAATTGGGATATACCCCCGTTTTATATCACAGCCGATTTACCGAACCGGACAAGCGGAGGATAGAGGAAGAGCTGTTAAAAAATTTCGGTAATGCGCAGCAAAACACAGGGAACGACTACGATTGTGCGGTACTTACTCAAATCGGAGAGATGAGCGTAAATATCAGCGCAGACATTATGATTTCTGAATTATGCCCGGCTGACAGGTTGATACAAAGAATAGGCCGGTTAAAAAGATTTACGGACGAAGAAGGAACCTTGTTCCTAATCACGCCTGTTAAAGCCGACAAACTTTATCCTGCGCCTTACGGGACATATTCAAAAACAGATAAGCGCTGGCAGCCGGCAGAAGCTTTTATAAAAACATCTCAAATTATAGAGGAGAAAAAGTATACTGTGGGAGGACTGTTTGAAATGGTCAATACAGTATACAATCTTGTGCCGATACCTGATACCGCAACGCAAAATAACACGGATAATTATAAAAAAAGCATTGAGCAGAACAATATTGTTTTACCTGCTTATAACGCGGACGATGATAACGGGGCGACACTGAACTGGCAAAGCCGCCAGGGACTTGAGCAGGTGAAAATATTTGTTAACCACGATGGTACGGAAAAATTTAGAAACAGGCAGGATTATTACAGTTATGAATTTGAGAACACCGTTCAGATACCCCTTTACCTCCGCAATAAACTGATCAAAGACAATAAATTATCAAGGTTTAAGATGAAAATCATTTCAGACAATACTGAATTTGATATTTGGATTGCCCTCGGAAGCGATTACTCTCAACAAACCGGTTATATGCCGCAAGCGGATGAGACGGCCTTTCTATGAGAGTTTCCGGAACTCAGATACAATATTTTTATATCTGCAAACGAAAACTTTGGCTGTATTGCCATAATATTGAATTGGAACATACCTCCGAGGCCGTTGCGGAGGGAAAATATATTTCTGATTCAACATATAGACGTGAGAATCATGAGGTAAAGATAGATGGAATATCGCTGGATTTCATAGACAAAAAAAACAGATTGGTGAATGAAATTAAAAAATCCGACAGCATGGAGGAGATACACATAACGCAATTAAAATATTATCTTCTTTCGCTGGAAACGAAGGGAATATTGGGGTTTTCCGGAATGATCGATTATCCAAAACAGAAACAAAGGATAAAAGTATTACTTGACGCAAAAGACAAGGAATATTTTCATAAACTGGAAGAAGATATTATAGTTATAAAAAATCAAAGGCAGGCACCAGAAGTGGAAAATTTACCCTATTGCAAAAAGTGTGCTTATTATGACTTATGTTATTCATAAATATTAAACTCCATGAAACGAAATTATTACATCTTCTCCGCCGGAAAACTAATTCGAAAGCAGGATACAATATATTTTGAAGAAGGTAAAAGTGCAGATCCAGTAGAAGAAAATGGTTCTCCTGATGAAGACACAATAGAAACCACGGATGAAGACGCGCCGGAAGCGGAAGAAACAGATGAGCCGGTGAAGCTGGCGAGAAAGCCAATACCCGTAAATGATGTAGAATCAATATACTGTTTTGCGGAAATGAGGTTCAACACAAAATTCCTCAACTTCATCGCCAAAAACCAAATTACATTGCATTTGTTTAATTATTATGGTTACTATACGGGATCATTTTATCCTAGAGAGCCGTTTATCTCGGGAAAACTGCTGGTGGAGCAAGTAAGTTGTTATACAGATAAGATAAAAAGAACGGCTATCGCCAAAAAATTTGTTGAAGGTTCGGCGGATAACATATTGAAAACCCTTCAATACTACGATAACCGGGGACGGGATATGTCGCCATTTATTGGTCGAATCGGTGAACTGATCAGTAATATTGCGTATGCGGAAGAAATTGATGAATTAATGGGAATAGAAGGAAACATCAGGTCGCTTTACTATGAATCCTGGCATCTCATTTTTAATGATCCGGTGGAATTTGAAAGAAGAGAAAAACATCCGCCGACCAACCCGGTAAATGCTTTAATCTCTTTCGGTAATTCACTGGTTTATACATCTGTTCTTTCTGAGATATATAAAACCCAGTTAAACCCGCTGATCAGTTTCCTTCACGAACCCGGCGAGCGGAGGTTTTCTCTGAGCCTCGATATTGCCGAGATTTTTAAGCCTTTATTGGCTGACAGGGTTATTTTTTCGCTTATAAACAAAAAGATGATTACAGAAAAAGACTTTGACCGGGAACTCAATTACTGCTATCTTACTGAAGCGGGGCGAAAGACTTTCTTAAAAGAATTTGACGAAAAACTCAAAACCACAATACAACACAGAACTTTGAAAAAACAGGTAAGTTACCGTCATCTAATCCGTCTGGAATGTTATAAACTAATTAAACATATTTTGGGTGATAAAGAATACCAGCCCTTCAGGATCTGGTGGTAATATGTATCTGATAGTTTTTTATGACATTAAAACAGGGAAACGCTCCCCCAAAGTACTCAAATATCTCAGAAGACAACTGATTTGGGTGCAGAACTCAGTGTTTGAAGGGGAGGTAACGGAACTCCAATATAAACAAATAAAGGATGCGCTAGGCGAAATAATAAGTAAAGAGAAAGATAGTGTGATAATTTATTCATTTGCGAGTATGCAGTATAGCAAAAGGACGGTTATAGGAATAGAAAAGAATACAACTGACGGTTTTATATAAAGGATCGTCGCACCCCCGCCAAAATCACATTATTATACATTGACGACAATCAAATGTGGAAAAGTTATGAAATCAAGGTAAAAATAGCGTTTTTACGCGGGTTTTAATAGCACCTATGAGGAATTGAAATGAGTTCGTAGAGAATAACATCCTCAACAGCCGCCGTGTTTTAATAGCACCTATGAGGAATTGAAATTTAAGAGGTTATCCTCCGCATCCCCTTTGTCGATTAGTTTTAATAGCACCTATGAGGAATTGAAATTTTATTATCATAAAGGTTTTGCGCTCTGAACTTAATGTTTTAATAGCACCTATGAGGAATTGAAATCGCAAAAAAACAAGTGACGGTACAGCACACAGAACAGTTTTAATAGCACCTATGAGGAATTGAAATAAGGGATGTCCTTCAGGAAAAAGAGTATTACAGCAAGGTTTTAATAGCACCTATGAGGAATTGAAATTTTTCGAGGGGTGCGGAAGTGTTTTCCCGTGTTTTTGTTTTAATAGCACCTATGAGGAATTGAAATCGAAAAGCGGCTTATTGAATTTCGTAAGCTCAGGGAGTTTTAATAGCACCTATGAGGAATTGAAATTTGAGTTCTTAATCTGCTTACTACTATGATCACTGAGTTTTAATAGCACCTATGAGGAATTGAAATGTGAGAAAGGCAAGTTCATTGGTAACTGGTAATGACGTTTTAATAGCACCTATGAGGAATTGAAATCTGGCAGCGTCCTTAACGAAATACGACCAGCCCAGCGTTTTAATAGCACCTATGAGGAATTGAAATAAAGTACATAAGTCACATTTTGCAACTTGCCCGGAAGGTTTTAATAGCACCTATGAGGAATTGAAATGGGTTTGATTGTATTCTTTAAATTGACGATTTACGGGTTTTAATAGCACCTATGAGGAATTGAAATTTTTCATCTCTTCGCACAGCTGCCCACATATCCTGAGTTTTAATAGCACCTATGAGGAATTGAAATCCCGAACGTCTCCGCTCCGAGCCCGGTTAAGCCTGTGTTTTAATAGCACCTATGAGGAATTGAAATCAGAAAAAGTAATGGTCGTTAAGAATTCAAGCCATGTTTTAATAGCACCTATGAGGAATTGAAATATCGAAGCCGAAGCCGCAAAAATAATACGTGACAAAGTTTTAATAGCACCTATGAGGAATTGAAATCTGTTAGTTAAGACGACAAGATCGGCTTCGTGATGGGTTTTAATAGCACCTATGAGGAATTGAAATTCATCTGCTGTATATCCGTAAACACATATTCGATAAGTTTTAATAGCACCTATGAGGAATTGAAATGATAGTCGTTAAGCTGTTTCTCAACTCCTGGTCAACCGTTTTAATAGCACCTATGAGGAATTGAAATCTTATCGTATGCATTACCTTTACATCCACCATCAACGTTTTAATAGCACCTATGAGGAATTGAAATCGTTTCTGTAATTCGGGCAATGACCAGAATACATTAGTTTTAATAGCACCTATGAGGAATTGAAATGCGACCAGCAATCGCCCGGGGAAGTGGAGTAATTCGGTTTTAATAGCACCTATGAGGAATTGAAATGCGCCGTCAACGTGCGATCAGATAAATAGGGATCAGGTTTTAATAGCACCTATGAGGAATTGAAATTTCTGCGTCAAACACAAACCCAATTATCAGTAAAGAGTTTTAATAGCACCTATGAGGAATTGAAATGCAATTCTGGCTGTCTCGGAAGTGAACTTCACTTTGTTTTAATAGCACCTATGAGGAATTGAAATGGCGTATGATTATATAGTAAATGCTTGGGTAGCACCGGTTTTAATAGCACCTATGAGGAATTGAAATAGAAAGAACAATCCAGTACAGAGAGTCTCAGGATTGGTTTTAATAGCACCTATGAGGAATTGAAATGGCTTTCTCTGGATTCTCTTTTAGGTAACGACCTTTGTTTTAATAGCACCTATGAGGAATTGAAATACGGACTTGATACAGATGCAGACGGCAACCTACTTGGTTTTAATAGCACCTATGAGGAATTGAAATGAGGAGTACAAAACATTAACGGCTTATTCAGAGGCGGTTTTAATAGCACCTATGAGGAATTGAAATGAATATTGGACTCTGCACGTTCATCCGCTTATCCGTGGTTTTAATAGCACCTATGAGGAATTGAAATGCCGCCCTCTTTTTCGTGGCAGAAATAATCAATCGCGTTTTAATAGCACCTATGAGGAATTGAAATAAGTTACAGAGATTGACATAAGCGGTGAACCTGTAAGTTTTAATAGCACCTATGAGGAATTGAAATGATTCCGATTGCGCCTCTTAGTTTTAAACTTAAAAGGTTTTAATAGCACCTATGAGGAATTGAAATGATAATTACGAGCAACCACACACAGAACGAGTTCAAGTTTTAATAGCACCTATGAGGAATTGAAATCTCGGTGATTGTTATTTCTTTATCTCCGCCATCGTAGTTTTAATAGCACCTATGAGGAATTGAAATTTTGTGTTTGACAATCTGTAAGCGTTTGTGGAATCGGTTTTAATAGCACCTATGAGGAATTGAAATAAGAACTGAGTGGATTGGTAATTTGGAATATGATGGGTTTTAATAGCACCTATGAGGAATTGAAATGCTTGAGCCGGGCTGTTTTAAGTTGTTCTCCGGTCAGTTTTAATAGCACCTATGAGGAATTGAAATCTTTTCGACCTTGTCTTCCAGCTCTCGGCAAGCCACGTTTTAATAGCACCTATGAGGAATTGAAATTTTTTAACGCCGGATCTGTAAACTGAACAGTCTCCGGGTTTTAATAGCACCTATGAGGAATTGAAATACCATCCCCAAAAGCGGCGATAATCGTTTGCTGGAGTTTTAATAGCACCTATGAGGAATTGAAATGTCATACACACCCCGGAATTAGTTTTTTATTAATTTGTTTTAATAGCACCTATGAGGAATTGAAATTCATCCTTCACGCTCCTGCCATTCTGGATAAGGAGCAGTTTTAATAGCACCTATGAGGAATTGAAATTCTGTAAATTTATGTTCACGACATATTCTTTCATAAGTTTTAATAGCACCTATGAGGAATTGAAATGAACAGATGGCGAGGTTGCTGGCGGATGAGGAGCAGGTTTTAATAGCACCTATGAGGAATTGAAATCTTCAATTGCGCCTTTCATCATCGCCGCAAAAGCACCGTTTTAATAGCACCTATGAGGAATTGAAATGCAGCGAAATGCACGAAAAATTAAAAATTAAATTCGGTTTTAATAGCACCTATGAGGAATTGAAATGGAAAACTTTGAGTAGTTTGGTCACAATATACCTGGGTTTTAATAGCACCTATGAGGAATTGAAATTATGTAGTTCATATGTACCTACATATGTAGAGCCATGTTTTAATAGCACCTATCCGCTGTGGGACAAGTGAGGAATTGAAATAGATAATCAAGTTCACCGGTTAATATCCATTTATCGTTTTAATAGCACCTATCTCCCGTGGTACAAGTAAGGAATTGAAGGCCGGTGAAATACCATTTTGCTGATGTCGGCAATATGGTTTTAATAGATTCTATCCCTCGTGGGAAAAGGTTGGAATTGAAATATCGGAGTGGTGAGTAGCGAGTGGGTAGTGGCGGGAGTATACTGCATAAACTCCAGGAAAAGGCGAGCGAGGCATTAAACAATGATTTCCCTTCTAACCCCTCACCACGCGCAGCTCGTCACTGTCTTAATGGTGATATCTTCCCGCGAGACAGAGGGAGGGGGAAAGTCAAACTCAAATTTTCCTGACAGTGTCAGGAATTTTTGTTTAATCTTACAGCCGCTTTTTCTGATGGCGGCCTTTAGGGGAGCGAGGGAGTTGATGGAAAAAGCTCAAGCGGATAAACAGCGGGGTGTTTTTAGGTTTATACCCGTTCATTATTTCTTTTTAAAATAATATTATCAAAGCCATATTCACCTTGTACTACAGCTGTACTCTTAGCATCAAATCATTTGGGCGTGATATATCTCCCCGGGTTACTTCAAATGTTTTGAATTTATTAATCATATAAAAAGCATTTCCCTCCCTATGCAGCCTGAGCGGAATCAACAACTCCGGGATCCTACGCCGGATCAGGGTAAATTTTCTGTAACGAAATTATTCCTTTCATCATCTTCTTTAACCCATTGTATGAATTAACGTAACAAAACCAGAACCGTGCAAGTCTATATAGTAGAAAGACTAATGATGTATAACCATATTAAAGGAGATACCATGAAAACCCGGTCTGTTTTTTTAATTATGCTCTTCGTCTCTTTTGCTCTTATAAAGCCATCTTTTTGCGGAGATGACAAGGCGAAAAAAGCCTATAGAATTCCCGAGAATTCAATTCAGGGGCTGATTGATGGATTGAATTCAGAGAATAAAGGTGTAATGATTGGTAGTATAATCAACGCAGGAAAATATCAGGTGAGCGAAGCAGTAGAATCCCTGATAAAAATTCTGCAGTCAGATCAGACTTTTGATGTGAAAACCGCGGCGGTCTATTCATTATATCAGATTCATAACGAAGAGACATTGACTGCGTTAAAAAAAGTCTGTTTAAAAAACAATTGTCCTTTCCTGAAACAAACAGCCGAATTCTTCCTGAATTATTATTTGATCAGTAATCCGGATGTAAATGTTAAAGTGAAGGAAGATTACCTGGCCAATGATTAATCTGAGTTGCAGTGATGATCAGCTCTGATAACAATAACCTCGGCCCGGTGAGTCGTGGAATATGATTTTGGTTAAACCAGGATTATGCATTGGAATATCCGATAGCGTGTTCAATTGTACTGCCCCTATTTCGGCGGGCGGTCAGTCGCGGAAAAGACAACCTGAACGCCCCCCTTTTTACCATTGTCAATTATTCACTATCCTTTTTCTAAATTGAATATTTCTTGATTTTCGCCAGAAGATTCACCCGCGAAATTCCCAGTATCTGCGCGGCTTTGGTGTGGTTGTTTGAAGTGTAGGCGAGGACAGCTTTAATGTGTTTCTTTTCTGCTTCCGCAAGGGAAACGGGGATCGAGTCGTCATCGGGAGAATTAAATGAGGTGTCGCCGTTCAGGAAGTAATTCGGCAGCGAGCTTTTTTTCAGTTCCTCGCCGGTTTCCACAATTATGGCGCTGTTTATTATGTTCATCAGCTCCCTTACGTTTCCCGGGAATGGGTATGCGTTCAGCATCTTAAGCACAGCCGCGGATATTTTCATAATCCTCTTTCCGTACTTTTCATTAAACATCTGCAGGAAGTGGCCGGCAAGGAGGGGGATATCACACTTTCTTTCGCGCAATGGCGGAAGATTAATCGCGTTTATATTAAGCCGGAAGAAAAGATCTTTTCTGAAAGCGCCTTTTTTTATCTCTTCAAAAAGATTTTTGTTTGTCGCGGCAATTATGCGGACGTCCGTCCGGATGTTTTTTGTAGAGCCGACCCGGTAAAACTCCTGTTCCTGCAATACACGCAGCAGTTTAACCTGTATCGGTAGGGGCAGTTCGCCGATTTCATCAAGGAACAAAGTTCCCTCATTCGCCTCTTCAATAAAGCCCATTTTATCCCTCAGCGCCCCGGTAAAAGCGCCCTTCTCGTGACCAAAAAACTCACTTGTAAATAGTTCCTGCGCGAAGATACCGGCGTTTACTGCGACGAATTTTTTATCGCGGCGGTCGCTGATCCGGTGAATTGCACGAGCGATAAGTTCTTTGCCGGATCCGCTTTCACCCCAAATAAGAATACTGTTGTTTGTCCCCGCAAATTTTTCAACCAGGCTGAATATGTGGTACATATTCGGATCGCGGGTAACAATATCTTTAAATACGTCCGCGTGCCTGCTGTCTGAAAAACGCGCGCTGTATTCTTCACCGGAAATAATGCCGGAAAGTTCCCGTTTTAACAGAGCTGTTTCAATTGCGTTGAAAAGGCGGTCTTCTTCTATTGGTTTTAAAATATAGTCATAAGTGCCGAGCTTCATCGCGGAAACCGCAAGGTCAATATCCTCTACGCCGGTCAGCACAATGGTTGTTATGCTGATCTTCTTTTCCCTTATGTGCGATAATATATCAAGCCCCGTTACTTCAGGCATATCCATATCGAGAAGTAAAATATCGTAGTTTCCCTCTTCGATGGTTTTATAGGCAAGTGTAGAATCCTGCAGTACGGTTGCATCATACTTTCCTTTTTGCAGAATAATTATTTTCAGGAAATTTAATACAGCCTGGTTATCATCTATTATAAGTATTTTGGGCGTCATAAGCGTTATTAATTATTTTTTCTTTCGACAGGGAGGCGCACAATAAAACACGAACCCTTTCCCGGTTTTGATTCCACGTCTATTGATCCGCCGTGTTCTTTAACCAGACCGTAAGTAATGGAAAGGCCAAGCCCCGTTCCGCCGCTGTTTCTTTTTGTGGTATAGAACGGGTCAAAGATATTCTTCCTTGCATCATCTGATATTCCGCAGCCGTTATCTGTTACGGTAAGCACCGCTTCTCCGCGCGCTGGATCGAAAAATGTTTTTATTTTTATCAGCCCTTCCGCCGGCCCGATAGCTTCTGAAGCATTCATTATAAGGTTAATGAGAACCTGCTCGAGTTTATTAATACTTCCGGTAAATACAGGGATCCCTTCCCCCAGTTCGACTTCCAGCTTTGCGTGCTTCTTAATGTGTTTCGCCGGGAGGGTCAGGTTATTGCTTATAATATCATTAAGATCAACTTCATCAGTAAGTTTTCCCTCATCCTTTTTCGCGAAATTCCTAAGATCGCTCACTATTTTCTTTGTCCGGTTCGCGCCTCCGATCATATCGTGAACAAGCACCGGTATGTTGTCCCGGAATATATTATAATTAAGCCGGGCAATTTTAAGTTCGGGGTGAGACGCGTAGTAATCATCAAGAATAGGGATAATGTCGCCAAGGGATTCCTCAATGATTTTAAGATTGCCCATTATGAAAGTGTTTGGGTTATTAATTTCGTGCGCGACACCTGCCACCAGTTTACCGAGCGACGCGAGTTTATAAGACTGAAGCAGCTGCTCTTCCATTTTTTTCTGTGTCGTGGTATCTATACAGACTTCAAGAACGCGGTCAACTTTTCCGTCGGTGGAAAATATCGGGTAACCGGTAAGCCTGAGGAATTTATCCCCTTCTACACGCTCGCGGGAAGAAGAGTTCCCGGTGACAAAAACCTCAAGCGCGGGGCAATCACTGCACCGTTCGTTCCTGTCAAAAAGTTTTTTATAACATTTACCGGCATCCCCGATCTCCTCCTTGTTGGAAATCGTAATGTTAAAATTATTATCTATAACAATGATCTTCTCCGTGATAGCGCTGAAGAAAGTCCTGAGCTTCTGACGGTTGCGGTTGCAATCTTCGGTAAGTTTAATCAGAGCCTCGTTTTTTGCCAGGAGTATTGCCTGCTGTTTTTCAAGGTTCTTCTGTTTCTCGTCTTTTTCAACCGCCGTGGCGATCTTTCCCGCGATCTCCTTCAGCATATTGGTTTCTTCTTTAAGAAACCATTTGCCATTCTTAAGGGATGCCGTTATAGCGCCGTACTTAACTCCGTTTACGATAATATCCTGGCGGAGAATATTTTTGTCGGCCGGATTATTTACTTCAGGTGAGCCGTATATTTTGTTTTTTATCTCCAGTGAGACGGGCGTATCGGCGGGATAACTGAACCCCTGATTAATATGTTCAACGCATAGCTTCAGCGCTTCGTTTAAGTCGGGGTGAGTTTCCAGGTCTTTACTTACATTATAGAGGCACTGAATTTCTTTAACGCTGTCTTCAAGTTTATTTTCGATACGGATCGCGTATTCGACCACACCGCTTAGTCCGAGAACAGCTGATTTTTTACCGCAGCTTACGGATGGGAGTAGAATAAAAGAATCCGGTATTTTGGGAAAGTTGAAAACAATAGGTTCACCGCCGGAGATTACTTTTGTGATAAGCTCCTGCAACGGAACCATTGATCCTTCAATTGCTATTGATAATGCTTTGGGGGGATTGATTATTATGCTGTTTTGTTCGAGGAGACAGGTGATCCGGCACCCGCTGTATACCACAGAGCAATCGTCCGAAAAAATGATAATATTTTCAAACAACTTGTTGACTAAGTTATTCTCTCTGTAGACATTCATATTATGTCAATGTATTTTGCTTTTTACACTGTTAATATAGTAATTCTCCTCATAATGGAGCGGGGGATAAGGCACATTATAAATTCTGTGCGGGGCGCGCGCTAAACCAAACACCGCGTTATTTATGTCATACTGATCCAGGAAATAATCGGCAACGGGGCTGCCGTCATTAAAATAACTTCCCCTGAAACGGTCGGTTTTTACAATTTCTTGCCGGATGTCATCTGCTTCACGATATTCAAAACCGCGGGAGAAACAGCGTGCCAGCGCTGCAATAAGCGCGATGTTAGTAACCGGATTAACCGGATCTGTGATCGCGTGTGAGAGCTGAAATTTGTTATCGCACCGGGTGTATGTGCCGGACTGTTCCGCCGGGGTAGAGAGCGGAAAAACGATATCTGATTCAGCCATAGTACTGTTCCAGAATGAACCCGCCGAAAGGACAAAATCGGCGGATTTAACATATTTCTTGTTATTCCAGTCCAGCAGCGGATCTTCACCGAATATTAACAGCGCTTTTATTTTACCCTCATCCAGTTTGCTTTTAAGATTACCCGGAGCAAAGATGTTCGCGAGAGAACAACCCCACTCCTTTTCAATGGTTTTGATTCCGGCTTTATTCGTGAACGTAATATAACCGGGAAGGTAATACGGAACAGCGCCAAGTTCAAACGAGCCGGTGGAATTACTAAAAGCCCGGAGCAATAACAAACCGTTATTTTCCTTTTTAATTCTGCCGGTTAAAAGAAAATAATTGCAGATAGCCTTAAGATCATTCTCTGATTTCTCGGTTTTATAGTCAAGATCATAAATAAATAAAATCTCTTCATCCGTAGGTGAAAGCAACCGGCAGAGCGTGAGGAGCTTTTCTTTTGACGTCCCGGATCTGCGGGAGGAGTCCTCAATAGAATAGCCGGCTGTATTATTAATTAATTCATCGAGATTATGGATAGCCTGGCGAGGTATATTGTTTTGTATCAGGTAATTGATTACGGTATTAAGGATTAGCGAGGAAGAACCCTTTTTGTTATCAATCCAAAGATCAGCATAGCGGTTCATTCGGGTTTCACACGAGTTAAAAATAACGATCTTTGCCCCGTTTTTCTGCGCGCGTTTGAGTTTCATGTCAAGAACAAGATTGTTCTCGGCGGGATTGGAATTCACCAAAACTATCACTCCCGCCTTATCAATACTTTCAAGCCGGGTTGTTGAAGCGGTAAATCCCAGCATCTCATCCGGTGAGTTTAATTCATCATCATAAATAAGGTGCGAAAAGCTGTGGATGTTATTGTTTTTAAGTCCTGTACGCGTGAATTTCTGAAGAAGGTACAGTTCTTCGTTAGAAAGTTTCGGGGATGCCATAACCGCAACGGAATCACGCCCGTACTGCCTGATTATGGATTTTATTTTTTCAACTGTAAAATCAACCGCATCGCTGTAACTTACATTATTAAAACCACCATTGAGATGAATTGCCGGATCAAGCACCCGGTTTTTTTGCAGCAGGTATCTGTGCCCGAAGCGCCCCTTTGAGCAGAGATACCCGTTATTAAATGAGCCCGAAGGGTTATCTCCGTTTCCAATCGCAAAGAAAATATCGTTTGAAATCTTCTTGAAATTTACAGTGCACCCGAGTGAACAGAAACCGCATACCGCGGAAATATTTTCCTTTGGGAGAGTACCAAGAACTTTAAAGGGAAATTTTTCGGAAATGGCGCCTGTCGGGCAGGCATCAATGCAGTTACCGCAGGAGATACATCCCGCCTCCGAAAGGGTTTTTTCCATTGCGGGTTTAACCACGGATTTAAATCCGCGGTAAACAAATCCAAGCGCCGATACCCGCAGAACTTCTCCGCAGGTTTTAACGCATATTCCGCAGTTTATACATTTATTTGGGTCGAGTACGATAAAGGGGTGGCTTCTGTCGGGCTTGTATTTTTTTACTTCACCCTTGTACTTCGTAATATCAACGCCGTATTCATCACAGTACAGCCGCAGCCTGCAGTCGGAGTATTCCTCGCAGCCGCACTCAAGGCAGCGCCCGGTTTCTCCAAGCGCCTGATCTTCGGTAAGGCCCCATTCAACCTCGTCAAAACCACAGATTCTTTCATCAACGGGTAACTCAAAAGGATGAACGCGGGATAATCTTTTTGCGGATTCAAATTCTCTTTCACTGATTTCACTCAGGTTGTGTTTGAAGCTGTAATAGCGATAATTTGATTTGCCGTTACTTCCGGGGATAAGGTATTTTTTTATTTGCTGTGCCGCCTGCTTTCCCTGGGCGATCGCGTTAATGGCGGTCAGGGGACCGGTAACGGCATCACCCCCCGCGAATACTCCGGGAACGGTAGTCTCAAGCGAAGCCTCGTTGACCGTTATATTGCCCCATTTGTTCAGTTTAATATTGTCTTTATCCGCGAAAGAACCGTCAACCGCCTGCCCGATCGCGCTGATTATATAGTCGCATTCTAATTTATATTCCGAACCGGGGAGGGGAACCGGTTTGGGGCGCTCGCCCGGTTTTGCGGATTCAAGCGCCATTTTAATGCATCTAACACCGCGCAGTTTACCCTCGTTAAGCTCCAGCGCAACCGGATTTGTGAGAAAGACTATCTCAACGCCCTCTTTCATTGCGGCATCTATCTCTTCCGGATGAGCCGGCATTTCCTTTATGCTGCGCCGGTAGACAATCTGAACCTTATCCGCGCCAAGGCGGAGCGCGGTGCGGGCGGCATCTATCGCGGTGTTACCCCCGCCAATAACAATAACGGTTCCCCGGAGATCGCTTCCTTTACCCGGCGCCGCACTATGCAAAAATTCTATACCCGAAAGTATTTCCTTTACCGTCTCTTCACCCTCAAGCCCAAGGCGTGTACCCTTGTGAGCGCCGGGCGCAAGAAAGACGGAATCAAATCCCGAATTAAACAGATCATCCAGGGAAAAATCAGTGCCGAGAGATTTTCCGGTAGTTATTTCAACTCCCAGATTTTTTATCCAGTTTATTTCTTTATCTAAAATATTTTTAGGAAGCCGGTATTCGGGTATTCCGTACCGCAGCATACCCCCCGGCTTATCGGCTTTTTCAAATATTTGTACTTCAAAACCTTCAACCGCGAGGTAATAAGCAGCGCTCAAACCGCCGGGGCCGCTTCCTATAACCGCGACACGTTTACCGTTTTTACACTTCAGTTCAGGCACCCACATATTCACGGAATCCAGGTCGGCAACAAACCGTTTTAAGTTATTTACCGCTACCGGTTCATCAAGCAGGTTACGTCTGCAGGCCGCCTCGCATTCCCTAACGCAGACTCTGCAAATTGAAAGAGGGAGCGGGTTATTTTCTTTGATCAGGCGGAGCGCGTCACCGTATTTGTGCATTGAGATCAGGGAAATATATGACTGCACATCAACGCCCGCGGGGCACTTATTGCTGCAGGGGGCGATACAGTCCGCGTAGTGGTTAGACATAATCAATTCCAGCGCGGTTTTCCTCGATTCCCGAATTTCCGGATTGTTTGTTGTTACAACCATTCCGTCTGTAGCGGCTGTTGAACAGGAGGGAAGAAGCCGGTTAACGCCCGAAACCGCAACAACGCATATAAAACAGGATGTACAGGGCTCTATGCGGTTATCGTAACAGAGTGTTGGTATATCATCAAGATTATGTTCTTTGACTATATCAAGAATTGTTTTCCCCTCATCCACAAATAATGATCGTCCGTTTATTGTAATTGTAATTTTATTCACGACAGCACCACCGCGTCGAGATTACAGACTTCAAAACATTTGCCGCATTTAATGCACAGAGACTGATCAATAAAGTGCACGACTTTTTTCGCTCCGGTTATAGCGCCGGTCGGACAAGCCTTCTTACAGAGCAGACAGCCTTTACAATTCTCTTCGCTGATTGTATAGGTAATAAGAGAAGGGCAAAGGTGAGCGGGACAGGTTTTGTTTAAGTGCGCTTCATATTCGTCGCGGAAATAATTAATTGTAGTAAGGACGGGATTGGGTGCGGTTTGGCCGAGTCCGCAGAGAGAGGAGCGTTTGATTTTGTTTCCAAGATCAGCAAGGAACTCGATATCGCCCGGTTTTCCGTTACCAACGGTAATGCGTTCAAGCGTTTCCAGCATTCTCTTTGTTCCGATTCTGCAAAAGGTGCATTTACCGCAGGACTCAAGCTGTGTAAAATTTAAGAAGTATCTTGCCAGGTCAACCATACAGGAGTTCTCATCAAGCACAATCAAACCACCGGAACCCATAATGGCGCCTGTGCTGTTGATCTCATCGTAATCAATTTTAAGGTCACCCATGCTGGCGGGGATACAGCCTCCGGAAGGGCCGCCCATCTGCACGGCTTTGAATTTACCGTTATTTTTTATTCCGCCGCCGATATCGTAAACTATCTCATTTATTGTAATTCCCATAGGAACCTCAACCAGACCGCTCCTTTTAATTTTACCGGCCAAAGCAAACACTTTCGTCCCCTTACTTTTCTCTGTTCCGAGCGCCGCAAACGCCTCCCATCCGTTTAGTATGATCCAGGGGACGTTAGCGAAAGTTTCAACATTGTTAATGTTGGTGGGTTTACCCCAAAGCCCGCGCTGTGAAGGGAATGGAGGGCGGATGCGTGGAATACCCCGCCGTCCTTCAACTGATGCGATTAGCGCGGTTTCTTCTCCGCACACAAACGCGCCGGCGCCTTCCTTAATGGAAATATCAAAACTGAAATCCGAGCCAAAAATATTCTTTCCGAGGAAGCCTCTGGTTCGTAATTGATTTAACGCGGTTCTTAATCTTTTTATGGCGAGAGGGTATTCAGCGCGCGCGTAAATAATCCCTTCATCAGCGCCGATAGCGTAAGCGCCTATCATCATCCCTTCAATCACGGAGTGCGGGTCACCCTCGAGCACACTCCTATCCATAAATGCGCCGGGATCTCCCTCGTCCGCGTTACAAATGATATATTTCTTACCGGAGATAACGCCGTTCGTAATGCGCCATTTGAGCCCGGTCGGGAAACCGCCGCCGCCCCTGCCGCGCAAACCGGATTTTGAAATAATATCTATCACATCCGGCGGACTGTAGTGGTTGAGCACATACATAATTGCTTCATAACCGCGCCTCCCGGTATAGTCATCTAAAGAGTTTGGGTTAATTTCCCCGCAGTTACGGAGGACTATTCTGACCTGTTTGTCGGTAAAGGAGCTTTCCGTGAAATGATCTTTGTCTTTTATTATCCAGTCGTGAACCGGGTGATTGTTTTCGAGGTGTTCAGAAACGAGTCTGCCGATCTTATCAGGAGACATCTTTGCATACAGAAAACTTTCATCTTCATCCCCGACCTCAATCATCGGTTCTTCGTAACACATCCCCATACAGCCGGTCTCGCATATATCAGCATCAATATGTTTTTCACTGATCATTCTTTTTATTTCATTGAAGATCTGTTCTCCTCCCGCGGATACTCCGCACGTTCCCAAGCCGACTTTTATTTTCTTCATTGAGCCGCCGCCCCTTCTTTGCGCTTACAGGCGCACAGCTCTTTTTCACGGACTGCTTTGAGCAGTTTTTTAAGTTTTGTTTTATCCAGATTTCCGTGGGTTTCATCATTTATCATTATTACGGGGGCAAGAGAGCAGCATCCCAGGCAGGCAACAGACTGCAGGGAGAACAAACCGTCGTCGCTTGTCTCGCCGACAGATATGCCAAGTTCATCCCGGAAGCATTCCAAAAGAGCCTTTGCGTTATTGACGTGGCAGGCTGTTCCTTCGCAAACCCTGATGAGGTTCTTCCCCATCGGCTTTAAACGGAACTGAGAATAAAAAGTGATCACGCCGTAAATATCAGCAGCGGGAATGGAGAGAAGTTCGCTGATATAGCAGATGGCTTTTTCGGGGATATACCCGTATGATTCCTGCGCCGACTGAAGCAGAAGTATTAATGAACCGTTTTGATTCCTCTTACGGATCAAATCGTATTTAAATCCGCGTATTGCCGTTGGCTCTTTTTCTTCAGATTCAGCCGTTCTGATATCAATTTCGGGGTTCATAAATCCTGCTCTGGATATGTAATAGTTAAGAGATGTTTTTGGGCACGCTGCCGGTTTACATCTCAAAAATATTTATAACCGGATATTTTTTTACTTTTATGACACCTTCAAGCCTGCTTATCTTCTTTTCAATGATCCTGTCAATTTCGCTGAACTGAGTTCCGTAGAGCATTAGAATAACCGAAGCGTGTCCCGAAATGTAATCGCAATAAAGAACATTGTCTGTCAGTTTGAGAACGGGATAAAGGTTTGCCAGATATTCACGCTCGACGTCAACAACGACATAAGAGCAAACAGATTTTTTATTATCTCTTATCTTATTCATTCCCGGCATATCTTCGAACATTGTTATGCCCGCGGAGTTAATAATCTGCCTGATATTTTCGTTAAGCACGGGAACACCGACGGGGAGGTATTCAGCGCTTTTAATTCCCTTCATAGAAAGAATGGCCTCGTTAAAATACTTCTCACAAAAATCCGCGCTATCTGCCTGTATTAAAAGAAAAATATCTTTATCGCCGCGGACCGCGTCGCAGTAGAGCACGTTGTCAGTGAAGTAGAGTTTCTGATAGAGAGGAAAAAATTCCTCATCGTTTTCCGCGGAAATTAAAACATAGGCTGATACGGTCTTTGCGGTATCGCGCTCCTGAACTACAGTTTCCTTTTTCGGGGGGTGGCTTTCAAGTACAGACTGTATCTTCCCGGAAAGTTCATTTGCATCGAAGGGTTTTTCGAGCAGTCCGTCTGCCTGCAGTTCCTCTATCTCTGCAAGGTCAAGTTCTTCGGCGTAGCCGGTGATGTAAAACATCGGTGTATCAGGATACCGGTTTTTTATTATCCTGCCGAGTTTTTTACCGTTGATATCCGGAAGCTGAATGTCAAGAATAACGACGTCGGGGCTAATGTCATTTTGTTTATAGGCTTCGAGTGTGTTCAGTGCCGTGAGTCCGTTTTCGCAGGGTTCCACGTCATAACCGAACTGATTTAATCCGAGGCTTAACGATCTGCGCAGCGCCGACTCATCATCTACCAATAAAATTCTTTTTTGCATCATATTCTCCGTTAATAATTCTGAAGAATAAGTGCAATTATCATACCAAAGAAAATCCGCGAAAAAGCACTAAAATCGTAGTCCGGCAGAAGGTGTAAAAAAGAGAAGCGTTAAAAGATTTAACAGCTTTCCGGGAATGTGATGTTATTAAACCACTTAGATGGTGTAAAAAGATTTAACAGCGCATACGGGGAAAATAAATCTTTGGAAACTGATCTATAATTCCTTTGCAGCTCTCCGCACCTTCTTCGCGGTTAAGTAATGCTTAACCGTGACAACTTGTTTTTATATACGTCAGAATATTTTTGCTTAAGTTCATCTGACAGGAAACTGCGGGAAATCAAGTCATCAACTTTATTTGAGTTGATCACATAGCTTTTCAAAATGTTGACCGCTTTCTCGCTTTTTATACCGAGCCGCCTTGCAAACTCAAGAAAGTCATCGCTGCCGTATTTAGAAGTATGTTTATATCCTTCGCTCCGAAAATCATCATCGAACAGATCCAGCGCCAAGTCAGATTCGTAAGGAGAGTGAATCCTGGTGCAAAGAAGATCGTATGCGGGTGTTAGAAGATAATCGCCGTACTCTTCGTTTTTATAAAGGGAAAAGTTTTTGAGATGCGCGTCGCCGTTACTGAAGAGATAGTTGAAGAGTGTTATTCGGAAATATTTTTCGAGTTCTATCGCGGAGGCAGAAACATTCAGCGATATCAGCTTTGCGATTCCTTCATAACTGTATTTGTATTTATACTCCGTTCCGCCGGTTTCTTCAGTAAGTCCGGTAATTTGAGTAAAGTCTTCTACAATTAATTTTTTACCGGAAGGAGAAAAATCAAACCGTTTTGTAACATAAGCCGGTGTTCCGTCAGACATAAAAACAATCGCGTTGGCCGCTGTATCTATCCCGAAAAACTGCCGCGCTAATTGCATTGTCAGATGTTCGTTCGCGGGCGCCTGATCGAGATGTTGAAACGCGCCGTTTGGAACCGGTTTTAGTATATATTCGCTGCCGGCCTCGGCGAGAACAAACTTATTCTTCTCGAGTTTAAGAAGATGCTTTATTTGCACGCCTGATATTGAAAACTTTCCAGTTGACCGCAGTTTGTAATCGTTGAATTCCGAAAGCGAAAAACTCAGAGTGTTACTCACCCGCCTCCCTCCGGTCAGTTCCTTCAGGCAGGAGCGGCAAAAAGAAGTTTTACTTTCACGAAGGCAGCTGTGACATACGCCTGTGTTCATCCGGCGGCCCTCACCGTGATTGCCCCGACTGTTTCCACGGCAGCTGTTTGTATCAGCAACTGAAAATAATCGTTTTTGTCTATCTTTAGTCTACTGCAGACAATGTCTTTATTCTCCCCTTCAGATAATAGCCCGAAGAAAAACGGAAATAAATATTCAGATGTAAAAGGCTCTGTTTGTTTTGGGAAAGAGAGGCTGATTGCGGGATTAGCTGAGCAGACAAGATAATCTTCAAAGTAGCGGAAAACGTAACCGCCCGGATTCTTTATTAACTCGCCCGCCGGTATTTCGTTATAATATACTATTGCTTTCATCTCATCACCTCACAATGATATCCAGCTTCATTCCGAGTATGTTGAGTATTTTCATAATCTGAGTCAGAGTCGGGTTTCCCTCGCCGGATTCGATTGATTTTAAACTTCGCAAAGAAATGCCCGCAAGCTCAGCCAATTGAGGCTGGGTAAGTTTCAGAAATTTTCTGCGTTTTGCGATCGAGTTACCGATATTTACAATATTGTCCATAATAAGTGCAGTAAAATGCATTAATGATGGTAATTTAATAAATTTCGGAAAAACAAGCAATATATAGTGCGTTAAAATGCACTGTATAATGAAATTTGTTTTACAGGAGGAGGGGGCTTTATTTATCGCCTGGGACCCGGAGGCGGTTCAGGTCTTCAACAAAACCCTGCAGGGCGGTTTCGTCAAATCCTTTTTCCTTCGCGGCGTCTTCAAGTGTTCCCCAGATCGGCTCGCCGCAGGCGAGGCATCTGATGCCGTTATGCATCAGGTACCCGACGGAATCGGGGATCTCGCGGACAAGGTCTTCGATAAGTATTTCTTTAGTTATCACTTTTTTCCGCCTTTTTCCGTGTGGGCATAACCAGTACGTAGGCAAAAAATGCTCCGTAAGCGGTGCTTAAATAGGGGTTACTCTGGATCGCGCAGCCGTTATGACAGCCGATAAAATAATAGTAGGCGTAACCCGCCAGTCCGCCGACGAGAACCCAGGAGTATTTTATGTGTTTTTTTACGAATTCAAGCATAGAAGTTGTCAGTTTTTTCGATTAGATGCAGATGAGGGGGAAAGGTTTCGCAAAATATTGGGGGGATTCAGAAAGCTAATCTCTCGCAGAGCTGCGGAGGAGCAGAGCCGCAGAGTTCAAGAGGCTAAAATATAATATTATAAAACACCCACTCACGCTCGCGACAAGGTTTTTATGTTAATAAAGCGTAAGCCAGGAGAGAAGAAAAAATATATCTGGCTGCTGGGGAAAATTATCTCTGCGCCTTAGCGTCTCCGCGAGAAACTTTTACGCAAAGTCGCGGAGGAGCAGAGCCGCAGAGTTAAAAAAACAAAGAGATCATTATATAAGAAGCGGGGTTCCACACTAAGTTCTTCTCTCAGTGCTTCCAGGTGATTCTTGCTATAAGTAGTAAGTAAAAAGTAAAGAAGAATATATTGAGCGGGGGAATGAAATCATCTCTGCGTCTTAGCGTCTCTGCGATAAATAATCTCGCAGAGACACAGAGATGCATTTATAAACGAGAGATCTTAGTCAGAGCTCTTAATAAAGTAAACCCTGTAAAGCGCTTCGTTTTCTTTTTCTACCCAGTGATCAAACTTCAGGCTTGTGGCTTTATCAATCAGGGGTGCCGGAAGAAACGGAGCGGTTAGTTTGTAGATTGCTCCCTCCGGTAAAGCGCGAAGATCAGCAATCACCTGGTTTACCGGATGCTCACCGCGGGAGAGCATTTCGCGCACGTCAAGTTCCTGTTTTACGTTTTCCGCATTAAACCACGACGGTTTAGATGCCTTGTAATCGCTTTGTGTTGTATTCATAATTAATTTCTGTCCTATAGCTTTTCTTAATGTATTAATCAATTCCCCCACATCTACGCCGCCAACCGCGGCGGCCTGCTGCAGAGTTGCAATCTTTGCTACCGTGCGCCTTAATACCGGGTTTTTAAGTTTTTCGAAAGCGGGGACGTAATTTATAAGCACTTCTTCTAAAGCGGGATAAGCTTCTATCAGTTCAAGTACTTTTGTTTTTGGTGTTATTAATAATTTATTTTTTTCCATTGTTATTTTGTATATGATAAAATTCTTTGTTCACCTTCAAGGCTGCGATAACCGGAAATATCATTGGATACTTCCAGGGTGCCAAGGTATTCTCCTTTTTCGTTCCTGAGCGCGAAATACTCAATGTGAATCATTTTTCCCTGTATATTGATCCAGAACGGCGCGCGCGACTCCCTGCCGCTTTTAAAATCGTCTATTATCTTATCAACGATATACGCGCTCGCGGGGGGATGGCAGTGACGGACGTCGCGGTTAAGTATTGCCCTGCTCCTTGAAAATATTCTTTCGGTCCCCTGCGAGAAGTATTTGACTTTATCATTTTTATCAACAAAGGTCATATCCACCGGAAGGGTGTTTAGTATCGCGAGCAGTTCTTCCACGGACATACTTCCGGAGGGGAGACGGATATTCTCTCCCTGTTTATTTAATTCGCTCATTGTTTCTTCTTCTACCCATCGTGGCTTCCATTCTTCCTGCGGATCATAGAGGCAGTAGCCAATTTCCAGTGACTGGCGGCTGATCTCAAACCACTCCGCTTCAGTGAGTTTATCAAGCGCCATCGGAAGCAATATCTCTTCTTCTTTGATGGTCATTTCAACCACACCCCTAAAAGCCGGAATAAGGACAAACGGCGCGGAGGCGAGCAGGTCATCTTTAGTAATATCTTCCGTCTGAAGAAGTTCAATGCTTCCTTTGATGAGTCCGCGGATTTCATCGTGCTTTCCCCACATAACCTTGGGCGGACCCGTAATGCCGAGTTTTTCGAGGAAGGGAAAGAGAAGGAATTCTTTTCTTTTATAAAGTTTATCGGCATCCATAAGGTTATTGTAAAGTCCGCGGAGCTTCAGGACGAGGGTCCCGAGGAGCACCTCATCGCTGACTTCAATTACCTTTAGTGTGTTTTCTATTTCAGTAGCAACCTTTAGGAGTTCTTTATTCTCGTTATGAATAACATCTACCGGGTGGCCGGGGGGAATTTTTTTAGCCGCGGAGAGGTCAATATTCCCCTGAAGTACAGCGGAGTGCATATCGCATAGCCTTAAAATTTCCTGCTCGGGCAGCCCTTCGCTTATCAGTTCCTGCTCAACTTCAACAACTTCGCCGTACGGTATCCCACGGAGGCTTTCCATTAGCTCCTGCCTTACCACGTTTTCTGAAGCGCCGTCGTGAAGTTTAAGTATTAATTGTTTTAGTTTATTTTTTCTTTCAGACGAATTATTTATCAGTTCACTCATATCATACCTTATTTTCAAATTACATCTGTTCAAAATTATTTATAATGGCGGCAGCGTTCAAGGTAATAAAAAAAGGACAAAAAAGTCTGATTATAAACACCAGAAAATGAAATTTGATAATGATTAAAAAAGGGGGGGCTTAAGAAGGGTAAGGTGTATTGATCTCGGGGCAGCGGAGGGAGGCGTATATACGTCAGTGAACCCGTAAGAAATAAATTTCATTGCCCCATTATTGCGTTTTTTGCCCCACTTTTTTGTAGAAAATGCCAGCGCCCCTGGAGCCTTCTTTTTCGAAGAACTTAAATTTCGAGACAAGATCGCTCAGTTCATTTGAGGCCGTTCTTTTGGAGACTGAATTAATTGACTGATATTCTGTATTTGTAATCCTGCCGCTTTTCCTGACGAATAAAACGGCGTTTATTTGTCTCTCATTTAAGCCGGACTTGCTCAGGAACTCATGCGAATAAATATCCCGGTTAAACTTAACGAAGAATCCTGACATGTCGAAGTAATATTCCGGACGAGGTAGTCTGAATCGTTCGCATTCATTAATCATTTTAATTGTACCGCGGCCCCAAGCTTCGATATACCCGCTTCTGAAAAGTGCGCTCGCGATTTCTGGATTAAAGGGCTTTGAAGGATGCTTGATCAGCAAGTTTTCTATTGTCCAGTTTTCTGGAAGCTGTCCTTCGTTCCAGAAAACTATTTTGTCGGGATAAACGCTAATCTGAATCGGAGAGTTTCCTATACATTAACTCAATTTAGACAAAATATCCCGCAGTTTCTCCAGTTTCCCCGTCAGATCCGCCCGCTTCTCTTTTTCTTTTTCAACGATGTTTGCCGGCGCGCTTTTTACAAAGCTCTCGTTACTCAGTTTCTTTTCAACGCCGGTCAGGAAACCTTCCATTTTCTGAATTTCTTTCTGCAGGCGCTTTCTTTCTTCGTCAAGATCTATGATTCCTTCAAGCGGAATGAAGAGTTCACAGCCCGCGATAACAGCGGAAGCGCTCTTATCGGGCTTAACCAGCGAAGGGGTGGCTTCAACGGATTCAGCCTTCGCAAGCTTTTTTATGTAATTAATATATTCTTCCGGGAATTCTTCCGCCTTGAGCTTTAGCTGTATCTGTCTTGAAGGGGGAATATTCATCTCACCGCGTATGTTGCGAACCGCGGTGATAATATCCATAAGCATATTCATACGCTCTTCTACTTTAGCAGAGACTAAATTATTATCCGCGGCCGGGAAAGCGGCGAGTGATATACTTGCGCCGTCAACGCGCGGTTTGATAAGATGCCACAGCTCTTCAGTAATGAAAGGCATAAAAGGATGAACTAACTGCAGAAGCTTTTCAAACAGATCGAGCGCGCGTGTAAGGGCCGCCGTCTTAACGTCTTCATCGCCGCTGTAAAGTTTGTTTTTGATAAGCTCAACGTACCAGTCGCAGAAATCATTCCACACATAAGAGTAGACAAGTTTAATGGAGTTGTTGATTTCAAACCTGTCGAGCGCTTTGTTGTATTCGTTCAGTACGCCGGTAAAACGGGAGTCAATCCAGTCGTCAACTACATCGCGGTGAAGGTTCTTTTTGTTTTCATCAACTTTTATCGTCTGAGCGTTCATAAGGAGGAAGCGGCCGGCGTTCCATATCTTGTTCGCGAAGTTTCTGCCGAGTTCGCATTTATCAACACTGAAGCGGATATCCTGCCCGAGCGGCGCGAGATAAATTATGGTAAAACGCATCGCGTCGGCGCCGTAGTCACGGATAACATCAAGCGGGTCGGGGGAATTGCCGAGCGATTTGCTCATCTTTCTCCCTTGCAAATCGCGGATAACACTTGTGAAATAAACATCGCGGAAAGGAATATCTTTCATAAAGTGCTGACCCGCCATTATCATACGCGCTACCCAGAAGAAAATTATATCGGGAGCGGTAACGAGAAGGTCAGTCGGATAGTAATACTTCTGATCCGTTTCGTTTGTAAATACATCGTGAGCCCAGAGCCAGCTTGATGCCCAGGTATCGAGAACATCTTCATCCTGGTGCCAGTTTTCACTATCCGCGGGCGGCAGGGTATTGCAATAAATTTCTTTTGTATCCTTATGATACCAGACCGGAATGCGATGCCCCCACCATAACTGGCGCGAGATACACCAGTCTTTTATGTTGCTCATCCAGTGTTCATAGGTTTTTACCCAGTGAGAAGGATGGAACCTGACCTGACCTTCAGTCACGGCGTCAAGCGCGGATTTTGAAAGCTCATCCATTTTCATAAACCACTGCTCGGAGATATAAGGCTCTATCGGAACACCGCCGCGCTCTGAGTACCCTACGTTATTTGTGTAGTCTTCTGTCTTAACAAGCAGGCCGAACTCTTCAAGCCGCGCTACAACTTTCTTGCGGCACTCGTATCGGTCCAGCCCCCTGAACTCTTCGGGGACATTGTGATTAGTGGTAGCGTCTTCGTTGAATATATTAATGAACTCTAGGTTGTGGCGCATCGCCATATCATAATCATTAAAATCGTGGGCGGGTGTAACTTTTACCGCTCCGGTTCCGAACTCCTTATCAACATACTGATCGGCGAAAATGGGTATGACCCTGCCCGTGAGAGGCAGTTCAATATTTTTACCGATGAGGTTTTTATATCGTTCATCTTCCGGATTAACCGCAACACCGGTATCGCCCAGCATTGTTTCCGGACGGGTTGTTGCCACAATTAAAAACTCATCGCTCCCGGCAACCGGGTATTTTATGTACCAGAGGCTTCCCTTTGTTTCGCGCGGAATCACCTCTTCGTCAGAGATAGCCGACTTTGAAACAGGGCACCAGTTCACCATCCGGTATCCGCGGTAAATCTTTCCTTCTTTATATAACTGAACAAAGGAGTCCACGACCTTGGAATAGTAGTGTTCATCCATGGTGAACCGTTCGCGTGACCAGTCGCAGCTAACTCCGAGTTTCTTTAATTGTTCAATTATTATCCCGCCGTATTTATCTTTCCAGGCATAGCAGTGCTTAAGGAATTCCTCCCTGCCGATCTCGAATTTATCTATCCCTCTTTTTGCGAGGTCGTTAATAACCTTAACTTCGGTGGCGATGGAGGCGTGATCAGTCCCGGGAACCCAGCAGGCATTGAATCCCTGCATCCTTTTCAGGCGGATGTAGATATCCTGTATGGTATTATTAAGTATATGCCCCATATGAAGCACGCCCGTTATATTGGGCGGGGGGATGACGATTGTATAGGGGTTTTTTGAGTCGTCTGCTTCCGAGTGGAAAACGTTATTCTCTAACCAATATTTATACCACTTATCTTCTACATTCTGCGGGGAATAAGCTTTTGGGATATCCGCGAAATTCTGCTGGTCCATTCTTCCGAAATTATTATTAAACAAACCCTAAATATAGTGAAAAGCGGGGAGAGATGAAGGTGGAAAGGGGATACGACAGACGGAGGATACATCCGGTTTTTCAGATAGCAGTCCGGTGGGCGAGGCACCGAACAGGCCGGGGGATTGAAGCGTGTGGGCGGCAAACCCGGCAGTCAGTCTTTATTGTCATAAATCCGGAGGCGAAGATCAATGAACTTTAATCAAAATATTTGTAAATTTACGCAATGAATCAAATTATGTAAAAACGTGAAATAAACGAAATAGTTGAATCTCTGATCGCTGTCCTTAAGGAAAGGTTCGTCGGATTTTCCGGAATTATACAAGTTGGATCCTCGCTAGATACCGATTATATTACCGGCTCTGACATTAATCTGGTAATCGTATTTGAATGTCCGGTTGACAGGACTCTGAGTGATAGAGTATGTGATGTTGTGAATGAATATATGATCAAAAACAATGTGTTTCCTGATTGTAAAATTTATGAGTACAAGCAGCTTAAAATGAAGAACGCGCCATTAAGAGAAGCCGTAATAAACGACGGAAGGTTTTATGCCGCATAACGAAGCAGAAATAACTTATTCTGAGATGGAGCTTTTTATCGAGGAAGTGAAAAACTTGATCTCTACATTTAAATAATTGGATGAGTAAAAAACAACTCACAGGGTTCCTTTTAGGTTTCGCACTTTTTTTCTTTTTCCTCTTCGGGGGAGAACTGAAGGAAGGAGCGCCGCGGTTAAACCAAATGGCGGCAATTGCATCTCTTATGGCTGTTTTCTGGATTACCGAGGTCATCCCCCTTGCAGTTACCTCGCTTATACCGCTTGTAATGTATCCCCTGCTCGGTCTTGCGGACGGCGATAAGACCGCGGCATCTTACATAAATTCAACAATTTTTCTTTTCCTCGGCGGATTTATCATAGCGCTGGCTATGGAAAAATGGAACCTGCATAAACGGATTGCGCTCAGAATAATCCTGATAACAGGAAACAGTCCCGACAGGATAATACTCGGTTTTCTTCTCGCGTCGGCGTTTATCTCTATGTGGATCTCGAACACGGCGACGGCTATGATGATGCTCCCGGTGGGGCTGGCGGTAATTACGCAGATAGAAGAACAGGCGGGGAAGGAGAACGTGAAGAATTTTTCGCTGGGGGTGCTGCTTGTTATTGCTTACGGAAGCTCGATCGGGGGAATAATGACCCTCATCGGCACCGCGCCCAATCTCTCGTTTATTCAAAAAATGAATTTGCTTTTCCCCTCCGCACCTCAAATAACTTTCGGCCAGTGGATGCAGGCAATCGTTCCAATCGGCGCGCTGCTTTTGTTGATAGTCTGGTTACTAATTACAAAGGTATTGTACCGTAATCAATCCGGGCACAGTGTTCAGATAAAGGTGATAGAAAGCGAATACCGCTCGCTGGGTAAGGCAAAGTATGAAGAGAGGGTGATCGGCGCGGTCTTTTTGACGACGGCTATGCTGTGGATATTCCGCTCGGAGCTGAACCTGGGGTTTACGGTTATACCGGGCTGGTCGCGCCTTCTCCCCGCGTCTCCGTTCGTGAATGACGGCACAGTGGCAGTATTTTCCGCGATTATCCTTTTCCTTGTACCCGCAAAAAATAAAACAGGCGGAAATAAAATGCTGATAGACTCGGAAGTCTTTCCGAAGATCCCGTGGGAGATCATACTGCTTTTCGGTGGCGGATTCGCGCTGGCGAGGGGCTTTGTGGATTCCGGGCTGTCGAAGTTCATAGGAGATCAGTTCGCGGCGATGGATGTGAGCAACCCGTTCATAATGATCCTGACAGTGGCGGTGATAATTACTTTTCTGACGGAATTAACTTCGAATACGGCAACGGCCGAAATGATCCTTCCGGTACTGGCGGCGGTATCAGTAGCGATGGGAATTAACCCGATGCTGCTGATGATCACCGCGACCATATCGGTCTCTATGGCGTTTATGCTTCCCGTTGCGACTCCCCCCAATGCCATCATATTCGGAAGCGGCAGGATACACGTTTACCAGATGGCGAAAACCGGGCTGATACTGAACCTGATAGGCGCGATAGTGATTTCTGTGGCTGTATATTATATAGTTACGGCAGTGTTCAACATAGACCTTACTGTAATGCCGGGGTGGGCGAAAAGCTAAATCAGGGAACAGGGGGCAATGAACAAAGAACAATGAACAAAGTTTTTGTAACGCGGGATATTTTCCCGCGGGGTTTGTGTCAGAGAAGGAGTGTAATAGAACAGGGGGCAATGATCAAAGAACAATGAACAAAGTTTTTGTAACGCGGGATATTTTCCCGCGGGGGTTTATGTCAGAATAGGAGTGTAGTGGAACGGAGGACGATGATCAGAGCAACTTAACGTAGCAGGAAATATTATTCTCCGCGTGAATTGAAATCAGGGTGCTGTAAATTCAGGGGGATGAAAAAGTATAATATTATTAAGTACTTTATACTATCATATATTTATCTACAGAGAGGTGTAGTGTGAAATACAGAGTTCATCGTCTGGAAGTAAGCAGTGATAATATGCAGGAAAAGCTTGAGCAGTTCCTGAACAAACTCGAAGGAGAAGTCGTTTCGGTTATCACAAACGTGTCGCGTTACTTTTTGTGCTATGGCGCTAAAGTGGACTATATTTTAATAGTTGAAAAATGTAAATAGTCAATCCACCCGTAAAAGATCTTTACACCGCAGCGCTGACTGCAGGCTATTTTGTTAAAATCATCTTACGTGTTTCTGAACGCGCGGGGGTGATCAGTTTGTAAAAATATATACCGCTTGAAAGTCCGGCGGCGTTAAAATCCACATCATAAACTTTACCGGCTTCGGCAGTTCCGTTAAAAAGTTCAGCGACCTCAACCCCGATGGAATTATAAACCTTTAACCACGCCCTTGTTTCTTTTGCCGAGGTAAATCGGATGGTTGTGGATGGATTAAACGGATTTGGGTAGTTGTTAAACAATTTAAAATCATAAAGAGCCAGCCCGAGCGTGACATTCGTTACGGGGCCGTATTCAGAAGTTCCGTCGGTATCCACCTGTTTCAGCCTGTAATAAAAACTGCCGGATGCAACGTGATCATCAGTAAACGCGTAATTTCTTTCCGAATTCGAATTACCGTTGCCAGCCACAAATCCGATCTTTTCCCATTCCGCTTCCGGCTTATTCCCGTTTTTCCTTTCCACCTCAAACCCGTAGTTATTTACCTCGGTAGCCGTGTTCCAGTTAAGCACGACTTTTCCGTTTACAAACCTGCCGGAGAAAGAGGTGAGTTCCACGGGGAGGGGTTGGTTGCTGGTATAAAAAGTCTGATCTGCAATTGAAGAGAAATTTGGGTCAAACCCGAGATTGCTGCTGCCGGGATCGCCGGGTATACACTCATTGTACACCCACCCATCGCTTTTGGTTATAATGGTAAAAGTTTTTAGGCTCATAGAGTTGTCAATCCCCGGGAAAATAGAGATGGGTAACTTCAGTTCTATTCCGTATTTGGTGTTGCTGGGAAAATTACTGTTGTAAGCAAAAACAAGATCTCCAGAGCCGCCGCTAAAAGGAGTGGATTTTGTTCCTTGGGATCCGCTGAGATCAGGGGTTTGCGCCAGATAGGCCGTGGACTGATACCCGGTGGAATTGAATCTCGCGGCATAGAGAAAACAGTTTTCGCTTCCGCCATCCAGACTGAAAGCAAGAGCGTAGTCTGCATCAAAATCAGTATCCATTTTTGCCCCGTCCAACCCGCCATCAGTAGTGGTGAAACAACCAACAGAAGAACTTGAAGAACCAGCTAATGTACCCGTTCCGCGTCCGATAATTCCGGAAAAATCTAGAAACAGTACAATAAAATTACGGTCGAATACTTCTCCGGTTATACCGATATAAATATCAGTTCCATTAGTATAAAACTTAATCACCCCAAGATCGTTGCTGTTTCCGGCGCCATTTCTGTCACTGGTAAAAGTGCCGATGGTTGCATACTGAGCATCGCTCATATCGCCATTAATAACAGGCTGGGCAAAAGAAAGGGCAGAAGAAAGCAGAACAACGAATAAAGTGAGGATAGATAATTTCACCGGAAACTCTCCTTTTATAAAATATTTACATTTAAAAATAAAAATCAGTTCTCAAAAAATCAAGGATTTCCGGGACGCATTTACGTTCATTCGCTATCTTATATATATACCATAATAAGAAGCGTAGTCAATTCTAAAAACCGAAAATTCAGCAATTATTGCAAAAAACAGAGAAAATACTTATCTTTAAAGTCTGTATTTTTTGGGAAGAATTAACAGAATGATCGGGGGGTATTTATAATTTTTAATTTAACGGAGAGTTGGCAGAGTGGTTGAATGCGGCGGTCTTGAAAACCGTTATACCCGCAAGGGTATCCGGGGTTCGAATCCCTGACTCTCCGCCAGATAAATTAAGCCTCAATTACAGTAAACAAACACTGTTTTTGGGGCTTTTTTGCATATAAACTTGCCATTATTACCACCAAAATCCACCTTTTTAACACCGAATGGGCACAAAATGGGCACGGTTTTCCGCTCACAATTTGCTGAGCTCAGGTATTTCGCCAGTTTCAGCCACCAAGGATTGTAAGTTTGGCAAAACAATCTAGATACAATTATGATAATATAAACGAACAAAAGGCTTATGAGTTTAACCAATATTCGTTATTTTATCATTTGTTAGTCTAAAACCCGAATTAAAAGGGCGATATAGATAATACAATATTCTAGAAATATTTCCTTGGGCAATAATGTTGAGAATATCTTGCTATTCCAGTGCCACACGAATGAGTAGGGGTAATGTCTGCTCCGCACCTTGTGCAGAATTCAGGCTCTGGAAATGGAACACCACAATAAGAACAGTACCGTTCCAACAAAACCTTACCGCGACAAAAGTGAGTATGCAAAATCGAAAAAGCTGATTTTCCACCACATTCATGAGCGGGAGTAATATCCTTCCCGCATTTTGAGCAATATTCAGTTTCGGGAATTTCTTGGCCACACATTGAACAGTATTTATCTTTGATCACTTTCTAAAATCCTTCCAATCATTCTTAATAACGAAAGTTGAAACTCGATTAAATATAAACAGGGCTGGAAAAATAAATAATGATTCATATTTAAGGTTTTATTAATTGCTTAATACGCCAGTAATTATCAATACAAACTGATTGATGAAATCAAAAATAGCAAAAGGTGACACGCCTACAAACATAAAAATTATAAATATTATAAGAATTGCAGCTATACCTCTGAACAATGCCTGTATTAATTTGCCTAATGGGCTAAGACCAATAAGTATTAATACTACAATAAAAATGAAAATGTTTAAAATGCTAATACTCATATTATGCCACCGCTTTATGAATTAGAGCTAAATTCTCTTTCCAGTAAAATGCAAATTTGATGTCGTTAGCTGATGATATCGTAAAAGTATTATCAAGCCAGTAAAATACTTTTCCATTATACTTCGCATATAAATCAAATAATGTGGGATAGACTAACCTTATTAATTCTGAAGAGTCATATTTTGCGATTTGTTCAGCTGCCGAGTTAAGATCAAGTAGCAGATACTCCTTGTTTGCGCATTTCTTGATGCCCTTTGGCGGCTCCAAAACACCGGGTATCTTTTTTGAAATACTATTTTGAACAACAATTTTTTTTGATTTAATCAAATTATCTAAATGAATAGCGGTGGCTGGGTGCATACGAAAATTAAAATTAAATCCCTCTAAGTTTGCGACCATAACCGCCAAATCACTTACATCAGAATGTATTCTAATCGGGTGACTGGTTAATAAGTGTAACTTGTCGATAATTGATATAGAGTTGGTTAATATTGCTCCACCTTCACCGTAACCATAGTCTTTAAAGTTGGAAAAAGAGACAATTAACATATCTGCATAAAAGCTGATAGGCTTATCGTCAATAAGAGAGAAAAATGCCTGACTCGCATCAACGATAAAAACCACACGATGTTTTCGACATATTATTGAAATCTCCTTAACACCCTCAGCAAGACCAAACAATATGGGTACGAGAACGGCTTTTGCTTGAGGTTCTTTTTTCAATAAAACTTCAACTTCTGACGGGTTCACAACCGGATATTCTTTCATGTAATCCACTATTATAAAATCACACCCCAAATACGCAAATGGTAAATATGTCTGGGGCCAGCTTATAGGGGAAGTAATGATTCTATCCCCTCTTTTGAGTCCAAGCGATAAGCCGCTTAAATAGAGACCGCTCGTAGCACTATTAGTGGCAAAAGCATATCTAACATTATGAAACCGGGCAAGATGGCTTTCAAATCTCTTAATTGCTCGTATTGAATCCACGGGAGATTTTAAATCGAATTCATTTATTACTGCCATTTCATACCTCTATACTCGTGAATCAATTGTTCGACTTTATGCATGTCAACCTCACCCTCATCATTCAACACCTCTTCTGGAATACCGTTTAGAGATTGTAATTGATCCTTAAACTTACAATATTTAATTGAATAGAGCATCATAAGTTTTTTATCTACTGTATCAATGATATTTATGTTTTCAATTGCTGCCGCAAGATGCTTTTTGCTTATTGAACTGAGTAGTGTTTTGCTTTCTGTATCTGCATACTCAGAGGCCTTGTTAATGATTGAATCTAATTCGCGAACACTTGCAGTCCTTAACTTGGTATTCATTGCTAATCCAGCGAAATCATTATCATTAAGATTAAGCTCAATCCCCTTAATTATTGCAAAATTTTTGAAATGCAGAACTATTTCACTTGGATTAGGGTAACCAAATACCATGATTTCAGATTCACGGTCTACAAACGCAGGATCCAATAAATGTGGAGCATTACTGGCGTCAATCATCTGAATTTCCCCAGGGTTAATTGAGCTGCGAAATTTTAGAGTTTCTCCAAAGAGTCTTGCATCTACCCCTCCGTCTCCAGCATTTTGCGCGCGTGTACCCAAAGTTTGATCAACTTCATCCTGAAAGACAGCTACTGGTTTAAGGCTATCAAGCAGTTCGTAAGCGGCCTGAAGCCTGCTTTCTGATTCTCCCACCCACTTACTTCTTACGTTTATCATTTCAACGAGCAAGTATTCAAGTTCATTTGCATATGCTGATGTAATAAAGGTTTTGCCGGTTCCTGGAGGAGAAATGAATAATATTGATTTGCTCATTAGCGAAGGATTGTCTTTTGAAAGATCGATTTCTCTAAACAGTTTATTCTTTATTGAATCTAAGCCAATAATGTCATTGAATTTTCGGTCGGTTCGGAGTACTTTAAGTTGACCCTGTGATAATTCTTCTATTGCTTTGACTTTTGCTTTAAGTATATCTTCTGTAGAAATCTGCTCTTTAACAGTTTCACATTTTTTTGCGATACCTTCAATATCACGAATTCTAATTCCATTTGATATTAGCGCCAGCCTCTCAAGATCTGCATTCTGAAAGACCACCTTAAATCTACCTAGTTGTGCGAGCACGTTAATGGCATCCTGGCGAACATCAGTTGATGGGATGGGAACGTTTATGCGGCGCGCAGCGCCAGATTTAACCAAAGCTCTATTGGTAATTCCAGTGCTTGTTTTCAAAATTAGTATATTACCCGAATTGCGGAAATTATCAGAAAGACAAAAGGGAATTAGTGTCGAAAGTAGATTGTTAGCTTTCTCCGTCAACATAGAGGGATCTATTTCAGGAATATCAAAGTCGATCCCATCAATAATAATTAGCGTTTTAGAATCTTCCTTAGATAGAAGCGGAAAATATTGTGTTAAGAATGCGGAGGGATTATTTATATATGAACCCGTCGGTTTAGGAAAATGGTTGGCTGGATTCATTTTGCTGCCCGGCAAGCGGATTGTTTTTAATCCAGCTTTAGAAATCTTCGCAACATTAAACTCGTTACCAAAAATATGCGCAATAGCAAAATCTAAAGCTAAGAATGGCAGTTTGTTTTTAGTACTAACAAAGCGGTCGTTTGTATTGCCTTCAACAATGATACAATTGTCTCCAGCAATTAGACTGTCAATAATATCCGAAAACGGTTTCGGAAATAGTTTCAAATGGAGATAATTTTCAAACATTTTATTATCCTTTATCTTATCTGTTTGTTAAATAAATGTTGTTTTGTTTTGTTTTGTTCAATGGAATGTTCCTCTTCCTCGGCTTCAAAAGTGAAATCAGTTTGCTCAAAACTTACCGCTAGATCGAAGGGATCAAATTGTTTCTCAACCTCCATTGTGGTTTCTGATCCCTTTTGACTTTCATGATTAAAAATCTTTTGGGTTTCTATTATGATTCCTTTTTCCTTAAAACTCTCAAGAATTTTGTTCATTTCAATTCTACAACGTTCTTTGGGGACGTTTGACAAGTCAAGCGCCATTGAACCGTCGGGTTTAAGCTGCACGGAAACGGTTGAACTATCTGTTTTTTTGGCTCTAATTATCGTCATTGAGCTTCTTTTGACCTGCTTAAATTCAATTTTATTGAAATTTATTTCGCGTAAAGCCATTTTAATTCTGGACGTGGTATCTATCTGTTCTTTCATAGCCTCCCGCAGATGTATTTCTTTTAATTTTGTTTTTATTGAGCTAAATTTATTATCAATTAAACTGCGTTGATTAGTTGATATATTAATACCACCCTTAAGTTGCTTCTGAAAATCTGTGAGAAAAACAAAATCAGTAATAAGCTCACGCTGCAAGTGCTTTAAACTACTCTTTGCATCAAGCGTATTTTTGATTGCGATTAATTGCATTAGCTTGTGATCAATCGGAGTTAGATTGGTCTGGAATGCCGCGTATTTATTTTTTAGCTTTACTAAATTGTCGGTAATTCCCCTACCCATATCGACGATACGATTGTATGAAGAGGTAAGGTTGTAAGACGGTGTCGCCTTAATTTGAATTAGGTACATAGTTCCCATGGTGTCTCCTTAAAAATCTAATGGATTAAACCCAGCATCATTTTCGTTTTCATGCTGCGAGGGTGGATTATCTGCATTTTTGGTTTCATTATTTGATTGATTACCAGTCATAACCACTTGAATGGAAAACTGGTATTCAATCGTATTCATTTGAGAATCAGTAACTTGAACAGAAGCGTTTGTTAAACCTGGGGAATGAGCATTGAGCGACAAAAGATTCTCTTTATTTATTGTGCCAGTAACTACTTTTTCGTTTTCAATTATTAACTGATAGTTATATGGAGGAACTCCACCGGCGACAAAATCACTTAAATTCACAACCGTTTGTACCTCTCCGAGTTGAAGAGCTTTATCATCCACAAAGTTCCCGAATTCATTATTGATTGACAACTGTTCGGTTTGAGTAGGATTTGCCACAGCTGGTTGTTCCGCCGGGTTTTGGGGATCAACCTGACCTTCAGGAGCATCATCTACGACTGTCCGATTTCTATGTAGACGCTCTCTGACAGATGCGGTTAGGCCAGCAATCATATTTGATATTGCCAAAAAAAGATTATAGGCCAAAGTTGCGATTTGTTGTATTATGGATAATACCACGTGAAATATGAAAACAGGTGGGAGAAGAAGGGAATGACCGAAAACAGCTATACACGATATAAACGCAACTGCTACTAAAAATGTGATCATCGAGGTAAAGAAAGCTAAAATAGTTGTTCCTATAAAAACAAATAATACATCATTACCCACGGGCCCTGTAACATCTATTGCGGTCGGGTCAAAATTAAGTGCGTCCCACCTGACAAAAGCAAGAGCGATTAAAATAGATAAAGATAAAAGAACCATTATGATGGAAATAACTGATATTACACGTGAAAACAAAATTGATTCACCATCAAACAAGAAGTTGGGTAAAAAAGTGGTTCTTTTAATCGCATCTAAAAGAAAAATACCCCACGCAGAAGCGCTTGCGATAATTGCGACCGCCAATAACTCGGCTGGTGAAAAATTCACACCTACAAGGTGCAGAAGGCTAATCGTATCCTTACTAGGAGCAGTAATCTCAAGAGCCTGCAGCGTTAAAACCACTAAATCAATATCACACAGAAGAGCGGTTAAAGAAATAAGAAATACGAGTACGCTACCGATCGCTCGTTGGGTATATTCAGAGCGAATGCCTCCAGCTACCAGAATTTTTTGATTACGTGACCGGAACCCCCCAATGAATTGCTGAGTATATCCAAGCAGAACAGTTACCGGCGCGATTAAAAAAGCAAAAATCTGATTTAACAGCTGTTGTGTTCTTACCGGAACAGCAACGCTTCCAACAAACAAGAGGGTTCCGAAAAATATCATTGCGCCTGACATATAGACCTCATCTAATTAAAATTAATTGATTGACCCGGTTCGTGAAAAATATAATTTGCTCCAAGTTTAGAAAAGTTATCCTCCCACAATTTTCTTGTCTCAGGTCTTTTGGACTCAAAAGACAAAATGTGAATCGCGACACCAGCCAAGGACATTGATTCTAGATACTTTGAAAAAGTCTCTACATTTTGTTCTAAATCAGAAATTAAAATGATAATATTATCATCATTAAGATTGATATTTTCTTTACAGTACAATAAGAAGCCATCTATATCGGTTCGGCTGTAATTTTTCGATTTGATTATAGAACAACGTTCGTTAATCATTTGTCTGATAGAATCTATATGGGCGTTTTCGATCTTGGATTTTAACTTTGCTTTTCGCGAAAAGGGATTAATGCTGCCTCCAGATATATCTGGTACAATAAAAGTTTCAATTAAATTGCTCGATCCATACGAATTCCCGGACAGTTCACGTAAAATAATAGTGGAGCCCGGTGGTAGATTATCGAGACTATTCATTAAGTCATCTTTTCCGTTTTCAAAAAGATGATAGCTGCCTGTGAAATCAACTCCAATGCGTACGACTTTTTTCGGTTTGCTGTTCACCTCATTTGGTTCGTTAGAATTTTTGCATGACTGGAAGAGTATAGCGATTAAAAATAACGCGATATATTTCTTCATTATGGCCTCCGTTACGTATAGTAAAAAAAGTTTTAGACAATTCGTCCTCAGGTGTGGACTTGTAGTTTATATTCAAATGTCATGCCAACGTTCGATTGCCAAATTGAATATTCTCTTGCCCTTTAACTGTGTCGCTATTAAGAGGCGAGAGAAGAAGTAGATATGCGGATAGAGAAGATAGAAAACCATATATCTGCTTAACACCGGCTTAAGAGAAAAAGATGGAAGAAATATAAAAATACCACTAACTGGTTAAATTAGAACTAATGAACCCCGGCGGTGAAAATGAAAAATTGATTTTCATTTCTGACTTCTCATTTAATAAAATGCACCTTAAAATTTGACAATAATAGCGTGTGACAGTAAGCGTGTTCTCGGTGGTAAATTGTGGACTATTGCTTATGAGGGGTTAATAACATATTAAAATTAATGATAAGTTTAATTCCGGGGTTCTTTTTTTAAGTTAATTTTGTGTAATTTGGAAAACGGGTGAAAATCGTTCATAAAGCGTGAGTGTTACTTATTGGTAATGCTCCCGGGTAACATATAGAAAAATTGATTTTCTTGAAAAAAATGATTGAATTTGGCTTAAATATGGTTAAAATATTAGATAATTATGGCACGAAATTTGTTATTCAAGTATAAATTTAATTTTAATTTAGAGGTATTTATGTCAATCAAAAAAACTTTGCTGGTCGTTTCGTTCCTTGTATCATTTACCTTTGTTAGTTGTACGGACTCCAAAATTGAATCTCCAAAACTAACCGAGATTACAATATGTCAATGGGGTCAAGCCCTGATATACCTTCCCTTATATATTGCACAGGAAAAAGGGTTTTTTGGAGATGAGGGGTTGAAAGTTAAAATTATAAATGGTGGTGGAGATGATTTAACTTGGGCCGCCGTTACAAGTGGAAACGCACAATTTGGGATAGCAGATCCGACTATGGTTGCAATCCAGGATGAACAAGGGGGCGTTCCAGGCAAGGTAATTGGAAGTATAGTTAGTCGAGTCTCTTTTTGGGCAATTACATTTGATAAAAAAGTAAGGCAAATTAAAAGTCCGGTTGATTTTAGGGGAAACACTGTTGCGTGCTTCAAATTCCCGAATACCGCACATGCATTAGCTCTAAAAACCTTCAAGAATGGAAATCTTGAAGTTGGCAAGGATGTTAATATAGTACCAGTTAATTATGAAGCTGTGCTTGCACAATTAAAGAATAAAGAAGCAAACATTGCAATGGTTTTAGAACCCGCCGCCAGTATAGCTATAGAGCAGGGAGCCCGAATTGTTTATTCATATCCTGAAGATTGGGGATCTTTTTCTTTTACAGGGCTAACCACTACACAAAAATATATTGATGAGAATCCGGATGTTGTTCAAAGAGTTGTAAACGCATTGGAAAGAGCGATGAGGTTTGCCCGTGTAGATTTCGATGGAACCGTGAGTGTTGGGAAGAAAGCCTTTCCTGATCTCTCAGAGAATGTAATAAAAATGGCGACCAAAAGGATGCTTGAAGAAAAAACACTTCCCGAGAGTATTCTTGTTGATGAAAACGGATGGTTAAAAGCATTACAACTTTGCGTTGATGTTGAAAAATTGAAGAAATTGCCGGAAAAGAATTTTATCGACAATCGATTTGCATTAAAAGCAATCGATAAATATGAAAATATAAAAAAGAAATAATGTTTCTCTAATATGTTTGTTTTAATATTCTTTTTAGAATACTACATATCAACAATTTGATAACGACGCATTAAATATTAATTGCAAATTATTTAATTGAAAATGTTTTTCTGTGTTATTAATAGAAAATAGTTTGATAAAACTCGAACAATTAGTTTCTGCACGTTTTAGATGTATAATATGTACAGGGTTTTCTATATTCAGTATTTGAAAACAAAGCACAAAGCTTTTTATTGAGTCATTTAAATTTTAAATTATTAGTTTGTAGTTTAAGCAGGTGATATGAAAGATAAAGCCCCTTATTTAGTTATAAAAGATTTAACTGTGTCCTTTAATGATTTGGTGGTTCTTGACAAGATAAATCTTAAAGTAGAGAAAGAAGAAATAATTGCACTAATAGGCCCATCAGGATGTGGTAAAAGCACTCTTCTCAATACAATTGCGGGGATTTATATGCCTGATAATAATGGAACTCGTATAGATGGTCAATTTATGCTAAAGGGGGAAAATAATTTGGGTCGAAGGGGTAAATATGCTTATATGTTTCAGGAAGACAGATTATTGCCTTGGAGAACTTTGCTGAACAATTTAATAATTGTTGATGAAATAAATGCATCGGGCAATATAAGAAAAGAGGAGGCTAAAAGACAACTCGCAAAGATGGGGTTATCAGGCTTTGAAAATTATTTTCCCAAACAATTATCAGGAGGTATGAAAAAACGAGCGGCCTTAGCAAGAACATTCTTTATGCCAAACGATATTATTTTTCTTGACGAACCTCTTGCCAGTGTCGACTATTCTTTGAAACTAGATTTGGAAAGATATATTTACAAGGAATTAGTTGATTCAAAAAGGACTGCAATAATTGTTACTCATGAATATGACACCGCCGCTGCTCTTGCGGACCGAATAATCGTTTTATCGAGTCGTCCCGCACGTGTTTGTGGTGAATTTGAAGCAGGTATGGCAAGAAAGGATAACGATCCGTTAATGGCTAGAAAGTCTGAAGACTTCTTTAGGCTAACAACTAAATTAATAGAATTTGCAGGAATAAGCAATGCATCAAATAACTAAAAATAAAATGTTAACATTAGCAAAAATTATTCCATTAATTATTTTTATTATTATCTGGGAGTTTCTTGCAAAGGTAATTGAAAACGGCACTTTCTTTTTTGGTTCCCCATCTTCAGTTATGCAATCAATATATCCAAGAATAGTTAACGGTACCTTCTTTGTTAATTCGGCAATAACCTTTTATGAAGCATTTCTAGGGTTTATCATTGGAAACATAATTGGAACCACCGTGGGATTATTGCTTTGGTATTTCCCGATCGCGGCCAAAATTTCGAGACCCTATATTATAGCCCTTGGTAGTATTCCGATATTTGCAGTATCTCCAATTGTTATTATTTGGTTTGGTATTGGCATCACATCTAAAGTAATTTTGGCGGCATTATCTACTGTTGTTATTGCAACAGTACAAGCCTTTGAAGGAGCAAGCCAGACAAATAACAAGTTATTAGATCAATTGTATTCAATGGGCGCAGATAAATATCAAACATTTAAAATGGTTGTAATTCCTTCAACTGTCGCCTGGTTATTTGCCGGGTATAAGATGAATGTCGCGTTTGCGTTGCTGGGAGCGTTTATTGGCGAATTCATTTCGTCCGAAAAAGGGTTGGGTCATATGATAATAATGGCTATGGGGCTGTTTAATATTCCACTTGTATTGGGAGGTGTTTTAGGAATAAGTTTAATATCAATAATGTTGACTACATTAATCGGGTGGTTCCAAAAATTAGTTATTCCTTGGAATAATAAAATAAATTAATTGTTATGTCAAGAACAATTCCTTTAGAAAAAGATATCATCTTTGGTCCGGTTGATTCAAGGCGACTAGGTGTTTCGATAGGAATTAATTTATTGCCCACAAATAAAAAAATATGCTCATATAACTGTTTATATTGCTTTTACGGTTATACCCCGAAGATTACCGAAGTTGAATGGTCTAATCTTCTTCCTCCCAAAAATAAAATATTTAGTTCTATCGATCGTCTTGTTGAACAAATCACACTCGGTCTGATAAAGCCTGATTTTATTACATTTGCCGGTAATGGAGAACCAACCCTACATCCAGATTTTCCAGAAATTGTAGATTACTTGCTCTCTAAGATTTCGATTTTAAATAATAAACCTGGTACAGCTCTATTTACAGACGCAACAACCTTTGCCTCCAATGTCATATTAAACGCTTCGGCTAAATTAGATCAAACCCTTGTGAAAATAGATTTGGTTGATGAGGAGACTTATCAGTTTCTGAATCGTCCATTTAAATATATTAAGATTAAAGAAATCGCTCAACGAATTTTCGCTCTGCCAAATCTAAGGGTACAAACGGCGGTGGTTAAAATAAATGGTAATATTTATACCGATGATGTATTGGATTATTATATTTCACTTATCAAAATATGTGATCCAATTCAAGTTCAACTTTATAATATAATTTATCCTACCGCCAAGAAGGGTCTTGAAGAAGTGAGTGATGGAGATTTACAGAAACTAAAACTAATTTTAGAAAAGCAAATAAAAACAAAAATAGTTATATTTTAATTCATGAATATTATTGTTAAGCAAAAGGAAATACTTAATTCAATTAATTTTGATCCACCATTTTATATTGGAAAGGTGCTATATACTTCAAAACATGAAACAAAAAAAGTAGTTGACATAAGCCGAGGGTTAGAAAAATATGGCGCCATTGAATTGAATCCAGGGAGATATTTTTATCAGGATCTTTTTGCAGATGTTTTAGAATTATTGCAAAACCATGCGAAGCAAATAGGCAATAAATTAGGCTTTAAGACTGTGTATCTCCCCAAAATAGTGCCACTAGAGGTCCTAAATAGTTTTGGTATAGCAGAGGCTTGGCCGGCATACATATTGCGTGTTAAGCCAATGCAGGATTATGCAGATGGTATGTTTACCACCCTAAAAGAAGATAACAGTTATTGCTTAGATCCCGTACAATGCGCTTCTTTTTATGAACTATTGAAGATTAATAATGAGAATATTAAATACCCATTAAAAGTATTAGATATATCCGGGTATACATATAGAAATGAATTTCACAATAAATTAAACAATACCATTAAGTCATTAGAGTTCTTGAGAGCCGAATTTATTATTGCTGGCAGTGGAATTGTAAGTGTTACAAGAAACAATTTAATTAACGAATACTTATATTTATTCGACAGGCTAAATCTGCAATGGAGATTAACTGTGGGATCTGGATGCTACGAATTTCCATCAGAAATTGAGCTCAAGGCTTATGAAAGAGCAAACTCAAAAGACAATATACCAATATTAGATATAGAATTATTTTCTCCATCTCTTAACGAATGGATAGAAGTAATCGGTGCATCCAATTTATTCGATGATAAAATCAAAAGATTTAATTTAAAACAGGTTTCAGCAGATGTTGAAAGTGGCTGTTTTGGGGTGGGTCTGAGCAGGTTATCGGGTCTATTAATCGAGGCCCATGGCAACCAAATTGAAACAATATTGCAAGAGATCGTACATGGAAATTAACATTCATTGTGTGGGTATTTTGCCTATTTATTTCCCATTTTTGTTGGCAGTACAGGACCTTGTCCAAGAAGAAAAATATAAAACGAAATATAAAAATATAACTATTAGATATTTTATTCGCAAATCTGATGAAAAAAACTTTATTGCCGTAAATGATATAGTTAATAATGGAGATAATTCTAATCGTATATTACACATCGTTTTATCAGGATTAAAAGATTATTCTCAACATACAGATAAATTAGATCCACTGATGGTTTTATTATCACGAGTTCCTTTATTTGGAATTGCTGACAAACAGTTCGTTGAAGATAAACTTTCAAAAATAATAGATTGCAATAATTACGGAATCGGTATTACGCCAAACGTTATTAGCGATTTTGAGAATTATTTATATCGAATATATTGTGATAGTACATCCGTAAAATTTTCTACGTATGGGGAGGGAACAACTGTAAATAACTATATAAAGCGTAGACTAAACGATCAGAACACAAAAAGTAATATAAATATTAATAGAAAGCTGCTCACAACAAATGATTTTGGCATTGATGATCTAATCTATTTAGACCATAATCATGAAGAGTGGAAAAATACCGTTGCCTTTACTATTAACCCATGGATGAGGGACAAAAATAGACAGGCCATAATACTTTATCCACCGAATGAATTTGAGTCCTTTACAAACATATTTACCGAAAAGTATGATAAACTAGATAGTACTAGAAGGGGCCTCTTAAACGACATAATTCACAATATTGACAAATATATCACCCATGCTTATTTATATAATGAAGATAACAAGGAGGCTTATAAAAAATACAAAGATCTGTTAAAAGAAAAGATAGTAGCATATTACTTTGATGTAAACGATAGAATTAACAGCGATAATAAGATTGTCAAATATTACAAATATAATCAAAACGACATTTCTGCTAAAGAACTAAAGCATATATGTATGTGGTTGCCTGGCATGAAATGCAACAAAATTAATAATGAAGACATTTATTACGACCACACCGATTGCTGCTATACAAACGACGGGATAAATGATAATAATATAAATGAAGCCGTAGATGAATTAATAGTATTATCAGCATATTACAGAATATTTGGAGCGGATTATGACGTATTGGCGTTTCCTAATGAAAAAGAGCGTAAAACATTTCATCATGACGAGAAGTTGAAAGCCAGCAGTAAGGCAGAACTATTACCTCAACTCTCTCATGCAATTGGCACCGAGATATCAGCATCATATAACAACATGCTAATGCTGTATACTTCAAACAAGGAAAGTCTAAAGAGAAAAACCGAATTCATTGGGGTGATTAAAAACACACTTGAGGTATTAATTAAAAAAGGTAAAATACATGAATATGATTTGAATAAACTTGATGATAAAAACTGGAAAGATGTAAAAAATATATTTAAAATGACCCTGCAATATCTTACAGAAGAAGATCTTAAGTGTATATCAAAAGTTATATCAATTTGCGATGTGGACGAGTATATTGATTATGTTAACCGTTTTTATAATATTGATATACTGTTAAAGAAAATACTCTTTCAAACAAAAAAACTGTACGAAATTAGAGAGACCAATCGATCGATACTCAGAATGAACTCCTCTGAGAGTAATATTGTGTTTATAAAAACGGGCCAGTATAATATAAAGAAAATAATAGTATCAGCAATAATTACGGCATTAGAACATTTTTATGGAAACACTATATATCCCAAATCTGTATCAGTTGAAAATGCTTATAATAATGCTAAAACGAGGTATTGGTCTAAAGCAAATCAAATGAAAATTGAACTAGATTTATGGAAAAAGCATGATCTATATTTGAACGAGCATGACAATATAATAGAAGCATATAATAACTGGTATTCGGAGTATAGTAAATGCGATACCGTGTTTGACATTGATATCTCAAGAATAGACGATATTTCATTTGATACTTCAGAAGGAAGACCGATAATAGAGATCTTTTTCCAAGAGATATATTTAAATGCATTTAAATATGGCGATAATTCAATAACTGGTAAAGTTAATATTATTCTTGATGTCAGTGGGGAAGTAAATATTAATATGTTTACTTTTTCCAATACATCTATTACAAAAATATTTAAAAAAGATGGTGAGGGTAATAAGTTGGTTCACAATGTATTAAAAAATAAATTTAAGCTGAGACCCATCAACAAAAATTATGTTGAATATGATAATAATATTTACAAGATAACAGCGGTGAGAGATAATGAGATATTGGCAAATTCTATGTATTGAAGATGAAGCTACTGAACTCATTAATGATATCCGCACGAAAGTGTATTGGAACCCTAGAGGTGCTTTAAATAATATGTGTTCGATAGTTGGTGATAATATTGCTTATAGCGACACAACCTTTACTGATAAATGGTTTAGTGGCATCAATGAGCCAGAAGATTGTATTCCACTTGTTTACAATAGTTTATCTAGCGCATATGAGGGGTTAAAAAAGATAAACGATGACAAATGCGCGCCAGATATAATATTTCTTGATGTTAGACTTGTAAAAAACGAACAGAACATATTAATTATTGATGAAATGATAAATTATTACAAGTCTGCTATAAAGTATTCATATCCAGAACTTGACCAACATATTCATAAATCATTAAGTATTAATGATGAGGGTAGACATATATTATTCGAACGCGCCGGTCTTTTTTTATTACCATTAATAAGAAATACATTTCCCAAAAGTGAATTAATCGTTTATACGGAATCAATCAGGATATTTAACGAAACGTTACCTTTTCAAGCTTTGGGCATATTTTTTGTACCACCCAGTGGTAAATTTCTTGTTGAAAACAGTAATTCATTCAGTTGGATAACAATTTTTAATAAAAAAAGAATAGAATCCATTGATAATGATGAGGTAGATGCTAATATTATACTTAATCTGATAGATGAATATGAGAAAAAAGTACAGACCATTATTAAAGATAATAATCTATGTGATGCACATGTATTTGACGAAGAAACACTGAATATCCTAAAAGAATATAATGCTTATATTATCAATAGCAAGATAGGTAAAACAAACCCTGGATGGAGTTTTGGAAGTTTTTTTACCCTTGAACTTCAAGCTTTATGTAGCGTATCTATAGCCGATAAGTTCGATCTTATCAACAATATCAGGAGCCTAATATATTCAATTGACAAAGCTAAAGTATTCTGTGATTTAATTACCAATTGTAATACCTCCCTTTTTTACAACATTACACATAACGGTCCATTAACCCCAGATAAAACAGGAGAAGAAGATTATTACAATAGAATAATTAAACAATATAATGAACACAAACTGAATGAAGATATTGCATGCCGGTACTTATTTGATAAAATAATTAATACTTCAAAATATAGCGAGACTAAATATAATTGCGATAAATACAAAAACCATATTAGAATAGGAGCATACAGATTAAAAGATTATGTTAATAATATTGTAATTAATAATGTGGATAATGATATTGAGATATCTGTTGAAGACGTAATCAATGACTCTCACAGAGAGTTGGTTCTACCGGTACATAATGGTGATATAAATATGATTATATATTTAATTAAAGAAATAATTACAAACACCATTCAAAGAGGATTTGATCAACACCAGGAAAAGAAGAAAATAGTTATTAAAATGATAGCGCCAGAATCGGGTAGTTGGCAGATCCTTATAAAAGATAATGGTATTGGCTTTGACCGCTCTAAGCTCAAAAATCCAACATATTTTAAGTCTAAAAATCATGGAATGCGTGAGGTGTTTAATATGTGTCGGGGTTGGATATCAATAAATATTCAAGCTAATGATGGTAATAATGGCTCAGCATGCTATATGCGTAATCCGCACTCTGATTATTATATCGAATATAACGATAATAATTATCATTTATTCAACGATTTAATTATGCATGAACAAGGCACATTATTTGACATAAGGATAAATATATATCATGAATGATTACAGCATCTATGTATGTGATTTAAAAAATAATAGTTCAAGATTAGTATCATTAAAAAAAGAAAATAATCAGATATATGATCTGATAAAATGGGCGTCGGAATTTAATATATTTGATAACTCGTATAAAGATAAAATTCTTTTATTTCTCCATATTAATAATCCCGAAGTAAAGCGGGATGATAATTATAATAAAATAAATAACCTAGATAAGAATGTCATTCCCGGGGCTTATATATCTTCTCATATACTGGGTATTGGGGGGCGAATTGTATTTTTCTCTGGAGGTGATGATAGAACAACTTATAATGACATAAATAAATATCTCATAAATATGGGATATACTGAGAAATATCATTATACATACGTAAATGTTGCTTATATAGAGCAGTGTGAGCATAGATTGCCCAAATCAATAGACAACTACAGAATTGAGGAATTATTTGTAGAATATCAGGGCATAAATATTGTGATTACATTGGATATCTTGGTGTATGGTTACTTGGTATTACATAGTCCTGAGAATTTATTAATTAGAGAACAAAGTTCATCAACAGACAGAGTCTCAAACAGCAGAACGACAATATTTATAGACGATAACACTTTAGCTGAAGCAAAAAGCAGAACAAGTTGTGATTACTTGGTTGGGCCAATAAATAGAGAGGATGATACCAGAAAGTACTGGTTTGATGTTCTTAAAGAAGAGGTAGAAAGAAATAGCCCTGAGGATCTGAAGAAAAATAATGACTTAATTGATGGGTCAAAAATATTAAAGCTATGGAAAATATTTCGAAAAATTATGCTTTCTGAAGAGGCTAACGACGCTACCGCTCCGGATAATCAAGATGGGTGGACATATCTATTATCTGAAGTACATACGGAATGCAAGGAAATAATAAAAAAAAAAGAAAATAATGAAGTCATAAGAGATTATGAAAAAAAAAGATCTATAATAAACCATGATTACGTTAAAAATAGATTTTTATTAAAAATGGGCGAAATATCTGATGAGCTGAGCGTTGAGCAAAAAAGCGCTTTTCTTTTTGATTATTTTCACTATCTCTCGGGTAATGATCGTGATGACACAGTAGTAATGGCAAGGTATGATATAGTTAAGAGGGCGCTAGATTACTGGCCGGAAGTAAAAAGAAGAATAGAATCATTTATGCTGGATGATGTCAGACGATATAAGTTGCAACCCACAAGAGATTATGAACTGATTATAAGTGATATGTTATCAAAACCTGACAGCATTGTTAATGAAGTGGATAAATTTGTTAGGAGTGTAAAATCAGCCACAAGCATTGAAAAGTATAGCCGGGATGATCTCGAGAGATTCTGGCAAAACGCAGATCGGCTTCATCGTTCATTATCAATGCTTCAAATTAAAAACTTACCAAATAAATATTTTAATAGAACTTAATCATGAGAAATTTTTACAATATATTGTTTGTTGATGATCAGTGGTGTCGTCCGGAAGAACAAGGTACTATCATTGCCTCTTTCGGTTCCTTGTTAGCAAAAGATCCCGCTTTTAATTTCTATTATGAAACTGCGGAAGAGTCACCTAATAGTTATTCTTATAGACCCGTTCTAAAAAAAATTAGTGAGATTGGTAATGTTGATGTAATGGTTCTTGATGTAATGTATGGAGATAAAAACGATAGGTATGGGTTGGAAATACTTAAGGCTGTCAGGAGTGAATATCCTTTACTTCCCATATTTATGATGACATCTGTTGAAAATGATCTGGAAGTACTTGAAAAGGCTATGGAACTTGGGGCTAATGAGTATTTAATTAAAAGGCCTGCGGTGGCTGAGTTGGAAAACCTTCTGAAAATATATTTAAGTCCAAATGCGTATGAATCTGATTATGCGCTCTGGGGAAACTCTAATGAAATACGCAAGATTCGTTCTCAGATAGTAAGGGTTGCTATGGGGGGCTCAGCGGCAGTCTTAATTACCGGTGAAAGTGGCACAGGGAAGGAATTGGTGGCGCGATCTATTCACAGACAAGGCCCAAGAAGAAAATACTCGTTTATTGATAAAAATTGTGCGCACTCCAGGTCAGAACTGTTAGATGATGAGCTGTACGGACACGAAAAGGGAGCCTTTACCGGGGCCGATAAAAGATACATTGGTAAAATTGAAAGAGCACACAAAGGAGTGCTGTTTTTAGACGAAATAGGCAGTATTCCAATGGAACTACAGGGGAAACTACTCCGAGTATTAGAAACCAGAACATTTTACAGGCTTGGAGGAGTTGAAAATCTGATCTCCGATTTTCAACTAATTACTGCGACAAATGAAGATATAAACATTCTGGTGAATAATAACCTTATAAGAAATGATTTTTTATATCGTATTAAGTCATTTGAAATATCTTTGCCCCCTCTTCGAAAGAGAAAAGATGATATACCTATACTTGCAAATTTGTTTTTGAAAAAGTTTAAGACGGGTCCGGGCGCATCTTACAGAGCCGAAAGATTCAGTGATGATGCACTTTCTGCCTTAAGAGCATATTCCTGGCCTGGCAATGTTAGAGAACTTAAAAACATAGTTGAAAGAGCCGCGATAATCTGCCGGTCAGAAACAATAGATTTAGATTCACTTCCGGCAGAATTAAAGAATATTACGAAACAAACAGGGTCATCCACCGGTATTTCGCAAGGATCGGATGGTATGTCGAATATTGTTGAGAATTGGGCTGAAGAAAGAATAGTTGCGGAATTGAAATTGGCGATCTTATTAAAAAAACGAATAAAATCTTATAAGGGCAATCACTGGAAAGCAGAATTTATGCGGATAATGTATCCCGAAAACAAGGCTCCGAGTGCAAAAGGATTTAATGATTTAATCAGAAGACTGTCAAAGGCACCCTGGGGAATATCAGACTATGAAAAGTATCCGCAAATTAGGACACATATTGAAGAATTAATGAATTAAAAAATGACACCTCCTGACTTGACATGGGTAAGACAGAGGGAAGGAATTTCCCACGACCAACTTCCAAAATTCACAACAAGATTATGTGCAGCGATAACACAGGTGAAAATTAATCGCATTGCAATAACAGACCTAAGAATAAAATTGAAACTATGGGAAGATTTAAGGGATAATATAAAGTGGTTAATTGATAACTACGAAACATATCAAACACTGCTGTGCTTTCTCCGCCTTGACCCACTGAAAAATGCAGATGATTTTCAAAAAAAGCTTCTTGTTGTGGCGCTTAAAGCAGGCAAGTTAATTCAAATTTATCCCGGGCTTCCGCTGATTTCCGACCTTGTTTTTGAGATAGATTTTATTTACGCTGACATTTGTAAACATGATCTTGACTCTTCCACTCTTTTAATCCATATGAGTAAAATGAATGAACTAACTTTGAAAGTATTTGATTTATTAAGAGATTTAAAGAAGGAGCTAATACTATGAATGAAATTATTATATCAGACTTACCACGGATATTGGTTATTGACGATCGTCTTGGCAGAGAAAAAAATTCTGAAGACAGAGAAGATTTTTGCATTGCGAATGGGCTGATAAATATAACTGAAAGAGATGTTGATCAGATTAGTAAAGATATAGCTGATAAATACAATTATATCAGGCCAATGAATATGGAGAAAAAAAAGGAGGAAAATCAATGCTTAAGATTAGATGAACCTTTATATCACCCTGTGGCAAAAGTATTTTTCCATTCTGGTCAGAAAATTAGAGGTGATAAGTATACTAATGATTTAGAGGGAGTTAAAGAGGCAATCAGTCGCGGGTGGAAGAAACGTCCCCGCTGGTCTTTGATCTTGCTTGATATAAAATTTAATGAGGAGAATTTCGGATTAACTGTTGTTGAAGCTCTCTCAGAGGAGCCGGAATATAATAATCTGCCAATTATCCTTATGTCTGCCAGTCAACGTGAAGATTATGATGAAAAGAAGTTTTCTTATCTTGGTGTAATGGGGTTTATCGAAAAGACAGAAATTGACGGCTATAGGGGAATACTAAAACTGCTATTTGAGTATGGATTGTTAGAAGATAACGAGATGGTAGATCGTTTATTTCTAACAGCGGAACGAATTGCTGATAATAAAAACAATAATTACAATTACATTATTGGTGGCTCAACAGAACTTTTAAGATGTCTTAGAGAGGCTCGAAACAGAAGTATGATTAATTTCGATAAGGGCGGAGATAATATTTTGGTGGTTGGTGAAACTGGAACTGGAAAAGAGTTAATCGCCTCCTATATTCATAAAATGTCTAATCGTAAAGGTATCCTATACACAGTGTTTACCGAAGGAGTAAGTGAAACACTTATTGAGGGGGAATTATTTGGTTGGGTGCGGGGAGCCTTTACCAATGCTCTTTATGCAAAAGAGGGAGCAGCCGAAAAAGCGGATAAAGGAACTTTATTTGTGGATGAATTTGGAGAGATTCCTCTTACAGTGCAATCCAAGTTACTTCGTTTACTGGATAAAAACATAAGAGAAACCAAGAGATTAGGTGCAGAAGACCCCATAGAGCCCACACCAAACATACAGGTTGTTCTAGCGACAAATCGCTTCGAAGCAATGGCCTCTGGCAAAAAGTATAGAAGCGATTTGCTGGCAAGAATTAACGCGTTTTCACCAATAATCCTTCCATCCTTAAAAGAGCGTAAGGAAGATATCCCTAGTCTTGCTATTCATTTTCTGCGCAAATTCGAGAAACTACTTTCAGCTCAAAAAAGAGAGTTAACAGATGATGCCCTTAACAAACTCATCGATCATGACTGGAAGGATGAAAACATTCGAGGGTTAGAGAGGGTGTTATTTTCAGCAGTTCAGAAATTTAAAATCTTAAGATATTTATCATCTAATCATCTGGAGTTTAAAAACATCCTCAATGTTACCCATGGCGCAAAAACTGACAATAATAAAGTGGAATTGAAATCAAGCGCTACTCTAATAAAGCAAATTCAAGCCTTTCCGTTTGATTCTTTAAATCCTCTTGAGTTTAAAGGGTTAATCCCCAAAATGGAAGAATCAAGAGCGTTAATGTTGGGGAATTTAATTAAAGCAGCATTTATTTTTATGCTGTCATATGATCGGCGGGAAGATACAATTTTACCAATAACCGGGGTGGCTCAGATATTATTCGGAAATTCAAGTATCAAGACTAAAGCCGCGAAAGATGAATTTCTAAAGGTTTTTAATGTTTCGGACGCAGTGCGCTCAAAGATGCTAGAAGATAAACTGCTATATATTTTATATAATATATGTCAGGGGAATATATCAAATATGGTTAAAGACAACCAAAGTGATAAGGCAAAACAAATGTTTATCAATAAAGATGAATTTCTTAAGCAAGCGTTACAACAGTACTATTTAACCTAATAAACAATATTAATACTATAATAAGGCAGAAATATGAATCGTAATATAAAATCCTTTATGCTTGGCCCGAAAGGTGAAAACCATCAGGAATTTCAGAGTCTGATAAATGATATAATCGCCGATCATGTTTATTGGAGACGAAATTTTTATCCCAATGATAAGCCTGCAATCAGACACGCGGATAAAACCAATAAAGATTACTTGGAATTTTATGATAATATGCGAGACACCGTTTTTAATTTTTTATCAAGAGCAAAGCAGAATGTTCCTTTTGCTTCGTCAAGGTATCTGGGACACATGAATACGGATTTGTTAATACCAGGTTTAATTGGATATATAGCCGGGCTTTTATACAATCAAAATAATGTGGCCCGTGAATCATCTCCCATTACCAGCGAATTAGAGGATTTGGCGATTAGAGAATACCTGAATATGGTTGGATTCGATTCAAAAAAAGGAAGCGGTTATATAACCAGTGGCGGTACTGCCGCGAATATTCAAGCTTTATGGGTAGCAAGAAACATTAAACTTTGGCCCCTCTCGCTTTGCTGCATGCTCAAGAATACTCAAAGTAGCATAATAAAGGAAATACTAATTGAAATAGGCTTAGTTGATGAACTGGTAAATGAATGTTCTTGTTACGATATTCTAAGATATTCACCAGATAAAATAATAACGATATATGACGAAGTGACAACCAAAACAGAATTCATAAAAGAAGAATATCATAAAGAAATAGACAAATATTCTTTACAATCTCTTGGAATTAGTATGTTTTTTGATTTATTAAAAGATACTTTTCCTAAAGAAAAACATGAAAAGTACTTAAATGGTGGAATAAAAATTATTGCAGCTATCAACAAACACTACTGCATACCAAAAGCTATTGAAATATTGGGACTTGGTAAAAATTCATTGCTCGCCGTTAATTATAACTCGGAATTTAGTATAGATACGGAAAAATATTTCGAAGTTACAGAGAAAGCCATTCGCGAAAAGGAAATTATATTGGCTACGGTATCAATCTTGGGATCAACCGAGCAAGGCAGCATTGATCAAATAGATAAGATTAAAGACAGAGTACGGGAATTGGGGTGCTGGTGGCATATAGACGGAGCATATGGCGGATATTTATTCTCTGCGTTAAAGAACGCTAAGGGAGAATTCTTACAATCCGCAGAAATTAAGGAAATCATAAGAAAGGAACTGTTTGTTTCTGAAATTGAGCCTGATCTAAATGAGATGCAGAATTTCCTTGATTTAGTGCCATTAGATAAAATTATAAAAAAATTGTCTGCGGTTAAATATTCACATAGCCTAGCATTAGACCCGCATAAGCTCGGTTATATTCCCTACGCAGCCGGTATGATCTTGTTTGAGAACAAAAAAAGCTTTGAATTTGTATCTTTTGATGCTCCTTATTTATGGCGAGATGATCCGTCGTTTGTTGGAAGATTTACTGTTGAAGGATCAAGGCCGGGCGCTGCCGCCACGGCAATTTATTTGTCCACAAGCCTTATTCCCCTAAATACTGCGGGTCATGGAAAAATTATACTATCATCTATGATGGGCGCGCTAAGTCTTGCGGTGCATTTGGAAAAAGATAACAAGTATGACATTGGTATACATATCATTAATAAATATCCAGAAACAAATATTCTTAATTATTTTATTTATAATAAACACATTCGAAAACTTAGCAGGTTAAAAGAGCTTCATGACAGACTGTTAAGATATCACTTATGGCCTACAACTGAAAATAAAACTTTTATGGTTGTCAGCACAGAGCTTAAAGTTAAGGACTTAATAAAATACTTCTCACATCATAATATCGAAATCGACCTTGATGAAAACTCGGATTTTCCAGTATTAAGATCTGTGGTTATGAGCCCGTTCACTGTTACTGCTCAGAATGTTCATTCCCAATCAATATTGCAAGAGTTCAGTGATTATCTTATACATGCAATAGTGGTGGAAATTAATAAGATGATGATTGATAAGCTTATGAGAAAAATAAAAATATTAATCATTGATGATAACCCGACCATAAAGGAACAGTTGATAGATTCTCCTAATTTTAGGGGTAATAATGCTATTGTTTTTGATCAAGCACTTAACAAGGAAACCGCAATAAGCGTCCTAAACAACCGGGAGTACGATTTGGTTATACTTGATATAAATTTAACTGGAAAACATAATGATGAGGGGGGAATTGAATTGTTCGAAACCATACTCAAAGACCCTATGCATTATAGCCTGAAAATGGTGCTGTTTAATTCCAGTTATTTAAATCAAAACAAAGAAAAAATTGATCTGTTGATTAGTTCTTATAAATCGGATATGAAGATTAACTGTGTAGATAAGGACTCGAATCAAAATCTCACAAAATCTTTTCAGGAAAGATTTTGGGAATACTTAACCGAATTAACCGGCAACTAAAATGATCGTCGACGGATTTGCGTTTTATGTGGGATCAGAGAGCTTGTTGGTTAATACTCTATCTCAAATAATGTCCATTCAAAAGTATAAAGATAATGTATTAAATGATGTTGCTGTTGCGAAATATTCTAAAGCAAGGATTCTTATAATAAATAATTATTACGAGTGTATTATAGAAGATGGTAGAAAAACACTTAGATGGAATATACCTCCTTATCCTGAAGTCTGGCTAAAAATTATGAACAAGAGGCATGGCAACAGCTCTGTTCTCGTACTATCATCTGAAAATCTATATGAATTATCTTTAGAGAGGTTATGTTCCCCCCGCTTTTCCCCGGAATTATTAGTCATGGATATTGATAATATCTCAAGAGCGATTATCCCGTTATTGCATGATTATAGGAACATATTATTAGAAGAGCCATTCTGCGTGATAACTTTGAAAAAAATTATCAACCTATTAGAGGTTAATGTGGCGCATTTAGAAGAATCATTTTTTTATAATATTTCTTCATCAATTGATACCCAATGGATAAGAAGATTTAAGGAAATTTATAATACGGAGAATTATATATGACCAGCGTTTTAGAAACTCTTTTACAAAGAGGCATGATTGAACAAATCAGCAACAAAGAAGAATTAATCAAAGAATTGCAAAGAGGCGTTGTCCCAATATATATAGGATTTGATCCAACCGCAACAAGTTTACACGTAGGACACCTGCTCCCAGTGATGGTATTGTGTCACTTACAAAGAGCCGGTTATAAGCCAATTATACTTGTTGGCGGGGCTACAGGTATGATCGGTGATCCCTCGGGTAGGAGTACGGAGCGAAAACTACTCTCGGCTGAGGATATCGAACAAAATGTTAGAGCCATAAAAAAACAATTGGGTAAATTTTTCACTTTCGAGGGAACTAATGCTGCTGTAATGGTGAATAACAACGATTGGTTAAAAGAACTCAGTATTATTGAATGGCTTAGGGAAATTGGCAAATATTTCTCGATTAATTACATGCTCAGCAAGGAATCAGTTAAGCGACGATTGGAAGATAAGGAGCGGGAAACAGGACTGAGTTATACAGAATTTAGTTATATGCTTATGCAAGCTTACGATTTCCTGCACCTATATGATAATCATAAGTGCATGATTCAGGGGGGCGGGAATGATCAATGGGGTAATATAACTGCCGGAATAGATTTGGTGAGGAAATTAAGGCAAACCGAGGTTTTTGGAATTACTTTTCCTTTGGTTACAACTTCGAATGGAGAAAAATTTGGTAAATCCGCAGGTAATGCGTTTTGGATAGACTCTGAGCTTACATCTCCCTATAAGTTTTATCAGTACTGGTTAAATTCTACTGATGATGATGTTGAAAAAATGTTGAAATATTTTACATTTTTGGAGCTTGATAATATTGAACAGATTATTTCAGAACATCGGCAGGATCCTTCAAAGAGATTAGCTCAAAAAATATTGAGCTCCGAAATCACAAAAATTATTCACGGTGAAGAAGCCCTCCAAAAAGTTATTAAAGCCTCCAACGTTTTATTCGGTGGCGAGATTAAGGACCTGACTATAGATCAGGTACTAGAAATATTTGATGATGTTCCCAAAAGAGAGCTGGATAAAACTGCGATAAGCAATGGAATTAATGTGATTGAATTATTAACTAAAATTAACCTATGCGCTAGTAAACGTGAGGCCAGGGATCTGGTTAGTGGTGGTGGCGTTTATATAAACAATGAAAAGTGTGCGAACATCAATTATACGATAACCCTTGAATCAGCTATATCTGAAAGATTATTAGTAATCCGAATTGGTAAGAAAAATTATTGTTTGATTAATCTTATTTAAGCGAAGACCAGTTCAGGTTATTTACAATAATTCAATAACTGAAATTCATTTAAAGCAACCGGGTAAATTAGATGTAAGCTGGGAGTGTAGATACTTTCTCGTAGGCGTATTTTATCAGATTGATTAGTGAGAGTTGAGCTGATGGGAGTCAAGAAAGTTCCCGTGCCAGGATCTTCAAGGTCTATGGAGATAAAATACGAGAGGCATTCCTGAGTCAAAAAATGGTTGTGTGGAAATGACCCGCAGGCAAATATCCCCCTATTTTGTAGAAATTATACTTAAATAAATATTTGGAATTTATCTTTTTTATTGTATCTTTGTAGAAGACATACAAGAAAGAAAATTGGTGCCAGCTCTTAAAGACATAGTCAGAATCCAAACAGGGATTTATCTTAAGCCGAATCAGTTCGGCAATACTGTTTACATTCAATTGAAAGACTTCAATGAAAGGGGGCAATTGATCACTCATCTTATACCTGAAATATCTATAACCGATAGACTCTCCCATCACCTGCTAAACGCTGGCGATATTCTGTTTGCAGCAAAGGGAGACAAAAACCTTGCCGCGATTTATAGGGACGAATATCCCTCAGCCGTAGCCTCTTCTTCCTTTTTCGTATTAAAACCCACAAAAGAAATACTTCCCGATTTCCTCGTATGGTTCCTTAATCACCCCGACAGCCAAAAAAAATTGAAATCCGAAGCAAAGGGATCATCGATTGCTTCCATATCAATGAAAGCCCTTGGCAATCTGGAAGTTAAAATCCCCGACCTTCATATACAGCAACTGATCCTTAAAGTTGATGAGCTGCGGAAAAAAGAAAAGTGCATCCAGAATGAACTGATGTCGCTCAAAGATCAAATCACAGATACAAGAATTATTGAAAAAATTTGAAAGCGGAATAACAATGGAAACAAAAATAACTCAAAAAGAAATTAACAACATCGTTTGGAAAGCATGCGATACTTTCAGGGGGGTGATAGACCCGAGTCAGTATAAGGATTACATTCTAACAATGCTTTTCATCAAATATGTCAGCGATGTGCACCGCGATATTTATGATTCTTACATGAAGAAGTACAACAAAGATAAAGAGCGTGTTGCAAGGGCGATGAAACACGAAAGGTTTGTAGTGCCCGAGCATTGCACATTTGAGTACTTGTTTGATCACAGGAATGATTCAAATATCGGGGAGCTAATCAACATTGCACTTAACGATCTTGAAGAATCAAACCGAGAGAAACTTGGCGGCGAAGATGGCTCTGGTATTTTCAGAAATATTGATTTTAATTCAAGTAATCTCGGCGATGCAAAAGATAAGAATAACCGATTAAAGAATTTGCTGATTGATTTCAGCGACGCAAAGCTGGATCTTCGTCCTTCGCACCTGGAAGGCAGGGACATTATTGGTGATGCATATGAGTTTTTAATTGCTAATTTCGCCTCCGATGCAGGAAAGAAAGCGGGTGAGTTTTATACGCCGAGCGAAGTATCAACTCTGCTGGCCAGACTTACTAAATCAGCCCCTGGCGCCCGTATCTGTGATCCAACTTGCGGTTCAGGTTCCCTGCTGATTAAAGCTGCAAAAGAAATTGGTTCTGATAATTTTTCTGTTTACGGGCAGGAGGCAAACGGCAGCACGTGGGCCCTGGCTGTGATGAATATGTTCCTGCATGGTTTTGACAATGCTACAATACGCTGGGGAGATACAATCGGCAATCCTAAGCTTAAAGAAGGTGATGCCCTGATGAAGTTTGATACTGTTGTAGCGAATCCCCCGTTCAGTTTAGATAAGTGGGGCGCTGAAGGAGCGGCAACCGATCCCTATAACCGTTTCTGGCGCGGAGTCCCTCCGAAAAGCAAGGGAGATTGGGCATTTATTTGCCATATGATTGAAACCGCTTATGAAGGAAAAGGTAAAGTCGGGATTGTTGTTCCGCACGGAGTATTGTTCAGAGGCGCTGCGGAAGGAAAGATAAGGCAGAAGACAATTGAGGAGAACATTCTTGAGACCGTTATTGGCCTGCCAGCAAATCTGTTTTTTGGTACAGGAATTCCTGCCGCAATAATGATATTCAATAAAGGAAAGAGAAAGAACACAAATATCTTATTTATCGACGCGAGCAAACATTTTGAGGCGGGAAAAAACCAGAACAAGCTGCGCGAAGAAGACATTAACCATATCGTTGATACATACAGAAAATTCAATTCTGGAAAACTTAATGCTGGAGTGACTGAAGAGAAATACGCCTACGTTGCCACATTTGAGGAAATAAAAGGAAATGAATTTAATTTGAATATCCCCCGCTACGTTGATACGTTTGAAGAGGAGGAAGAAATTGACATCGCCGCCGTACAGAAGCGCATTGAAGAGCTGGAAAACGAACTTGCAGACGTACGCAAAGAAATGAAGAAATATCTTGAAGAATTGGGAATATAAGTATGCAGACCTTTGAAATTCTATTATACTCTACGCCTGAAAGTAATGCTACAGTTGAGGTTTATTACGAGGGTGAAACATTCTGGCTGTCGCAGAAAAAGATGGCGGAATTGTTTAACGTTGATGTTCGTACTGTAAATGATCATTTAGAAGTCATTTTTAATTCAGGGGAATTGCAGGCGGCGTCAACTATCCGAAAATTTCGGATAGTTCAAAAAGAAGGGAATAGGAATGTCGCCAGAGATATACAATTTTATAATCTGGACGCGATTATCGCCGTCGGTTATAGGGTAAACTCCAGAGAGGCGACGGCATTTAGAATCTGGGCTACAAATACCCTGCGAGAATTTATAGTTAAGGGATTTGTTCTGGATGATGAGCGCCTGAAACAAGGTGCAAAAATTGGCAAAGACTATTTCGGCGAGCTTCTTGAGCGTATACGGGAAATTAGGGCGAGCGAAAGGCGGTTTTATCAGAAGATTACGGACATTTACGCCGAATGCAGTATTGATTATGACCCTAACTCAGACACAACCCAACAGTTTTATAAAACAGTACAAAACAAACTGCACTGGGCAATAACTGGTAAAACAGCTTCAGAACTAATTTCTGAACGGGCTAATGCCTCCAAGCCAAATATGGGACTTACCACTTGGAAACAATCCCCAACAGGAAAAATCATGAAATCCGACGTAGGTGTCGCGAAGAATTATCTTACTGAAGAGGAATTGAAAGCCCTCAATCGGGTTGTGGTTATGTACCTTGATTATGCAGAAAACCAGGCAGAACGGAAAATTCCAATGACCATGAAAGAATGGGCTTCGAAATTAGACGGATTCCTTAAGTTTAATGATTACAGCTTACTCAAAGATGCTGGCAAAGTCTCCCATGAAGCTGCTTTTTCATTGGCGCAGAGCGAATATGACAAATTCCGTGTATTGCAGGACAGGAGCTTTGAGAGTGATTTTGACAAAGAAGTAAAAAAGATTTCAGGAAAACCAAAAAGGGGCAGAAAAAGTGAAGAAAAGTAAACCTGGGTTTAAGCTTACTGCACTTGGGTGGATACCTGAGGACTGGGAGGAATTAAAATTCTCCGATATTTGCACCGTTAACCAAGGACTTCAAATTCCAATTGATGAAAGGCTCAAAAGTTTTGTGGAAGGTAGCCAAATTTATATTACTATTCAATACCTCAATAACCAAAAAGAGAAAGAATATATCCTGAACCCCAACAGTTCTGTTTGTTGCGACAAAGACGATATTTTAATGACAAGAACAGGGAATACAGGTATTGTTGTTTCAAATGTTTGTGGAGTTTTTCATAATAATTTCTTTAAGGTCAAATATGATCTAAATAAAGTTGACAAGGCATTCTTACTTGCATATTTAAGATCCACAAAAGTTCAACATATTCTTTTAGTAAAAGCTGGCTTAAGTACCATTCCAGATTTGAATCACAAAGATTTTTACAGTATAATTTTCACAGCTCCTCCTCTCCCCGAACAAAAAGCCATAGCCAATTTGCTAAGCACTTGGGATAAAGCCATTGAAAAAACGCAGGAGCTTATTAAACAAAAAGAACTCCGCAAAAAGTACCTTATGCAGCAACTGCTCACTGGAAAAAAGAGGTTGAAGGGGTTTAGTGGGGAGTGGAAATATATTACACTTGGTGCCGTTGCAACATTAAAAGTTGGTAAAACCCCCTCTCGTATAAATGAGAACTATTGGGACAATCCTAACCCTAAAAATATTTGGATTTCTATCTCAGACATGAAAGAAAGAGTACTATTCGATTCAAAAGAGTACTTATCCGATATAGCATTAAGTGAATGCAAGCCAAATAAAGTAGCCAAGGGTACGTTGTTAATGAGTTTTAAGCTGACACTTGGCAAAATGGCATGGGCGGGAAAAGACTTATATACAAACGAAGCCATTGTAGCGATTTATCCAGATGAAGCAAAAATTACTGATCGACTACTATATTATATTCTTCCTAAAGCAGTAGATAAATCTGATGCTGGACAAGCTGTAAAAGGGAAAACACTAAATCAGGAACATCTTCAAAACCTGTCGTTTAAGGCTCCCAAAATCGAAGAACAAAAGGCAATTGCAGAATTTTTGGAAAAAATTGACCAAGAAATAATAAGGCTAAAAGAAATAATGGATGAAATTATTTTACTGAAAAAGGGCTTAATGCAGGTTTTGTTAACTGGAAAGAAACGAATTATCAACAAGGAATACAGATCATGAAGAAGATAGGAATATTTTTTGGTGCTGGAGCAGAAGTTTCATATGGGTTACCATCTGGTGGAAAATTTGCACTGGAGCTTTTCCGACAGAATGTATCCAATCTCAAAACTGAATTACACAATCAACTGAATTATAAGATAAATGAAAAGGATATTTATGCAACAGAATGGCTGCCCAAAGATTATAAAAATAAAAGGATTCATGCATTTGGGAAAAATGAATTTGGAGATTTAATTGAGTCTACTATAGAAGTTAATCGCTCGCGTATAATATCACTACTCGATAATTTTGACTTACTTTTTCGAAACGCCGCAAAAGAGCTAAGGATTGAAGAAACTCTTTTGGAGACAAAATTCGGTAAATTAACAGGCAAGAGTATTGGAGAAGAAACATACAGTCAGGTGGTTCAAATTAATGAAATGCTTGCAAAACAGAGCAAATTATTTGAATCAATATACTTTTCCTCCATACTTGATTTACTTAAAAGTGGTACAGCTCAAAACGAAATTAGTACGAATATTTTGCGTCGATATGCTGGAGCATTTTTACAGCTTTTTGTGGGAGCGCACGGACAAGAATTGATACAAAAATTAAATCAGGATCTTTTTACAAAGGCGCCAGACGATATTCCAATTTTTGATGATATCTTCGGTATGTTCAGAATCGAATATAGTAAAGCAGGTTTAATTGCAATAGAATTACTTTTAGAAACCAAACAGGCGAACTCCAAAAATGAAGCTTTAGAAAACTATCTGGAGTGTGAATGCACGGATTTATTCGTAAAAGTATGTCAAAAAGTATTAGATTCACTTTTCTGCGATATACTCGATTATCAGGGATTAATCGATAGTCATTTTCGTTACTTGTTTTCACCCCAAAAAGAATGGGCAAAATTCACTAAAATGATTCTATTCTTGCGCTCTGCTCATTCTCTTATAAAGGCAAATATTGCTGACAAACAATACTTGAATGATGGTTACTATAGCGATTTAAGAAACTGTGCTGAATATGATCTAGAAATCAATGCTATTGGAACGTCCAATTATAACAATATTATTGAAAACGTATTGGAAGGAAAAATTCTTAATAAAATCAAACATATTTATCACCTAAATGGGGCTGTTACTGACTATTTCAATCCTTACAAAAACACCGTAACTAATTATTCTGATATCGACTTTGTTCCTCAAAATCAAATTCTAGTTCCATTCATTTTAACACAAAGTGGACTAAAACCATTGACCTCCGTAAGTATTTCGAGAAGATATGTTGAGTTATTTGACAAATTAAAAAATTCTGATGCAATAATTGTGATCGGTTATAATTTTAATACCGACGACAGCCATATAAATGGATTATTCCGAGAGTTAATAGAAATAGAAGGTAAAAAACTATTTTGGGTTAATATTAAAGAGGATACCAAGGATATACGTCGAGAGTTAATGATTAATCTTCGATTAGATATGAAATTTAAGGAGAATATTCAGGTTATTTGTGTTAACCCAGATACCAGATTACAAAAAAATGACATATGGCTTAAAGTCGTATCAAATTTATTGACGCCTAAATTATAAAGCAATGAACACCCCCAGTTTCAAAGAAGACCATATTAGCCAAATCCCAGCCCTTCAAATTTTGGTAAATCTGGGGTATAACTACCTTTCCCCAGATGAAGCTCTGAAGCAACGCAACGGTAAGACCACTTCAGTACTTCTGGAGGGAATTTTGCGCTCCCAGCTTGAAAAAATAAATTCCATTACTTACAAAGGAAACACCTTCGGCTTCACAACTGGAAATATTCAATCTGCAATTCAGTTTCTTAAAGACATACCGATGCAGGAAGGGTATATGGCTTCTTGTGAGTATGTCTATAACCTCCTGACTCTGGGGAAATCACTGGAACAGAGCATTGACGGTGACAAGAAAAGCTACACCATTCAATTTATTGACTGGCAGCGGCCAGAAAACAATGTGTTACATGTTACCGAGGAATACAGCGTGATGCGCGCGGGAAGCAGCGAGCATTACAGGCCAGATCTCGTATTATTCATTAATGGAATACCTGTTTGTATAATCGAATGCAAGCGGCCTGATATGAAGGATCCGCTCAAACAGTCTATCTCTCAGCACCTGAGAAACCAGCAGGATGACGGAATCAGAAGTCTGTATGTATACGCTCAGATGCTGCTGGGTATTGCAACAAACCAGGCATTGTACGCAACCAATGCTACAGAGGAAAAATACTGGAACATCTGGACGGAGAAATTTCACAATAGCGAACAGGAGCAAAGCTACAATTCCACCCTGCAGAATCTGAAAAATACTCCGTTAGCTCCCGAAGTTAAGAGCAATATATTTTCAGAACGTTTTAGATATGTCCGCAATTACTTTGAAACTCTTGAACAGGAATTATTGACTTCCTCAGAACAGGATAGATATCTCTACTCACTTTGCCGCCCCGAGAGGCTGCTGGACTTTATATTTAATTTTATTGTCTTTGAAACGGGGATTAAAAAAATAGCCCGTTATCCCCAGTACTTCGCACTCAAGAAAACGATGGAACGAATCCGAACTTTGCAGGAAGGTAAGCGCAGGGGCGGGGTTATTTGGCATACTCAGGGAAGCGGGAAAAGCTTAACGATGGTAATGCTGGCGCAGGCGATAGCGCTTGATCAGAGCATAAAAAATCCCAAGATAATACTGGTAACAGACCGCGTAGATCTTGATAATCAAATTACTGGAACATTCATTAAATGCGGCAGATATGTTGAGAATGCCACTACTGGCAAAAAACTGCTTGAACTCCTGGAAAGCGCGAGCGACGCTGTAATAACAACCATTATTAACAAGTTTGAAACCGCGCTAAAGCAAACCAATAAAGTTTTCAACTCCCCTGATATTTTTGTACTCGTCGACGAAGGGCACCGCACGCAATATGGCAGCTTTAATATCCAGATGATGAAAACATTGCCCAATGCCTGTTTCGTCGCGATGACTGGCACTCCTTTAATGAAAAAGGAGAAGAATACTGCCGTAAAGTTTGGGGGATTAATAGATACTTACACGGTCGATAAAGCTGTTGCGGATGGAGCGGTTGTCCCGCTGCTCTATGAAGGGAGGCACGCCCTTCAGGATGTTAATGAAAAGCCAATCGACGATTACTTCTTAAAGATTTCTGAGCCGCTGACGGAATACCAGAAGACTGACCTGAAAAAGAAGTTCAGCAAAGCTGATCAGCTAAATATCGCTGACCAAAAAGTATATGCAATTGCGTGGGATATCAGCACTCATTTCAGGGACAACTGGCAAGGAACAGGATTGAAGGGGCAACTGGTTTGCCAGAGTAAAATAGCGGCGATACGCTACAAAAATTATCTTGACGAAATCGGTATTGTTGAAACCGAAGTACTGATCTCTCCCCCAGATGAAAGGGAGGGAGAAGAAAGCGCTTATGAAAAGAGTGATGATCTGGTGAAAAACTTCTACCAGAAAATGATGAATGAGCACCGAACGCAAAAAAAATATGAAGAGAATCTCATAAGCCGTTTCAAAACCCAGCAGCAGCCAGAAATTATTATTGTGGTCGATAAACTGCTAACTGGATTTGATGCTCCCGCGAATACCGTTTTATATCTTACGCGAAACTTAAGGGATCACTCCCTGCTGCAGGCAATAGCACGCGTAAATCGAGTCTATCCCGACAAAGATTTTGGGTACATTATTGATTACTATGGCGTCCTGAAAGAACTCGGCGAGGCGATGGACAAATATACCGAAATGGCTGAGTATGATTCGGATGACCTGATCGGTACCTTAAGTACAGTCGCTGAAGAAATAAAAAAACTTCCCCAGCAGCATTCTGAGCTTTGGGATATTTTCAAGTCCCTGCCAAACAAAAAGGATGAGGAAGCGTACGAGCAATTGCTGCGCGATGAAGCTATCCGCACAACTTTTTATCATAAGGTTTCTATTTTTACCCGTACCCTTAAGCTGGCGCTTTCAACGCTTCAGTTCCACAAGGATACACCCGAAAAGCTTATCAACGCTTATAAAGAAGACGCGGCATTTTTTCTGAATTTGCGTTCATCAGTCAATCAAAGATACTCGGATACAATTGACTTTTCACAGTATGGAAAGCAGCTGCAGAAACTTATCGATAAGCACATCACTACGGCAGAAGTTAAACCGATAACAGAGCTTGTCAATATTTTCGATAAAGATGAGTTTAACCAGGAATTAGATAAAACATTCGGCGCGGCAGCCCGTGCTGATACAATAGCTTCACGAACCGCCAGGCATATTTCTGAAAGTATGGATGATGATCCAGCGTTCTATAAAAAATATTCGCAGATGCTTAGGGAAACAATACAGGCATATGTGGAGAAGCGCATTTCAGAACTTGAATACCTTCGTCAAACCACCTCAATCATGGATTCTGTTCTGTCACATACCGATAAAGATATTCCTGAAGAACTGTCGGGTAACGATACTGCCAAGGCTTTCTATGGATTGGTGATGGAATCAATAGGCGGGCACCTTTCTGACGAGACTAAGAGAAAATCGGTCTCTGCAGAATCCGCTTTGGGAATAGATTCAATTATTCAAAACCTTGTTATGGATGGCGGGAAGCCAATAATCGACTGGCAGGACAAGAGTAATGTTACTGGCAAGATGTTGATTAATATAGGGGATTATTTGATAGACGAAGTCAGGGATAAATATAACATTACACTCAGCTTTGATGAAATTGACGCTATTGCAGAACGCTGCATTGAAGTTGCCAAGCGCAGGTATAAATAATGACCAGGGCATTTCAATACGGTTCAAAAACAATCGATTATATACTTAGTTACACTAACCGAAAGACCCTTGGAATTACTGTTACACCAGAATTAGAAGTGCTAATTAAAGCGCCATTGAAAGCAAATCAGGAAAAGATAAATCAGATATTGCACAAACGAGCTCCCTGGATACTGAAGCAGCAAACATTTTTCATGGCATATTTCCCAAAACAAGCGCCAAAAAAATATGTAAGCGGTGAAACGTTTCTTTATCTGGGCAGGCAATACAGACTGAAAGTACTTAAAGGTAAAAGGGATTCAGTCAAACTTCACGGACGGTTTCTCACCGTGACGTGCAAGGAGAAAAGGGAAGCGAAGAAGCTGCTCGAAAAATGGTATTTAGAACACGCCGTAGCAAAATTTACGGAATACTGCGATGAATGGGTTGAACGCTTTTCCAAATATAATGTAAAACCAAAGGAAGTTTTGGTTAAGCATATGCCTAAACGCTGGGGAAGCTGCACTGCAAAAGGAAGAATCATACTAAACTCAGAATTGATAAAAGCACCCAAAGGGTGTATCGAATACGTTATCGTTCACGAACTCTGCCACCTTGTCCATTTCGGGCATAACACAAAATTCCTTGAAGTTCAAAACAAAATGCTGCCATCATGGGAAAAGTGGAAGGATCGGCTGGAGAGGGTGATGGCGTGAAGACCGGTCTCCGTATTGGGGGGATAGAGATAATAATAAATGCGCGGAACTACTTCGGGCGGTGTTTTTAGTATTATATTTTTATATCATGCATACATTTATGATCACACAACCTTTCGTAGGATAAAGCAACTTTGTTGGGTTGAGAAGATTTGTACAAGATATAGTAGTCGCCATTAGTAGTGCTGAGAGTACCAATCCAATCGATTTTATTATCGTTGTCATAATCAAACAAATAATCGATTGAAAAATTATAAAAGTAAGAATTGCTTTTTATTGACAACAATGTATAATGATTGTGAATTATCTGATAGGAATTATTTGATTTTGAAAAAACAAGAGTATCCGAAGCGATTTCGTTGATATTATGCAAATAATATTTTATAGAATTTGACTCAGTTGTATCTACTTCATACAAAAGTGGTAGTGCTTTGGGGGGATTTTTCATCTCATCAGAAGATAGAATAAAATACTCATCAGTTTCTATATCAGACGTAATAAGGTATTCGGTTAGCTCGGAATATAGGGGGTCTATGTCAGCATTGAATAAAATCGAATCCACTTTCATAAATCCTGTATTGATATAGCCCTCTCCCACCGCGTAACCAGTTATTTTATTGCTGCGATTGAACAATTCCAATTTTCTACTAAAAACATCAACTAATTGTTCAAATACTATATCCGGATATTTGACATGCATAATTCCCAATGTGCAAATAATATCTCCATTATCCGAGTAATTTAATACATAGTCTGAAGAATCCTTCGCAAAATTATTGTTTCTTTCTTCACCAAATGATGATATTAGGCGAAGAAAAAGCGAAACAATAATAACAGCCGAAAGTAAAACAATTTTATAGTTCATGTATAGCTCTGCACCTTAATATATAAAAGATATCTCGTAAAATAGGTTAAATAGGAATATTTGTCACAATCCACTAAGGGGCAAGGGGCTACGCCCCCGTGCAATATATGCGGTTCAGTGCATTAAGTAGATTTCATCTGACCAAGCATTCGAACTAGAGTTCATGAGATTAGGGCGAAGGAATATAAAGATGCAATAATAACTCCAGTTAGGATCGGTCGAATTCTAACTGGAAATTTAATCTGTTTAAGTTCTAATTTGTGTTCTCGCTTTCAGATAAATGATAAATAATGCGTATTTCAAAATATTTTGAGACTTGGGACGTTGTCAAGAAGGAGAAGAACGTTCCGTGAATAATATACTATCCTAACCGTTTTAGCCCAGAAATAATATCTCGACTTATTTAAGGGGGTTTTATGAATTTCCCTATTATTTCTGAATGGCACATTCCACATTTTTTGAGGTGGTCGAATCTTTAGGAAGTCTGAATTCAATACAAAAAGAAAACTTTTAAGACGGAGTATCTGAATATCCACCAAAGGTAACGATTAGTATACCACACATACGGCAAGTTGAAAGCTAACAAAGTAGTTCTGTTAATCGGGACAAAATTAGGGCAAATATATTAAAATAACGAGTAAAACAACATTATTTGGGACGGTAAATTAAAGCGCAATATAATTGACGCGATTTTTTTTGGCACATTATTTGTTGTTCTTATAGTGACAAGTTACTTAATCAACAGTTAATAGAAAGGTACTAAAATGATAAACCCAATTAAAACTCAAGGTTCAATTTTTTGTGATCTGCTCGGCGCAAAGCTCTCGGGCGGCATCCACCAGACTCCTTCAGGCTCACTATATGATGATAGGGGGCGCGATCTTGGATTAAAAGTGGATTCATTTTCTAACCGGATCGTTGACGGATCAGGTCTTAAGACTGAGTTTAGTTTCAATAAAATTACTCATTCGTTTGATCGGGATATTCCTCTGCCAACAGACAGATTTAAGACGGACTCTTTTGGCAACTTGTTCGGAGCCGGTTGTGTGAATCCCCGGAGAGATATTAATAAACATTGGAACGATTAAACTGGAAAGGCTTTTAAATGAACTCCCAACCCGCCAGAGTATCTGCAATGTTAACCTACAAAGGTAAAATAGCCGTGGAAAAGAAAGGTGACAAGTATGTATTACTTGGAGGTAAAATTGAGAAAGGGGAGACAGTGCTGACCTCAGCAAAACGGGAAATTAAAGAGGAATTGGGAATCCTTTTATCGAAACTTAAATATATCTCTTCCAGGCGTATTTCAGGAAGGGAAATCCATTTCGTGAAAGGCAGGCTTTCCGAGGGACTGTTTGGAAAAATAAGGCTGGAAAAGAAATTAAAAATGGCCTGGGTTCAAAAGAGGGTATTTTTTGAAAATGCTCTCTTTCCGTGCCCCAAGATCATCAGATCTTAAATCTGTAGCTTGGCACAACTCAGTGAAATATTATTTGTTCTTTTAAATTTTGTAAAAACAATTACCTCAACAGAATTATGGATTTTGAAATACTTCAATTGCGGTGTTTGTGACAGCGATGGGTTTGTCAGAGGTTCGTTCCATCATCTGCACGGAACAAATTTTATGCCAAATAAATATTGACGTGGATTACTTTATTTCGTATTGAGTAATTTATTATGAAATGAAAGAACTAATAATCTTTATTGGAATAATCTCATTAACACTGGGAGTTATTTTTGTTATTGTTGGGATATTAAAGGTATTATTAGTCGGTAATAAATCAAAGAAATATTCACGGGATGGTAATTCAAAATCACCAGAGTTAAATAAATCAAAGCTAAGAAAAAATTAAAAATAAATATTCCCTCGGAGCTAATCATGAAAAAATTAAGTACAAAATTACCGCAAAACAATTCTGTTTCAGATGTAAAGTCTGAGATTATAAAAAAGCTGGAGACTTGGTCTCAACAAAGCGATAATCCCGTTTTCGCAAAGATTAAAGAAGAGTTTTCAGAATATCTTAACCTCTTTTCTGAGGATGATCTGAGGATATACGAGGATCCGATATTAAGATCTGTCGATAACGAATACCTCGTTCTTCTTGCTGACTACTATGAGAAAAAAACCACCCTAGATAAGCTCACGGAAATCGTTGAATCGCAGCAGAAACGCTTATTAAAACTTAGCGAATTTAAATTGATGGCTCTCCAGCGCCTGGATTTTCCAAGGACCTATTTTAATGTCAGTTTCCCTTTTGCGGCCGCTAATATATATCCATTGATTGCTCCATTTCTGAAGGCAATAGTCGAGAATAAAAGTGAGGCAAAAGAAATAATTGAATTGTACAGTGATCAGATGTTTTTATTACAGCTGCCAAGGAATTGGGTTGAGGACCTGGTTGAACTTAACAATTCAAACAGAGAGGCTATTACTCTGGCTAGAAATATTTACTCTGATCCGGAGAGTTGTTATAAATGCTTAAGGGAGGAAAACCATCACCCGGCAATTGTTTTGTTTGCAAAATTATGCGACCTGTTTCATTTTGCGAAAGCAGCATAAGTTTAGGTGATCAAATGCAATACTTTAAGTTAACGGAAGATTCTTATTCCCCGACCCTCAGACAATCCGCTGCTGCCCGGATTAGCCTCCTGGAGGACCTGCTTAAGAATCCATACCTTCTCAGCGCAGTTGCCAATAATGAATTATATGGTAGCTACTTTGTGTTGGCCAGGCGTATCTCGACAGTTGAGAAAGCCGGAAGATACTCCTTAAGGTCAGTATTAGAGGATATGATTGCAAAACCCTCCATTGCAAATGATCTTGCGGAAGGTGATTATCCGGAATGGTTTAACGATATTCTTCGTGACTTCAAAATTGTATCTGATGGGTGTGCTGTTGTTCATAATAAACAATGAAATTATTTGACATGAATTCTATTAAAGCCCTTCAGACGCAGATAAAGCCCGAGTTGCTCTTTAAGGTTGGATGGAGGGGCCATCAATATGTTTTAGCCGGTTATCCACATCTTCGTGCTTTCCTTACGTTTGATGGCTATAACATCGAAACAGAACCGGATATCAACATTAATACCGAGGAAATATACTTTGATCATAAAGAGAATATTCCCTTAGGAGACTCCATATTTCAGGACGCCGTGGCCTGCCCGGAATTTTTTGCTTTAATACCTCCGGACATTCGGGACATTGTTAAAATATTTTCTGACAGTCACTGGAAAATATTAAGCGCGATTAGTAATATTCCCAGGTTCAGGGAGCTGATTGAGAGTAACTCAGCGATTGCTTATTTATTGGTGCATATTGAGGAATTCAATCCGAGCTTCAAACTGTATCATGATTTTTTCTATATTGACTTACTACTGCCGAGACGGCAAAGAGAGATATTGGGGCTGGCAGGATTTCCGGCTTCGGATCAGGCGATAAATATAACCAGAAAAATTGCGGCTGATGCAATTAATATCAGGAATCTTAAAACGCTTCGCGCAATATTAGCACGAGAGTCGAGAACCGGTTTGGTCAAAATACTTTCTCACAGCCCGGTAATTACTTCACGTATGCTTCAGCTGTTTGCGCGGCCTGAGGTTCTGGATATAATTAGTCCAAATTATATAAAGGCATTATTAAACGACAATAAATTTTCACTCTACCTCAATTCGCTTTCAGATATTGCCAGACGCGGAAAGCAATTTGGGGTTAAATTTAAGTTCACACGATTCGAGGAGCTGCCTCAAACTCTTATTAAAGCAAATGAAAAAATCGAGAAGGCAAGGCTGGATGAGGAGAAATTCCCCTTGCCCCCCATACCCGGTAATGAATATATAATTCCCCTTAAGAATTTCAGGGAACAGCGGAGCTGGGCAAGAACGCAGAACAACTGTATCGGCGGGACTGTGAAATTCAAGCTTGTCAAGAAGGGAAAAAGCTATTTTTATAAAATACTTTATAAGGGTGAATCAGCAACCTTCGAAGTCAGAATTAGAGAAAAGTCGCTTGTCGCCGGTGATCTGCTGGGGTTCAAAAACAAGCCTGTTACCAGCGATTTGAGGAAGTATGTCCTCGAGTGGTTTGATTCAGGAAAAAAAGGCCGTGTTTTTGATTGTGGAAAATCCCTAAAATAAATTTATTATTTATTATTATACAGACTCACAAAAAGACGGCAAATTAGCAAATCAAGTTGTAAAAGTTAATATAACCGCAGTCTTTAACTCTCACTTCAGTTTATTATTTTTATAGACTTACTATAATGTTGTGTAATGATACCTAGTTAAAAGATAAGTAAATACTGCACGAGAATATAAATGAGGCTATCTTTAGATGTGGGTTAAATGTTGTTGAGTTTATTAATATTGCACTGAATCCATGCTTGATATCTATTATTAATTGGTGCTTATAAACGGATTCGAATTAAATGCTATTGCAAAAACCATTCCAGCTGTTGATGTTATTATTGGGTGCTGAGAATGCAATCTTATCAAACATCTTCTTTTCAGGATAATATTCTAAATCACCATTTAATACTGGGACAATGTGTGGACCAATATTGTAATCGACGTAATGTATACCCAGCAAAAATTTCTGATCTTCCGTAATTAACTTTTTACAGCCCTTCCATATGAACGAATCCAATTTACGGTTGAGTCGATATTCATTTATCGCCGCTCTATTTGCAATCGACCTAACTCCGAAAGCGTCCGCCAGTCCAACCGCAATTATCGGCAATCTGTCATTGATTTTTAAGCTGAGCATTTCTTTAATATGACCCCGCATCATTCCTCCCGAGACGATTTCATCCACATAGAGAAAAACATCAAAGGATTCAAGAAATGGTATTAATCTTTTCAATTCCCTAGTGTTATTATATCTGCATGAAGCAGGCCGACCATTAGACTTTACAATATTGAACTCTTTAGGGAAAAAAATAAAACTTGAGGTAATTGGGAAATATACCACACTGGTGATACCGGTCAAATATCCGGAAATACATTTCCAGATTGGATAAGCTCCTCGAAGTGGAGCGTATATAAGACATTTTGCACCAGTATATTTTTCTGATATTTCCCTCGCAATCTCCTTACAGCCTTCTTTATAGGACTCGATGATTAAATCATTGTGAGAGTAATTCCTCTCATGTGGGTGCTTTCGACCATAGCGATTAGAGACTATTACAAATCGGTTCTCTGTCGGCGTAAGAACGGAAGATGTTAATAACGGATCGCTAATAATTGATAGCCATTCTTTCTGATTGGCAATTTCTATTTTATGGTCATACTCTATCTGATTTGCTCTAGAATATCTAAGTACTAGTTCCATATAAATGTTTTATGTGAGTACCGACAATTGATAATATACAATATATAAAATAATAAATAATGATACTATTTTATTATGACTCCGTGGAAATCATTTATAATCAGAATAGCGTTTTCTGCTGAGAAAAAAGGACTTATTTATATTTCTTAATAATTCAATAAGGTGAGTGTGCTAGTCTGGTTGAAGTACCCTGGCCATCACCTAACTAAGAGGATTTCTTGGTCACTGGATTATTCAATTTACTTTATTTTCGTTTAAATAAAAATATTTTTCGGCATTATTTATTCTTCTCATAGTCCGCTATATACACAGCAGGGTGACCGCCATCTAGGATGACCTAGTCTTGACTTCTACAGCGTTCTTCACTTCTTAATCGCTTCTCAAAATGTTGTATTTATCTCCCTGCGTTGTGAAAGGTCACGAATTGATGCCACATCGATGGAATTCCTTACCTCGTTCATATTTTTCACCGCTTTTCTCTTCCACCTCCCCGGCCATTACCTCTCGTAACGTTTCTGCCAGTACTTCTCCAAGAAAAAAGTCAAGGGTTATTTCCTGTAGTTTTCAAAGTTCATCAACAGTGAATTCAGATGGTTTCTTTGTATCTTGCATATATAAAGGATCTTTTTGATTTGATTTTCTTTCAATTATAAAAATAATCTTTTTGGAGCCTTTTGCTAAAGAATATCAATAAATACTGAATATACTTCGTATTACACACGGGGGCGGTAAATTTTTAACATTTTCACGATATTTATAATGAGAAGTTTTGTGCTAATGAAAAACTTATCGCGAAATTAGTTAACTTTAAAATGTCAATTTTATAGCAAAGCGGGTTCATTTTCGTTACGAGTTAATATGTGAGGGGGGAATTGTTTTAGCAGGGGAGAATTACGTTCCGCGGGAATAGTTAAGAGACCGTATCCGCTTAAAATCGTCAAAAATTCAGATTTATTTTACAAGCAATACAGTCCATAAATTGATATAGGCGTTTAGTCATCCAATTTTTACTGATTTATAAAAGTAATTATATGCGAAATAATGGATTCTTCGGTAATTATTTTCTGTTAAATATTATTCTCAGAGGTGAGTCAAGGCAGGCATTCATCAAGACAGCCGTATTCTTTGGTGCTGTGTTTGTTTTTATTTTTATATTAAACTACATCGATGGCAGCCTTATTATCGGTGGGAATAATGCTGCGGGTATTGGATTAATTCAGGATTACGCGAATTACCTCTATTTCCTTTCCTTCTTTTTATCTACATATCTATTTCGCAACCTGATCATAAAATTTGTTGGAAGTTTTTGGGGTGGTGATAATGTATGTGAAGTATTGACGCAAAAAGCAAGCGATTTCTTAAACTCCGTTAGGCTTCAGGACGGGTATAAAAATGAATACCAGGACTATCTTTTAAAGTACACTCAGATTATATTGCTCCAAAACGCAAAATACCGAAGATTGTATTATGTTTTGCAGACAATCATCTTGATAGTGTTTTTGGGCACATCACTATACATACCTCTTTTCACAAACCAGGTTAATGGTAATTGGAATTTTTCATTTAGTATATATCCGCTTGGGTTTATTTCAAATCAAATTAAAGATTTTATATTTTATGTTATCATAATTCCACCGCTGGCATGGGGTGTCACATCCACCGCAATTGCCACAACAAAAATATGCAAAAAATTAGATAATGACGGACGATTTAATATTAGGCCACTATCACCCGATAAGGCGGGGGGGCTGCGGCAGTTGGGTGGACTGACTCTTTTATTATTCTATATTGTGATTATACAATTTTCACATCTGTTTGCTACCAGCCTTATTATCGGATTCCCCGCTACTCATCAGATAATATATCCCTTATATTTTATTTTTACGGCTTTTGTGTTTTTCTATCCGATAAAATCAGTCAGAAGGTCTCTGAAAGAAGCTAAATCAATTGAACTGGAAAGACTCCTTAGGCTCTTTGATTATGCCTATCAAGAGTTCAAATTGAAATCTTCAATAGACCCTCCTAATTACTCGAAAAGTAATCTTGGTGAATTACTTGAATTAAAAGCGCTATATAAGCAGGTTGAGGATATGCCGATTTGGCCGTTTGATGTCGACACCCTGATTAAATTTTCTTCGATTTTCATAATACCGTTGTTTGTATTTTTTATCCAGCTTTTGGTAAATGCTGATAGTATTATATATAATCTTGATAAACTCAAAATATTTGATACTATAAAATGAATAATGCTCAGAAGTTTATTTATTGGCTGGATCGGAAAAGTCCGGTTTTTGAGAAAATTGAGCTGGCCAGAGCAAATTGGTTTGAAAGCAAATTTCCATTAAAAGAATGGTTTAAAAATTGTCAGTGTATTTTGGATATTGGAGCCGGAGTCTGTGACATTACTGCAAAAATGAAAAAATATACAGAAGGAACCGTTGTTGGTGTTGATGTTGAGGATTTCAGGAGAAACGGCAACAAGAGCAGCACCATGTTTGAATATTGTATGGCCGACGCAAAATTCTTACCGTTCAAAGAAAAAAGCCTTGATTGTGTTACCGTTTTATGGACGCTGCATCATATAGGAAATCCCATAAAGGTATTAGATGAGATTGATAGAATCTTAACTCCTAATGGACGGCTGATTATCTTAGAAGATTTGGTTGATAACAAACTCGGTTTTCGCGGATATTTCACCAGAATATATGATAAAATTATTAACCTTGAATACGCGTCCCATCCTCATTCAAATATGTCGTTGGATGGCTGGAATATGATGATTAAAAATAAATATGGATACACGCCGGTTGAACTGCTTGAAATACCATGGTTTACAAAATATCATCTCTTAAAGTTCGGTTTACTCAGATATGTTAAATAATCAACCGTTTGTTTACACCACCCGTTATGAAGCGCGATTTGAGAAAAATTAATACGGATAAAGTTTTATTTGCTCAATCAGGGGGTGATTTATAAAAATAAAAAAAGCCGGATCAGGTTTTCAACCTGTCCGGCTATAGAAGTTGATTTTTCAGAGGGGGGTGGCCTCGAAACGTTTTAAAATGGGTCCCATCATAATGGTTCCATAAGGTACCAGGTGCCGTGCTGGCTGGACGGCTGCCCGTGGCCCCGGAATTTCGTAAAGCTTTTGTGATTAATCGATGTGGTTAAATTTTATAAAAATATTTTTATTTCCGTAAATGCGGGTTTACATCAGAATAATTAGGGTTTGTTTGGTTACTGAAATTAAAATAAATACGGCAATTAGATTATTCTTATCAGAATGGTTACTGCAGAAAATAATTTTATTAGAATGTTACTTTTTGGGTTATCGTATGCAAGCAATTTTTAGGAGAACTATAAGTGCTTGTTTTTAAAGGAAATGAAAAGCGGAGGGGGTCTGCGGCGGATACTCTCTTATTTTGAAATCACTGTTTATTAAGATCTTATATCTGGAGAACTTTTGTTTAACGCTCGTTAATTAGAACTGTTTTAGTTAAACCCGATAGTAAGTTCAATATTTCGTTTTGGGCTAATTGAATTCACAGTTTTTTTGACAGTGAATATTGGGGATTATATTTTAGGGATAATCTAACAACACCCACCGGGCGGGTAAAAGTAAAAGGCTTTGATTCGGGAAATTCAAAATTTTGATAAAATCAACTGGTTGCTTGTTGTCAAGGCACTCGGCAGAATATCCTTAATATTCCAAGACATATTTTAGGAAGTGGGTTTCCATAATTTTCCGGGCCGAAATTACATAATTATTTTTACAGATTCGAACCAATACATTGTAACTTGCAAGTTTTCTCTTACAAACTTGCGAATTTCTGCATTTCTATACCACTCCTCTTTCTCCCAAGTCTTTTAATTATAATCTTTTATACGCTTTTTAAGTGTGTACTAAATATTATAATTGTGTCATTCGCAGCCAAGGTGAATAATTATGTCACCCTCTACAGAAAATAACCGATCCGCACTCTTTTTCCGTTGTTCAGTTCAAAAATGTCTGTCATTGCTTCTTTTCCCTCAACAATTATCTGCTGAGTTCCAGATGAAATACGATGCGCCTTTATTACTCTATACATATAATATAACACATAGTTGCCATAAATATCTCCATCTGAAACAATGTAATCCATGTTCATCGACCAAGCTTCGGTCATTTCTTTGATAATTTGTTTTATCTCATTTTCGTTTAGTTCTGGTGTTGCGTCTTCCATAATTTTTCCTTTAATTGATTGTATTATGTTATTGATGAATTATTAAATATGTATGAGTCCGCTCTAAATAGATAGTTTTGAAAAAAATGTTCTGATTATTGCTCGAATTCAAATCCTAAAAAAATAAATTTGTGCTTTTTAGAGCGGACTCATGTATAACTAATCTTTAAGTACTGAATTAAATGTTCTTAAAGTAATCAATCTTTTACACATCTGCAAGAAAAAAATGTTTTCTTGTTGAAACAGTATAATTTTGATTCAGGTTTATCATTTGATAAACTTAAATAATAAGCATCTCGCATTTTATCTAACCCTTGTGAAATAGACCAGAAATAACATGTTTCAAAAAGACTGATGAATCTCCCAATCCTGGCAAGGGCTCCAGCTGGTAAAGCTGAAAAGCCACTCATATTTTGGAATTCTGAAATTGGACCCTTCCAACATTCCTTTGATTTTAATTTTCCTGAGGCAACATCTTCTCCACCTAATGCTTTTATCAGTTCATTCCACTCATCGTTATTCGGGATATGCCATCCTTCCGGAGCTAAACCGCGAGGATCATTAACTGCATACCAGTTATAAAGTTTGCCATATTTTTTACCGTTTTCTGGATCATTATCATAATAACACCAGGCTCCAGTCTTTAAATATGCCCATTCATTTTGATCTTGAACTTGCGGAATAATATCGCCGTTACGATAATGCTCAACATTCAAGTTTTCAGCTATCCATTCCTGTGTCCCGATAATTACTGTTTTGTAAGTGTTGCCATCAATGTCTGTAACCCCTTGTTTCTTTCTTTTTTCAAACAATTCTTTCTCGTCCATATCATTAAATAATTCAGCCATTCTTTTTTTTCCACGTGGATCACAATTTAAACATACACCATCTAATGCGACCCTAGAACTCCCACATTTCGGGCAAGGAGCCATTGTTATAGTCATAGAATATTCCTTAATTTCTTAATGGATCAATTTTATTAACAGCGATTAATAATATCTGCAAAATTTTGTAATACGTTATAATCTCTCTCTTGCAATTTGGGTTTTATTATTTCCATAACAGGTTGAATAGTCCATTTCAACCGATGTTCCTTATTTTCCAGAAATTCACTTAGCTGTATTACCATTTCAGTCATGTTCTTATTATCAATAAAACCGAATAATATTTTAAAAAACAAAACACGAGCTTTTATGTAGGGCTTATCATCGTCAATGAATTGACTGGCTTTGTAAATGGCGTCTTTTGCTTCTTTTTCTCTATTTGTTAGCAGATAAATTCTTGCTAAATGGCAATAAGTTCCGGATTTCTCATAATTATTTTCGATTAAATAATAATATATCTCCACCGCTTCGTTCAGCATATTGTTTTCATAACAATCATAAGCTAGATTCCTAATAAATACATAATATTCTTCTAAATCCTTTTTATCCATACCAGAATATCCATCTTTGAAATATTGTTTAACATCTCTATAATTATCCAAATGTAAATTCAGGTATTCTTTATCATTCCCGCACTTCTTTTGAAGATTAGCTAAATATTGACGCGCATGAAATATCTCTATTGAACCATTTTGACTTATTATTTCAACACTCCGCAATTCCTCTTTTTGTAATTCTGCTGCTGCGGTATATATTCCCATAATATCATAACTTTGAATTAGGGATCTTCTTATTCGACAAACGTCAATATGATGTTTTACGCGAAACATACTCATCATTTTATAGGATTTTTCTAAATAAGACAAAGAAAGTTTTAGCATTTCTAATGCTTCATCCTTATTCTGGACAAAATATGAATAGTGATAATGATAATTTCCTATATTGCCTAATACTGCCGATATGTCGTAATGATATTCGCCATAAAGAGATTGAAATAACTCCAGCGACTCTTCATAATAATGCAGCACGTCTTCTTGTTCTATATTCGATTCCCAAATTAACACCCCAGTATCATTAATACAGTCTGCCAAAGCATGTATATCGGGGGGATTCATCTTTTTTCTGATCGATAATGCTAATTTATTATACTTAATAGCCTCAGTATATTTTCCAATATCCCTATAGTATTCAGCATAATCATGATATATCGTTGCAACCTGAGAACTATTTTCCCCGTAATTAATGCTGTATATTTTTAAAGCATCATTATAATATGCTAACGCATGATCATAGCTTTTATTTCGCCTATATACTTCTGCTAAATCCCTGGATGCGTCGGCAATTTTTGGGTGGTTATTGGGCATATTGACTTTTAGATATTCTACCGCCTGAAGAGCAAATGGCAGGGCATCTGTTGCTAAGCCCATATCTCTAAGAAGCTGAGTAATTTGATTAGTAAAATTGAACAATTTAGTTTTATCGATTCCCTTATCTTTCAGTTTAATGATTGATGCACTGAATATTTCGCTTAAAATACAATGTTCTGAAATTATTCTTAAGCACCGCATCAACTCATGTTTCTTCCCTTCTTTATAAATAATATCAAGATAACCAATGTCCGATAATAATATCGAGAGTCGATCCCATGATTCTATGTGAAGCAAGTGTTCTGATAAAAAATGCAAGAAATATAAATTATCAAAGAGTTCGCCTTTCTCATAAAGATCCCAACCATATTTTGCCAAGCGCTTGTGCCCATAATTAAGATCAATACTATATGCCCCTGACTTATCGTTGTCTACAATCCAGTCCTTGATTGACCTGTGATAAGGTTTTACAGTATCCGTCTCCCTAACACCTGATTTTACTATTAATGAACCCATCCTGTCCAGTCTGTCAAATAAATCAACGGCATTATCGTATTCTAAATACTTAACTAAGAATCCTATACTTGGTGGCTCATAACATGCAAAGATCGGGTAAAGTAGTTCTCTAATCTCTTTTTTATAATAATCTATGTCATTCTCAAAATATCGATCGAAATATTTTTTATAAAAGCCCCCAAGCCCAGTAGGGAACTCATTGTTTCTGATTAAACTCAATCCATTTAATTTAAGTTCTTTACATATGTTAACAATATAAAGAAACACCCCCTCACTTTTATTAATAATAGAAATGATCTGTTCATCTGAGATATTACTTATTTGATTTATAAGATATCTTCTTATATCGTTGAGATTGTTCTCACATTTCGTATCCAGAGTAAAAGGGTTTAAAGTTCTTAGAGAGGAACGAATTTCAGGCTCGGGTCTTGATGTTATAAAAAAACGGATCCATTTTGGAGTCTCTTCTACATTTAACTTCAAGAAATCAATTATCCTATTATCCTTCGAATTATCGCGGGATTCATCAAGTGCATCGACGAGGATTATAAAGATCCTGCTTGGATCAGGATATTTATTGGCGAATGGTTGTACAATTAACTTATCAAACAGTGTATAAGCATCATCGTGATATTCCTTAATAATGGTTTCAAGGTTAAGATGTGCAAGTCTAGACTCGTATTCCGGAAGTTGTGTGGATAACTGATATGCGATAGAAAGAACAAGCTTTACGGGATCTCTCTTTTCCTTGCTTTCAATCTTACAAAAATGAAATGCGGCTATCTCTGATCTATTATCACGAAGCCATGCTGCAATTGCACTTTTCCCAACCCCGGGTTCACCAAGTAGCCAAAATACTTTTTTCCCTAATGGATTATTGACCCATTTATCAAATTCTTCTATTATCCATTCTCTTCCAGTGAAATCTCTGCGCATTCTAAATATGTCCGCTTCAAATTCAATTGGGTCAAGAACGCTAAACAATCGCCTTTGAGTGCCCTCAAAATCAATTTTACCCTCTTCGATTGCTTCAGTCAACCGTTTAAAACAAGAATTATAGACACCTTCTTTTTGGCTAACAGGAATACAGGGTTTCATGTCCAGCCATTGTATTCTGTAAATTGATAACGGAACAACGCATTGATCAATCATCAGCGGTATGATACTTATACCCATATCTAGCGCTTTTGCGACTTCATTTAGACAATAACCGTTTGGCCTTCGAACAGAATAAGGTGTTAATAGTAAGATGAGAAAACTATTGACTCTGTCTTTTGCAAGTTCATCAAGACCATTTTCAATAAATAATTCCCAGTCATATCCAGGCTTAAGCCTGTCCGCATCAAACCATACCTTATGATTTCTGTTTATCAAATCATCCCTTAACCTGTACGCAATATCAATATGCTCCTTATACTTAGGATCATGACCATAGCTAATGAAAAGATGTTTCTGTATAAATTCATTAACCGCTTTATTTTCCTTTCCGCATTCTTCACATATATAAAGATTTTTCTTTTTACTGAAGTATGTGTTTTCCGAGTTACAGTATGTACATTTCATAAAATATGTCTTCTTATCTCTTTAAATATTATCTTGATTTCGTTTTCTCTTTGACTGAGACCAAGTGTAATTATATTCGGGATGTTGATAAGATATTAAATCCATCTCAACTAAATCAATCCTAAGTATTATTACATTATACAGATATAATTTGGACTTAGTTACTATTCCCTATAACGAGTTTCATTCATTCCAATCCGCAGGTGGTTCATTAAGAATGTAAAAGGGTCGATAGTACGGAGCGCTCATTCCCGCAAACACGTAATACTTGTTATCAAAAGGACTCCTTGCCATCCAATAGCAATCATCATCCCACGGTTTTGAAGATTTGAAATAAAATTCTGTTAAGCTTAGTTTTTCTACTATCTCATTCATGGAAAAATCAACGGTATCTGAGGCTGAGCTGAAGGACATTAAACAAAAAAAATAGTCTCGATCCCAAGCCTCTAAATATGAGGAATGTTTTTTGCTCCAGGGAGTATCGATTGGGCAAAAATCCTTTTCTGATCCCCGATCAAAAAACCAATATCTTGTGATCCAGTAAGCAATATCGTTTCTTAATCGGTTGAACTCTTCTGTTTTTCCGGAATTTTTCAGATGATGGGGTAATGAATAAATAATGTAACTATCTAATATAAAGTAGGGACGGTATATATCCTTTAAAGGTAAAACATCTAAATACTTTTTCCAGCAATATTCCGCCAGTTGATTATGCGGTATTTTTACGTCAATATTCATTTCGCCTCTTTTAGTGCTTGACAGCCTGGGACGGTAATCATCATTCATCGAGAAATGGGGAGTTTTATGAGTCCCTGTTTTTGATATTATTGACATTTCCTGAAGGATTTTCAAACGCCTTAGTAATTCCCGTTTATTAGTGTTCAAGACCTCAAAAAGTATATCAAAAGGTATTGCTTTGGGCGCTGCCATTATTAACCCGAGCAATGGTTCAAGAATGGCATTTTGCTTTTTCAATTCTGAAAGACTATTAGATATGGATTGAGATGATGATGCTTTTTTCAACTATAATATTTCCTTCAAGATTAAACCTGGTTTTATTTGCACCCGGCTTCCGGCAATTAATTCGGATTTGTAGCTTTCGCGCATATACAATTCCGTTTGGAATTTATCAGGATTCCGGAATTTCATAAAAATGCAATGTTATCATTTTTCATTGTTCAGTCTATCTCGCGTTCCATTACACTTTAAAGATTTGCGGATGCTTTTACCGGACTCCTCTGCGCGTAGAACCATATTACATCCAGACAATTTCATAGCCCACCATTTTTAACCGCTTCGGATAATCTTTAATGGAATTTCTATCTTTTTGTTTTTCATTGTTGGGAAGTTCTTCATAAGGCTTAAGAAGATTGTGGCGTTTTATCCCGTCATCTCTCTTTTCACCGTATTTCCAATCTTGTGCAAATTTATGAGTCATCCAGCCATTATGTTCTAACTTCGATAATAATTCGATATGATGCTCAAGATGATCAATGATAGCCTTGTCAATTTCGGGCTCACCGGCTTCTGCTTTTTTAATCCGTAAATTTACAGCGGCAAGAATATTTTGAATTCTTATCGCGGCGGCTTTGTTATCCTCTTTTGCCTCCTGATCTAATTGTTCATAAGGTTTATCGAAGCGGGAATTGATCTGCCATCCGTTTTCTTTACTGAAAAGGCGATATGATTCGTGTATCGCGGGCGCCAATTCATCTACCGGCAAGAACTGAAGTGTTTTATCGGACTGATTCAGGTATTCAAAAAATTTATTTACGGGGTAAACATACATCTCCAGTTGAGCTTTGGTCGGAAGGTTGGAACGGCTTATTGTCGTACCATCTGCAGTTTGAAGCAACGACAGCAGCTTTTCAAGAGAGCGGGAGCCGTGTACATACTTTGGAACGAGCAATAATGCATTCACTAATCCAAAATCTATTCCGGCAGGGAGGTAAGATTGATACTTGATCTTTGAAGAAATAAATATTGCCCGTCTCAAAGGCCAGGAGATATCATTCGGATCTCTCTCGTCTGTTTCCGGGTTAAGTAATTTTTGATTTGGCCCGAGTACGTTGATATATCCATCCAGCCTGCTCCTGAAATCGGGCCCTTTCTTAAGAACAAAATCCTTATACGAGGCAATACCTTCTTTATCATTCGGAAATTGTCCAAACTTCTCAAAAGAATGGCTTGTTCCCCCAGCAAAGACAAAAATGCATTTCCCTATGGAATGTTTAATCTGTCCCTGCTGAAACTGACCCTCCTGCATTGGCGACAGCAGATATTGTAACCACTCATATTGTTTCGAGTCAAATTCATCTATAAGGACTACCGGAGTAACGCCGGAGAGTACTCTATCGCGGATTTGATGGAACATTCCATATAATTCATTTAAGTTTCCGGCCGAAAACTGCGATAGATTAAACTCCATCCAGGAATCTTTTCCCATTATTTTTTCAGCTATTTGCTTTACCCCGAATGATTTACCCGCGCCCGGAGGGCCAAACACTCCGAATGAAATTGGTTTTTTCGCTTTAGGGTTGTTACGATAATCCTCCATAAATTTTTGTATCTGACGGAGCGTTTCAATTTCTCCCCGGTCGGTTGTCGTAAGTTTCCCAAATACTGCGTGGGGGATATCGCTTAATATTTTCTTCCCATAGTAGACTACCTGCATCGCCAGGCCGCTTAGTGAGATCTGTTGCCCGGCTGAGGGAGAACGCTGGAGCATTTCAGCGATCATCCACTTACCGGCTTCAGAATTACTATCCAGCTGGGGCCACTGAATTTTAATATTTGCCATTTTGTATTTTGGATTTCTAATATCATCCGCGATAAGTTCTGCCTGAAAACCCCGGGGACAAGATTGTTCGGTTTCCTCTCCTTTAAATGTTCCGTGTCCGGACTCCAATAAATGCCGCATTGCGGATAAGCCGCGCTCAATTCCGGTTGCGATTTCAGATACCGCTACGTCGCGGGATTTTGAAATCAGGCTGTAAACGATGCCGGCGGTAAAGCAGGACATATACCCAAAGACTTTCCCCGTTATCGCTTTCGAAAATTCTCCTTCTGCCCGGGCTGTATCGCACAAGAATGTTGCCACGGGATTATTTCGCTCTGTATTATCAATCCACAATGCGCCGTCATTACTATAGCATATAATCAGGTGCCTGCTTTTTTGGAGGACTGAAAACGATGAAGACAATACGTCCCGGGTATCTTCTATGGTCTGTTCCCAGGTTAATCCTTTTGCGATTTTATAATCCTCTTTTCGCAATTCATCGGCGGATAATATAGTTATCAACTTATCGGCGTTCCTCGTGATTAATTCCTGCCATATTTCTCCTTTAGCTATCGGAGAGGATAGCTTTATAATAATCCAATCGTACCTTTGTGCTATAAACGCCAGCTCCGTATCTTTTTCATTATTAAACTGATGCCCCGCGGAATCAACGACAAGAATTTTTGGCGAGGTTGTGTCCTTTACAGGATTGTTTGCCTTCTTTAATAATTTTCCAATTTCTTGAGTGGCGCTCTGTTCACCATATCCCATTTCCTTGTCTATTCTCCAGACATACTCATCCTTATTTGCCTTATCGTTGTTTATGAGAATAGGTTTCCAGGTCGCATAAGAAATAAGCAAGGGTTTGGAATTATTACCGGATTGCGGAAACCGGCTGCCAACTTCCCAGTGATCGGAAAGATAATATGGCTTCACTTCTTTATCCGATTCATTCTTTTTCGCCTCACCCTCTTTTTTATTTTTATCTGCTTCGGCTGCTTTGAGAAGGCATTGTTTAAGAATTTTATAAATGTTAAAAGCGCCGCCAAGTTCGTAAAGTTCCTTTACTCCACGCGCCTTTGTTTGTTTGGATGAGAGCCGTTCTCCCTGGTAAATGTGGTTGTCAATTGCCAGGTCACCGGTAATTAATACGTTTTTCACTTATGCTCCAATAAGAAATTGTGTTTGCATAAAATAGTTTCCATAATAATTAAATTGTTCATGTCCTCGTCTTATATCTCTCAATACTGTGATTTGCGTAACCATCTCTAATTTGTCTTCTATACCTAAAACTGTTATGAGTCCAATAAGTGAGGGGATTTTAAGATCATCTCATTTTATATGATATCAACCATAATAATGTGTTTCTCCTCACCTCGTTCAGAATCCCTCTGTTTATAATAAATACTTAGCGCATATTATAAATATACGAGGCTATTTTTTTATATGTAGAATTAGTTCATCAAAATTTATGTGCTTCAACTCTTCTGGTGGTTCGGGTATTGGTGGACCTTCAATTGGAACAGGTCTTATATACCCTTCTTCTTTATTCTTCAATGCATATTCCCATTCACTCCTTACCGCCTCGGATTTTTTTGCATTTGTTGACCAAAAAAGAAGCATAATATTACTCTCATCTATAAACTCACATAATTTCTTTTTCCAAACGACTCCGGGTTCTAAATCAAATATATCTTGGTAATATCTTATCCCAAACGTCGGTAACAAATGAACACGCTCTAAAACTTTATTTTTATCTTTTCTAGAATAAGAGATAAATGCTAATTTATATCGAGTAGCTTGGCCCGCCGGATAGTGTTTGCCTTCACTATAACTCAATTCCTTATTAATTTGTAAAGAAAATTTTATACTTCCAATGGGGACAGTATTTTGATAAACATATAGTTTTCCTATCGTATTACCATTTAAGGTGCTCGAGGGGATAGATACCTTAAAGGACACCCGCGTGGTTTTCCCCTTCCAAATGATTTCTTGGAATGGTTCATCTATCTCGCAGTTATCCATAGTTAATTTAAATGACAGATTCTCTCCTTTCTTGACTATAGTGCCTAACGATGTTATACCACGATATTTTGTTTTATCATCAAGTCCAAAAGCATAAGCTTTTGCCTCCTTGATTAAATCCGGAATATGCGCAAATACCTGAACAAGTATTGCTGAACCCGGTTGCGCAACTCTAGGAGTAAAAAGCGAACAATCAACTTCATCAGTTTGACAGTCGGTTAGGGTGAATTCGTTTTCACCTCTTCCATCAGATGATACAATAGGCATATTTCTGTTAATATATTCGCGATACTTGCTAATTGCAGTCTTAGACAACTGATATGTTTTTAATATAATAAAAAATAATGGATCGAATGAATACATTGATGTATCACCATAGGTTTTTCGAGCACTAATTGTAGATTTGCAAATTAGGTTGATGAGAATTTCGTATTTATGAACGAGCTCTTTTGTATTTCTAAAGTCAACTTTAACATTACCCCTTAACTGGTAAGGAATTAGGGAGCCGTCGTTCTCATAGATGATCAATACGATATATTTGCCCAAAGCAATTGCATATTCGTATTCTTTTATAGAAAAATAGGAGTTATTATTATTAATGCTTACAAAATATAAAAAGACATCAGAGGTGTTTATTTTAGCTCTGATGTCATCGTACGTCACTAAATTATTGATTATGTCAGTAAAACGGTTATTATAAGAGATTTTGTTTAGAGCTAATGCATAAATCATATCATTTATAAACGTGTTACCGTTATCTGGGAAGCATGATACATATACTTGCCGTTCCATTACGCCACAATTATATAGAATATAAAATTAATTGTTATTTAGTTGTCGTAAGAGCGCATATAATAAAATTATAAAGAATAATTAAAACGCTATGCACCCAGTAAATAAACATCATTATCATAACGATAGTTCATGACCCCGCTATTTATTGGGGCAGCAATAACCACATTGATGCGACAGATAATTATCGCAATTGCCAAAATTATATCCACCTCAGAACACATATTATAGTATTTCTTGACATCACTATTAACGCGCTGTAACCACTCTTCATTAAATCACGGCCACACCTCCATATACATGGAATATGTTGATGATGATGAAGGAAGATCATTAAACTTCGTTAATTGTTGTCATAAATAATGTTTAAATATATAAAATAATTTGTTTATGATACATTCAGATTAGACACCTTATTCCCAAATGCAACATCATAATTATTGATGTCATTTGGATTTACCCACCTGTACTCTTCCGATTCACCGTTCAGTTTTATTTCACCCTTTACCTTACATTCAAAATAAAAGACAATATAATGGTCGCGGTATTCGCCGGAGGGCAAACTGTCCAGATAAAAGAGAAATTTTGCTTCAGCGCAGTCGAGATCAGTTTCTTCCTTCAATTCCAGGACAAGCGCTTCATCAACTCTTTTGCCATATTCAACTTTGCCGCCGGGGAGGCACCATTTACCCCCGCAGAAGTCTCCCGCAGCCCGTTTCAGAAGCAGTATTTCTCCATTATCATTTTGTATTATTCCCCTCACGCTCGAAAGAGGAAACCGGTATTTATTTTCACTACTCATTTTTACACAGGAATATTAATCATCAACGCGGTAAATTTCCAATCCCGCCATTTTCAGCAGCCCGGGATAATTGTTAATACTGTTTACGTCAAACTGCTGGATTTCGGGCGGAACATCATCCCAGGGAATTAAGTAGGGGCTTATCAGCTTTGCCGGATCTTTTTCGGGTCCGTACTTCCATCCTTGCAGCAGCCTTTCTGCAACGAATCTGCCGTGTTCCATTTTCGACATCTTAAGCAGTTCATCTTTTGTGAATTCCTTTACTGCTTTCCCGTCATCAGATGTTTTTCTTATACCAAATCCGTTCAACGCAAGAATTTCACTTATAAAAAGCGCCTGGTTAATATTGGAATTCTTATAATCTGCTCTGAGCTCTTTCCATTCTTTAATATTCTCGGCAGGTTTTACGTTTTTAAGCTGGTCCTGTACGTAGTTATGATGGATCACCTTTGCCATATCTTCAAGCTGCGCGGCGCTGAACAAAGAATCGGTTCTTCGATAATTGATAAAAGCCCAGACAGACTCACTCTCATTTGGAACAGGAAGTAAATTATTGTGGTAACGCCAATCAATATCTTTAAGAATTTCATTTGCCGCTCGTCCGCTCTCTTGTACAATTCCGAGTTGCGCGCCGAACGCAAGCGCTAAACGGTATTCTATCGCGGCTATTTTCCCGCCGTCTATTCCGAGCATTATAACATTTTTCGGTTCAACTCCGCTTACGATCAGATCACACCACATACGGATCGGCTCCAGGGGAGTAAAGGAATCTCCGGTAGTCTGAACAAGTTTATAGGCTTTATCTGCTTTGATACCTTTTATATTTTTCTTGGGAATGTACCCGATTAAATTGATTTCCCTGTTACCGAGCTTTCTTGCCAGTTCCACCGCCGTACCGAGAAGTCCGGGCACACCGCTTGTTGTTCCGCCGGATATTATTGTCCCGGAGTATCTTCTTACCGCGTCGTTCAGGAAGCGGCTGTATTTATTAGCGGAAACGGGTGAAATGTTATCTGAACCACCGGCGATAATGGTAATTGGCGGTTTGCCTGTGTCGAGGACAGTCGCAATCTTTTTCAGGTAATTATGGGATTTATTTTCACCATACAACAAATAGTTGGTAATATGCAGCAGGTTTATCGCACACTCGATTCCAGTATTCTCCTTTTCACTATTAGTTAGCCGTGCAAACGATTCAATTTCATCATCAAGCATTTCCCGGCAGAAGCAGAGTTTTTCGGATATGAGTAAATCAATAGCTTTAGCGCACGCTTCCAGGGCGGGGTAGGAATCGTCCAGTAAAAGATACAATTTCGCTATTGTGAAATATGCTTTTATTGATTCTATACCAAGCGCAATATGCTCGCGGCACAATTCTATTGCTTTAAGGATATTACCTTTTATGAGCATCTTATGCTCGCAGAAATTATTATTATGTTCAAGCATTTTAGCGAACAAATAAGGGTTATCATAATCCATACGGTACGCTAGGTTATATAATTTCTTAACTTTATCATCCTGCCGACTCCCTTCACAGGTTTCCGCGAGATACCGGAGCGCCAGTAATCTTGAGGAATAACTTTCAGGAATGTTTTTAAGCGATATTTTGGAAGCATCTGCTTCAAGCTCTTTTATTCCCGCCACACCGGCTAAGTATTTTTCACCCCTTATAAACTGCTTGCCTGAAGGCCGGGTTTTGTATTCTTTACACAAAGCATAACCCAATTCTGTTTTTATTTCGGCATTAACTTTTGAGGGTACATTTGCAAAGAGTGTCAGAAGTTTGATGATTTTCTTCCGGTTACCGGTAAATTTCGTAAGCCTGGCGATTTTTAAGGCTATTGCCGGTTTGTTCTGTTCAGAAGGTTCATTATCAAGAATTGTCCGGAGTGTCTCTATTTCCCCCGCCAATTGATCAGCGGTCATCCGGTTACCGAAGTTGGCTGTGTAAGAGTCGGTGAGGGAAGTAATGCGGGAAATATTTTCATCCGCGTTTTCGAGAAGTGCGGCAAGCCGTGCCGATTCCCGCTCCCATTCTCTTGGTATCTTTAAGGCGGTTTTATAGAGCCTGTCGTGCAATACGTCCGACCAGGTATGCTGAAGCAGGGTTCTTACCTGTATCTCGGCTTTTTTATCTTTAAGTTCGTCAGGTATTTTAATGCCGAGTATTTCCTCTTTAACCGGTGTTATAATAAAATGAACCGAGCGATAGCCAAATTCTTTTATCTGTAACCGCTCGCCAACATCAAGGCTGTTAGCTTCATCAATTAAAAAGTTCTGCCGGATAAAACCGCAGACTTTATCAATTTGTTCCTGCGTCTGGGTTATTATCCTCGCGCCGCAGAGATCGGTAATATCGCGCAGAGGGTCTTTATACTTGTTTTTGCGTATAATCTTCTCGGCAAAGCTGGATACATTTTTAGCCCGTACCTGCACAATGGATAGGGGGGCATAAATATTCGCCGCGGCGGTTAATATCTGTTCCAGTGTTTTTGCAAAGGTTTCATACTGCTTCCGCTCCGCAATAAACCTTTTAATATCTTTTTGGTGTTGTTCTTTGTTGACGGGCATTTTTAACTCATTAATTAATTATTTTCTTACTTCAAATACTTTCACAAAATTATGAGCATCTCATTTACTTTTTTATTAAACAAAATGACAATACTGACAAGAAGACACCCATACAGAGATTAATTGATTAATAAAATGAGGGGTCTCCCAACCAAGTTCATTAGCTTCTTTTAGGAATAGTTAACAGCTCGCTTCATCATCCTGTTTTTATATTGCATCAAGTTTAATATACTTCATAAGCATCAACCAGTCCTGACTTTCCCTAAGCATTATTTTTTCTGCTTTCTTTAACCAGAGTTTCAGTTCATCATTGGTTTTTATCTTACTGCATTCATCTTTTAAGTATTCCAGAGTCTGGCACATATTCTTGCTTCGCCTGCTTAAGCGCGCATACTCTCTGTGATTTCTTATCGCTCCAACGGATGCACCAAAAGCCGGTAAAGAAATTGCAAGGAAAGGGACTATTTCATAATAAACCTCAAACCCCTCTCCCAGATCAAATGCGGATAAAATTAAATGACTAAACGCGAGTATTAACGCTGTACCAAATATAATCCATCCATACCATTCGAAATCATGATTTCGTTTACTTAGTTTAATGGCGTTTTTCCCGTGGTATTCAATTTGATTATTAAGCCATCCCTCAGTGATAAAATACTTAACCGCTTCTAAATTATTAGTGGTACATATTCTTTTTTCAATCTTCTCAATTACCTGTGAGTGGAATTTAATCATCCACTCATTCGGTTTATGAGCAACCCTGAGGTCTGGAGTAATTTTTATTTCACCCTGTTTCTTTCCGGCAAGTGCTAAATAGATGGTACTTCGGAGTAATTCAGCCAGATATCTATGATACAACCATTTTCTATGCGTCCTTTTTTTATCCGCGTATCTAATTACAAACAGTATTATAAACAGGAGAATAAATTCAATAGAGTAGAAAACGTTTGAATAGTCTTGATAATAAATAGCTAACGAAACCATAACTACAGCGAAGGGGGAAAACAGGTACACCGCCAATCCGGAATTTTTATACAAGTTCTGATATCTAGCTGCAATTAATGATATTTTGGTGTAAACCGGGAGTAAGACTCTCTTGACGGTCTCGATATTATCAGGGGTTAGTTTATCGGCTAGTGCATTGTTTATAAATTCATCATTACTCTGTTTAATTTTTTTTTGGTATTTGTTTGTTTTGGTGTTGTAATTATTTATAAACTCAAAACTTTCTAGTTCTTCTTCAATTCTCCTAGTGTAATTTTCTATATGAAATCCCTTATTAGTGTCACACGGAATGATTAAAATTGGTTTGTTTATAACTCTTGCATATTTAACTTTCGCATATTCCCCATAATCGTTTTCATTGTCCTCAGTCAGGGTGATTAGAACATCACACCTAGTGATTAACTCTTCCTGAAACCGCTGGTAAACCTCTTGCCAACATTCGTGAAATTCTTTACCCGGGTATTTCTCTTTCAGCGGTTTATCGATAAATGATTCTATGGAAGCAGCATTTAATACCAGGTTATCGAATTCAGTTCTCGATTCATCGCTTAGTAATGTATTTTTGTATTCATCTTCTATAATCGGAAGAAATACTTCCAATTGAGCGTTTAATACATCAATAGCTTCTTTTACGGCTATTCGCTCAACACCATCAGCGAGGGATGTGATTATTTTGCAGGAACGGGGTGTAACAATATGTTGATTATTTGGAGTGATTAATTTATTAACGCCTTCGGTTATTGCCATACGAATGCTTATCCGCAATTCTTCGCTAAGTAAAATATTACGGCTTCCCGTAATCCCAAATCTAATTGGATACGGAATAAGAGATTCGTTGTTATTGCCGTTTTGCATACTTCATTATTATAAAGTTACTGGCAAAGTATTTTCATTGGATGTGGCTTCTTTTCCATTTAATCCCGGAAGCGTTACTTTCTTCTATAGCGGTTTTATTATTGATTGACATTTATTATTCCTATCTAATTGTTAATTACTCCAGGCCACATCCAGCGATACAGGCTCTTGATTCTTCCATATATCGTATTTGTCTAATATCCAAAGTAAGTTAAAGTCGTTGGTAACATCAGCTAATGCTAAGAGAAAATCAGAATTATCATCACCAAGATTTGTTCTGAGATATTCAACGAAGTGTACCGGCTCCCAAGTAGCTGATACCTCTGCATAGTCAGGTAGCGGTCCCAACGAGAAAAGAGTTTTTAATTGACCGATATAAACACCTGTTGAATCTTTTTGCAGTATTGCCGTGGTTAATCTAACATATAGTATTCTTGGGCTGGTGATATCGTGCTTAAAATTCTTTAAATTCCAGGCGTTTATGAGATTATCCTTAGCTTCATTATGCTTTCCTTGCATTAGGAGAATAGAACTAAGGTTATTGAGACGATGGGCAATTTTCGGATGATCCCCTCCCCGAATTTTAATATCATATAACAATGCCTTACGAATGCATATTTCAGCCTCATTAATTCTTCCGATTTTACGATACTCTAATCCAAGGTTATTAAGATCAATAGCGAATTGCTCTGTTTTTTCATAATCCGGATCCTGCTCATATGCCTTATTTTTTAAGAATTCAAGGTCCAGAGATTTTTCTTTCTCCCCCTTTTTTACTAACAAATCAGAAAGTGAACTAATAAGCAGTTTTGTATCCTCGTGATCTACTCCGAAATTATTAATACTGAAATTGACAGCTCGTTGCCACAATTTTTCTGCTTCGTCTAACTCACCCTTCAATTCTAATAATAATGCTAAATTATGCGAAACAGCATGTGTATCCCTATACTCCAATCCATAATGCTTCTCAAGTCCGATCAATGATTTTCGATAATATGGTTCTGCGGCTTGATAATCACCTTTACGATAATATAACCACCCCAGATCATTGATCGTAATTAATGTCTCATAATTATCACCACCCATCTTTTCTTCCATTCCCTGAATTGCGCTTTCATACAATGGAATGGCTTCTTCATAATTTCTTTCTAATCCTTTCAGACATGCAAGTCTATGTGTTGCCCTGAGGACTCCAACTCCCCTAGCGCCCTCAAGCTGTTCTCTACCACGTAATTCTTCCTCGTAATATACTCCTGCTTCTTGGTAGTTGCCAAGTCTTTCATAATAGTATCCCAGCCTATGAATCGCGTTTAACATATCTGAATTATAAATTCGATTATCATTTTTATAGAATTCTACGACTTTCTGTGCATAGACAAGCCCGTTTGAGTACTTGCTTTTGTAAAAGTAGAAATCAGCTAATTGTTTGGGATAATTAACAGGTACGGAGACAATTGGATCTTTTTCAAAGACATTAAATAGATGTTCTACGTGCCTTAATAAATGCCGCCAGCAAGGCCATGAGGCTGGCTCTGAAGAATTGGATGGTATATAATTGTTAACCAGAATAACCGCTAATTGTGCCCACACATTATATTCATTTTTCTCGATTGACAATCTTTCGACTCCCTGTACCAAAGCGTGTACTATAATAGTATCAGCATCTAATTGGTGAATTAATGAATAGTCAATGAGCGCGTCTTTCCATTGCCTGATCAAAAATTTTGAGGGTTTTTCCGGCTCTTGATTCTCGGCACAATCGGTTATCCCGGCTTCCATCATCCGGGTGCATTCAGCGAGTATCCCGCCATTTTTAATAAAAAGATCTAAGGGTATTGGTGTAGCAGCCAAAAAAGAGCATAACCGGAAAATTACTTTAGCCCCATTTGGCATTTTTTGAATACTGGCTTTCCAGGTTGAGAATAAACTATCCGGATATTCGGTTGAGCCGCTTGATGCCCTTAGTGCAAGTAAATCCTTTTCTGCTTCATTATATATTTCCAGGTAATCACTGAAACCGAACCCCCTGCCTTGTTTAAATATGTATGCGGCGGCTTGTTCAATTGCAAGCGGGAGATACCCGAGTTTTTCGGCAAGTTTGCAGCAGGCTTCCAGTTCATCGCCTTCGGCTTTAAATCCGCTACGCTGCTGCAGAAATTGCAAAGTCGGTTCTTTATCCAGCAGCCAAATCGGGAAAGTTTTTACCGAGGCAGACCATCCCGCGAATCGGGAAGTCAGAATTGTGTGGCATCCACCTGATTTCGGTATCCATTTAACCGCGGTTTCTTCATCATCCGCATTGTCAAGGATTAGAAGTCTTTTTTCCTGACTGTTAAATTCCTGCAGTATACGACTCGCCTTATCCGACTCTTTTAGTCCGATATTTGCCAGATCGGGATACATCAGATCATGTATGTGTGCAAATTCATTTTCATAGCCAAGCCGGGTATCAACCCAAAAGATTTGCGTATAACATTTCCAGAATTTTTCCGCGTAATGCCGTGCGAGAGTGGTCTTACCGTACCCGCCGTTAGCGGTTATCACGCGCACGCGCCCCTGAGTTAATGATGCTGTTGGGTTGGAGTGTAATTCCTCGTGTATTCTAATGAGTTCTTTTTCTCTGCCGACGAAGTAGTCATTAGTCCTGTAATGCAGGTGGATTATTTTGTTTGTTTTCTGTGGGATTGGTTGTTCAATTACCCTGTTAATTGCATTGAACAATCGTTTCCAGTTGTGTTCAGAAAGCGACTTAAAATCAATAACCTCTGCCTGAAATTGTTCAAGCGGGGGAGTAGAAATATTTTCCCAGGCTCCTTCGAAAATAAGCGGAATGACAGCTTCCGCGCCGTATGTTTCATATTTAGTCCATTCAGAATTCTTCCATCTTGGAGTCAGGACCGGTAAAACTATCCGGCTATTTTCGCAGCCTTTTTCTATTTCTTTATACCAATCAAATCCCGGTTCCAGCCTGGTTTTATCAAACCAAATCTTTAGATTTTGTTCCGATAATTTATTATAAAGTGATTCAGCGAATTTTAGATCGGATGAGGAATAGCTTATAAAGCAGTCGTAAGCCATGTGACAACCTTTACCCTTTAGTAATTGTAAATATCATGGTGAGCGCATTTGTTATATAAGTAATGATGCGGTTATTAACTTCGGTTGGGATTTCCAGAGCACATTATTTAACATAAAAACTCCGCTAATATTAAAAAGTGTTTGGAGTTCCAGTTATTTTAAGTAGGAGAAGAAACAGCATGCACACGACGCTTAAAAAGAGTAAAACTCCTAATGTAAAATAGCAATAGTATATATTATTGTAAACATTATTAAACAATATTTTTCTTATTCTTCTATCCTTATTGTAGACGAGACGAACAAACCCTGAGAGGACTGATGTTCTTAAACACTTATATCGCAATTCTTCATCTGCCGGGACTACCCAAAGAATTCATCTGTTTGTTTTTAGTGGTGTGGCGTTACCGCGTCCCGGCTGGCAACTCTGCTTCAAAGGTAACACTCCTTCCAGAGCAGGGGGGTGATGGATGTCACAACCACGCCCAATTTCAAAACTTACATTCTTCCGGTTATCATACTTTTGGAAAGTAATTTTCTTTGATGCTCTGGGCACAGCTTTTCTGTCACGCCAGCTGTACATTAGGTTGATGCCCCTGCCTTAAATCGCCCCGGTGATCGGTTTGCTCCAGGGTAAATAGCTGTTTTTGAAACATACATTCTTTCGCCATCGCACTCACCGGTCTATTTTAGAACTGATTTATTAAAGAAACGAAAGATAAAAATCCTCTGTTTTGCGATACCGGTCAACAGTTCATGATAATAATTTCTTTGCTTTTTCAACATTAGGTTGCTCGATTTGTTTTTTACCGGACTTTAAATTCAGTGCTGATTTGTGAATATTGAAGTAACCCGTTCCATTTAAGCGCGACATAACAACTTTTTGATTATTATATATTCTATGGTACTCCTCTGAATCAATTCTCTCATTATCTGAATTTGCAGAAGAATGCGAATTCAATACATTTATTAAATCCGGTCTGTCTGTCCAATAATATTCACCCATATCTTTGTTTTCAGATTCGAGAGTCCACAAATAACTTTTGTACAAATTGTAGCAGGAGCCAATCCTGGTTAGATCGTCCGTACTATAAAATCCTGTTGAATAATCTTCACTGCACGATATGAGTGTTCGGCCGTTGTTTATGATCTTAAGCATCCAGATTCTCCTGTTTTCCGGAGAAAAATATCTGTGTTTTACCACGCCGGTCTCAACACAGAACTTATTTATGTTTCCGAAAACATCTGCTGAGAACAGGTGTTTGTCATCATCTGATAATTCGATAGAGTATATACGCCCATTGTGTCCACGCAGTACCTTTAACATAGCACCGGTTATTGTGTCCCATATTTTAATTGTTCCATCAACAGCTGATGAGAATAATCTTTTTCCGTCTTTGGCAATCGCAAGACTTCTTATGCTAACCCCGTGATTAAAGGAGCTAATCCTGATGCCACTAGCAATCGCATATTTATTAATTATTCCATCATCTCCTGCTGAATAAACATAATTACCGTGGGGGAGTACCGCCATAGTCCTGCCGGGAAAATCAACGCCTTTGTGGTCTCTGCGTTTATAGAGCATTTCCCCTTTTTTAATATCAAAAGCACAAAACCCGCCGTTGGTAAATTGAGGGTAGAACGCGGCATAAAGTATGTCACCGGATATTTTGAGGTCGCATATATTCCCTGTTATATCAATTTGACGTTCAAGATTACCATCGGATACTCTCCATTGTTTGACGATGCCATCCCATCCCGCTGTAAAAACAAATTCAGTTTCATCTATGCTCCCGAATGCTACCGTTCTCACTGACTTCTGATGCTTGAACTCATATTTGATTCTTCCGTTTTGAAAATCGATTAATTTAGCTTTTTGATCTACTATCCCGGAGACACAGAGGTATTTCGAGTCTTTTGAAGCGGCTATACTTCGATTTCCGTCGATCTCGTAATATACACGCTCAAGCTTATTTTTAAATAAATTAACATGATGAACTGTTTTTTCGACTGTACTATAAAAAATTTGCCCATCTCCCCTTAAAAACAAGTTATCTATATATTCGCTATTTGTGGGATATCTTAAAACAAAAGCTTTTTGAATTATATCATAAATTAATAGTTCTCCGCCTGAAGAATAAACAACTATTGTATTGTACAGAAATCGTGCTGAGGCTGTATGGGCAACTTTATAATATTCCGTCTTATCCCAATTGTCCTCGTAACTGATTTTTACCCGCACTATTTTATCCTCTACCCGGAATAATTCAATAGCGTTTCCGGAATAAAAACAAATAAATACTTTATGCTCGGTAGCCGGGCAAAAAAAGCGCTCGGAATAAGCGATGCTGATTATTGGTTCATTAGCTATTTTTTCTTCGTAGAGTAGTTCACCTGTTATGTAATTATAAGATTTAATAATTCCGTCCTGATGACCAAGGATTAGCTGCTTATGCGATCCAACTATGGCTGCGGCGGTAATCCGTGCCACCGAGTCCGTATTTATGGTCCCTGTAAGATTCATCTCCCTAAGCGAAAACAAACCCAAAGCTCCCGAAATATTATTTTGAAACAGGCACTCCTTATCCGCTTTGATGTAATCTTGAATAATTCGTAATTGATTTAAGTGGAAATTATAGCCCGCGTCTTCGTTTGGTAAATGAAGCCTCTGGAACAGATAATGCTTTTTATTCTCAGAAAATGGTGTCCATTTATTGAAATCAAAAGTATCGTTTATATCTTTGTCTGGCATAATCCAATTTTGCCTCCGGATACATTCTCCGGATAAGATATCATATTTAACAATTTGTTTGCTGCTGTTATACATTACATAAATAGAATCAAATTCACAATCGGAGAATATGGCGCTAATCTCACCGGGATTCATTATGGATATCGAATGAGTCAGCCTTTTAGGGTTCGCGCTTTCAAAGATCTCTTTTTTTATCCCAAGCAGCGAAGAATGGGGGCCAGAAGGAGCCGTTAATTGATTGCCCGCGCAGCCTATCTTTTGCTTATTCGCCTCTGACAATCGAGCCCTCTCCAAGCATTTTACACTGTGTGTTTTCTGCAAGTTTGGTGATTTCATTCTTGTTTTGAAACCGGGTTGTCTTTTCCTTGAAGATATCAAAATAAGCCTCACCATTTATCTTTGACATAACCAGTTTGCGATTGTTATAAACGGAATGATATTCAGCTACTATGTTACTACGGATTTTTATATCTTTGCTTTGTTCTTCAGCTTCCGCAATTATTATCCTGTCCGTTTGGTCTGTCCAATAATAGCCGCGCGGATTATCTTCATCCGGTTCCGTTACCCATAAATATCCCTTATTTATATTATAAAACCTCCCCTTGATCTTTCCGGTATCGATTGAGATAAAATTGATTTTTCCATCGCCGCAAGAAGTGATTAATGTTCTGTTGCTTTTATTATAATACATGTCCCAAATTCTTTGTGAATGGTAGTTGTACGCTTTCAGATAATTGAAGGTTCTTATATCATATTGGGATACACCCCCATTCTCGTGTCCTGCAAACAGATAATCTTCGGTTATAACAAGTATTGAAACCGGTGAACAGTATGATTTAAAGGTTTTTAACAAAACTCCATTCTTAGTATCCCACACCATTATTGATGATTCGTCCAGTCCGGCGAATAGCAATTTCCGGACATTATCCAAACAGATATTTCGCACACTTCCTTTACAATCCATAATGCTGACAATCGTATAGGTACGGGTATTCCACTGGTATATTTTACCATCATCCCCGCCTGTAAACAAATATTCTTCCATTATACCCAGAATAACGCATCTTGAGAAACGCTCTTTTTGTTCGTGATTATTCGATATGTATAGCAGCTTACCCGTCTTGATGTCGTTTATCTGAAAGCCGCCATTTTTATCTCTATCATAAAAAGCTATAAATAATAGCGGTGAGGATATAAGTAAATCACATACTCTCCCCGGCGCGTTGAATGTTCTGACCAGTTCTCCGGACAAAACATCATACTGGTTTATGGTTCTATCCCACGAACCGGTAAACAAGTATTCATCCCCATCCACTTCTCCAAACCTTACACATCTTATTGAATCCTGATGCTTTATTGCGTGCGTTATCTTTCCGGTGATCATATCAACTATTTTTGCTTTATTGTCAATGACGCCACTCGTGCCCAGATATTTGAGATTATTCGATACCGATACACTGCGGCAACCATCGCTTTTATAAAATATACGGATGCATTTCTTTGAAACGCAATCATAATGCCTTATAGCGCCGTCATAGCTGCAGGTAAATAGCGTCTTATCCGATGATATGATTAAGCCGGTAATACTTTCATTATGTCCTTCGATTGTATGAATTAATTTGCTCTCAAGATAATCGTATAAATATACCCCGCCCATCGCTGTAGTTATGAAGATTGAATTGGTCATAAACGGATCATTTCTTCTAATGTTGGCAATTCTTCTTGGTGAATGCTGCCACAAATCGCCAATACCGCATTTTATCATTCCGGGTTGAAAGGGGAGTGATATAGAAGTAATAAGTTCACCATTCAAACTAAAAGCGGAAATTCCATTTTGTGTTGCGACTACTATGTGCTCTTCGGAAGAACAAATGGATTTAAGATATCCGGGTTTACAGCCCCTGAAGCTTAAGATGGAGTCTCCTGTATTTATATTGAACAACAATATATTTCCGTCTGAATAACCAACGGCAAGAACCGGCTCAAATGGAATTAGTGCAATGGAATATGGAATTCCGTGATTACCGGCTTTAAGTACCCTCAGTAGTTCAAAGGTGAAGTTGGAGAATATATTGACGTATCCATCCACTCCGGCGGTGATGGTATAGTTTTCTTTATGAGCCATAACCAGATCAACAACGCGCCCCCTGTGATGGGGGTCGGCAGATAGTTTGCGTTTGCTTTTTATATCAAATACTCTAAGGTAATTTGATTCCGGAGTTGTAGTCATAATATAACTTGAACAATTAGAATAACCGCGGAATAATTCCGTAGTATCATAGCTCCAATTATCCTCATAGATACATTCGCCAGTCATTACATCATACCCTCTTACAACATTGCCGCCGCTATAGTCGGCATAAACAACTCTTTCAATGTCGTATGTATGCAGCATAGAGACCGGCAACAGATCAAAATCAACGAAATGCCCCGGGGGATCCTTTTTATCCTCACGATAAATATTTTCTCTTATGGTAATTATTTGTTCATTAATTTCCTTCAGATTTATCAGATGTTTATTATCCGGGCCAATATTTTCTTTATTCATTATGCCTCCTGCTTTAATTAGATCTTTCACCGGAAATGTGAAAAAGGGGATTATTTGAAACCGTCTTATCCGGTAGAATCGTCCTTGTATCGGCCAAATGGATCTTAGTATCCAGATAACCAATAAAGTCTTCTATGATTAATCCGTCTTTTATTAATTTGCTTTTCACCCCCTCGTTGTTGAGGCAGCACCATTTTATTAAATGTAATATATTGGGATTAGATTCCGTCCTTATAATATCAATCAAACCCTTATCTTCGATTTTTCCCATCTCTTCATTATCCCGAAGACCCTCCTTAAATTTCTGCAGTGAGTATCCGGCAAAATAAAATAAAGCATCAAGCTCCTTTTTATTATACTTTATGGCTGTTAAAATAAGCATACTTAGTGTCGGTCTGGATTTCATTGCCTCAACACACAAATATCTTAACTCTGCAAGACTTAACATAACTATTACTCCTTAAACAAATATTCCAGCTCTTCTCTTAGGGCTGATATTTCTTTTTTGTAATCATCAATAATACTCTGATACTTAAGCTTGACTCTTTCTATAGATTTGGGGCTTTGCAATATGCTCTCTTTTTGATAGTATTCCTGGTCAGAATATTGGATTTGCGTTTCCGCTTCAATATTTGCTAAATCGGAAAGGAGCAGCATTTCTTCGGTCATTAGGTATTCGATCTGGGCTTCATAGGAATCACCTTGGATTAAATATTTCAATTTCGGCAAGACTATTCCAATCGTGTAGAAAATTGACTCGGCCCTGGATATTATTCTTATGAACTTGTTTATAGACATAAAATTTCCGGAAATTATATCAAAAGAATGAGAAGAAGATTGTTCCCTGATAGTTACAATTTCCTTATATAAATCATCCAGTTCCTTTTCCTGTTCTTCGCTAAGCGCCTTCCCCTTCAATAGGAGATCACGCCGGTCCGGATGCAGCAGTTTTACGGCAAGACGGTAATAATAATCCATTTTTTGACGGTACTCCTGAAGTACCCGTTTATAATTGATGGGTGAATGAGAATAAATGGACAAATCATAAGCGTCTGCCCACCCGGCATTCTTCTGAAGTTCTTTGAGTTTGTTTTCTTCTTCCAGTAGTTCCATTGTGGCTTTTGACGAACATTCCTCTTTGGTCATTTCGGAATTCAGATTCTTTATTGTAATCTGAATCTCATACATCTTCTTTTCATACAAAAGGTTTTGTGTCTCTATTTCATATTGCGAAAAGTGTTTAAGCCATTCGGAATAAGTGATTTTATTCCGCAATTTTATTGAGTCAAGTGTGGTATAGGCATTACCGATGTCATTATTTAGTCCGTAATATGATGAGGAGAATTTCCACCATTTGTCCCGGTCACTAACTGATTCGTTGTTCAGGATTGAAAAATTCTTCTGCCAATAGGATTCAAAACAAATAGCGTCTTCATCATATAGTCCATAGGCGTAGCAGTCATTCAGATAAATTGAGTGCAAATAAACCTTTAATTTATCTGAATCGGAACACATACCCCTGAATTCCGAGTTGTGATTTCTTAATAAGTGATTAAGTATGAGAGCCATCTCCTCTAACTTCACTCCAAAGGCCGATTTATACGATTCGAGATTCTCGCTATTTTTCCATTTATCTATCAGATTAATCGCCCCACCCTCATTGTTAGAATGATGGCGTGACAACTTGTTGTTATGGCAGATGAAATTTGTTTCAAAATATATTTTTACACATAACATAATGGCCTTATGTGTGTTAATATGATTATCAGAGGCAAGATCCAGTAATTCCTTAAAAAGCGATTCGTAAGGAGGGATTTTACCGACGCCATACGCTTCATAAAGATCTTTATTTATGCAGAAATTGTAAAGGTTATTCAATTCATTGTCCAGCTTTTCCTTAAAAATTGACAGGGCAGAATCCCCCAAAAACAAGGTTGAGTAATCTTCAAGGATACTACAGTACATATTTTTCTCCATTTTTATGAACTAATAGAACAGACTTTAGATATTTAATAATACGCTAATACTTACAATTTCTCGCTTTTATCTTTATTTATATAATCATTTACATTGGGTTTTATCGAAATTCATATTATTTTTTCAGCTATGAACCATAGATTTATTCGGATTCCGGAAAACAGTTAAGATGCAATTTGATATAGAGTGGGAAAGACACGAAGCCCTGATTTCCGGATATCTTAAAACGCATTACCGATGGAAAAAGACAAATGATTCCGATTTGTGGTTTGATTTTATGCAGAGTGCATATGAATTATGCAGGATTAAATTTCCGACCTATAATCCCGAAAAGGGAACCATTAAGAGTTTTTTCTTTTATTGGAGTAAGCAGGCATTCCTTAGATTCATTTATAAATATAATAAAGCAAGTTTTGGCAACAGGGCATTCACCGCCTACTTAAAGGATTTTTCAACTCTTTTCGAGACCGTTCGGGAGGAAGGGAATCCCAGGTATATTTTGCTTTTCATTTATAATTACTATCTGGGTATCTCTCCTAAAGAATTTATTGCCGGGGGATTTGGCGGACAAACACTTGAAAGTGTATTCCTTAACGCGAAAAAAGAGTTTATCGCACTTTTCATCCTTAAATCATCGCCATACTGGTTTGAAGAAAACATAAATGTGATTTTCGAGTGTTTGTGGGAGAAGATCTCTGATATAAAAACGCAGCCTTTTTTAAAGGAGCCCCGAAAGAATCTGAAAGAAATTGAGAAATGGTCAAAAAGCGTTAAGAGCGATTTTTTGTCTATTAAGGATCAGTTAAATAATTCAAATAAGCATAAAAAGCGAAACTATCCCAATTACGATGCGGAGGAATCAAAGAACTTCGTAGCCATACCAGGGGTATGGAGGACAAATGATAATCCCTTAAACACACTTCTTCTGGACGAAAAACATAAAATTCTTTACCTCATACTCGGATATATAATTAGGAACATAAAAAACAAAAAACATCTTTTTGCGTTTTTATTAAGCATATGCAGAATTTCAACAAAAGAATTCGAGAATAGCCGCCTCTATCTTTTAAATGCGCGGGAATTATTTGATTATATATTAAATAGTTTCGTTGGTCAAACCAGAAGCGCCGAAGTTATTTTTATACCTTTATTTAATGAACTTGAAGAGCGGATTAAACCTATTGCCGGTCAATTATTATTCAGTAAAGTGGATGGATATTCTTTACCGGATTGGACTTACAAAGCAAAGACCAGGTTCGTGGAAATGATCTTAAAACGAAATGATCAGGAGAGTTTGATGTTAAGAGACTATTATAAGGCATCCGTGAAAACCAAATCTACGAATAAATAGCTTTTTATATGTGGAAGATTCTGTATAACTTTAACAATGGTGTGGCTTTTAATGATTCTTTTGGCATTATTATGTTAAAGGCTCTCACAAATACTGCGATTTATTGGATTAATTTGTGTATTTATCGGGAAGACAGAACTGCTTTGAGAAGTTTAAGTCAAAGTTTCAACTTCTCAAAGGCAGCCGGTATTTTAAAGACTGGCTATAGTTTTGTTAGCTCCTTAATTGTTTTTAAAGCTGACAAGATTTATTTATCACAACAGTCTACTGATATTTTTAAGATGGCAAGATTCGTAACAAAATGAAACACTTAACCGATACCGAAATAGAGAACTATTTCCTGAATAAGCTTCCCGCGTCAAAAACCATAAAAGCGGGCATTCACATTAATGAATGCCGGGAGTGTTACTCGCGTGCTGAATATTACAATGCCGCCGTTTCAAAAATTGAAGCTGATTTAGAAATGCTGAGCGAACTCCCCATAATGGTAAAAAAGCATCAGCGAAGTAAATTCAAGAAAATGAGCTGGGCTGATAAAAATAAAATAATCAGGACCATTGAAAATTATATAGACAAATCCGGGGAAATTCTAAAAAGCAAGCTCGATGAACTCCTCGAAAAATTAATCGACCCCGCTTATGAAATCACTCCGTTTTCTTATTTAATAGAAGAAGCATTAAAAGAATCTCCGGCGGTAAATAATTTTAAAACAGGCACATCAATAAAAGCGAAAAAGGATAAAGTGCTTCAGGGTAAATCCTTACAGATTATAAAGATCGGTAAAAGCGCGGTTGAATTAAGAGTAAAAGCAAAACGAAATGAACTGCCCACTCTTTTTTCTCACACTGTGAAGAATGGTGTGGAGGTTGTGAATTTTACTAAAGCTGAAGGAATAAATTATTTCTCTGCTTTAATTCCCGGAAAGAAGGCGGATAAGCATTTCGTGGTGCATAAAAAGTAAGCTGTAATGAAGTTAAGAATTTATAAGATGTTGAAGGATAGCTTTTTGTAAACCAGGAATCCTTGTAAATAATGCTTGCCCGGATGCTATGTCCTCTTTTTGTGAATACAAACCAAAAAGGATCATTGCGCACGCTACAGTTTGGGGATCGTTTTTTCCAAGTATTTTTTCACATTTGTCCAGCAGTTCAACCGCTATCTTCTCGGCTCTATCATTGTGGCCTTGGCTCAATAGCATTGAGGCAAGTTGAAGCTCCGTAGATAGATTAATAGGGTGTTCAGATCCCAAATATCTATATGTAATTGAATTTAGTTTTTGGATAAATGTAATTTCAATTTTTTCACCCGAATAAAATATTTTATTGCAAATCTGTGTAAGGGTGACTATTTCTGAGGCATTATCATTTGATGGTTTGCATAGAAGGGTATCCATAAGCTTCTCAAGGGTATCAGTAGCGGCCTTAAAATTACCAATCTCGATCAAAACAAATGAATTTGCGAGTAGCGTAGAATGGTTGTCTTTCATAACTATGAATTCACGATGTTAAGGTTAAAAAATGTACTTTTCCAGATCGAGCGCCTTCGCCAACAAGAATTGTTCTGCAATCAGGACTAACTGCACAACTATACAATGGGAAGTCCGCCGTGAATGTTGCAGTGCATATACCATTTATAAGGTCCCACACCTTTAGACTATTGTCATCTGAAACTGAAATCGCCCTTTCTCCATTTGAATATATGGCAACATCAAAAACAATGCCAGTATGCCCTTGAAGCTTTACTAATTCTACTCCGTTTTCGATGTCCCAAACAATAATGGCTTTATCTCTTCGTGCGACAAGAAGCTGCTTGTCGTCAGGTGAGATCGCAATAGATTCTATGCATGGAATATGCCTTTCCTCTTTACTTGATTGCCACACAGGTCCGTTAGCAAAGCCCCACAAGTGTTTGGTTGAGCTATGAAGTTTATCTATATCACAAAAATGTTTTATCCGCCGTATCTCATTTCCACTAATCAAGTTCCATACAATCAATAGACCTGACTCATCACCCGACACTACAACATTGCTATGGTGAAATACCGCTAATGCTCTAATGCCATATTGATGACCTTTAAATGTCAATCTTTCACATCCATTAGACAGATCCCATACTTTCAGAGTTTTATCTCCTGATCCCGATATAGCATAATAATTATCTGACGAAAAAGCCACGCATGTGACCGCGTACTTGTGTCCTTCTAATTTATATAATTGCTTTGCTTCTAGAACACTCCAATATCTTACCGTCCAATCGTTTGAACCTGAGAGAATATGAGTTCCATTTATGTTAATAGCAGTACTTTTTATTGAACCTTGATGTCCATGTATAGTTAAAAGCGGTTTACCCACACTTGTTTCCCACACAATCAAGGAACGATCGTGGGAAGCACTTACAGCAATTAGACCATCACCAGATACTGAAATTGAATTGACATCATCCGAATGACCAGTATTAAGTTCAGATCTTTGCTTTGGCTGATAATTCCAAAACAAAACACTTCCGTCGAGTGCTCCTGAAATACATTTCCCATTAGTTTCTGATACGGAGATACAAGTAACTACTTCTTTGTGCCCCATTAGCTGCTCGATGTTTTCTCCTGTGTCTACATCAAAGAGCCTCAAGCTGCAGTCTGTCCCACCAACAAAAATATGTTTCCCATCAGGAATAAATTGCGCCACACTAAATGATGTATTAGATGTTGTAACTGTAGACAAAAACTCATCACCATCTTGAGACTTCAGAATGTCCCAAATTCTCAGACGAAATTCTTCACCACTTAAAGTTGTTTCCTGCAGTGCAACTAACATTCCTGCCGGATCAAATGCCAGTACATTTTGCCAACGATAATCAAATTTTCCTTTACCCGACCCACTTCGTTCCAATATATTCCATAGTTGAAAATCATATTCAGAAAAAGCAACAACAACCAGACAATTTGGAATCATAGCAAGTAGAATTACCGGGGCTCCTTGGTTCCCTAGAATCCCCAAACTTCTTCCTTCACACAAATCCCACATTCTTATTGTCCCATCATCCGATCCAGATAGAAGCAATCTACCGCAAGATATTAGACACCGAACTGCAGCAGTGTGTCCCTCAAGCACTGTTTTTAAACTACCATCAGTGATATTCCAGATTCGAATTTTATTATCCCTGCTCGTTCGTGTATCTGTGCGCTCTAAAACGGAACGGTTTTGTAATGTTAATTTAAAGGGAATACGTTTTCCTGCGCCAGAAGCTAGTATATAATCACCATTGATTTGGGTAATAATTAAAGTGTTAACTTCATCATTGTGCCCCACTATTTTGTGAAGACGCTTGAGGTGTTGAAGATCCCAGATACTTATCGATCCATCTTGTGCACCCGATGCAGCAAGAGAACCGTCATCAACGATTGAAACAGATGTAACGCCCGTGAGATGACCTCCCAAACGGGAAATAAGCCCCCCACCTGGCGGTATCAGTGAAGGAATGGTTTGGGGAAATAACGGACGCAACCACGGTGGATATATCCAACCTTCCAGTTCTTTTAAATACTCTTTAATTTTCACCCTATCTATACAACTCAGTCGGCAAAAAAGTTGGCCTACAAATTGCGTTTTGTCATTAATTAGAGTACTCATTGACAAAAAAAGGGCTTCTTGGACTAACCGCAAATCAATGTCCTCTGGAAAATACAAAAAATCAGAAATTAATGAATAGAAATCTGCGTGATTAAGCTTCGCATAATCCCAATAAGGATTCCAAAGTAATTCATTTATTTTGTTTTTTTCAATTTGCTCTAGCTGAAATGGTAATTCCATAAATGGTCGAACCGTTTTACCCTCCCAGCGGCGATTGTTGTATGGATCAGCGACTTTAGTAAAATACTCAGAAAGTCTTTTGTGATACTTTTTTGCTTTATTTGGCATACTTTTCTTCCTCAACGTCTCCCTCCAGCTTATACCTTTTTCTCAGCACTTCATTAAACTGCCTATGGAAGAATGTGATAATCGGCACGCCATCCGCATCACGTTCTGTCAGGAAGGGTTCCATGTCAAGATAGAAGCGGGACCATACCACAATCGGGATTTTCATCATCTGCTTGTTTTCATCGGATGATTCATCCAGCTCCTTTTTATAATCTATCAATTCCTGCCTGTGATCCTTGTGTGATTTTTCAATGAATAATTTCCAATATTCTTCATCAAAAGCTAATATTTCGAGAATTTCATTTTCTGCTAATCCCTGGTATCTGCCGCTAAGCATATAGCAGATCACATTTTCAACAAAATCTGCATCGTGGCCATCCTTAATTAATCCGTCTATAAAATCATTAATAATACCCGGCACGTCATCCCTGAGCGCTACATCTTTATCGTATGAATGCCAGTGCTTGGCTTTTTCGAAAGCCAGTTTCAGATAAATGGGTAATTGACTGTTATTGAATTTGTTCAGCACTTCTTCAAATTGGCCTGTGGTTAAAGTTCTTTTCTCCGCATCAAGCCACTTACTCAGAATGATTTTCGCTTCATCCATAGGCAGGACAGGCAGTAAAAGTTTAACGGATTGGTTTAAGCGTGCTTCAAGTTCAGGCAGAGAAGAGACAACAAATTTTGCGTATTCAGGCAGTTCCCGCGGAATCCAATACAGATTTTTAGCCGTATCGGTATCAGATAGCTGATCGAGCGCATCAAGGAATATTACGAGTGGTTTTTCTGCAGTACCAAGCGCAAGACATTTATTCAAAAGCTCAGTCAAACCGTTCATTTCATACAAGGCTTTCTCTTTATCGCGCCCCTCACCAACTAAACTCTGTAATTCAATTCCGTAACCTTGCGCGATCTGTTTACAGATATTTTGAAGCAATGAGAGAATATTTGTTGAGCCGGATGTTACTCCTATAAACCGAAAGACTGTAACCGCGTTGGTATTTTTCGCCCCTAAAACTGATGCTGCTTTTGCCATAACACTCGACTTGCCCGAACCGGAATCGCCAATTAATGCCAATACTTTTCTCTCCTGCCCGGTTAAATAATTATCTATCTTCTTGAGTACCTCATCACGTCCTTGAAAATGTTCGGTTAATCTATTTTTGAACTCATTATGTAGCCTAACTTCAAGTTCTACCTCATCCCCGGTGATTATCTTTTCGATTTGACCTTTTATGATCCCTTCCAGAAACCCGTAAATAGTATTCTCAAATTCTTGTTTATCGGAAATTTCAGTTTTATCACCGGCCCAAGTGGCGGCATATGATTTGCAGTTATTTTTCAGTTTAGCTTTTAGTTCTGTTTTCAGTTCCTTAAGCCTGGTTTTACAGTATTCATCCTGTTTGCCGTTTATAAAATCTATAAAATCGCTTGCCTCTTCGTTATCAGGCAATCCTTCCGTATTCCGCAAAAAAGCAAATACATGCTCTTCGGGTCTTTCCCCTCCGGCGGGCGGAGCTAAAGCGCCGTGCACAATTTCTTGATGTGTGGCGGAGGCAAAATATTTTAATCTTTGTTCTGGTGAGAAATCTAACTTGTTAACTGAAGCGCGAAATATGTATCGTATTTCTGTTTCAACTTGCCGCCAGCTGCTGTATTCCGCATACTTTGCTCCGCGCGGTTGAAGCACATATTCAGAAGGGATGGCATTCTCATCCAGCAAATACCATTTCTCGATTAATGCTTTTTCCTGATAAGTGAACAATCGTTTTATCTGTTCCATTTCATCTTGTGGAATTGTGGTTGGTATTGGCTGCCACCCGTAGCGGTTACCAAGCAAGACTATAAAATTAGGTTTGGGAGAGATGCGCTGGCACCGTGCAATTTCGTTAAGACAAATATCAATTGTCTTCTGGTTAAGCTGGGATTCTTCATTTACCCCCCAGCGCAGATCTACAGCCTGAAATTTTGCACCATTACTCTCACATAACTTTTCGAGTTTTGGGAAAACATTTTTTTGAAGAATTCTCCGTTCCTCTCTCATATCGCTGAAAGTAGAACTTACAAATACGCGGAATATTTTGGTTTGTTGTGGCATATTGTATCTGTTTTATCTTAAATTTTTTATTTCAAAAAATAGCACATCTCCGGTTGAGGTTCCAATACAAATTACTTTCTTCAAGTCATCTATAATAATTATATGAGTGCTTGTTTCTTGTGCAAGTAATAATAAACATTTACAACTCTCCAAATCCCACACGCGGAGTGTTTTATCAACGCTTCCAGAAGCAACTTTTATTCCATCCACGGAAATACTTATACTATTTACAGGACCAGCATGCTCAAGGATGTAAAGACACCTCCCTCTTTCTATATCCCATACTCTGAGTGTCTTATCACTGCTTCCCGAAACAATTTTTTTTCCATCCGGAGTTATATGGACACTTGAAATGATGTGACTATGCCCACTTAATATGTGAAGACATTTACCGCTTTCTATATCCCATACACGAAGTGTTTTATCCCAACTTCCTGAAACTGCTCTCTTTCCATCTGGAGTGATACATCCAATAAAAACAAAATTAGTATGACCCTCAAGTGTGCGAAGACACTTTCCGCTTTCTATATCCCACACACGGAGTGTCATATCACCACTTCCCGAAATCGCTCTCTTTCCATCTGGGGTGATAATTATACTAAAAACACCTAAAGCGTGGCCCTTAAGTGAGTGAAGACCTTTACCGCTTTCTATATCCCAGACACGAAGTGTTTTATCATTACTTCCCGAAACAAATCTTTTCCCGTCAGGGCTGATACATGCACTAGGAATAAAATCGGAATGCCCTTTAAGTAAGTGAATACATTTACCGCTTTCTATATCCCAGACACGAAGCGTTTTATCATTACTCCCTGAAACAACTCTCCTCCCATCCGGAGTGATGTTTACACTAGAGCGATAATCGGGATATCCTTCGAGTATATGGAAACATTTGCCGCTTTCCGTATCCCAAACGCGGAGTTTATTATCACTACCACCCGATACAACTTTCCTTCCATCCAGGGTAGCACTCAGATTATCAACCGGTTCAGCATGCCCTTCAAGTGTTTTAAGACATTTGCCTCTTTCTATATCCCATACACGAAGTGTCATATCATCACTAGCCGCAACAATCTTTTTTCCATCCGG
>JABWCL010000036.1 GCA_013360295.1 Ignavibacteriaceae bacterium | reverse complement strand
AATATAGTTAACCTCCCCCCTCCTTTTTAATATATGTTTGCGCGAAGCATTTTTTTTATCACTAAACACCAAAAGGTATTTTATGCGCGCAGACGTTACATTACTTCTCTTTATGGTACTAACAACCCTTTTTACCGCGGAAGGAACTATTCGCCGCGTGCCCCAGGATTATGCAAAAATCCAGCTTGCAATTAACGCTGCCGTGAACGGCGATACAGTTCTCGTTTCTGAAGGAGTGTATGTTGAAAACCTGCAGATTAATAAAGTGATCAAACTTGCAAGTTTATTTCTTATTGACGGCGACACTTCACATATATCCCAGACGATTATAGACGGAAGCGGATTTACAAATGCCGATTCTGCAAGTGTGATAGGAGTTTTTTACCAGTCAAACATTAACACACTGATTACCGGATTTACTATTACTAACGGCCGGGGAGCAAGAATATACTACGATGGTTATTACTATATCGCCGGCGGAGGGATAATGATTTTTGCTGGCGCGGCTACGATACATTCGAATAGAATTGTTAATAATATAGTAACGGGCACTCAGTCAATACCATACGCTACGGGTGGGGGGATTGCCATCCTTAATGTGCTCGGGGCGATCACCGATTGGGAGATATCGGATAATCTATTTCAGTCAAATGAGGTGAAAGGATCCTGGAGCGGCGGCGGGGCTTGCGCGCTTACGGGTAACGGCAAAATACTGAAAAACAAATTTATAAATAATTCAGCGGTTACTATTGATATTACTGGAGTACCCACAGAAGCGTGTGCATCAGGAGCGATAAATTATCTTTCAAATAGCAATAGCTCTGCCACCGCCCTGATAGAGGGGAACTATTTTACAGCTAATAAAGCGACGTACGGCAGTGCATTTGGAAGCGGTAGCAGTACCAGTGAATTAAACAGAATTCCAAATCTGACATTTCATAATAACATTATGGTAAATAATATTGCCCTGCCGGTACCACCGGGGTACCCAACTGCTAACGGCCCAATTGCTCTATCGAGGACATACTCCTATTTCGTAAATAATACAATTGCTGAAAATACTGGACTGTGCGCCGTAAGGTTCGCGCAGACACCGCATCGGGCGCTTTTTCTAAATAATATAATATGGATTTCCGCTGGGAGTCAAGCTGCTTTCCTATTCCATTCGAGCGTTACTTCAAGTGTGGTTTACACAAACTATAATTGTATTTATGGCGGGCGCACCGGTACCGGTAACATCAGCGACAATCCGAATTTTATTCCGGGAGATCCATATTTTCGCTTAAGTGATTCAAGCCGGGCAATAGGTGCGGCAATGGTGCAATATACTGTCGGAGGTGTAGGACTCTCTGCTCCTGCAAAAGATTTTTTGGGCAATTTAAGGCCACTACCGGCGGGGTCAAATCCTGATCTTGGCGCGATTGAACATCCGCTCGGCGCTCCGTTCACAGGTACGACAATCCGCGTCCCGCAGGATTATCCGAAGATACAGCAAGCAATCAATGCAGCAGTAGACGGAAATATCGTTCTTGTTTCCGAAGGTACTTATCTGGAAAACCTGGTGCTGAACAAAAAGATCACACTGGCGAGTTTATTCATTACTGACGGCGATACTTCTCATATTTCCCGAACCATCATTTCCGGTGAAGCTGCCGTTAATCCTGATTCAGGTAGCGTGATAAATATCGGTATCGGTGCGGATACAAGTACAATTATTTCTGGCCTTACAATCACAAATGGAACCGGAACAAAGTTTGTGGCTAAAGACGGTTATTACTACATCGGCGGCGGCGGAATAAACATACTTGCCGGAGGCGCAACAATTCGTTTCAACCGGATAATAAATAACATATTAAAGGGAACATCCGCTCTTCCCGATGCGGTGGGAGCAGGTATAAATATTGATAATGCCCGAGGGACAATAACAGGATTTGAGATATCAGATAACCTCATTGAGGGAAATGACGCGAGCGGCCGCTGGGCAGGCGGAGGCGGAGTTTATCTGACCGGAAGCGGAAAGATTATAAGAAACAGATTTATCAATAACGCTGCCCGATGGCTTCTAATATCAGGGTTAAGTGCGCCCTCAGGAAGCACGTCGGGAGCTATCGGTGTCTATTCCAACACAACGAGCACGGCAATAATCCTGATTGACGGAAATTTGTTTACGGGTAACAGAAGTACCTGGGGAAGTGTGATGCATACATACGCCCCGGAGAATTTAACCATTGGCCGGATACCCCGCCTGACATTTCAAAATAATATTATGGTTAAAAACATTGCTTATCCCATATATGTTAATTCTACTGCTGTCAGAGATACCGGATTAATTCACCTGAGAGGAACTTACGCCTGGTTCATTAATAATACAATGGCTGATAACAACGGGAACTATGTAATTTATGTGGGAACCCTTCCGATGAGTGTCGGGCTGATGAATAATATAATATGGAATCCCACTGCAGGAAGCAGACAAATAATGTTCAGGTCAGCTACAAGCCCGACTGTGCTTTCAGCTAATTTTAACTGTTTTTACGCAGGGTATACAGGGTTTGGGAATACTTCGTCGAATCCTCAGTTTGCAGAAAATGATCCTTATTACAGGTTAAGCAGCAGCAGTCCTGCGCTGGGTGCCGGTATGCCGCAATGGACAGTAGGCGGAACACCACTTGCAGCACCTGACAGGGATTTCTTTGGTGATCTTCGACCGCAGCCGGCAACGAGAGAGAATCCCGATCTTGGCGCCATTGAGCACTCACTGACAGATATCGAATCCGAAGATGAAACAGCTCTGCCGACCGAATACACACTTTCACAAAACTATCCTAATCCCTTTAATCCATCAACAAAAATCAGGTGTCAGGTACCAGAGAACAGAGACCAGGGAACAGGGATCAGGGTTACGCTTAAAGTGTATGATGTCATGGGGAGGGAAGTAGCAACGTTGGTAAATGAAGAGAAGGCGCCGGGGAGTTATGAAGTCGATTTCTCCGTAGCGCGGATTACTAATCTGCGCGGTAGTGAACTTAGCAGCGGAGTATATTTCTATCAGCTCCGCGCGGGGAGTGATGTTGTAATTTCAAAGAAGATGATTTTGATGAAGTGATATATGGGGACGGATAAACTCACAAAGCGCAAGCCCCTCCCCCGCGGGTCTCCCCGCGGGGGCTGGGGTGAATTATGATGCTTTATTATCAAAGTTACGGGGACTGCCCCGGTTTTCAAAAAAGTTCCTCTCCTTCGCAAGGAGAGGGATTTAGGGTGAGAGTGATTGGTAATAACGGTACCCATTTTCAACGAAAAATGGCTGTCCTTTCCAACCGGCCGGCCCTTCAAGCCGTAATAATTTATTTTAATAGTTGTAAAAATATTTTTATTTCAATAGTTTTATTAAGGGAATAAAACTATTTAATTATCTGGACCGTTTTAAGGCTTTTCCTCCGGGATTGCCTTGTGAGATTGATTTAACTCTGATAGGATGCTCAGGGTGATTGTTCGAACACCCACCGGGCTCCCTATTTAATCTATCAAAATAATTTATACTTTATGCCGGTTCGATGTTCATTGCTTCTGATCTTCTTTGCTATTGCGTTTTGTGACATATCCGGAACTATCAGGACTGTCCCGGGCGATTATCCCTCAATCCGTGACGCCATTGAGGCCGCGGTTAATGGTGATACGGTGCTTGTAGCTGAAGGCACGTACATCGAAAACCTTGTCATAACCAAAAAGATCCTTCTTGCCAGCCACTTCATTCTTGACTCCAATCCTTCTCACATCCGTAATACTGTTATCAATGGCTTTTTCCCTGTCTACAGCGATACGGGATCAACAATACTGATCTATGGCGATACGGATACTAATACGGTGATAACCGGATTCACAATTACCGGCGGCCTAGGGACTAAACTTGCTGACGGGAACTGGACCGGATATGAAGGGGGAGGAGTTGCATTATTTGGCGGAGGGATGAAACTTTGTCACAACATCATAAAGGATAATATTATTGCCGCTGCAGCTGCCACGGAAGGCGGGGGAATTTGTATGTGGCCTGCTAAAAATGCTTTTAATTACTGGATAATTGAAGACAATATCATATCCGGAAATGAATTAGCCTGCTTAAGCAGCGTCTCTTATATGAATGCAGCCGGCGCCGGGGTATATCTTGTGGGGAATGGCAGGTTTGTTAGAAATATTGTTTCGCGTAATAAAGGAGCATCAGTGACCACTTTAGCCGTGGGAGGGGCGATTTTTATTCACGGCGGTATAAGTGATACTTCGAGAATACTTATAGAGGGAAATTATATCAGCGGTAATGTTTCAAAATCCGCGGCTGTTGTTGCGTCTTTTATGGAAATGGCCGGGTTGCCTAAGGTTGATTTTATAAACAATATTATAACCGCGAACAGTAATACAGTCTCCGGAGCCAGCCTGTTACGTTTTTTAATGGGATATTATAAATTCATCAATAATACAATTGCTGAAAACACTTCAACATATCTGGCTTCATTTACTCTTTCAAGTAACGCGCAAAATTCTGAAGCTGTATTTTTTAATAATATTATTTGGAATACAACCGTTGACACCGGATTTGGATTTTTAAGCGGAAATATTAAGTTATTTTATAACATAGTCAGAGGGGGATTTCAGGGGGAAGGGAACCTGGACACCGACCCGCTTTTTGAAGCCGGTGACACCCTTTACAGCGTTCAGGGAGCGAGCCCTGCTTTGAATGCAGGGAGGAGCTCATTCAGTTATAACAGCGCGGTGATTAATTCTCCCCCTGATGATTATTTAAGAAATTTGCGCCCCTCTCCGCAGGGCACCAACCCTGATCTGGGCGCGCTGGAACTCCCCCCGGTTGCTTCCGGTATTAAATTGTATGATACACAATCTTTTAAGTATCTATTATTTCAGAACTACCCAAATCCTTTTAATCCAGCAACGAAAATCAGGTATCAGGTACCAGAGAACAGAGACCAGGGAACAGGGATCAGAGTAACGCTTAAGATATATGATGTGAGAGGGAGGGAAGTGGCGACGCTGGTTAATGAGGAGAAGGCGCCGGGGAGTTATAAAATTGAGTTCAATTCATCGCGGGTAGATAACCCGCGCTACAAAGTTATATCGAGCGGAATATATTTCTATCAGCTCCGTGCGGGTAATGATGTGGTAATTACAAGAAAAATGATTTTGATGAAGTAAGTTACGATAATTCATCCGCTTCGTCCCGATAAATCGGGATCAGTGCACCACCTTTCCCTTATGACTCAAGTGTTAAAAGGGGAGGGTGTATTTCCCTCCGCTTATCGAAGGGCGTTGCACTCAGTTACGCATCGGATCGGAGTTTGCAAAGGCGTAAACGATGATCCGGTTTTCTGCCAAGCCGGGGGACTTACTGTTATCTGTCTTCGCTTTTTGAAAACCTAAGCTGATCAATGTGTGCTATTTATCAATCTTTGCTAATTGGCAAGTGTTGTAAAAGTATTTTTTTCTTTTTAAGATGTGATAAAGAGGACAACATATTTTATTGAGTATTACTATATTAACAGTATCAGGTTGACTCCGCAGAGGTATTTATGGGCTATTCGCGACAGCAACTCCTCTTTTTCCCGCCGCGATATTATCGGACTATAAAATTGAAATTCATTTATGATTTTATAATTTATCACAGGAAATGTGAAGTATGAAAAAATTAATACTTCTTCTTCTATTCACAACTTTATGCGTCTATCCGCAGGGATGGACAGAACAAATGAGCGGCACTGGCGTGCATCTTACGGGTGTTACGATGTCAGATGCCAATAATGCAACCGCTTACGGAATGAGCGGCACAATCCTTCGTACCACAAACGGCGGCGCCGACTGGCTGCCGGTAGTTTGTCCCGTAACAAACAATCTCATTGGTGCATCATTTTGTGATGCTGATAACGGGCTGGCCTTCGGCAACGGCGGCGTTATACTGAAGACGACTGACGGCGGCGCCTCCTGGTCAAGCCTTGTGAGCGGAACTTATGAAGATCTCTACGGAATGAGTTATCTGAATTCGACAACTGCCTGGGTGGTCGGAGACCACGGATATATTGCGGTTACAACTGATGGAGGCGTTACGTGGACTCCGCAGGCCAGCGGAGTTGGATGGGTTCCGCTCATCGGGGTACATTTCTATGATGCTACTAACGGAATCGCTGCCGGTTATTACGGCACCATACTTAAAACTACAAACGGCGGCGCTAACTGGGCTTCACAATCTACCGGAACATTTCAGGACCTTTACAGGCCGGTGCGCACCGAACCAAATTGCTGGACGGTAACCGGTTACCACGGTACCATCCTTCGCAGTACTGACGATGGAGTTTCCTGGTTGCCTCAGTCAAGCGGTACAACACAAATGTTAAGAGAAGCAGTATTTACCGATGCAAATAACGGCTGGATATGCGGAAATACCGGAACCATTCTTAAAACCACTAACGCGGGCGCGAACTGGAGCGTTGTTACGGTTGAAACAGAAGAAGGGTTTATGAGTATTGATTTCTCTGACGCAAACCACGGTATCGTCGTTGGATTAAACGGAATAATTTTGGGTTATGACGGTCTACCTGAAGTACCGAGTGTCTCTCCCGCTACTGAAATTATGACAACATCTTTCAACGCAAACTGGTACCCTGCAGGACTCGCGACGGGTTACAAACTTGATGTCGCGACGGATAATTTATTCACCTCATTTGTAACAGGATACAATAATCTGGATGTAGGGAATGTTTTAACATATCCGGTGACAGGATTGACTGCCGGAACGGAATATTTTTACCGGGCTCGTGCCTACAACGCCCTTGGTGAAAGCGGGAACTCAACTACGATAAACTTGTTGACAATGATCGGCATTCCGGACCCGACAACCATCAGCATCACGCGTTATGCTTTCCGTACCGATTGGGACGCGGTTGCAGGAGCTGACGGCTATTATCTCGATGTTTGCTACAACAATGTATTTACTGAGTACGTCACGGGATTCAACAATCTTGATATTGGTAATGTTACCACATATGTTGCTTCAGGACTTATCCCGGGTTATACATATTACTACCGGCTCAGGGCATACTACGCCGGCGGAACCGGAAATAATTCTGATACTGTAACTGTGACATTGCTTCCGCCGCTGGCAGATCTGGAAATAATTGCCGCGGTTGACAAGCCAAATCCAATCAATCTTGAGGTTCTTACTTACACATTTACTTTGACTAATCTCGGACCTGATACGGCGAAGGCTGTTATTCTTCAGGCTGCTATGCCGCGCGGCTTTGTATATGCTTCTTCGAACGCGGTAAATTCAACGTTTAACCCGGGCACGGGCGCCTGGACACTGCCGGAAGTTTTTCCGCCAAACGCGGTGGCTGTGCTGACCTTCGTGGATTCAGTTGATTACTTCGATCAGGCTTATGATTTCAGGGATTTTTATGAGTTTAACATTTTCTCAAAGAGTGATGCCTCTTTGACCGGAGTATTTAACGGAGGTAAGATTGCCGCTGGAGATGATCTTTCTATAGTTGGCTCTAATTTCGGAGGACAGTTAAGAACGAGGCCTGTGATTCCGGATGTAGTTATTGCAGGAGATAATCTTAATTTTGAATCGGGTACGGTACATTATGGTAACGTGGTTTACGGAAATACAACTAATCTTCCAAACGGCAATGTGGCATATCCCAACGGCTCACTGATTCAGGGCTCACCGCTTAATTTTGCTTCGCTCAACTCTTACCTAAACAGCCTATCGGCGGGTATAAGCGGTTATGATGTTAACGGTACAACTACATATACAGGCAATCTTTTGCTTGAAGGTACAGATATTCATCTGAACGTTTTTACTATTTCAGAGGCTCAGTTTGAAAACTCCGGTAATATTACTATAGATATACCTAAAGGATCGGTAGCCCTGATCAATGTTGACGGAAGCGCCATTGAATTTGGCGGATCGGTGACTATGACGGGAAATAATTACGGCAATTATGTGCTGTTCAATTTTAGGTATGCGTCAGGGATCAACTTCATGGGAGCAAATTTCTTCGGTACCGTCCTTGCGCCGTTCGCAAACGTTACGGTAGTCGGTTCGCTTTTCAGGGGACAGATGTTCGTTAATAATTTAGTCACTAACGGTTCACATCAAAACCATTCGTTCCTTGGATTCATCCCGCTTAACAGAACGATCGGGTTCCTGCCGGAAGTTGTTTCATCATTCTCCGTTGATCCGGACCAGACTAACAATGACGATCCTGCGGTTGTTGTAATTAATACAACGGCGCCTTACGGAACGGCAGGGAACGGAACCTGGTCTGTTGCTTCAATTCTCCCCGTAAACGAAATGGTTATTTCGATGGTAAGAAAAGACCCGAACACAATACTTGCCGGAACGAATCTTGGTCATATTATTGAGATGGATAATTCCGGTGTGCTCGGAGATACCATTAACGCATCTATGACTCCTGTTGCTTACATACACGATCTTGCAGTGACAACAGACGGCAACATTCTCGCAGCCACGGAAACCGGGCTCTACCGTTCCACTGATGACGGCGCAACCTGGGTTACTCATCTCAGCGGTAAAGAGGTACGCTCTATTCTGCTCGGAAGTGATGGATATATGTACGCCGGTACCTGGTCGTTTGGTGTTTACCGTTCGGCTGACGGCGGATACACCTGGGTGCAGAAAAATGATAATCTTGGAAGTACTGTTGTGACTTCAATGATGCACCGTGTGGTCGGCGGCCCACAATACACAGTATTCGCGGGGACGATCGGCGCCGGTGTTGCCTCGACGGTTGATTACGCGAATACCTGGATGAACCTGGCGTTCCCGTATGAGTTTGTTACCTGTATGGATAAGACGAACGAAGGGATTATTTTCGTTGGTACACTTGCCGATGGTGTCTACCGCTCTTATGACAACGGCAACACCTGGACTAAGATGAGCGGTGTTCCTGATGGTCCTATCTACGCAGTACGCATAGATGCTGAGAATAATATTTTTGTTTCTTCGTGGATGTTCGGAATATACGGTTCTGCTGATCTTGGCGATAGCTGGGCTTACCTCGGGCTTGGCGGCTATGGCATATCAGCCTCGTTCCCCGGTCCCGACGGAAAATTATTTGCGTCATCAGCGGGAAAACTGCTTGTAAATAATTCCCCTATAACTTCAATTAAAAAGAACGGAAACGGAGTGCCCGCAGAATTCGCGCTCGAGCAGAATTACCCGAACCCGTTTAATCCTTCGACAAAGATCAAATTCTCGGTTCCGGCCGCGAAGAGCGGCAGTGCCTCCCAGCGTGTAACCTTAAGCGTATTCGATATACTTGGACGTGAAGTAGCGGTGCTTGTAAATGAGGATAAGGTCGCGGGTTACTACGAGGTTGAATTCGGAGCGCAAGGATTCTCGAGCGGAATTTATTTCTGCCAGTTAAAGGCAGGCAAAGTCCCGGTTGTAATTACAAAGAAAATGCTGCTGGTTAAATAACATTTATTGATCACCTCCGCGGGCAGACCGCGGAGGTGATACTCTTTTTTATTGCTTAAGGTCAAACATTATGAGTTCGCTCTCCTGATCTGCCGAGATCTGAAAAGAGCTTTCCGAAGTTATTTCAACCGCGTCTCCGGTACTCAGTACATTCCCGTCAACGGATACTTTCCCTTCAGCTACATGCAGGTAAATGCTCCTTCCGCTTTCCACATCAACATTCAGCGACTTGCCTGATTTAAGATTCGAAATAAACATTTCAACATCCTGGCTAACATAAATTGTATTATCATCCCCCTTATTAGTTGCTACTTTGAGCATTTTATTTTCGCGCATCTCTTTTGTGAAATGCAGCTGCTCATATGCGGGTTCAAGGCCCCTGCGGTCCGGCACAATCCAGATCTGGAAGAAATGCACAGGCTCAGTTTTTGAGTGGTTAAACTCAGAGTGCATTATACCCCTACCGGCTGACATTTTCTGAACGTCATTTGACCGTATCACTTCATTGGTTCCGGTGCTGTCTTTATGCTCAAGCGCGCCGTCCATCACATAAGTGATTATTTCCATATCCCTGTGCTGGTGATACGGGAAACCGCCTGCGGGAGCAACGCGGTCATCATTCATAACTCTCAGAGGGCCAAAATGAATGTTAGCCGGATCATAGTATTCACCGAATGAAAAGCTGTGATAACTTTCCAGCCAGTCAATTTGAGTCAGGCCTCTCTCTGAAGCCCGTTTAATTCTTAACATAATACTATCTTTCTATTTTTTTAATAATATTTCTTCTAATGACTTCCTTTTTCTTCTTGCCGCAACAGCCACGGGTGATACTGTACCGATGAGCGCCTCATCAATTTTTCCCATCGCGATAACAACTGCTGCTTCAAACTCATCGCCGATACTAAACTCCTCATTCACTTTACGCCTGTTGAATCCGCCCATCTGGTGTGTATAAATATTGAACTCCTGTGCCTGCAGGCTCAGGTAAGCCGCACTCTGACCGAGGTCGTACATATTATAATAGTTGGGCTCTCCCGTAAGTGTGAAAGTCTTTTTGAAATAACCGATTGTCAGCAGCGGCGCGTTCTGTGCCCATTCCCGGTTTGAAGGCGCGAGCGTTGCCAGAAGTCTTGTGTGTTCGTCTAACCCGCGATAAACAAGACGATAACGCCAAGGCTGTTCATTATATGAAGAGGGAGCAAAGCCGGCAGCTTCGAAAATATTACGAACTATGTTTTCATCCAATTCTTCCGGCGAAAACGCCCTGGGAGAAAATCTGTTATTAATGGCGCTTAGAAACTTTTCCTGAGTTTCAGTTTCCTGGTTTTGTAAAGTAATCATAACCTATTTTTTAATGTTAAATATTTTAAGTTCGTAATATTATAACAAATTTTTTTTACAAATTAGTTCCCAATTTTTTCAGGAGAGCTGACAGTGTTTCCTGTTCTTCGGGTGAAAGAACGGAAGCAGCCTGAACGATATGCTCGGCGTGTTTTGGGAAAGTCTCTAGGAATAGTTTCTGCCCCTTTTCCGTTAGCTCAACAATTATTGCCCTTCTGTCATTTTTACTGTGTGTCCTGTGAACAAGTCCTTCTTTTTCCAGGTTATCCACCACCAGGGTCATATTACCGCCACTGACAAGTTGTTTTTTACAAAGAATACCTATGGTCATTGGACCAAGGTGTCCGAGCGTCTCCAGCACGGCGAACTGTGGTTCGGTGAGGCCGAAGGATCTGATGCTATCGTGCGACTTTTTCGCGAAGGAGAGATAGGCGCGTGCAAGTTTTACCCAAAGTGATAAAGCTGCATCTGCTTCCGGACCGTATTTTTCTGTAGTTTTCAATTTAATTTAATGTAAGATATTTTGAACTTAAAATAAATATAATTTAATAAAAAGTCAAGTTTTGAAAAAAGTTTTTTATCAATAATTTTGTGAGGCAATTAATTTACTTATTAATTAATCAGGCAATATGTTAGCTTTTTATTCCGCAATCCTCTTTTCAATACTAATATTAGTAATAATCTCCTTTCAGATTGCCCTGGCAGCCGGAAAGCCGTGGGGAGAGTACGCGATGGGAGGGAAGTATCCGGGCAGGTTCCCGCTTCCGCTCAGGATCGGGGCTGTTATTCAGGCTTTTATTCTTCTGGGAATCGGCTTGATTGTACTTATAAGGGCGAAAATGATATTAAGCTTTTGGTACTCATTCTCTGAAACAGCTATCTGGTTCGTCGCAGGATTCACGGTTCTTGGAACGGTATTGAATCTTATCACTCCCAGTAAAAAGGAGAGGATGATATGGGGACCGGTATCTATTTTACTATTAATTAGCAGCCTCATAGTCGCATTCAGTTAGATTCACCTTCAACAAAGTCCCACTATTTCTTATTGAATTTTATTAACTTGAATATGAAATTTTGAATTGTAATATTGTCAATAAAGAATAATAATTTGTTAAACAGAAAAATTACTACAAAGTAAAATCGTATTTAATTATTGCAAATATCTGAGGATAATATGGACGGATTGGATGAATATGGACAACCCTTGAATATTGAATACAACAAAAGACGTAATCAAAAGAAAGCCTTATCAACATTAAAAGGGTTCTTGGAAGGGATAACCGCTAACCAGGAATTAAATGAATTGGAGTTGTTATTCTTATGGGGATGGACCCAGGAAAACCTTGAATATGGTGGAGATTTTGTAGATATCTTCGAAGAAATTAATCACATTTCAAAACTTAGAATGATTAATTCTGAGGACAAACAAAATCTGCTGCAATTAATTCTGGATTGCATAGAGTTTGGGAAAGAGTTTGATGACCTAGATTCCCGTGTAAATAGATTTATCGGTTTTTTGCGAGGTGTAATTATAGATGGTAATCTTGATCTGGCTGAATTTGAGACCCTCGTAAGAAAACTTGACGAAACCTCAGACTTCCTTGCTGAATTTCCAATCAATATTATTCACGGAGAGGTTAGAAAAATATTGTCTGATGGAATTATAACAAAAAATGAATTGAATGATTTGCTAATTTTACTAGAGAAAATTACTGGCAATGAGTTTGATAGAACTGGATCTATTGAAAATACCTCTTTGATTCTTTTTGATGATCCCATTGATTATGAACTTGAGGGCAAAAAAGTATGCTTCACCGGTAAATTTTTATTAGGAACAAGAGAAGAAATGAAGCAGGTAGCGATAAAACGTGGAATGATTATTCATAATAAGCCTTCTAAAGAAACAAATCTATTGGTTATTGGAAGTTTGAACAGTCGAGATTGGATACAAATCTCTGTTGGAAGGAAAATTCAGGATGCGTATAAACTCATTGAAAAAGGATATCCTATATTAATAACTTCTGAAACAAGGTGGGCAAAAAAAGTAGCTGAAAATAACCAATAGATAAATTGAGATGAGAAGACACTCAAATATTTTAATAATTCGTAACCTGCAATCAAAAATCTGAATTTAGATTAAAATGTCATATCCTTTAACAGTTAAGATCAGGACAGTCCTGAAACTATTTACCGAACCCAAAATTATATCCGCGCTTATTTCGCAGAGGATAGACGGGCTTTTATTTGATGAAGGATGGTTTGAATCATTTAAAACGCTCAAACCGATAGATAAAGATGGTAATCCGATTCCCTGGACGACATATTCCTTTATAGATTTTATTAAACCGAGACTTAATAAGGACCTTAAGGTGTTTGAGTATGGCTCGGGTAATTCGACTTTGTTCTTTGCCGCGCGGGTCAGCAATGTAATATCCTGCGAGCACAATAAGGTTTGGATAGATGAATTAAAAAATTATATTCCTGCCAACTGTAAGGTGCTTCCAGCTGATGAAAATGATTATGAGAAAGCGATAGACAAAGCCGCGGGTAAATACGACATTATTTTTGTTGATGCGGTGAAAAGAAATGAATGTATCCGCGAGTCACTGCAATATTTAGAGGAAGACGGCGTCCTGATATTAGATGATTCGGAGCGTCCGGAGTACAAACCGGGGAAAGATTTCTTAAAAAATGAAGGCTTTAAGCAGATTGATTTTTATGGCATTGCCCCCGGAATACTATTCAAAAAATGTACCACAGTATTCTACAGGCATCCGAACAGGCTGGGAATATGATAAAGAAATTCAAAGCTTTTGTTTTCAGATGCTTAATCCCGTTTATCCGGTTGTGGAAGTTTTTGGTTTGGCAATTTTATAAAAGAAAGAATGACAGAATAAAGATTATTGTGGGCGCGGGACCCACAAATTTTCCGGGCTGGTTCAAAACTGATATATGGTATCTTGATCTTACGAAGCGGGAGGATTTTCTCCGTTACTTCAGGGAAACCAAAATCAATAATATGCTGGCTGAGCACGTCCTCGAACACCTTACAGAGGAACAGATACTTGTGATGCTGAGGCATATAAAAGAATTTGCCGCCGATGATTTTAACTTCCGGGTTGCGGTGCCTGACGGTTACCATGCAGATACTAATTATATAGAAAATGTAAAACCGGGCGGCCTCGGCTGCGGTTCTGACGACCATAAAAATCTTTTTACGTACAAATCAATTGCCGAACTTTTCGCTCGCGAAGGGTTTAAATCCCACCCGGTTGAATATTGGGATGAGAGCGGAGAATTCCACCAGGGTTATGAGGATGACGGGAACGGATTTATCAGCCGTTCTTTTAAGTATGATGACCGCAATGTTTCAGGGAAACCTGTTTACACTTCTCTTATCATAGATTTTTCATTGTCAAAATGAATTTCGCGCCGGCAGTACTTTTTGTTTATAACAGAATCGGGCACGTGCAGCACCTGCTGGAATCGCTGAAGAGAAACAGAGAGGCGGCCGGGACCGACCTGTTTATTTTCTCTGACGGGCCAAAGCCTGGTTCGGAGGAAAAAGTTGAGGCCTTGAGAAAATATATTATGGGTGTGGAGGGGTTCAGATCCGTGACAGTATTTAACCGGGAAACCAACTTCGGACTTGCAGAAAATATAATAAATGGATTAAATCAGCTTTTCGCAACTTATGACCGTCTGATTATTCTTGAAGACGATCTTATTCTTTCCCCGCACTTCCTGAACTTTATGAATGATGCTCTTGAACTTTACGCGGGCGATGAAAGAGTGGGAAGCGTTCACGGATACATCTATCCTGTGAAAGAAAAGCTTCCGGAAACGTTCTTCATTCGCGGTGCCGACTGCTGGGGATGGGCAACGTGGAAGAGGGCCTGGAAGTTTTTCGAGGCTGATGGTAAGAAACTGCTTAATGAAATTTCAGACTCAGGCCTGAAAAGCGCTTTTGATTACAACGGCGCTTATTCCTACTCTAATATGCTCAGGAAACAGATCGAAGGGAAAAACAATTCCTGGGCAGTCAGATGGCACGCTTCACTTTTTCTCCGGAATATGCTTACGCTTTATCCCGGGGTTTCATTTGTAAATAATCAGGGAGCAGACGCCAGCGGAACACACGTAAAGAAGACATCGGTGTTTGAAACCCCTTTTGTAAAAAGTTACAGCGGTATTACAAGAATACCTTTAGAAGAGTCAAAAGAGGGGAGGGAGGCAATCAGAAAATTCTTTCTTTCGATACATAAGAACCCATTAAAACGAATATTCAGCAGATAAGTAAAGGCAAGATATTATGAGTGATGAAGAGAAAAATATACAAGATGCCAGGTTTCCAGCCGGGAAGTTCTCGAGAAAGGAAGATTATTCTCCGGAAGAAATGAACGGGTTTATTAATGATTTTAGCCTGCTTCCGGAAAGATTAAAGAAACTGGTTGACTCAGCCACGGCAGCAGATCTGAACCGAAGCTACCGTCCCGGCGGATGGACGATGGCACAGGTGGTGCATCACGTATCAGACAGCCATATGAATTTTCTCATAAGGATGAAACTGGCGCTCACTGAGGATGTCCCTATAATAAAACCTTACGCGGAAAACAAATGGGCTGAAACCGCGGAATATACACCGGATGATCTGGCAGATTCCGTGATGATAATTGAAGCTGTCCATAGAAAAATTATTAAAATACTGAAAAACCTTTCCGAGGATGATCTCAAAAAATCATTTTATCACCCCGAAAATAAAAAGCACTTTACTATCAAACAGGTGACAGCCCTTTATAGCTGGCACTTCAGACACCATATCGGGCATATTGAACGATGCCTTGAGACAGTCAAATAAACAGGATCCGCGAGAGATGGACAAACTCGATTTAACAAAACAGCTGAAGCAGTTTTATAATCCTCCCAAAGGAGCGATGCAAGAGGTGATAGTACCAGCATTTAATTTTCTGATGATAGACGGAGAAGGTGACCCCAATACTTCCGAAAGCTTTATGAACGCGGTGGAGATAATGTACGGCGTTTCGTTTACGTTAAAATTTATGATTAAAGCTGAATTATCCAAAGATTATAAAGTGATGCCGCTGGAAGGATTGTGGTGGGCGGATGATATGGCCAGCTTTATCACAGGAAATAAAAAAGACTGGAAATGGACTGTGATGATTCATCAGCCGGAGTTTGTGACGAAGGATCATTTTAATGCCGCCGTAAAAAAGTATTCGGAAAAGAAGAAAAAAGATGTCTCCGGAATTATACGCTTTGAAACATATAAAGAGGGAAGAAGCATACAGGTTTTATATATAGGCGCTTATAAAGACGAAGGCCCTGTGATTGCCGAGATGCATAAATATATCGAATCGCTCGGATGTACAAGAACCAGCTTGCATCACGAAATTTATTTAAGCGACGCGAGGAAAACACCGCCTGAAAAATTACGAACCATTATCCGCCAGCCCTTTTCGATCAGTTAAATAAATGACCAGAAAACCGCTCCCGAAAAAGAAGAACACGAAGGAAAAACTCATTCCGGTACTTACAGGTGCTGTGAGTTTTTATATTTGCATCGCATTCATTGAAGCCCTGCTTGTGAAACTTATCCTGAGTCTATTCCCCGGTATTGATGTTCAGTTGGGATTTAATCTTTATTATCTTGGGTATAATTTTGAGCTGACGGGTAAAAGTGTTTACACCGACCTGTTTCTTCTGAACGCGTTCATCCCCGTAGTAATGCTCTTCATTGAGCTTTCTGCGCTTACAGCCAATGAAAAAAGTTCATTTGCGAGGCGGGTACCCGTCCTGGTATTTCATCTGCTGGCTAATCTTTACCTGATCATACTTATGCTGAGGGGAATAATCGTTCTGCTGGTGAAAGTAAACGTAAGTGATAAGTGGTTCAGTTATCTGCAGGTGCACAATCCTGATCTTGAGGCGAGGTTATTAACAGGGCTGGGAGTAATGGCGGTGAATTTTTTGTATCTGGGGATTGTAAATACACGAGTTAAAAAGTATATGTCAGAAAACAATTAGAGAAAATAATGGAACAGATAAAAGGAAAGATAGTATTAATTACAGGCGCTACTTCCGGAATCGGTTTAAGCTGCGCGAAAGTGTTCGCCAGGGAAGGCGCTAGGCTTATCTTGACCGCGAGGAGGATAGATATATTAAAGTCAATCGCTGTAGAACTGAAGAAAGAGTTCGGCACCGAGGCAGTTACACTGCAGATGGATGTCCGCGACTATAATAGCGTGAAATCAGCGGTTGCATCACTTGACAGCAGCCTGAAACCGGTAGATATACTCATTAACAATGCCGGGATGACCCGCGGGCTTGATAAAATTCACGAAGGGAAAGTTGAAGACTGGGAAGAGACGATAGATACTAACATAAAAGGAGTATTGTTCGTTTTGCGCGAGATTCTTCCGGGTATGGCAGAGCGGCAGAAGGGGCACGTTATTTATATCGGATCAACCGCCGGGCACGATGTTTATCCGGGTGGAAGTGTATACTGCGCCACGAAGTTTGCTGTAAAGGCGCTGGCGCAATCAACGAGGGTTGATGTACTTGATAAATTCGTGAAAGTAACTTCAGTCGATCCCGGTATGGTGGAGACAAATTTCAGTAAAGTAAGATTTCCTGAGGATCCCGCGAGGGCGGAGAATGTTTATAAGGGACTTATGCCTCTCACCCCCGATGATGTAGCAGAGACAGTTCTTTTTGCTGCTTCACGCCCGTGGCACGTAAACATTAACCAGATCATTATGACTCCGATCGCCCAGGCATCGAGCAATTTTATAAATAAAAAAACCGGGTGAAACCCGGTTTTTTAAAGGGGGGAGGGGAAAATTAAGAAACAAACATACTTACATCACCCGCGCCGACGCGAATGATTTCGGGTGTTTCATCGCTGAGGTCAATAATGCTCGATTTTTCGTTAGGCAAAAATCCTGATGCCAGCATAAGGTCAATCTGGGAATCGAACATATGTTTGATTTCTTCCGGATCAGAAAGGACCGCGCCGAGGCGGTTTGTAACACTAGTGCTGATAATGGGATTACCCAATTCTTTAACAAGAGTGAGCGCCACCGGATGATCGGGGACTCTGATTCCAACCGTCTTTCTTTTGGTCCAAAGCTTTTTCGGAACCTCTTTTGCTGCCTGCAAAACGAAAGTATACGGGCCAGGTAAAAGGCGTTTCATCATACGGTACGCATAATCCGATACTTTCGCGTAATTTGAAATATCCTTCAGGTCGGAGCATACAAAACTAAAAAGCTTTGTCATATCATCATTTTTAATTCTGAATATACGTTCGAGCGCTTCCTTGTTAAAAATATCGCATCCGATCCCGTAGACAGTATCAGTCGGATAGATAATAACGCCGCCGTTTTTCAATACCTCGACAGCCTTATTGATGAACCTCGTCTGTGGAGTGGTCGGGTGAAGCTCATAGTATTCCATAGAATGCCTCTTTATTTATTGTTTTAGTGGTAAAATATTAAGAACTGTGCCTGAGGAAATATATAAAAATCCTGAGTCAATGTCCACGAAAATCTGAAGAAATGAAGGATTTTTACCCCCGGTTATGCAGAAAATCACGATTTTTACACAAAATGAGGGATTTTGTTTTTTCCCCGGAATTTTTTTTGCTGCCCCCTTTTTTTTATAAGGCAGATTAGGTATATTAAGAGTTTAGTTAATTTTCAATTTTGAGGAAACAATGGCCAGACAATGTGAATTAAGCGGAACAAAACCAATGTATGGGCATAATGTATCGCACGCTAACAACAGGACAAAGAGAAGATTTCTTCCGAACTTACAGAAGAAGAGAATCTGGGTCCAGGAATTAAACAAATTCGTAACTGTTAAGCTGAGCGCGAAAGCATTAAAGACCATTGCAAAGAACGGTACAGCGGAATTAGCGAGCGCTATCGTGCACAAAAAAGCACACGTTCATTAATACAGTTTGTTCAGTTGAAGAAATTTAAAAAATCGCAGTTCTCTGCGATTTTTTTATTTTAAAGGTAACTTATTTAATTATTATAACTCGGAGAATAGATGTCAAAGAAAGTAATAGCCGGAAACTGGAAAATGAATATGGATATTCCGGAAACCGTAAAACTTATATCAGGAATAAAGGAAGCGTTAAAGAATATAAATAACGGGGCTGAGGCGATAGTATGTCCCCCCTTCACTTCGCTCGAAACCGCATACACTCTTTTGAAAGACAGCCCGATAGGGCTGGGCGCGCAGAATATGTATTTTGAAGATTCAGGCGCTTATACAGGAGAAATTTCCGCGGCGATGCTGAAGAGCGTGGGATGCAGGTATGTGATACTAGGGCACAGCGAACGGAGAACTATATTCAAAGAATCTGATGAAACGATCAACAAAAAAGTTAAAAAAGCGCACTCATCCGGATTGCTGCCGATCTTCTGTATCGGTGAGACTCTTGAGGAAAGGGAAAAAGGGATCACGTTTGATGTTATCAGGACACAGTTGTCAGGAGGACTGAAGGATGTTTCTCCCGCGGAACTTGAAAAGACCATCATAGCTTACGAGCCTGTCTGGGCAATCGGCACCGGTAAAGTTGCCACACCGGAGCAGGCTCAGGAAGTCCACGCTTTTATCCGCGGATGGATTAAAGAAAATTATCCTTCTGTGAATGCTAAAGAAATCGTGATACAGTACGGCGGGAGCGTGAAACCGGACAACGCGAAAGAACTTCTTTCTCAGCCTGATATTGACGGAGCGCTTGTTGGCGGTGCCTGCTTGAAAGCAGATTCATTCGCGGGAATCATCAGCGCCTGTTAAGAATCAATAACCCCATTATTTTTGAGCAAAAAAAAACCGGTCGGAAGACCGGTTTTTTTATAACCTAAAAACTCAATCAGAAAAATAAAATTCCGATCGTGATAGAAATTGCGATGATAAGCACAGTCATTACTTTGGCGCGTGTGGGCATCTTGGCGCCGTTAGCGAATGCTGTTAAATGATGGCCAAAATATTTATTATTTAAAAGCCACTGATGAAATTTCTCCGAACTCCGCGCGAAGAAATAAGCGGCGATTATCATAAATAACACACCCGGAACGAAGGGGAGAACAAGTCCGCTAAGTCCGATCAGGGCTGATATAAACCCCAAAGTAAGAAAGACACCCCTTGTTACAGGGTGTGCAGCCACCTTTCCATGTTTAATAGTATGCCTCATATACTCCTAATTGATTCAAAAAAACAAATCTAATAAAAAAACAATTAAAATCTTATAATCGTTTCATTAAGTTACTATAAATTTTCGAGAACGAAGTTGGCTATCAGCGTCATAACGTGCTGCCTTGCCTTGCCGCCGCTTATCCCGTGATCTCTTTCCGGGTAATACATTGTCTCGAACTGCCTGTTCTCATTGATCAGTTTGTGCGCAAGGGCTACCGCGTTCTGGAAATGAACGTTATCATCGGCAGTGCCGTGAACCAGGAGCAGTTTCCCTTTCAGTTTATCAGTATATTTAAGCACTGAACTGTTTTCGTAACCCTCGGGATTAAGCTGAGGGAGGGACATAAACCTCTCGGTGTAAATTGTATCGTAGAACTTCCAGTGAATTACCGGGGCGACAGAAACCGCAGCCTTGAAGTAGTCAGCGCCCTTTAATAAAGTCAGGGCTGACATATAGCCTCCGTAACTCCATCCCCAGATGCCGATACGGTCTTTATCCACAAAAGAGAGGGAGGAGAGGTATTTTGCTCCCTCTATCTGGTCGTTCGCTTCCCAGTAACCTAAATTTTTATATACAATATTTTTGAAAGTTTTCCCTCTGCCTCCGGTTCCGCGCCCGTCAACTACAAAAATGAGGTATCCCTTATCCGCGAGGACTGCGTGCCACAAACCGTTGAATCCTCCCCAGGCATCGAGAACACTTTGCGAACCGGGACCGCTGTAATTATAGACCAGAACAGGATATTTTTTCGAAGGATCGAAATTTGTCGGTTTTATCATATATGCATTCAGTGAAACGCCGTCACTAGTGATGAATGTAAGGAATTCAGCTTTTGGTAAATTGTAATTATCATATACTGACATATCCGAAGCATAGTAATCCCTGACTTTCTCTCCGTTTACTTTATGGATAGTAGTCGCGGGGAGTGTATTGATATTGGAATACCTGTTGATATAGTAAGTGAAATCCGGAGCGAAGTTCACGGAGTTCATTCCCTTTTCAGGAGTGAGCAGTTTTTTTGTTTTACCGTTCAGAGTCACTGAGTAGAGGTCTTTATAAATTGCTCCTCTCTCAAGCGAAGTGTAATATATCAGTCCGTTTTTCTCATCAACGCCCAATACATCTCCAACTTCCCAGTTACCTTTTGTGACCTGGTTTAATATTTTCCCTTCGGCAGAGATATGATAGATATGCTTAAAGCCGTCCTGCTCTGAAGTCCAGATAAATGAATTATCTTTCTTTAAGAATATAAGGTCGTCTGTCACGTCAACCCAGCAAGAATCGCTCTCGGTATAAATTACCTTACCTGAAGGATTGTCAACCCCGTAGACGATGAGTTCAAGTTTATTCTGGAGCCTGTTGAGCCTCTGTACCATAAGTTTTGAAGGGTCAGCAGTGAAATTTATTCTTGGGATATAGATATCCTTTTCTGTACCGAGGTCAAGATATGTCACTTTACCGGTTTCGGCATTTCCAACTCCGATCCCGACAGTCGAGTTTACCGCGCCGGCTTTAGGATAACGCATATCAATGAAGTTGAGATAGAGTGAATCCCATTTCTGGATCTTGATTTCGGGCACCAGTGACTGGTCTAATTTCCAGAAAGCAATATTTTTACCGTCATCAGACCACTCATAAGCCTGAATGATGGAAAACTCTTCTTCATAGACCCAGTCGAAGAGACCATTAAGGATTACATCGCTGCCGTCGTATGTCAGCCGCACTTCTTTATCAGTGTCTATATGATAAACGTAAAGGTCGTTTCCCCTTACAAACGATACCTTCTTGCCGTCGGGTGAGAAATGAATATTTACCTGGTCCTTTTCAGAAGAAACCTGGCGGATGATCTTCTTCTTTTCGGTATCATAAATAAAGAAACTGCCGCCTGATTTAGTCCTTCTCGCGGGGACGGTCCCGGTTATAAGGATAAGTTTGTTATCAGCCGACCACTCATAATTCTGAAGGGTAACCGGGCTGTCTTCTCCTTCAAGTTTGAGGTCATCGGGAGTAACGATAATTTCGTCTTTACCTGAAGCGATGTCATATTTATAGATCACCATTCCTTTTTTAGCCGGATCAAATTTCATATAACTGAATGCATTGCTGCCTGCCATCCATTTTGTGCCCATTAGCGATTTGCCCATAAGCGCGCGGTTAGCAAAGATGGTGTCTACCTCAAGGTTTCTTTTCTGCGCCTCGGCAGAAAAATTTATCACCAGGAGAATTATCAGTAAATAGCCTGAGAACCTTTTCAACATATTATCCTTTATCATATTAGTTTTCGATTATCTTCCGTCAATTAGTCTGCCGATCCCGCCGAGCACTGAGCCTTCATCTTTACTGCGCCCGGTACCAAAGGAGGAATGCTGTATTACCCTGTCGGCGAGCCTGGAGAAGGGGAGTGACTGGAGGTAAACTGTTCCGGTGCCATAAAGTGTGGCGAGAAATAATCCTTCGCCGCCGAAGAACATAGATTTTAATCCCCCGGATGCTTCAATCGTGTACTCAAGCGAGGGAGTAAATGCAACAATACAGCCGGTATCAATATAAAGTTTTTCATTAACCAGTTCTTTTTTAATTATGGTTCCGCCGGCGTGGATAAAAGCCTTTCCGTCACCTTCAAGTTTCTGGAGAATAAAACCCTCGCCGCCGAAAAATCCCGCGCCTAATCGTTTTGTGAAAGCAATGGAGACTCTTGTTCCGTAGGCGGCGCAAAGGAACGCATCCTTCTGGCAAAGCAGTTGTCCGTTAAATTCACGCATATCGACCGGGATGATCTTACCCGGGTAGGGTGCCGAGAATGCAACCCGCTTTTTTCCCATACCGCGGTTAGTGAAGTGCGTCATAAAAAGGGATTCACCCGTAAGCACGCGTTTTCCCATATTGAGCATCTTTCCCATAAAACCTTCGTTTGCATCTGTTCCGTCTCCCATTTTCGCCTCGAACTGAATCCCGTTTTCCATCCAGTTCATAGCCCCAGCTTCGGCAATAACTGTTTCGCCCGGATCGAGTTCTACTTCGACCATCTGCATATCGTCGCCGAATATTTTATAATCTATTTCGTGTGAACGCATAATTAATTCCTTCAATAATTTCTATCAATAAAAGCGCCTCAATTTATTACTTTTTAAGGAATTATATGAATGCAAAAAATTGCCAAATTAGCCGGCGGGGAAGGGGGAAGGAAAAGTATTCCCGGGACCGTAGCTGATCCCGGGAAAGATGAATATTTATTTAGCGCGGCGGATATTGATCGAACCCATATTGGCCTTAAGACTTATCTTATTCCCGCCACCGTTGATTTCGAAAGTAGCGGAGACTTCCTTCTTACCCTTGAACTCGGGTCCTCTGGTCGGGTTGAAATCAGACAGGATAAAATTTTGTGCGTCCGGTTCACCCCAGGCAACTATTCCGCGCACATTCGCTTCAACTGTCGCGCTTATACCCGAAGGAAGCATCAGATAGACTGATCCGACTTTCGTATCCACGGAAACCTCGCCCTTAAAGCCCTGTTTCACGTGGCATTTGATATCACCGGCAGAAGTACTAGCCTTAAAGCTGCCAGACACATTAAGAACTTCAATACTCCCCGCGGCGGTTTTAGCGGTAAGATCGCCACCGGCACTTTTAACATCAATATCGCCGCCGGATGTGGAAAGTTTAGAAGTGCCTGACAATTTTTCAACACCTATATTTCCGCCGGCAGTAGTAGCCGTGACAGACGCCACGCCTTCTCTTATTTCGATGTTTCCGCCGCTGGTAGAAACATTCAGGTTGTCTTTAGCTGACCCTATTTCTATATTCCCTCCCGCAGTTGATACGGAGGCTGATCCGCCGAGATTTCCGGTTGTGATATTCCCGCCGGATGTTTTGATCGTAAGTTCTTTTTCAATATTCCCGACAGTTACGTTTCCGCCAGCGGTTTTCACTGTGGCATTACCGGCTACATTTCCGGTTTTTATATTTCCGCCGGAAGTTTTGATGGAGAGATTTCCGTCAAGGTAACCGCTTATACCGATGTTTCCTCCGCGTGTATTGATATCGGCGTTAAACGATTCGGGGATGGAGATCTTTACATCGCTCATATAGCGTATCTCTCCGGTGGTCCTGAGTGAAATCTCGTTACCATCCTGTGTAAGAGAAATATTTTCCAGGTCTTCTTTATTCACTTCTTCAATAACTATTGTGCAGACATCTTTTTTCCAGGTCTGAACGTAGACATTTCCCGCGCTGATGTCAACCCCGATAATCCCTCCCTTAGAAACCTGGAGAGTCTTACTGAAAGTGGAAACCTGTGAATAAGCAGAATGATTCAGGGTTATCAGCCCGAATAAAATTAACAGATACAATCTTAGCGTTTTCATATACTTCTTTCTTCTAATACTGACTTTGCCTTAAACTTCATATAACTATTATCATCATTCTCAGCTCGCTGTTTAAGAGCGTTTCTGAGAGCCTCATCAACTTTACCTTCACCTTTAATATTTTCCGCGAGGATATTAAGCGCTTCAATTCTGAAAGCTGCGTTCTCATCAGTGCTCATAATATTGATAAGCGCGTTTTTAATATCATCATCAAACGTTAGTCCTGCCACTGTTTTCAAGGCGGAACGGCGGACGCCCGGATTATCATCATACTGCGCGGCAGTCAGGATCGCCGCCTTAACTTCCTTATCAATACCCCGTTCTTTTTTTGAATCAATCAGATCAATAGACCTGAGCCTTACACCGGGGTTTTCATCATTCAGAATCGAATACATCATTACCTTCTGTATATTCTCATCATCAAATGAACCGGAAAGTTTTACGCTCTGCTGGGTATCAAACTCTATTTCCATCTCGCCTGTCTGCTGATTGGAAGATATGACGCGAATATTATTTATTTTAATTCCGCTTTTGAGCAAATCTGACGGATTAAGAGACTCTGCCTGCCCCTCGCCTCCGGAATTAAGCCGGACGAAAAGGGAAAGGAGAAAACCAATAACAAGCATTACCGCGCCGCTTAGAATCGGTTTATAGTTCAGATAAATAAATTCACGGATGCGGTTGAGTATTTTTTCGGGTGTAAGTTTTTTATCATTTTCAAGCCTGAGAGCAGCCCTTAACTGCAGCCTGGCGTCACTGATTAATCTGTCTTTAGGTTCACCGGGGAGTGAACCGGAAACTACTGCGCGCAGTGAAAGTTCGTTTGAATGAAGTTCCCTGCATTCAGAACAGGCGGCAAGGTGATTCTTCACCAGCTCGGCCGTGTAACCGTCAAGTTCGTTATATGCCGATAGTATTACAAGTTCCTTTATCTCGTTGTGTTCCATTTTATCTTACTAAACTAATTCCTTAAATAACTTTGCAAATCATTACGTAAACTGTGTACAGCTTCAAATAAATATTTTTTGATAGTTCCTTCTTTCGTTTCGAGCATATCCGCGATTTCTCTGATCTTATATCCCTCAAAGTGTTTCAGGATAAAAACCATTTTCAGCCTGGGGGAGAGGCAGTTAACCGCGTCTTTCACTCTATCTTTTATCTCTGAATTCAGGTAACTCCCCTCGGGGGAAACAGCCCCCTCAGCCTTAAACTGCGTCCGGGTTCCGCTCTCGTCCTCATCATCCTGATAGGCATCTAATGAGTCAGTCCGCCGGTGCCCTGTTTTCGCCTTATAGGTTAGGCAGACATTGATGGCTATCCTGTATAGCCACGTTGAAAATGAACTCTTAAATTCAAAATTTTTAAGCCCTCTGAAAGCACGGATAAAAATATCCTGGTAAAGATCTTTCGCGTCATCCGGATCACCGGTAAAACGGTAGATAGTGGCGAATACACGCCGGTCATAGGCGTATACCAACTCTTCAAAAGCGCGGTAATCACCGGACTTTGCTTTTATAACCAGTTCCTGTTCAGGTAAACTCATTTTCATATCTCAAAAGTTTAGACTACCACAAAGATAAAAAGGTTGGGAATAACAATTAAAAATTAAGAATTAAAAATTAAGAATAGTTTCCTGGGTTTAAGGTTAAACTCTTCGGGTTGAGATGGGACACAGATAACGCAGATCAGGAGGATGACCACAGATTTATGGTCACAGCGCGGCTGTTTATGGTTCTGTATGAGTAATTAAATAAGGATGGGGCAGAGGGTTTGGGTTCTGCCCCGTGAAGGTGAACTTTTAGAAATAGAAGTCTTTAACCACTACTTCTTCCGCGTCTTTGTCGCGACGGCGGAGGTACTGGATAAAGTCCTTCGCGTAAACTTTATCTTTTTTGGCTTTGTATTTTTCTACCAGTTCTTCAAGCTCTTTATGATTGAGTGAACTGATGACATAATGCTTTTCTTCGCGGTCGTCGAAAAAGCGGAATATGACTTTTTTTGGTTTTCTCATATAACTGTCTGCTTTAGTTTATGAATGATTATAGTAAAATTGATTCCGAATGAATTACATCCGAATAAAGTTCGCTCTTTATTGTTTCCTGAGCCTTGCGTGCTTTGGCGAGGGCGTCAAGCACATACCTGCGCGCGATGAATATCTTGCGCTGGTCTTCGTTTGCTTCATCCAGAAGCAAGTAGCCCACATAAATACTGCTGTACATATCCACCAGATCTTTTGAGGCTATATCCTGGTAGCTAACGTCTTTCTTTTCCTTAACATATCTTAAAGATTCTTCAAACAGTACCCGTATCTCTTTAAGAGACTCAACAAGATTCGTGAGAGTTCCTTTGTACTGTTTCATCTCCCACATATTAAAGTAGTTCGCGAGCGCGTCGTTGATAACTGACCCTGCTGCTCCTACTATCTGCATCTGTGAAGTGCCTTCATATATATTAGTTATACGAGCATCACGGTAAAGGCGCTCGATGCTGAATTCTTTCATATAGCCGGTTCCGCCGTGTATCTGCATAGAGTCGTATGTGACTTTATTGGATGCTTCAGAAAGGAGGTATTTTGAAATTGGCGTAAGCACCGTCAATACCCTGTTTGCTTCCTTGAATTTTTCATTCATTTCCGGATTTGGTTTCTTTGCCAGTTTTGCCTTTTCAACTTCCAATTCGTAGAACTCTTTACGGTCAAGCCACAGACAAGCGTTATAAAAAAGAGTCCTGTATGCTTCGATTGTCACCTTCATATCAATCAGCATATTGGAAATTACCGGCAGGTTATAGATCGCCTTACCAAACTGCTCGCGGGCCTTGGCGTATTTAAGCGCTTCCTCATAAGCCGCCTGCATAATGCCGATGGACTGGGCGCTAACGCCGACTCGCGCGCGATTCATAAGATATATTACGTATTTCAGCAAACCAAACCTTCTTTCGCCGATAAGCTGCGCAGGAGTATCATTAAACTGCAACTCACAGGTGGGTGAGCCGTGGATACCAAGTTTGTGTTCTATCCGGCGTATCTTGATCGTTTCATCGCCGTAACAGGCAAGCATACTAAGTCCGCGCGCATCTTTTGATCCGGCTTCAGTTCTGGCAAGCACGAGCAGCACTTCACCATTGCCGTTAGTGATAAATCTTTTTACACCACGCAGGAACCAGTTCCCCTTTTCATCCTGGTAGGCGTGGAGTTTAACAGCCTGGAGATCAGAGCCTGCGTCCGGTTCAGTAAGCGCCATCGCGCCGGTATATTTTCCGGTCGCGAAATCAGGCAGGAACTCCTGTTTTTGTGTGGCGTTTGCGAACTGGGCAATGGTCTTTCCTATATCCTGAAGTCCGAATATATTCATCATTGAAGCATCGGCGCGGGAAATAATTTCAGTTGCCATCATATATATAGTATTAGGGAAGTTAAGTCCGCCGTATTCACGGGGAATGATCATTCCCATCAGTTCGGCTTTCGAGAGCATATCAAGAGCTTCACGTGTCCCCTTGGCATATGTAACTTTACCATCTTGGAAAACAGCGCCTTCCTCATCAACTGAAGCCGCGCGGGGAGCAATATAATTGCCCGCGATATCACCGGTGATCTCAAGTATCTTCCGGTAGTTTTCCATAGCGTCCTCATAGTTATGCGGTGCGTCAGGAAACTCATCAGCCTGGGAGTATTGATTTTCACACAGAGCAACGATCTCCCTCAGATCGAGCGTTTCAAATTTATTTAACAGGTCGTGATTATCAGTGAAAAAATTTGGCATAACTATCTCAACTTTTGCTTAAACGTGTTAATAAACATTGGAATTATAACTGCAGCATCTCCAACAATACCATAGTGGGCAACGGAGAAGATCGGAGCTTCGGGATCGTTGTTAATGGCAATGATCTTATTCGATTCCTGCATACCCGCACGGTGCTGAATAGCGCCACTGATACCGACCGCGATATAAAGTTTAGGGCGGACTGTAACTCCTGTTTGTCCTACCTGACGTTCCGGAGTAACAAAACCCGCGTCAACTGCCGCGCGCGATCCTGCGACTTCGCCTCCAAGTACTGCCGCGAGGTCATAGATCAGCTTGAAATTTTCTTTTGTGCCAAGGCCGTATCCGCCGGCTACAATTATCGGAGCCGCTTTTAGATTTATCTTCCGATCCTGCCTGTGCTGTTCGATGATCTGAACGATCTCGTCAAAATCATTCGGGGTGTAATTAATTTCTGTCACTTTCCCTTTTACAGGTGAGGGGAGAGGCTCCATTCGCATAACACCTTCACGGACGGTAGCCATCTGAGTGGCAACATCCGGTGAGATGATTGTCGCTATGATGTTCCCTCCGAAAGCAGGGCGTATCTGAAGAAGAAGATTTTTATAATCGTCCTTAATATATTTAACATCGGATATTTGCAGATCAGTACAGTCAGCCGTGAGTCCGCTTTTGGTGGCTGAGGCAACCCTGGGGGCGAGGTCTCTTCCGGTAATAGTTGCGCCGAAGAGCATAATGCCCGGTTTATGTTTCTCGACCAGCTCTATAAGTATTCTGCTGTAAGGCATAGTGCGGAAGTGCTCAAGCGAAGGGTGATCGACGAGCATTACTTCCTGCGCGCCAAAGGCAAATGTTTTCTTCGCTACATCCTTAACCTGGCTGCCGAGAAGAACCGCGACAAGTTTACCCTGAAGTGTCTCCGCGAGTTTTCTTCCTTTTGAAAGAAGTTCAAAACTAACATCGGCGGGAACCCCGGACCTTTGTTCAATAAAAACCCAAACGTCGTTATTTCTCTGATTCATCATCCTAACCTAAAATATGATCGTGCATTAATTCATCAATCAGTTTGCTCATTCCCTCTTTTGTCGGAGGTATAGCCTGGTGGCCTGAAGAGGAGAGAACTACTGATTCAACTTTGTGGACTTTTGTTGGTGAACCGTGGACTCCGCACCGTGCCGCGTCAAGCTGCAGTTCATCCATTGTAAGAGTGCGGATGTAGAGATTCTTTGTGGTGTATTCGTTCACCAACTGGTCTATATATAAGAGCGAGTTGGACTCGGTAAGCTTTTCAAGCTCCATTAAAGTTTTTGCGTTTTTATACGCCATAACCCTGCGGGCTTTGAACGGGCGGGGGTCGGCTGCATCCTTTATCACGGTGATAAGCGCCGGAAGGGGAGATTCGAGGATTTCGTATCCGCCTTCAATTTTGCGCCTTATCCTGACCTTTCCGTTTTCGAGGCTGATAATTTCCTGAGCATAAGTTATCTGCGGGATGTGGAGTTTTTCCGCTGTCTGCGGGCCTACCTGAGCAGTATCGCCGTCAATTGCCTGCCTGCCTCCGAAGATGAGATCGTAATTGCCGATCTTTTTGATTGCTTCAGATAGTACATAGGAAGTAGCGAGCGTATCAGCGCCCGCGAATTTGCGGTCACTTATAAGATATGCATCGTCGGCGCCCATATAGAGGCACTCGCGGAGGATATCGGAAGCGCGCGGCGGTCCCATCGTAATAGCGGTTACCTTACCGCCAAAACGGTCCTTTATCTGCAGGGCGAACTCAAGCGCTACCCTGTCTTCGAAGTTAAATATTGCCGGAAGTTTTGCCCTGTTGACTGTCCCGTCATCCTTCATCACCTGTCCTGAAATATTGGCAGTGTCAGGTACCTGCTTAACGAGAACTATACTGTTATATGACATAGAAATCCTGAATTTTATAATTTCGCAAAATAATAAAAAAAGTGGGGAGAGGAAAAGAAAAAGAAAGCTACCAAATGAATTAAGAATTAAAAATTAAGAATTAAGAATTTTTTTTTCAAATTTAACGCACTTTAAGGTTTTCTGTGGCAAGGGGAGGAAAAGAGAGGAGAAAAGTACAAGGTCGCTGAGTAGTCGCCGCTTCTTCTCTGCATTAATTCTGCGGGGACGGATCGAAGCGCCGGTAGTTTGGGGAATTTTTGTGGGTATTCGGGGTGAAGTGGTGTGGTGGTTGATTGGGGTTAGTTAGTGTTGTGCAGCGAACTCATCACCCCCCCCGGCCCCCTCTTCTCTTGGGAAGAGAAGAGGGGGAGAGAAAAGTGATTCTGATTTGCATATCGGTTGCGCTTAGGTATTTCAAAACATCTTTTACTCATCACCCATCGTGATCCTCTTCTCTTGAAAATAGAAGAGGGGGAGAACACGGTGATCTGGAATTGCCTGCAGTGAATTGACCCCCGAAAAGTGGACACAAAAAATGCGTAATTTTGAATTATTAATATAAGGATAGAAGCAATGAGTACGAGAGAGCGCAAAGTGTTCACTGAAGAGTTTAAGCGAGACGTAATAAACTTGGTACGAGTAGGAGATAGAAAGACAACCGAAATAGCGAGAGATTTAGGTCTACGAGTTGAACTGATCTATCGGTGGGTGCAGCAATCACATCTGCAACAGGAAACAGAAGCCCAGGAAATGGACAGTAAACTAGAACTGAAGAGGTTGCGTAAACGCCTCGCCGATGTCGAAGAGGAGCGGGACATATTAAAAAAAGCGGTCGGCATCTTCACGCGGTCCGAAAAGTCCGCTTCCAATTCATAGAGGACTATCGCAACGAGTTCCATATCGTGAAGATGTGTGAAGTACTGAAGGTATCTAAGAGCGGTTATTATGCCTGGAAGAGAAGAAAACCAGACATAGAGGATAAGGCGCTGATGGATCTGATCGGACAGATATTCAGAGAGAACAAAGGGCGATATGGCTACCGCCGTGTACATAAAGAGATATGCCGCATGGGCATTGTAGTAAACCAGAAAAGAGTAGCCCGCTTAATGCGCCAAATGGGCTTGAAAGGACGCGCAAAGAAGCAGTATCGCAGTCTGACGGATTCAAAACATAACCGACCGGTAAGTGAGAATCTGGTGGCACAAAACTTTAAGGTTGATCAGGCAAACCGCATATGGTTGTCGGATATAACGTATATTAAAACACTTGAGGGTTGGTTATATCTGGCTGTTGTAATGGATCTATACAGCAGAAGGATACTTGGATGGGAGCTTAGTTCAACGCTGGCCAAGGAGATCGTGATAGGTGCGTTATCGAAGGCATTGACAATGTATCGGGTTGAAGATCATTTGATATTTCACTCAGATCGTGGAGTGCAGTTTACATCTGATGAATTTAGATCGATATTGTCAGTCTATGGAGTCGAGCAATCAATGAGCGGTACCGGGAACTGTTATGACAATGCGCCTATGGAATCATTTTTCAATACTCTGAAGGCGGAATTAGTGCGAACTGAAAGTATTACGACAAATTATATGACACGAAATAAGATCTTTGAGTACATAGAAATTTACTATAACAAAAAACGATTACACTCATCATTACAGTATAGAACTCCTGATGAGGTTTACTTTAATAAATTATATGACTAATTTTCGTGTCCACTTTTTGGGGTCAGTCCACAGTTTGCCCTTTGGTATTATTGAACATCTTTTGCTCACCACCGATCGGCCCCTCATATCTTGAAAATAGAAGAGAGGGAGGAGACTGGTGCTTCTGTTTTGAGATCAGTAAAGCCAGCGAATTAATGAAATTTCGCGGTGGATGAAATTCGACACGGTCAGCCGATTTTGTTAGGAACTTCAGGCGGGGGTTTTTATCTTGAAATATACATTTTCACAATTCCTCATTTCAAACTAATTAGAAAACTTTTTATGCCTACATTTTCTGAAACCTGGCTTCCTTATATCTACCTCTATGGGGTGGGAGGATTGTTTTTCCTGGTTGGGATGATTATTATTCGGAAAAGCAAATCTCTTGATCTCAATAAGAGGCAGCACCGATGGTGGAAAAAAGTATTGATCTTCGGATTTTTATACTTTATGATAGTTCACTTTATTATGATAATAGCAGCATTATACTGGTGAGGATATGGACGGAATACACAGTATGGGAACATCGGCCGACTGGATAATAATGGTAGTATACTTCATCGGAATTATGCTATTCGGAACTTACTTCGGCAGATACAACAAAACAACAACAGACTTTTTCTTCGGCGGCAGGCGTTTTTCCTGGTGGCTTATCGCGTTTTCGATCGTAGCCACGGGCGTCGGCAGCCACAGCTTTCTAAAGTACTCGGCTAAAGGATTCGAAGCCGGCTTTTCATCAACAATGGCGTATATGAACGACTGGTTCTTTGTGCCGTTCTTTTTATTCGGGTGGCTGCCGATCATCGTGTACACGAAGATACGGTCAATCCCGGAGTATTTTGAAAAACGGTTCAGTCCCGCCGTAAGGATGCTCGCGACTATCCTTCTCCTTTTTTATATGGTTGGGTATGTCGGGATTGGTTTCCTCACTATGGGGAAAGCGATCCTCCCTCTTTTGCCCCCCTCATTTAATATTATGGGCTTTGAGATTCAGGTCACACTGATGGGGCTAATAATGGTCATCGCAGTAATCACCGGCGTTTATATTACATTTGGCGGGCAGACGGCGGTAATTTTCACTGACCTTGCACAGGGGCTGATTCTTATTTTTTCTGGTTTCCTTGTTTTTACTCTCGGAATTGGTTACGTGGGAGGTTTCGATTCATTCTGGCATCTGCTTCCTGCATCGTGGAAACTCCCGCTGGCGCATTTCAATGATCCGCCCGGATTTAATTTTGTGGGGGTATTCTGGCAGGACGGGGTTGCCGGTTCTATCGGGTTCCTTTTTATGAATATGGGGCTTATAATGAGGTTTATGTCGTGCAAAAGCGTGGATGAAGGAAGGAAAGCCGCCACGTTTAATATCCTCTTTATGCTTCCGATCTCCGCGATCGTGGTTGGAAACGCCGGTTGGGTCGGGAAAGCAATATCGCAGATGAATCCTGATCTCGTTCCCCCTACAACAGATCCCGATAAGATTTTTGTTGTAGTGGCTAACCTTATCACGCAGCCGGGTGTGTTCGGTTTCATTATGGCGTCACTCACCGCGGCGCTTATGTCTACGGTGGATACACTGATCAACGCAACAGCGGCAGTGTTTATTAATGATGTTTACCGCCCGATAAAAAAGAAATTGAACATTAAAAAGGCATCGGAGAAGACCGAAGATAAAAGGGAACTTTCCGCTGCCAGATATTCCAGTGTGTTCTTTACATTACTGGGGGTAGCTGCGGTTATTCCGTTCAGTATGTTCCCGACTGTTTATGAGGCCCACGGATATTTCCATTCCACACTAACTCCGCCGCTGGTTGTGGCCATTTTCCTTGGCGCCTTCTGGAAGAAGCTTACTCCGGCAGGAGTGATGACTACATTCGTATCAGGCGTCGCGCTTATGATAATCGGCGCAAATTACCCAAATCCCCTGATTGCCATTTTTGACCACGGCACCAGGTTCGATCCCAAGCATCCTTACATCTATATAGGCGCTTTATATAATACTTTCGTCTGTGTTCTTGTAGCCTTAATAACGGTTGCGACCACCAGGCAGCAGAAGAGTATTATTAAAAAGATGAAAGAGTTAAGTAATTATAAATTAATGCTTGATTCAATGATGGGGCTTGCGGCACTCCTTTTTGTGCTGGTTGTCTTCAATATTGGCAGTATGGAACTTCAGTTATTCTTTGTCCTGGTGATTACCGTTATTGTGGCTCTCACCTCGACGGGTATTATCAAATATGACGAGAGCACTCATACCGACGGCCTGACTGTCTGGTCGCTCTCAAGGGCAAAAGAGATGTTCAAAGGAAGCAAGGTAAACGAAAAGGAAGGAGAGAAAGTAACGGTACACTGGAAATTAAAGGAGAGCGATGAAGACACCGTCAACTTCTCAAGGAAAGAGATGGAGATGATGGCTGCTGAACCCGGGGACCTGGTTTACCTTACCGATTCCCGCCGTTATTTCGGAGGGTTAAAATCCTTCCACTCGGTTTACGGTGAGCCACACGATGAAGACGGAATAGTCTACATCACAAAAGATCACAAGGCGGCCGGAATCCTGGTGAAAGGGAAATCCCTTTCAGCGGAGAAGGAGATGTAGCTCCGGCTTCTCTTCCCGGATTAAACCTGCTTTTAACTAAAAAGCGTAACAGACTTTATGTATGTTACGCTTTTTTTATTTGGAAATCTGGTCAAAAGGTACCTATTTTTTCTCCGTTCTTTAAACTGTTCTATTAACAATTTTAAACCCTTTTATGCCGACATTTTACGAAACCTGGCTTCCCTATATCTACCTATACGGGGTAGGAGGGATATTTTTTCTCTCCGGTATGATCCTGATCCGGAAAAGCAAAGCGCTTAATCTCAACAAAAAAAGGCACCGCTTCTGGAAAAATGTAATGATCTTCGGATTTATTTATTTTATGGCAATTCACTTTATTATGACAATAGCAGCATTGTACTGGTGAGGATATGGACGGAATACACAGTATGGGAACATCGGCCGACTGGATAATAATGGTAGTATATTTCATAGGAATTATGCTATTCGGAACTTACTTCGGCAAATACAATAAATCAACACAGGACTTTTTCTTTGGCGGCAGGCGCTTTGACTGGTGGCTTATCGCGTTTTCGATCGTAGCCACGGGCGTCGGCAGCCACAGCTTTCTTAAGTATTCGGCTAAAGGATTCGAAGCCGGCTTTTCATCAACAATGGCGTATATGAACGACTGGTTCTTCGTGCCGTTCTTTTTATTCGGGTGGCTGCCTATAATAGTGTATACTAAGATACGGTCAATCCCGGAATATTTTGAAAAGCGGTTCAGTCCCGCCGTAAGGATGCTCGCGACTATCTTATTATTGTTCTATATGATAGGATATGTCGGGATAGGCTTCCTGACTATGGGGAAGGCAATTCTTCCTCTGCTGCCGCCCTCATTCAATCTTCTTGGTTTTGAATTTCAGATCACCCTGATGGGGCTGATAATAGTGATCGCCTTTATAACCGGCGTATATATTACATTCGGCGGGCAGACAGCGGTAATCTTCACCGACCTCGCGCAGGGGCTTATACTTATCTTCGCGGGTTTTCTTGTTTTCTTTCTTGGGATATCATATGTCGGAGGGCTTGATTCTTTCTGGGGTCTTTTGCCGGCATCGTGGAAACTTCCGCTTGCGCACTATAATGATCCGCCCGGATTTAATTTTGTTGGTATTTTCTGGCAGGATGGCGTAGCGGGCTCCATCGGATTCCTCTTTATGAATATGGGGCTTGTGATGAGATTTATGTCGTGCAAAAGCGTGGATGAAGGAAGGAAAGCCGCCACTTTTAATATTCTCTTTATGCTCCCTATCTCGGCTATCGTTGTTGGAAATGCAGGTTGGATTGGCAAAGCGATTTCGCAGATGAATCCCGACCTTGTTCCTCCTTCAACCGAACCAGATAAGATCTTTGTGGTTGTGGCGAATCTTGTTTCGCAGCCCGGAGTGTTCGGTTTTATTATGGCTGCGCTCACTGCCGCGCTGATGTCCACGGTGGACACCCTTATCAACGCTACGGCGGCCATATACATAAACGATGTTCACAGGCCGATAAAAAAGCTGCTTAAACGGAAAGCAGTTTCTGAAAAGGCAGAGGATAAAAAAGAACTCTCGGCAGCGAGGTGGGCAAGTATCCTCTTTACTCTGTCAGGTGTTTTGGCGGTTATTCCGTTTAGTATGTTCCCGACTGTATATGAAGCGCACGGGTATTTCCACTCAACTCTCACTCCGCCGCTGGTAGTAGCGATTTTCCTGGGAGTTTTCTGGAAGAAGCTTACTCCTGCCGGAGTAATGGCAACATTCGTCTCAGGTGTCGCGCTGATGATACTCGGTGCAAACTACCCGTCCCCTCTGATCTCGATTTTCGACCACGGAACACGGCTTGATCCGGCGCATCCGTATATCTATATCGGCGCGCTTTATAATCTCTTTGTCTGCATTTTTGTAGCAGTTATTACTGTATATACAACTAAACAGCAGAGGGCATTTATTAAATTAATCAGCGGCAGGGACAATTATAAGCTGATACTGAATTCTTTAATTGTTCTCTCGGTCCTTTTCTTTGTGCTGATTGCACTAAATACCGGAAGTATGGAATTCCAGTTGGCGCTGGCTCTTCTTCTTACGGCGACGGTCGCGTTATCTGCAACCGGCATTATCAAATATGACGATAAAAAGCATACTGAAGGGCTTACTATCTGGTCGCTTGCAAAGGCAAAGGAAAACTTCAAAGGGAGCAAGGTAAATGAAAGGGATGGAGATAAAGTGAAAGTCGAGTGGAAGATCAGGGATGCTGAAGATAACGTGGTGCATTTCTCCAGGAATGATATGGCGAAAATGGCAGCGGAGGTCGGGGACCTGGTGTATCTGACTGATGCGCGCAAGTACCTCGGCGGGCTTAAGTCTTTTCATACTGTTTACGGCGAGCCGCACGATGAGGACGGAATTGTTTATATTACCAGAGAACATAAATCAACGGGACTGCTGATAAAGGGGAAGCCGTTAATCGCTGAGAAAGAAATGTAAATACAATTGATAATGGATAATTGAAAATTGATAATTCAGGCGCGTGCGGGGACGCGCCTTTTTTTGTTTTCGAAAGATGGAACGCAGCTGACTCGGATGTTTATGGATTTGCGCAGATCATTGCAAGTTAAAACCTCCTTTATATTAATTATATTATTAATATAATATTGCTGGTGGTTGTAGTTGAAAAAATATTTGTCTAACGTGATTTTTTTTCTTGACTTTTTCGTTTTATTTATTTTTATTAGAGCTGTGGAAAAATAATGTTCTGTAACAAAAGGATAAACAAGGAGGTGTAATGAAATCCTTTGTCAGAAATAATATAAGGCGCTGGTTGATCTTGGCGCGCGGAAAGTTTTCTCCTCCCCGGACGGAGGGGGCTAACCGTGTTAAGCGCCGTGTTTTTTTCTCTCTTCCCCTGAGGTATGTTCCATCCCTATGGAATTTACTGCTTTTTCTCCTCATACTTTTGGCAGTCCCTGCCTGCAAGCATCCGACTGCGCCTGAAACAACAAAATTCTTTAATACCCGGTAGAATCTCTATGCTTTCCCTCATTAAAAAAATAATATTTCTGTTATTATTAATCTACTCTAATTCCTTAGCACAGCTTATTTATCCGTTAGCGCGGGAAGTGTGGAGTAATCCTGTGAAATTGTTTCCGGATTCATTAAATATATGGCCTCTGTATTTTAGTGCAACAAGCACATGTGATACAATAATTTATTGTGATCAACAGATATATTATATATATA
>JABWCL010000007.1 GCA_013360295.1 Ignavibacteriaceae bacterium | reverse complement strand
AGTGTGTAGAGGAAGAACTTGATTGCCGCATATTCCCTACGCGGGCCTCCCCAAATGCCGATCAGAAAATACATCGGAAGCAGCATCACTTCCCAGAATACATAGAACAGGAAGAAATCGAGCGACACAAACACACCCATCATTCCGGTGTCGAGCAAGAGAAGCAGAGCAAAGTAGCCCTTGAGTGATTTGTCTATCGTCCACGATGAAATGACGGCAACAAAGCTGATGAGAGCTGTCAACAACACCATCGTAATGCTCAATCCGTCGACGCCGAGCAAATACTCAATGTGAATTCTGCCGAACCACGCAACACTTTTGATATCAATCCATGTCGCCTTTTCAACAAACTGCATCCCTTCCTGCGTGTTGATGCCCGCCAATCCCTTGTCGAATTTCATTACCAGCGCGAAGGCGACAATCAGTTGAAGTCCCACGAAGGCCAGCGACGACCACTTGATGGCATTGCGCTGCTCCTTGGGGATCATCAGAATGATAATCATACCGACGACCGGCAGAAACGTCACCCACGTGAGGGCGCCTACACCGAGAATTGAGAATTCCATATTTCCATACCTATGTGAGAAAATTCAGAATCGAATTACAGTAACCGCATCGCAAAATAAAACACCATAACGCCAAACACGGCAAGCGCCACGTAGGTTTGCACTTTCCCGGTCTGGGTTTTCTTCAACGCAATTCCAAAAAAGCCCGAGATATACGCAACGGCATTCACCGCTCCATCAATCACCCAATTGTCAAACCAGCCGCTGATCGCGGAAGTGACCTTCGTTATCCATCCGGACCCGTTCACAATGCCGTCGATAATTGTATTGTCAAACCATTTCAGGATTTCCGTCAGCCGAAGCGACGCACCAATAGCAATGACACCATACAGTTCATCGAAATACCATTTGTTAAGTGAAAAATTATATAGTGGTTTCATGGATCCTGCAATTTTATCGGCATCCATTTTCTTCTTCTCATACATCATATATGCGATGAAAATCCCTAGAAGTGCCACAAAAAGGGAAAGGAACATTGCGGGATAATGTGAGTGATGAAGTGATTCGGTGTACTCAACCGAATGTATTATCTGACCGTGAGCCTCAGCTGATCCGTGTGTCTCATGGTTCACCATAAAAGGATAACGTGCGCTTTCCGGCACAACAGATGTCGGAGTAGTGATCCATTTATTTAGGACCCATCCCTGCTGAGCATCAAGCGGGTTAAGTGTATAAAACGCGAATATCGAGAGTATCGCGAGAACAATCAAAGGTACAGTCATCAGCGCGGGGGATTCGTGGGCGTGATCAAATTTATGATGATCCTTTGGCTCTCCGTGGAAAGTCAAGATGAGCAGACGGAACATATAAAAAGCTGTAAGCAAGGCTACCAGGAACCCCACGACAGCAAAAATGTGGTAACCTGTGAGTGAGCCGAAAGACATTGCGGAAGCAAGTATTCCGTCTTTACTTAAAAAGCCCGAGGTCAAAGGAATTCCGCTTATTGCGAGCGAATAGAATAGAAATGTCCAGTAAGTGATTGGCATTTTTTTCTTTAGCCCGCCCATCTTCATGATATCCTGTTCATGGTGCATCGAATGTATAACGGAACCCGAGCCAAGAAATAAGCCTGCTTTGAAGAATGCGTGCGTTACAAGGTGAAAGAAACCAAATGCATACGCGCCAACTCCGAGTGCCATCACCATGTAGCCAAGCTGGCTGACAGTTGAATACGCAAGTACTTTTTTGATGTCTGTTTGCGTAAGCGCAATTGTAGCAGGAATAAAAGCGGATAAAGCGCCGATTGTTGCGATAAAAAGCATCGCGTCACCTGTCAGCATGACAAATATTCTGGTTACCATATACACCCCGGCTGCAACCATAGTAGCGGCGTGGATTAGTGCACTGACCGGTGTTGGGCCTTCCATTGCATCCGGAAGCCATACGTGGAGAGGGAATTGAGCCGACTTGCCTATAGCACCACAGAAAAGAAGGATGCCGGTAGCGGTGAGCCAGAATTCAGAGTTGAAGGGGAGTATTCCCTCGCCTATTGCAGCAAAAATCTTATCGAAGGTGAAAGTATGGTAGGTAACAAATATCATCAGGATACCTGCAAACATACCGAGGTCACCAATACGATTAACTATAAAGGCTTTCTTCCCTGCATCTGAGGCGGATTTTTTCTCATACCAGAAACCAATCAGAAGGTAAGATGAGAGGCCTACAAGTTCCCAGAAGATGTACATCATCAGTATATTATGCGTAAGTACAATGCCCATCATTGAAAATGTGAAAATCCCCAGATAGGCAAAATACCTGTTATATCGTTTGTCCCCGCGCATATACTCGATTGAGTAATAGTGCACGAGAGCACTGATAAGAGAAACAACAAACATCATAATGAGGGAGACGTTATCAAGGAGTATTCCCAACTCAATTGACAATTTTCCCATAATTGGAACAATTCCCAGATCAATCCAGGTAATCTCCGACACGATGTCCTTGTCGACATAATAAGCTAATTTTACAAAAAGAGCAATAATAGATGCCAGCAGAACCAGGGAGATAATAAAATTCTCAATCAGGTACGCAGTTTTAAGCCTTTTACCCGTAAGAAGTGTAATTATAAAGCCAGCTAAAGGCGCGAATAATGCAAATAGACTAAGAGATATTAAAGTTGATTCATTCATATTACTACTCTCTCAGATTATCGATTTCATCAACATTAACATTGTTGAAGTTTTTATAAATATTAAGCACTATGGCCAGGGCGATGGCTGCTTCAGCCGCCGCAAGAACGATCACGAAAAGGGCAATAATTTGTCCTTTCACGGGGAAACCGCCATAGGCTGAGAAGGCTACAAAATTTATATTTGCCGCATTCAGAATAAGTTCAATACCCATCAAAACCATCACTGCGTTTTTTCTGGTAATCACACCAAAAACTCCGAGCGAGAAGAGGATAGAGCTTATTATCAGAAAATGATTTAATCCAATGCTACTCATATTCTTTTTTAGTTAATTCCTAAACTTTTATTTTCTGGCAATATTTGCTGCGCCAATAAGGGCAATTAATAACAGCATTCCTAATAATTCAAAAATTAAGATATATTCGTTCATAAGCAGCATGCCAAGGCTGCCAATTGTTGACTCGGGAACAGTTAGTTCCATATTGCGCCAGGAGATATTAGTAACGATGAGTATTAATATTCCCGCGAGCATACCAACTCCGATCGAAGCGGGTATGACCTGAAGAACTCCGGATTTTATCGGAACATCAGTGATTTTATTGGTAAGCATCACACCGAATAATATCAGTATAAGGATACCGCCGACATAGATTATCAGCTGAACTATACCGATAAAATCTGCTCCAAGTAGAACATACAAACCTGCAATTCCGAAAAGAGTAAGCAGTAAATTGTAGGCCGCGTAAACTATATTCTTCGTAAAAACCACGAACGTTGCACTGACGATTGTTATAATCGCGAATAAATAAAAAATTATATCATATAAATTCATTATGATTACCTTTAAGCTTGAGGCGGTGCCGGTTTTTCAGGAGCCGGAGGCTTGGGTGCTGCTTTTTGAGCAGCCTTCTCGGCTTCAAATTTTTCGAAATTTGCTTTCTTCTCCAGCACTTCATCTTTTGTTAGTGTAATGTAGCTATAAACTAAGTTTTCCCTTTCGAATTCGCTGAATTCATAAACATCTGTCATATAGATACATTCCGTAGGGCATGGGAACACGCACAACTGGCAATAGCAGCATTTTGCTATATCTATATCAAATTTCGTAACCCAGAGAGCTTTCTTTTTTCCATTCGATGTTTTTCCAAGATCCTCACCGGGAACTGATTTTACTGTCTCTATGGAAATACAGTCAACAGGGCACGCTCTTGCGCACTGGTCACAACCGATACAGTCATCCATGTTAACATATAACCTGTTTCTTACTCTACCCGGAAGTGTAACCCTGACATCAGGGTACTGTATTGTAACAGCCGGAACAAATAGATGCTTGAACGTAATTTTCATTCCAATGAAAACTGTTGCCAGAGCGCTGTATATATTTGAAATGTATTGCTTCATTAAAGTACCATCAATAAACTAACAATAAGGAAGATTAGGAACGAAAGCGGAATCAGGTATTTCCAGCAAACCACCATCAACTGATCAACTCGGAGTCTGGGGAGAGTCCAACGTAACCACATCTGTACAGTCACGAGAGCAATACCCTTAAAGGCAAACCAGAAGAATTGTTCGATCGGGACTAACCAGGTTATACCGATGGTGTTTCCCAGATAACCAAAAGGAGAATGATATCCGCCAAGGAAAAGTGAAGTAACTATTGCGGAAACCGCGAACATATTTGCGTACTCGGCCAGGAAAAACATCGCGAATTTCATTCCCGAATATTCTGTATGATAACCAGAAACCAGCTCTGACTCGGCTTCAGGAATATCAAAAGGGGTTCTGTTTACTTCAGCAAGCGTAGTTAAATAAATTATCAGGAAGGCAGCGAACATCAGGGGAATTAGAACAATTTTTTTCCAGCCTGTCACAGTACCACCGAATATCATCCAATTAAACATATTCGAAGATTGCAATTCGCTTAACTCATAAAGGTTTAGCGTTCCAACCATACTGAATAGAGTAAGGATCACGATAACGGTTGGAATCTCATAGCTTACGATCTGAGCAGCTGAACGCATAGCTCCAAGGAGTGAATACTTATTGTTGGAAGCCCAGCCAGCCATGAGTAATCCTGCTACTACCAGTCCGGAGACTCCGATGATATAAAGAACGCCGAGATCAATGTTGGCACCAATATAAGCGGAGGAGAATGGTATCGCCGCAAATGCCGCGTAACTACCGGTAAAAGTAAGGACAGGAGCAATATTAAATAATGGCTTATCAGCTGCGGACGCGACGATATCTTCTTTCTGGATAAGTTTTAATATGTCAGCGATCGTTTGAAGAAAACCGTGATAACCAACCCGCATTGGGCCTAACCGGTCCTGCATATGAGCTGATACTTTTCGTTCCCAGTAAACCGCAAAAAGAGCAAAGGGAATGATGAATACCATCGGTACCAGTCCCGCGATAACTGCAGCCGGAATGGCGCCAAGAAAACTACTGATATAATCAAATATCATCTGTCAACCTCACCTAAAACTATATCTATGCTGCCAAGGATAGCGACCACGTCAGCAACCAAATGTCCTTTACAAAGTTCACCAAGAATTTCCAGGTTTACAAAGGAGGGGGCTCTAACTTTAACCCTGTGTGGCTGTAATCCACCCTTACTAACAATGAAATAACCGAGTTCACCGCGAGGATTTTCGACCCTCGTATAGATCTGTCCTTCAACCGGTTTAATTCTCTTAGGAATCGCAGAAGTGACATCACCTTCAGGGATTTGTTCAATTGCCTGTTCAAGGATTCTAACACTTTGTTCCATCTCGATCATTCTGAGGTAGTATCTGTCCCAGCAATCACCTACGGTTCCGTGCCATCCTTTACCAACAGGAATTTCAAAATCAAACCTGTCATAAATAGAATAAGGGTCATCACGGCGTAAATCCCATTTCAAGCCGCTGGCTCTAAGGTTAGGTCCAGTCACACCATAATTGATGGCGGTTTCGAGCGGCAGGATTCCCACGTTAGCGGTTCTCTCGATAAAAATCTTATTATAACTAAGCAGATTATTGAGTTCAACAATTGTAGGCTTAAACTCAGTAAGGAATTCCTTAGTCATGCGGATGAAATCGGGCGGAAGATCGTGTGATACTCCTCCCGGCCAAATATAATTATACAATAATCTCGCTCCGCATGTCATTTCAAAGAGCGTTAAGATCTTTTCACGATCCCTAAAACAATATAGGAAAGGAGTGAAAGCGCCGATATCAAGTCCGTATGTACCAACCGCAACTAGATGCGATGCGATGCGCTGTAATTCGCCCATAATAATCCGGATATACTCAACGCGTTCAGGGACCTCTATTCCAAGAAGCCTCTCAACTGCAACAGCATAACCAATTTCACTGTACATTGCGGCCAGATAGTCCATCCTGTCAACGTAAGGAACTATCTGAGGATAGGTCATAGCTTCACAATGTTTTTCGAAACAGCGGTGCAGGTAACCAACGTGCGGGCGGACATCAACGATCAGCTCCCCGTCCAGTTCTATTTCCAGACGAAGAACACCGTGTGTTGACGGATGCTGAGGCCCCATATTCAGGACCATTTCCTGAGTTCTCAAATTTGTCGAAGTAGTTTCCATTTCTATCAATTTTCTTTCCTTAGTTTAATAGGGGACTTTCATACCCTGATAAAATTCGGGATTTTTGTAATCTTTTCTTAAGGGGTAACCGGCATCCCAGTCATACGGCATAAGTATTCTAATGAGATTCGGGTGGTTATTAAAGATAACACCAACCATATCGTAAGCCTCTCTTTCATGCCAGTCAGCACAAGCCCATACTTTCACTACGGACTCTGTTACAGGATTTTCTTTCGGCACACTTACCCTGAGGACTAATTTATGCCTGTGCTTAGTGGACTCAATATGGTAAACAACACTTAAGGTGCCACCTACGAATTCAAAACTTCCGTCTGGTTGATTAGTCTTGGTTCCGTTCGCATCGTCAAGGCCTGAGAGGATCATCAGGTTATCAAAATCCAAATCCGGATCATTTATAAGAAAAGCGGACACTTTAAATATGGCGTCAGGTTTAACATCTATTATTTTTTCCGGAGGCATGTTTGTTATTCCGATGATATCCTCGCTGTAACGATTCTTCAGAACTTCGAAAATTTCTTCTGTGGTCTTCATGCTGTCACCTTCTTAACTAAGGATTCGTTCCTTATCTTTTCCTGGAGTTTTAGTAGTCCCTCTAAAAGAGCTTCAGGCCTAGGCGGACATCCGGGAACATAGACGTCAACAGGAACAACCCGGTCTACTCCTTTAAGCACATGGTAACCGTGTTCCCAATATGGTCCGCCACAATTTGAACAGCTGCCCATGGAAATAACATATTTTGGATCCGGCATTTGTTCATAGAGACGTTTGATCCTGAGAGCCATTTTCAGGGTCACTGTGCCGGAGATTATTATGAGATCGGATTGACGGGGAGAAGGGCGGGGGATGACACCAAAACGGTCAAAATCATAATGAGAGGCGGAGGTTGCCATCATTTCGATAGCACAACATGCGAGACCGAACCCAACCTGCCATAAACTAGATAGTCTTGACCAGTTCATCAGGTCTTCAAACTTTGTAATGACTATATTTTCCTGTGAGAATTCTTTATCTAATATACCCATGGTCAAACCTGATTAAGTGGAGGTGTTGAAGGATTAGTACTTATTTCCTGTGGTATCTCAGGTTTTTTAATCGTTGGGGGGACCGGATTCGGCCTAACCCATTCGAGGTCTCCTTTTCTCCACTCATAAGCCATACCGAGTGCAAGAAGGAATAAAAAGATTGCTCCAACAACAAAGCCCAAAATCTGTGCTTCTTTATATACCATGATCCAGGGAACCAGAAGTACAATTTCCACGTCAAAGATCAGGAAGATGAGAGCAACGACATAAAAACGGATATTAAACTTTATCCAGGGAGAACCAACCGGATTTTCACCACACTCGTATGTGAGTAGTTTTTCCGTAGTCGGCCGGGCAGGACGCACCAACTTGGCTACGAAAACTGTCACAATTACAAATATGATTGCTATAAGCAGGAAGGCAAATATTTTACCAAATTCCGTGAGCATTTAAGATTCCAAAATTGTGATAGTTGAATATAGCAATTATTGACAATTAAAAACTAATTTTTCAGTTCAGCGTTAATAGTTATCAAATATTATACCATAAATCAGTCATAGATCATATTTTCTCCGATATTTCAGAAAATCTTTGATTATGAACTCTTTTAGCGGTATTTTAAAGAGTGATTAATAAAAATGTTTCTATACGTCAGACTTTTGCACTTATAAATCTCTCATTTATTGCACAGAATTATCTCAATATTAAGAATTTTATAGGGAGCTGCAAGCAAGTGATGCCTGTGATCAAGGCTAATGCTTACGGACATGGAATGATTCAGGTCGCCAGAAAACTAACGGAACTTAACGAAAAGCCATCCTATTTTGGGGTTGCGTTATATGAGGAAGGAATTGAACTCAGGAACAACGGTTTCGATAACAAAGTACTCGTGTTCGAACCTCTCTCCGCGTTCAGCCTCAACGGAGTAGTCAAAAATAACCTTTTGCCTACAATCACTGACCTGAGTCAGTTAGAATTACTCAGATCAAATCCGGTTGATGTGAAAATTGGAGTCCATCTTAAACTCGATTCAGGTATGGGTAGGCTTGGGACAGATGAGAGGGGAATAATTCAACTTGCAGAAAAAATTAGCCTTATGCCCAATATATACATTGATGGGATTTACACTCACTTTGCTACATCCGATGATAATGATCTCACATTTGCCCTCAATCAATTAGAGAGGTTTAAACATACTCTGGATAAACTAAAGTCTAAAGGCATTGATTACGGTGTTGCTCACACAGCAAATTCCGGGGCTATTGTGAATATACCGGATTCGCATTTTGATATGGTCCGTCCGGGGATTTCGTTGTACGGGTATTACCCGGATTCTGGATCAGAGGATAGACTCGGACTTCAGCCCGCGATGTCGTTGGAGAGTGTCATTGAACAATTGAAAGATTTTCCGGCAAATACACCCGTTAGTTACGGCAGAACATTCATTACAAAGAAGGACACAAGAGTAGCAACTGTTCCCATTGGCTATGCCGATGGTGTGCCCCGGATCCTCTCCAATAACTTTTCCGTACTCATCAATGGTAAGTCCTATTCACAAATTGGCAGGGTAACAATGGACAGGATCATGATAGATATTCAGGATGGGGATGTTAAACCCGGAGATGTAGTCACGCTTCTGGGGAAAAACGGAAATCTGGAAATAGATGCTTGGAACTGGTCTGAAAAAACTAGCTCTATACCATATGAGATAACTTGTAATATTTCAGCGAGAGTTCCGAGGATTTATGTCTGACAACAATATTGTAAAGGAATACCTCCTGCAATGTGTAAACCAAGCTTCCAGCCATTTGAAACTTACAGCTGAAAAAATTGAAATGATCGGAATTCTACGCGAAGAGATATCCGGCTGTTCAAATCTTGATTGTTACATTAAAGAAATGAAGAAGGTTACCGAACTCGCAAAGCTGGCTCTTAAATTTACCGAGATTGTGAGTTTCGTTAATAATAATAAAATTGAATACGCTACAATAAGTGAGAAATTCAGGCAGCACTCCTATAACCTGGTTAAAGAACTATCAGTAACACTGGATGTAAAAACATCATTGGTTTTCAGGTCTTACATTAACCGTGTCAGAGAGTCTTATGGGCACAATTGCATTCCACAAACAGAGCCAGGATCAGCCGGAGTTGATGAATTCAGTGAAGAGAAAAAAGAGAATCTTTTACTCCACGAAGAGAGTGAACCGGAACAAATAACTTTTTATAAGTTCGAGGAAATGGTGACTAAACCAATAAGTTCTTTAGATAATGCTCTCAAAAATCTTCTGCAAAATGAAATAAAACCGGATGAACTTAAATATTTTGCCAACCTGATGAAAAGAAACTGGACGGTTTCTAAGAATTTTGACAGTCAGATAATTTCCAATATGCACGAAATTGTTGGTAAAACGCTATTCTTATTTAGTGAAAATATTCTCCAGCCCAACAGGCAGGTTGTAGATGCTCTCAGGGCGTGTCTTATCGTAATAGTAGCGCTTATTAAAGATAAAGAAATCGATATTTCTGTATATCTGCGGAAAGCTGAAGAACTAGGAAATTCAATTAAAACTATTAAAGTAAAGGATTTTTAAATGGAAATATATGCGGTAATAATGGCAGGTGGAGTGGGGTCAAGATTCTGGCCGAGGAGCAGGGAGAGAAGCCCGAAACAGCTGCTCAGGATATTCGGGGAGAATACCATGATACAGAATTCAGTATCAAGGTTAAGTGGTTTGATTGACAATGACCATATCTATATAATTACTAATGCACTTCAGCGGGAGGAAATCATACGCCAGCTGCCTGACCTGAATCCTGAAAACATAATCGCGGAGCCACAGGGAAGAAATACTGCAGCCTGTGTGGGCTTAGCAGCTGCGATTATCCATAAGAAGTCTCCCAATGCGGTCAGTATAGTGCTTCCGGCGGATCACCTGATATCCGAAGAAGAACAATTCAGGGAGTCACTGAGAAAAGCTGCCAGCCTTGCCGAAAAAACGAAAGGATTGATCACAATCGGAATAAGACCTAATCGGCCTGAAACCGGTTACGGATATATTCAGGTTGGGGAAAAACTCCTGGATGAAAGATTCTACAGGGTAAATTCTTTCGCTGAAAAACCTAACTATGCCACTGCAGTACGGTTTCTGGAAAGCGGAGATTTTTATTGGAATAGCGGAATGTTTATCTGGCGGGTAGCGGACATATTAGACGAAATAAAATTGTATCTCCCGGAGTTACACTCATCTCTGCAGAAACTGGAAGGTGATCCCGGTACAGAAGATTTCAGCGATTCAGTTGACGTGATTTATTCCGAAATTAAAAGTATATCCATTGATTATGGTGTTATGGAAAAATCAAGAAAAGTGTACCTTATCATGGCTGATTTCAACTGGAGCGATGTGGGCAGTTGGGAAGAGGTGTACCAGCGCTCAGAAAAACAGGAGCAGGGAAATGTACAGATAGGCAATGTCTTTGCTGAAATGACGCTAGACTCGTATATTTATTCGCCGCAGAAATTTACTGCAGTCATCGGGATGGAGAATGTCATTGTAATCAATACCGACGATTCATTGCTAGTTTGCAGAAGAGACCAGGCGCAGGATGTCAAAAAGGTTGTGGATTACCTTAAGCATAATAAATTAAATGAGTATATTTAATCAATATAATGAAAAACCTTATAACTGACCGACATATTAAGGATCTTGTGAAAAGCGGTAAAAGAACGCTCACGATAAGTAATAATTCCATAATCAGCCCACTGGCGAGAGATACTGCCAAGCAGTACGGAGTTACTTTTGCAGAGCAGGAACTCGTTCCGGTTCAGGTTGCTCCTTCAGGCAGCTTCAGCAACCGCAGGGTCGTAATAGGAAATGACCACAACGCTGTTGAGATAAAAAACAAAATATCTGAATTCCTCATAAGTTCCGGTTTTGATGTTATAGATGCCGGTGTTAATGATTCGCTGCCCGCAGATTATCCGGATATAGCCGAAAAAGCAGTAAACCTTTTCTTCGGAAGTAACGCCGCGTTCTGTATCCTTATCGATGCCGTTGGTAATGCATCAGCTATGACTGCGAACAAATTCAAAGGGATTCGTGCCGCGGTATGCTTTAACGAATTTTCCGCGAGATCAGCGCGGGAGCATAATGATGCAAATTTACTTGCAATTGGCGGTAAAGCTCTCGGAGAAGAGACTATATTATCAATTGTGAAAGCATGGCTTGCTACTTCATACAGCGGGGGAAGGCACCAAAAGAGGCTGGATAAATTGTTCCTTATTGAAAACAGAAAATGCAAATAAAAGTTTTATAACCGCCCAAAAGATACAAATGAGAACTTACCTGACATTAATACTCGCCTTACTCTTTCACTTACCATCATTTTCACAGAATAAAGTTGAACTGAGTAGTATATTCGAAGAGGCTGCTATTCGTTTTGGAGTACCCTCTGAGATTCTCAAAGGAGTTGCATTTACTGAATCAAGATTTAAACACAATGTTAGTATTGAAGGACATTCATGTATTAATATGCCGCAAAGCCATGGTATAATGGGACTCCGGGATGATCACTGGTTTGGGAACTCCCTTACCGTCGCGAGTTCAATGCTAAATATCTCAAAAGAAAGAGTTGCAACTGATATTGTTTTTAATATTAACGGTGCAGCTGCATACCTGGCGCATTTAGCAGAACGGCATCAGGCGGATTTTTATAATTTGAATTCCTGGAAGTCCGTTCTCGAGAACTATTCAGGGATACCCCAGGGGGATTTAAGGGAGTTCTATTCATTTGATGTTCTAAAAATTTTGCACGACGGGATTGATGATGAAGGATTATCAATACAACCAAACAGAAATATTGACTTATCGGTTTTCGGCGAAAATGTTAATCCTGAAAACAAATTTAAAAATATTGAATCTGAAGATTACGGACCTGCAGTGTGGAGCCCTTCACCAAATTTTACTACCGGTGCGATAAATCATGTCTTTTCAGTAGTACATACCACACAGGGTAGTTTTGCCGCTTCAGTTTCATGGCTGCAGAATCCTGATGCTCAGGCCAGCACTCACTATATAATCAGAAGTTCAGATGGTTATATTATCCAGTTGGTAAGAGAACAAAACAGAGCGTGGCACGTAGTCTGCTGGAATCCTTATATGCTTGGAGTCGAACACGAAGGTTTTGTTGATAATCCTGCCTGGTATACTGATGCAATGTACTTGTCGTCAGCAGCTTTATTCAGACATTTTTCAACTCGTTACAGTATCCCATTTTCAAGAAACAAAATTATTGGGCACAACGAATGGCAAAATTCTCAGTGGGTTTCCTGGATGTCCTCAAATTATCCATCCATTAACACTGGTTGCAATTCGCATACAGACCCCGGGCAGTATTGGGATTGGAATTTTTATATGCAGTTGGTATCGCAGGATACCACCCGCCCTTCAATATCTTCTTATTCTCCTTCATCTTCAACTGACAGCGTGTTTTCGAACGCTCCAATAAAAATAAGATTTAATCAAAGGATGAAAAGGTCTGAAGCGCAGGCCGCGTTTACAATAACACCCTCAGTCCCGGGTAGTTTTTCCTGGGAAGATTTTGGTAAAACGCTAGTGTTCAAACCGTCCACTTTGTTCTCCCTTGGGACCGTTTATAATGTAAATTATGATTCGAGTGCGATGAATTATAACGGTCACAGTCTGAGAACAGGTGTGAATTTCAGTTTCGTTACAAAGTCATACAGTTCACTGAATTTGGAATCAGCTTATCCGGCAAATAACGCTGCAAACATCAGCACTACCGTCAGAATCATAATAAATTTCGATACACCCATTTTACAGAGTTCACTTGCAGGTGCAATTGCTCTAGAAGATTCATCCGGTAATCAGCTTGGAATAAAAAATATCGTATATCAGGAGGTTAACACGAAGGGTATTCTTGCATTCTCCCCGCAAAATACGCTTATCCAGAATTCATTATACAAAGTAAAAGTGAAGGGTACTATCAAAAATATATTTAATGCTGCATTAGGCGATGATATTGTAATAGAATTCCGTACATACGTATCTAATTTTGTATCAGGAACTTTGCTAGACGGACTTGAAGCATTAAATAACTGGAAAGACCCGAATTACAGCGGAAGTACCGTTGGAACAGATCCAAATGCCACTGCCTTCAATATTGTTTCAGACGAGTACGCGCAGGGTACAAAATCCGGAAAAATATCATATATGTTCACGGGGACAGGCGGTGTCTGCCGTACTTTTAACGCTGACAAACCCGCGGTGAGTTCAGTAGCAACCGATCGCTTCGGTATGTGGGTTTACGGTGATCTGAGTTTCAATAATTTGGAGTTCTGGTTTTACTATAATTCAACTTCCAATGCAATTGTTCCGGTTGGAACTCTTGACTGGACAGGATGGAAGTTTGTCGAAATCCCGGTTTCATCCATTGGCGGATCCGGTACGAGATTATTTCACAGCGTGGTTGTTAAACAGACAGCAAACGGGAGTACCAATAACGCCATTTACATTGATGGAATTCAGAAACGGCCTCAGACTCCCACTGATGTTCGCGATTTGTCAGTTTTGGTAATGGACTATTATTTAGACCAGAATTTTCCCAATCCTTTTAATCCACAAACGAAAATCAGTTTTACACTCAAAACAGAAGGTCTTGTGAATCTGTCTATATACAATATTTTGGGGGATAAGGTCACGGAGTTGCTGAATGATCACAGATCAGCAGGTTTACATACCATCGAGTTAAATGCTGAAACCCACTCACTAAGCAGCGGGGTCTACTTCTATACGATACGAAGCGGGGACTTTTATAGTACCCGTAAAATGGTTCTCATTAAATAACCTGTTTCGTTTTTCTTACCTGATAATTTTGTGTGTTGTGTCAGGGCTCGAAAACGTGATATTAATGTTTTATGTGGGTATTCTTTATTCTCCGTTTCGCGGCAAAAAATGAATGCCGCTGAAAATAAAATTTGTCCGTTAAAAAAAATGATTTTATTTTTAATCAGTTATTTTATATTTTTAATCTTATTCTAATAATTCTTCAGAATAGCCTTCGTTTGTTTCCAAATTTTGAAGATTTCTCCTGTATGATTTCCCAGGTAACAATTGCGAATTGAAAAAACTCAAATAGTTTCAGTTAGTGAGGTTCAGTCAGGCATATTTATTTTGACTGTTGAGTCTGAATATTTTGCTGCTGCGACACTTCCGGGCCAGTTTTTTAATATAAGGGTTTCGGAAAGCCTGTTCCCACTTTTACGGCGACCGTTTTCTATAAGTGATTTGACGGGCAAAAACCTGTCCTTTATGTTTGATGTTCACGGTGAAGGGACAAAAATACTTAGTCAGAAAAGGGCAGGAGAGTGGCTTGATATAATAGGTCCACTGGGTCATGGTTTTGGAATTGAAGGGGAATACGAGTCCGCAATTATCGTAGCAGGAGGTTTGGGTGTAGCCCCGTTTCCTTACCTGACGAAGAAAATCAGAAATAAGAAGAAAATATATAGTTTTATCGGTGCAAGAAGTTCCAGGCACCTGGTGACTCAAGGCATTGTGAATGTTTATTCAGCCACAGATGACGGCACCACCGGTTACTATGGAAATGTGGTCGATTTGCTTAAATTGAAAATCAGTGAAATTCCGGGGATTAAGAAGATTTTTTCCTGCGGTCCCACTCCAATGCTGAAATCTCTTACTGATTGGGTTAACTTTGTTGGGATTGAATCGGAGGTTTCGTTAGAATGTGCTATGGCATGCGGTTTTGGGATTTGTCAGGGCTGCCCGGCTGAGTTACATGATGGATCAGGTTATAAACTTGTTTGTAAAGATGGGCCTGTTTTTAATTCACAGGAGATTATCATCTCCTGATGACAGATCTCAGCGTAAAGATAAAAGATGTTGTGTTTCGGAATCCTGTTCTGCTGGCTTCCGGGACTGTTGGGTATGGTGATGAAATTTCAAATTTCTGTGATCTTAATAAAATTGGCGGTATAGTAACAAAGTCTCTTAGTCTGAAACCGAGGAAGGGGAATCCGCCCCAAAGAATAGTTGAAACTGCTTCCGGCATGCTTAACGCAATCGGACTGGCAAATGTCGGAGTCGAAGAATTTTTAAAGACTAAATTACCCAATCTTGCGGGTTATGATACGAACATTATCTGCAACATTGCTGCCAGTTCACCCGAGGAATACATAGAGTGTACCAGAATACTGACAACTGAATCAGCAATAAATGGGTTTGAGATAAACGTGTCTTGCCCGAATGTTAAAGACGGCGGGCTGGAATTTGGAAATAATCTGGACGCTGTGAGACGAATAACCGCAGGAGTCAGAGCGGTTACCGATAAATTACTGATTGTTAAGCTATCCCCTAATGTTGCCAGAATATCAGATTTTGCGCGGGTGGTCAGCGAGGAAGGTGGTGACGCGGTAAGTGCCATTAATACACTCGTCGGTACTTCTATTGACATCCGTACAAGGAAACCGAAACTATTTAATGTAACAGGTGGTCTCTCCGGGCCGGCTATTAAACCGGTTGCTCTTGCAAAGGTCTTAGAGATTAAACGAAATGTAAGAATCCCGATAATTGGTATCGGAGGTATCAGTAAGTGGGAAGACATTATCGAATTTATTTTGGCAGGGGCTTCGTGCATTCAGGTAGGAACAATGAATTTTATTTCTCCTGATTTTGCAGAGAAAGTTGTAGCTGAAATTGCCGGTTATTGCGAACAAAATAATATCCCCGTTCTAAACGAACTTACGGGGGCGGTCCGGTTACCATGAGTCCAGATAAATACAAACTGGTTCTTGATAAACTGTTCAGTTTGCACCAGCTCGGAGTAAAACTTGGACTTGAAAATACTATTGAATTCTTGAAGCATTTAGGAAATCCTCAGAGGGATTTGAGATGTTTTCACGTTGCCGGTTCTAACGGAAAAGGTAGCACGTCCTCTTTTATTGCCAGCATTTTAATGGAATATGGTTATAAAACCGGATTATATACATCGCCTCATTTTATCCGTTTTAATGAGAGAATTAAAATAAACGGTGTCGAAATCAGCGACGATTATATCGTGGAATTTTTCGAAAAGCACGAAGATTATATTGATAGCAACGCTTTGACTTTTTTCGAAACGACTACCTGTATGGCCTTTGCATATTTTAAAGATCAGGGTATTGATTATGCCGTAATCGAAACGGGATTGGGGGGAAGGCTTGACTCGACAAATGTGATCAATCCGCTGGCGTCGATAATTACTTCAATAAGCCTTGAACATACAAATATTTTAGGTCACTCAATTGACCTTATTACGGCGGAAAAAGCGGAGATTATAAAAAGACAGGGAAAAACATTCATCGGGAAATTGCCTGATATCGCCCGTGAAATAATTGAGAATAAGTGTGCTCTGGTGGGAAATGAACTTTTCATTCTTCCGGATTTCATAATGGAAAAAGCTAATCACGTGGAATTGTACACCGAAGAGCTTAATATTTACAGGCTTGAATCGCCATTACCGGGAAATTTTCAGAGACTGAATGCCTCCCTGGCTATCCTTTCGGTTTATGAAACACTGAACCTGACGGATGAGAAGATTTTCTCGAAGGGTGTCAGAAATGTTATCCTGAATACAGGGATACAGGGAAGATTTGAATATGTGAATGAGAGCCCTTACTTAATACTTGATTCTGCTCATAATCCCGAAGGGATACATTCTTTCCTTACGGAATTTGATCAGCATAAACCGAAATTCAGAAATTGTGTTTTATTGTTTGCCGCCTTACGTGACAAAAATATCAGAGAAATGCTTTCTCCGGTAAAGATGTTTTTTAACGAAATTATAATCACAAAGATTGAGAATGAAAGGGCTGCGGAGATGCAGGAGATAGCATCAATAGCCGAAAGCCTGAATATTAAATACAGATTAAATGATTCACCCGAAAACGCAGTACAGTCTTTTCTCCGGAAAGCAGAAATGAATGACTGCCTGGTAGTGCTAGGGAGCATGTACCTTATCGGCAGAGTCAAAGAATACCTAAAAAGAATTAAATAAATATTTTAATAGAATTTAACATTACGAAGGTAAAATTATGCCAATGGATATTTCAGAACTGAAATCAAAAAAGATTGTAGAGTTAAATCAGATTGCGAAAGATCTGGGGATTTCAGGCTACAGCGACCTGCGAAAGCAGGAATTAATTTTCAAGATATTAGAAGCTCAGACTGCCAAGGACGGTCTTACGTTTTCTAAAGGTGTACTTGAAGTGCTCCCTGACAGTTACGGCTTTTTGAGGTCTGCTGACTATAACTATCTGCCATCTCCGGATGATATATATGTATCTCCCTCACAAATTAAGAAATTCAGCCTCAGAACCGGTGATTTTGTCAGCGGACAAGTCAGGCCTCCTAAAGACGGAGAAAGGTTCTTCGCTCTTTTAAGGGTTGAAGCTGTTAATAATCAGGATCCCGCGTCGATCAGAGAACGAACACTGTTTGACAACCTTACGCCCGTTTATCCTACAAAGAAACTTATTCTGGAATCTGCTCCCGGTGAATATTCAATGAGAATAATGGACCTGCTTGCACCGATTGGTAAAGGGCAGCGCGGATTGATCGTTTCACCACCTAAAAGTGGTAAAACAATTTTATTGCAAAAAATCGCAAATTCAATCACCAGGAATAATCCGGAAGTTAAACTTATTATTCTTCTTATAGACGAGCGTCCTGAAGAAGTAACGGATATGGAACGTAGCGTGAAGGCGGAAGTCATCAGTTCTACATTTGATGAACCTGCAGAGCGCCACGTTCAGGTAGCTGATATGGTTATCGAAAAAGCGAAAAGAATGGTCGAGGCTAATGAAGATGTTGTTATTCTACTTGATAGCATCACCAGGCTCGCCCGCGCTCATAACATTGTGGTTCCGCATAGCGGCAGAATACTTTCCGGTGGTGTTGATTCAAATGCACTACATAAACCAAAACGGTTCTTCGGAGCCGCCAGAAGTACCGAAGACGGCGGAAGTCTGACTATCATTGCTACAGCACTTATCGATACCGGTAGCAGAATGGATGATGTTATCTTTGAAGAATTCAAAGGTACTGGAAATATGGAACTGGTTCTTAACCGTGATCTCAGCGATAGAAGAATATTCCCTGCGATTGATATTAATAAGTCCGGAACCAGAAAAGAAGAACTGCTTCTTAAAGAGGAAGAACTTCAGAAAATATGGATTCTCAGAAAGATCCTTAGCGAGTTCTCACCTGTCGAGGCAATGGAATTTATTCTCGACAAGATGAGGGGTACTAAGAATAACAAAGAATTCCTCACTATGATGAATAGTTAAGTAATGCTTAAATACCTCAGTTTCCTGTTCCTTGCATCATTTCTTCTTAAAGCGCAGATATCTGATACTGTAAAGTATGCATGGCCTTTTGCTCCGATGAATGCGCAAAAGGAAGTAACGGGGACATTTGGTGAGTACAGAAGTACAAGTGAAGAGGGGCATTATCATAACGGTACGGATGTGCCTGCGGCTGCTAATACCCCAGTCCTTGCGGTTCTTGACGGGACAGTGGTGGTAGCGTATGATGATGGAGGCACAGGATACGACTCATACGTTCGTGTTGCTTCTACGATCGGGGGACAGACAAAATATCTTACTTACTATCATACCAGACCTGCGGTCAATGTCGGACAATCTGTCACTAAAGGACAAATGATCTCACGTGTTGCAATTGACCATGTTCACCTGATTGATTACAGAATTGGCGCGGGTATATCTAATTCTCAATTGAATTCGCTCCGTCCGGACGGCGGGTTTGTTCCCTATGTAGATAATTGGAAACCAAGGATCCGGTATGTAAAATTTCTGGTTGACAACAGCAGTACTCCTCTCGCGACTCAGGCCGTCGGCGGGAAAGTTGATATCATAGTTCACGTCGAAGAGGAAAACGGCGCGTATAGTTCCTCAAAAAATAATGGAACCTACGAGGTAGGTTACCAGATTTTGGGTGCGGATTCATCGACCATTATTTACAATCCTCCAGACAATGGGTCCCGATACCGCTATTATAATATTCCACGAAATGAGTACGTCAATTTTAATTATTATAAACCCGAATCCTCCACGAGTCAACATGTATACAACGTGACTAACGGAACGGGTGCCTCCTCAGTTGCCAGTTCCCAGGTTGTGAGTAATAATTATTTTAACGCCCCCTCTTATCCGAACGGAAATTATGTTGTGAAGGTGTTCACGATTGACTCACGAGGAAACAGGGATTCCGTTCTTATACCCATCAGAATCACTGATCTTGATCAGATTCCGCCCGGGCCGCCTGTCCTCAACTACATCAAGAAGGACACAACTAACTATTTCATAATCTCGTGGACTCCGCCCACAGACTCGGACGTTAAGGGTTACAGGTTATTCTACAGTTCTGATGGCGTAAACTTTATTCAGCGCGACGGAGAAAGCGTACTCAAGCATAACGTAACCAGTGCCCGATATATGTATCCAAGCAGTCCTCCCCTTTATTTGAAGTTGTATGCCGTTGACAGCGCTTACATCCCCAATGTCAGTATTCAATCTGACGTGTACGGGGTAAAGTTGAGCAGCACGCTTCCAAAAGTCCTCGTAGTAGATGGCTTTGACAGGTTTGGGGTAGGTGCGAACTGGAGCAAAGCTTTTCACGATTTTATAATCAAATTTGGTGAAGTTCTTCCCGTTGGCTTTGATGTAGCTCACCATACTTACATTTCAAATGACTCAATCCGATTGGGTAATTATCCTGCTGTTATTTGGATGGCAGGGGACAATGCTCACCCTTTTAATACTCTTGACAGTCTTGAACAATTAAAAATTAAGGATTATTTAATTAACGGAGGCAAACTTTTTATTTCAGGAAGTGAACTAGCCTGGGATTTGGTTTCTTCCGAGGTCTCTGTTAACAGAGATTCTTTATTCTTGATGGAGGCGCTTAAAGCACAATTTGTTCACAACGATGCGAACTCTGTTAATGTTCTCGGTATGAACAACTCGTTTATGTCTGGCCAGAATATTCAGTTTGGCCTGCCAACACAGGGATCTCCTTACATAGAAGACGCCCCAGACATCATTGACACTGCAGGAGGAAGCGGTTTTCTCTTTAAGTATTCTGAGACGAACGGTGCAGGAATTTATTACTCCGGTTCTTTTTATAATTCCTCTGTTTCCGGTCAGCTTGTATACCTTGCTTTCCCATTTGAGGCTATTGGTTTTAAGTCGCAGCGCGAAATGCTGATGAATGGAATACTGAATTACTTCGGGATTATTTCTTCATCTTCGGAAGAGTACGGTTATGAAAGTGAGGAACGTGATGAAATACTCTCCATAAATCCTAATCCTTCGAAGGGAGATATTAACATTTCTTTTATCACTAAACAGCCGGAAAATACTATTATCAGGATCTATTCAGCGCTTGGACAACAGGTTTACGAAGCCGCTCAATCGGGGTTTATTTCCGGTAAAAATCATTTTGTTATTTCTGCGTCCTCTTTAAATCATTTGTCAAGTGGAGTATATGTTGCCGTTTTAGGCACTGTGAATACAGTCAGTTCCAGGAAGTTCATGATTCTCAGATAGATGAAAGTTAAGGTTTTATTTTTTTTAATTTTCATTAATTTGTTTCTATCCGCTCAGGTACCGGAAACGATTATCCTTTCTGACCATAAGATACTTTTTGAAGGAACCGATAAGTATTTATATTATTTTTATGCTATCCGGAATGATCTGCTTGTATACACTAAAGATGAAGGTGCATACAAAACAGGATACAAAATTGAACTTGAAATTACATCCGAGGATGATAAATCCATTAGGAGGTATTTTAAAGATAGTGTCATTAGTACCGACTCTTATACAGAAAGCATCAGCCGGATTATTTATAGGGAAGGCTTCATTCGTATTCCGCTGGATTTCAGGAAATTTAATGTAAAACCGATTATAACTAATACTACTTCTCTGAGAGAATTCAGACAGCCGGGGTTTTATTATAATCAGGACAGCCTCAAAAAATCCTTTTTTCTTGTTGGTGATATTAAGAACATTAATAGTGAGAGTATTTACGCTCAATTGATTAGCCGCGGCAGAAATATCCCTTTCGTTCCTAATTCAGTAAATTTTATCCTTCCATTTCGCAAATATGCTGATCAAAAAGTGAACGTGATTGTTGAATCTAATGGTAAGAAGATCGAATTTATACCCGAGATACTGAAGGGTACCAACGTTAGGGTAATTCAGGATTCATCCGGAATTTTACTTGAAGGATACAGGGACTCTTCAAATTCATTACTTTTAATCAAAGATTTCAACCTTTCTCTCCCCGAAGGCGATGCCAGTATCAGGATAACACTTGGAACCGATACATCATTTTTCAAAACTTCGGCTCGTGTACAGTGGTTCAATAAACCGCGAAGCCTGATGGATGAGAATCTGGCAGTAAAATTAGTTGAATTATTAGAAACAGAAGAAAAATCTGATTCGCTACGAAAAGCAGTAAGAAAAGCAAAAACGAATGCCCTCTTCGAATATTGGAAAAAACACGACCCAACTCCGTTAACTGAGTACAATGAGTTAATGGCGGAATTTTACTTCAGGGCAGATGAAGCGAACATCAGGTTTTCAACTCTTCGCGGAGGTGATGGTGCACTCACAGACCGCGGGAATATTTTTGTAAAATTCGGTGAGCCTGAAAAAATTGAACGGGGAACCACACCCGAAGGACGAATGAGTGAAATATGGTACTATCACTCCCCGAACAGGGTCTTCAGGTTTGTAGATAGAAACGGTGCCGGCAACTACGAACTGCGATAAATATATGAGATTTGCGGTTTCCTGTGGTGATATTGGTGGTATCGGTCCAGAGATCATTATAAAATCGGTGCAGCGATTCTATCATCTAAATAAACGCTTTAGTTATATTTTAAACCTTCCATACGATATTTTTGTTGAGGAATATCGAACAGCGGGTGCTGATTTCCCGTACTATGTCGTTAGAGAATTGGAAGGCTTAAAACTTCCTTTCCATCCGGTTATAATTCTGGATTTACCAGCGGGGAAAATTGAAAAAAATAGATTTGGTAAAGACAGCCGGGCAGGCGGAGATATTTCGTACATGAGTATTCTTAGGTCATTTGAGCAATGCCGGAAGGGAATCTGCGATGCTATTGTAACTGCGCCGATTTCAAAGACCTCTATGAAACTGGCGGGACTTAAGTATCATGGACACACCGAACTACTTGCAAAACTGGACAAAGCCCGTTTTCATTCAATGTTCTTCCTTTCAGATAATTTTGTGGCAAATCTATTTACAATTCACATTCCGGTGAATCAAATCAGTACGAAAATTACTAAGCCGGAACTTCGGAAGTTTTTCCTTCATTCCCTGGCTACGTTGAAAAACGACTTCTTGATAAGAAAGCCGCGCGTTGCTGTTCTTGGCTTAAATCCTCATGCAGGGGAGAATGGCCTGATTGGAAAAGAGGAAAAAAATGTTCTCTCGCCGGTCATTGAGGAATTCGGAACATATATGTATGGACCATTTGTCCCGGATGCTTTTTTTGCAAATTCCTTGTATAATGAATTTGATTTGGTAACAGGGATGTATCACGATCAGGTATTGATTCCTTTTAAAATGCTCAATTTCAATAGTGGCGTTAACTATACGTCGGGGTTATCTGTTATCAGGACATCTCCGGATCACGGAACCGCTTTCGATATTGCAGGTAAAAATTGTGCCGATCCTTCGAGTATGATGAGTGCATTTTTATGGGCGGAAAAAGTCTCCAAATCAAGAAAAAAATCTTTTGCGGCAAGTTAGACCTTATACACTCCTCGCACCCTATTACGATGAACTGATGTCTCATATTAATTATGAGGGATGGTCTGCTTATATAATTGACAACATTCTAAACTATAAAAAGAATAATTCCCGTGTACTTGAAATTGCAGCAGGAACCGGGCAAATGTCCGCATATATCCGGAAGGTGTTTTCTAAACTTTATGTAACAGAATACTCGCCGGAAATGTTGAAAGTAAATTCACCTAAAGGGCTCGCAGTCGCTTGCGATATGGGATCACTGCCGTTCCGGCCGCTATTTGATGCCGTTTACTGCACTTTTGATTCCGTGAATTATGTTTTGTCAAAGTTAAAACTTCTTAACTTACTCAGGGAGATTAACAGAGTACTTACTCCGGGGGGGATTTTTTGTTTCGATGTATCCCTTGAGAAGAACAGCCTTAAGTACGAAAAAGCCGTGATTTATAATGATGATCTGCCGGAAGCAATAATCTCTCAAAAAAGCTGTTATAACCGTAAAAGCAGAATTCATTATAATTATTTTTATTTTGCGAGTGAACATGGGGAAATCCTTTATGAGAAGCATAAACAAAAGATCTATCCGTTTGAGGTTTATCGGGAACTGTTCATTCGAACAGGTTTTGAACTCCTCAAATGCTACAAAGCCTTCACCTACAAAAAAGGGAAGGATTCAGATGAAAGAGTATTCTTTATTATCAGGAAACCACTATGAGCTTATTGGCAATTAATAAACTGTATTATTCTTCAGAAGAAGGGAAGACCGTACTTGAAAATATTTCTCTTAGTGTAGGGAGCGGTGAAATCGTTATTCTGGTTGGTAAGTCAGGCGCAGGAAAAACATTATTGCTTGAAATTATCTACGGAACTGCAGCACCGCTTACAGGTGATGTCATTTTTAAAGGTGTGGCAGTTTCAGACCTGAAGTTGAAGAAAAATTTATCACTTGGCAGAAGTATAGCCTATCTTCCAAAAACAGGTATACTTTTTCATGATAGGACTGTTGAAGAAAATATTGAGTTTTATTTATCACTTAACAGCTTTGTCAAAAAAGATAAATCGGGGAAAAAACTGGCCATTCTTATCGAAACAGGGTTGAATGAATCAGCAGCCAAGGAAATTGCATCATTGTCAAATTTTGAAAAGAAAAAATTAGCCCTCGCTATCGTCGGTATTAATCAGCCCGAACTTCTGCTTGCAGATTCTCCTGCGGATGAACTTGAACCTCACAGCAGTGAACAAATTGTGCAGTATTTACAAAAAGTAAATAAACAGGGGATTGCTATGCTAATCGCGACAAATAATTTTGAGTTTGCAAAAAATCTTCGCGGTAAGATTTTTTTACTTGAAGAAGGTAAACTGAAAGCTATTAGTTAAGACCTCACCTGATTTCAAAAATTCAGGTTATTTAATTTTTCAAGGATCTGCTCGCTCACTGCATCCACCGGTTTAAGACCATCAATGTGCAGAATCACTCTCTTACCCTCAAAATAATCCAATACGGGTTTGGTTGAAGAGTGGAAAATGGCGAGTCTTCTTCGGATAACATCTTCTTTATCATCATTTCTCTGATAGAAACTACCGGTAGCATTACAGTTTGGGCAGTTGCTGATCTCTTCAATCTCCCTGATGCTGAAGATCTGACCGCATTCCTTGCACGCCCGACGGTTTGTGAGTCTGCTTACAATTTCTTCATCGTCTGCTTCCAGTGCCAGAATTACAATCTTTTCAATCCTAAGTTCCGTGAAAAGTTTATCAATAACCGCGGCCTGATTAATATTTCTGGGGAACCCGTCGAGTATAAAGCCTTTTGCACATCTTTCCTGGTTCAGTGTATCCCGTATGATCCCTATCATAACATCATCCGGCACCAATTCACCTGCATCCATAATAGCTTTTGCTTTCAATCCAAGTTCAGTTTTTCTTGCTGCGGCATCACGAAGAATATCCCCGGTAGATACATGAGGAATATCAAGTCTTGAAGTGAGGATTTTTGCCTGAGTGCCTTTACCAACGCCCGGTGCACCAAAAATAATTATATACATTTTTAAACTCTGTTATTTAATTAGTTGTGCTTTTTAGTCTTTTAGAATTAAAAAAAGATTTCAACAGGAGAATACTTCTTTCTTCCTGATAACCTGAATACAACCTGATTGAGTGATTATACTTCTTTTGTTCCGCGAGGTTGTAAAGTGAGCCGCAAGCGCCGAATTTAGGGTCATGCGCGGAGAAATAGATATTTGAAATGTGCGCGTTTAGAGCTGCACCGACGCACATTATGCATGGTTCCAATGTGCAAAAAAGATCACAGTCAGATAAAACATCAGACTGGACAGTACCAGCCGCCGCTGATATGGCGATGATTTCCGCGTGTGCTGTGGGATCGTGAAGGACCCCGGTACGGTTGTAGCCTCTGCCAATTATTTTTTTGTCTTTCACAATTACTGATCCTACCGGCACCTCGCCTTTCTCGAATGCTTTTTCCGCTTCGTGAAAGGCAGCATTGAAGTAGAATTCTATTTCTTCCTTAGTAAGCATTAATCAGCGGTGCTACTGGAATAAGAATGTATTTAAAATCATAATGTAAAAATATTAAATTAGCAGAGACCAGCCAAAAAAAACTTAAAAAGGGGATGTCTTATGTTCTGTAAGAGGTAAACAAAAAAAACCGCAATTTCAGCCTGAAAATGCGGTTTTATGTACACCCGGAAGGAGTCGAACCCTCAACCTTTTGATCCGTAGTCAAACGCTCTATCCAATTGAGCTACGGGTGCAGAGAAAATTCTGAATCTAAAATATTTAAACTTTAATATATCTGTTTTTTATTTATTTTCAAAACTACTCAAAATTGCCTATATCTGTGTTGCAGGATCTAGGTTCGGCGATTCGATATCTTTAAAATAGTTTACCGTTCCGACTTTTAATTCGACAGTGGAGGCATCATCGCAGACTATCATGCTTTTGGGATGGAGTTGCAGCGCTGAAACCGTCCACATATGGTTTACGCCTTCTTCCACTACCTTCGCCAGCGCTCTAGCTTTTGAATGACCATTAATAATGATCAGAATTTCACGTGCGTCAAGCACCGTTTTAACTCCTACGGTCAGTGCTGTTCTCGGGACTTTTGAAATATCATTATCGAAGAATCTTGAATTTGCAATTATAGTATCCATTGTAAGAGTCTTAACTCTTGTCAGTGACCCAAGGGAGGAACCCGGCTCGTTAAATGCTATATGGCCGTCCGGACCGATACCGCCAAGGAAGAGATCAATTCCACCGGCTTTTTTTATTTTTTTCTCGTAGTTTTCGCATTCGGTGTTCAGGTACTTTGCGTTTCCGTTGAGGATGTTGATATACTTTTTATCAATGTTTATGTGGTTAAAGAAATTATCATACATAAAGTAATGGTAACTCTGAGGATGACTTTCCGGAAGGTTGACATACTCATCCATATTGAAGGTTGTGACGTATTTGAATGATACTTTCCCTTCCTTATTCAACTTAATAAGTTCTTTGTACAGACCAAGAGGGGATGAACCTGTCGGCAGTCCAAGCACAAACCTGTTGTTTTTCGCTGGTTTAAATTCATTAATTGTATTAGCTACATAATTTGCTGCCCACTTTGAAACAAGGGCGTAATTGGGTTGGATGATTAATCTCATAGAAACTTTCTTTGAAATTATTTTTAGATTAGGTTGTCGTTTATTGGTTTACAATTCGCCGGGATCTCCGGCCGAACTATTATCACAGACTCTTTCAGTAATGCTACTTTTCCCGGTTCATATCCTTTCCGTTTTACTACGTACTTCTTTTGTGTGAAAGCAACAGGAGATAATCCCGCTGTTTTAGCTTTGGAATAGAATGCTGCAACGGCGGCGGCAGTTTTAATAACACTCTTCGGGATTTCTTTATAATCCCCATCCACCCTGAGCACAACGTGCGATCCGGGTACGCTTCGGGCGTGAAACCATAGGTCTTCTTTTTTGGCAAAGTGTAAGGTCAGCACATCATTGTTGATGCTGTCTTTGCCTACATATAACCTGTATTTTTCATCAATTAAATATTCCCGGAACTTAACATCCGGTGCATTATTCCCAGAGGGCTTCTTTTCCATCTTAATGTTTAGTTTCTTTGCTAATAATTCCAGTTTCGAGTGGTCTGTCAAGCTCTCAGATTCAGTCAGCAACTCCACGATTTTCTCCTTTTTTATCCTGTAGTTCGCAACTAATTCTTTATTTTTCTCAAAAGCAGATTCTTCATCCCTTGCTCTCTCAAAGTAATCATTAATATTTTCTTTTGGAGAATAGATAGGGTTTAAATTGACCGTGCATTTATTCCCTTGTTCATCAAAAAGATCGATTTCTTTCATCCCTTTCGTCATTAAATGATAATTTCCAAGCAGGAGAGAACCTGTTTTACGATAAACATCTGCTTTACTTCCTGATGTTAACCGCTCTTCAACTGCTTTCAACGATTTTTCTGTCCTTGAGAGTTCTCTTTCCAGATAAGCAATGATGGTTTGCCTAAGGTCAGACTGAGTCTCGTTTGAGAAATGAAATTTTATCAGAATACTGACAGCCTCAAGCGCGGAGAGTCCGGAGTGAAGCAGAGTTCCGTCAGTCTTCCAGTTTTCTGGCAGGATGCGATGGACTTTATCATTGGTTTCAATAATCGAAAAATCCGAGTGCAGAAAATCCGCGATAGTTTTTTCTATGGAATCTCGTCCGATTTTTTGATCTGAAGAAGCCAAATAAGGGGAAAATTCGATGAGGTCTTTTGAGAAAAATGGGAACTCGGATTTCAGTTCATCCGCGCTGGTATAGGCATCCTTAGCAGGTGAAAGCACGGTTTCTTTTGCTTTCTGAAATATGTAGGAATTAATATCCGCGAATACCCGGACTGCACGCTCTTCTTTTAGATCCTTAAATGTTCCAAGGAGCCTGTCAGTAGTTGTAAAAAAGATATTTGTAAAACGCCCCCTCACCAGGAAATATATAAAAAGTCTCTCTGTGGTAATTTTTATTACCCGGTCGCCTCTCGCTATCCTGACATCCAAAATTTTTAAAGGGAAATAATCAGTGAAAAAGTCCTTATAATTCCTGGAAGCTTTCCTGAATGACTTTCTCTGGGTAAGGTAAATAAAAGAAGGATCGGTGGAAAATTCAAAAAACAGAGGTTCGCCTGCTTCCTCAATCGACATTAACAATTTGTTTTTTTCCTGCGTATGAAAACCCACAATCGTTTTGCCTGTAAGCAAACTCTGCATTTCTTCCGAAATCCGGGTAAGGAACAAATAGTTCAGGTGCATAATCGTGGATTAATAAAAATGTTGATCCGGGTGCATAAAATATGATAAGTTCTTATGTAAGATAATTAAATTTTTTGTTAAAGAAGCAGTGAATTTAGTATATTAGAAAATATGAAATTCAATGTTACCAGACGACAACTTCAAAAGTTTTTAATCATAACTGTCATATTATTCCTCTTTTCTGTTATGCTGAACTACCTGATAATGCCCTGGTATGTTGCAGCACCGGAGGTTCAAGTTCCGAAAGTAACAGGCATGAACCAGATGCAGGCTATGCAAATACTGGAAGAGAATGATCTCGAAGGTTTAATAGGTGATACTACTTTCGATTCGAGGCTGAAAACAGGGTACATAGTAATCCAAAAACCCCAGGCGGGAGACATCGTAAAAGAGGGGAGAAGGGTCTACCTTGTAGTTAACGGGGGCAGCCCAAAAGCAAGGGTTCCGGATCTTAAAGGTAAGTCTGTAGTGGATGCAAAATTCGCTCTTGAAAGGGTGGGACTAAAACTTGGAGACACCATTTTTGCTCCTTCCCAAACTCCTAAAGATATCATTATCTCACAGGAATTTGTCTCTAACACTGAACTGAGAAAGGGACAAACAGTAAATGTAACAGTGAGCAGCGGAGCGGAAAAAGGAACACTTACTATTCCTGATCTGATCGGTAAATCACTTACCGAAGCTGAAACAATTTTAGCAGCTTTAAAACTCCGTGTCGGCAAAATAAACTATCAGCCTTCATTCCAGTTGCTCCCAAATACCATAATAGACCATTATCCAACGGCGGGGATGAAAGCCAGCGAGGGTGATTTTGTTGATCTCTTTGTCACTAAACTGGTTGACATAAAAGAAGAAAGTGAAAGATGGTAAGATGAAAAAACTTCTTGCCCCATCAATTTTATCAGCCGATTTTTCCAATCTGCAGCAGTCAGTAAGGGCTATTGAACTGGCAGGCTGTGAATGGCTCCACTGCGATGTAATGGACGGGCATTTTGTTCCGAACATTACTTTTGGCCCGCTTGTAGTTGCCGCGCTGAAGAGGATCACCAGTCTGCATCTTGATGTTCATCTGATGATCTCCGAGCCGGATAAGTATATTCGTGCATTTGCTGATGCAGGCTCTGATACAATAACAGTTCATCAGGAGACGGTCAATCATTTACACCGAACCATTACGAGCATTAAAGAAACAGGGAGGCAGGCAGGAGTATCGATTAACCCTTCCACACCGGTTAGTACGCTGGAAAATATTCTGGAATATGTTGATCTTGTTCTCGTCATGTCGGTAAATCCGGGCTTCGGCGGACAGAAATTCATCAATACTTCGCTCAGGAAAATAGCTCAGCTTGCGGAAGTGCGAAACAGGGATGGCTTAAATTTTCAGATAGAAGTTGACGGGGGAATTGACAGGGATACTATCCGGCAGTGCAGCGATGCCGGATGTGACGTATTTGTCGCAGGTAATGCTGTTTTTAAGGCGGATAATATAACGGCATCCGCCATAGAATTAATGAATATAATTAATCAGAATTAACATAAGGATATTATAAAATGAAACTGGCTTTAATCGGCGGTAAAATTGTAACCCCTTTCAGAGTCGTAAAAAACGGAACTATTGTTATTGAAGACGGAATGATTTCCGAACTCGGAAAAATAAGTGATGTATCTATTCCTGACGGCTGCAGGTTAATTGACGTTAGCGGAAGAACTGTTTCTCCCGGTTTTGTCGACTTACTGGTTCACGGAGGAGGTGGCTTCGGTTTTGCTGATGAAAATCCGGAGAGCATAGCAAGGGCATCGGAATACTTCGTTCGTAACGGTTCTACTACGCTTCTTGCTTCTCTATTTGCTAAGCCACAAGAAGAATTGCTGGCAGACCTTAAGCGTGTCGCAGATTTCATTGACGCACATCCGGACTCGAATGTATACGGAATTCATATGGAAGGTCCGTTCCTGAATCCTGCACTAAAAGGCGCAATGAATGAAGATTACCTCTGGAAACCCACAGTCGAAGGATGGGATATGCTATGGGAAGCGTCACGCGGCAAAATCAGGATAATGACAATAGCTCCGGAATTACCGGGATCTATTGACGTTATGAGAGCAGCAGCCAGAAAGGGTGTTGTTCTTTCAATTGGCCACTCTATGGCCACCTACGATGAAATTGAGCTTGCTATTGATAACGGGGCGGCACATGTAACGCATATTTTTAATGCGATGCGGCCCTTCCACCATAGAAATCCCGGGGTAATTCTGGGCTCTCTGTTACGTAATGAGCTAAAAATAGAGTTAATAGCAGATACTCTCCATGTGCATCCCGCCGTTATGGAATTACTGCTGAAATTAAAGGGAGCTAACGGGATAATCCTGATTACTGACTCTATAAGGGCTGGAGGTATGCATGAAGGTGAATATGAATTTGCGGATCAGAAGGTGTTTATGAAAGAGCAGAAGGCTTATCTCGCAGACGGAACACTCGCTGGCAGTACCTTAACTCTGAACAAAGCTGTAAAAAATATGATACAGACTGCAAACGCAAAAGAAACTGATGCTTTCAGAATGGCCTCACTTAATGGAGCTAAAGTGCTGAATATTGAAAACAGAAAGGGCATATTGGCCGCGGGTAAGGATGCTGACCTCATAGTGCTTAATGATGATTATGAAGTTGAAATGACAATTATAAAAGGGAAAATAGCTTACGAAAAGAGAAGATATTAACACGTAATGATCGCACAAGTCTGGGAACCGGATTTATTTTCCCTAGATTATCTTAGGGGAAAAACAAATTTACTGAAACCTTATTCCGGACTTATCTTTGACCTGAGAGAGGTTAAGGAACACGAAGTCGGGTTAATCAGCAAACTCTTTTCTGAAAACGAGATAATAGTAAAAATACCAAGCGGTCCGGATTACCGGGTCATTATTCAAAGTTGTTTTTCCCCGTCCAGAATCAATAGCAATGAGGCCGGAGTTACTGAGGTAATCGAATCAGCTTATGTAAATTTTATTGATTACCGGTCAATGAATATCTCCGTTTCTGCATCGGGGAAGAATCTCAGACCGCCGGTAATTATGGGCATATTGAATGTAACACCTGATTCTTTTTCGGATGGTGGGAAATATCTCAAATCAGAAATTGCGTTTCAGCATGCAGTTTCGTTTATCGAGTCGGCTGTGGATATAATTGATATTGGCGGTGAATCCAGCCGTCCCGGTTCTGAACCGGTTTCCGCGGAGGAGGAACTCCGACGGATTGTTCCCCTAATCTCAAAAATTACTGCGGAATTCCCCGGTACGATAGTATCAGTCGATACAACAAAAAGCGTGGTCGCAGAAGCCGCGCTTGATGCAGGTGCAGCGATAATTAATGATATAAGCGGGGGGCTTTTTGACTCCGAAATGTTAGAATTAGTCGCGCAGAGAGGTTGCCCCTACATAATAATGCATATGAAGGGGACCCCTCAGAACATGCAGCTATCTCCGGAATATAATGATGTGATCGCAGAGGTTTATGATTTCCTGAATTCAAGGCTTACGATCGCAAGGGAGATGGGAATTTCTGATATTATTATTGATCCGGGCATTGGTTTTGGAAAACGGTTTGAGGATAATATTAATTTAATTAAAGGATTATCCTCATTTAAAAGTCTTGGAGTCCCGATTCTTGTGGGTCTTTCAAGAAAATCCTTTTTAGGCAAATTGACGGGAAACGAGATTAACCAGCGAGACACTGGTTCTGTTATCGCGGAAGCTGTTTCTCTTATGAAAGGCGCACATATTATAAGAACACACAACGCGGGAAATGCGCGAGAACTTAAAAAATTATTCAGCGGAATGATGATCAATTAAATGTTTGAACTTTTTAAGATAGGCTTTATAACTTTCACATTTCTGGACCTCGTTGATGTCCTCATTGTGGCGTACATTTTCTATAAGATCTACTCTGTTCTTAAAGGAACTATTGCTTCACAGATATTCCTCGGGTTATTGATTATTTTCCTGCTTTCATTCAGCGCTCAGATCCTTCAGTTGAAAGCAGTCGGATGGCTTCTTAAGTTCATAACCGATATATGGATCATCACCTTTATCATTTTATTTCAGCCGGAAATCAGACGGCTTCTGGTCATTGTTGCCCGCGCACCGTTCCTTAAATTTCACCTTAAATCATTTGTTATGGAAAACGTTAACATTATCGCCGACGCGGTATATGAACTTTCTCAATTGCAGCATGGAGCGCTGATTGTGGTCATTAAATCATCAGGGATTAGGGGACACAGCGAGACCGGTAAACTTCTTAACGCGCAATTATCCAAAGAACTAATCAGGTCGATTTTTTACCCAAGGTCAGCTCTGCACGATGGCGCGGTGGTTATAAAGAATGATATAATTGAGTCGGCGGGAGCAACTATGCCTTTTTCCGCGATATCTTCCGTAAACGGAGAATCTCTCGGCATGAGGCACAGGGCAGGGTTGGGAATATCGGAGCAGGCGGATGTTTTAAGTATAATTGTATCCGAAGAAACCGGAAGCATCTCAATAGCCGATAACGGAGTGCTTACTCGCGGAATTTCTAAAGACACGTTAAGAAAAAACCTGGAAGCGATATACCGTCCCGCAAAAGAATTTAAATTCATCTCCAAAATTGAATCACTTTTCAGAAAGTAATACAGCTCTCGTCATCCCTTTTTATAACGAGCGGCGTTTCCTCCCCTTGCTTTTTAGCCGTATTCCCGCAAATATCGCAGGAATTATCTTTATTGATGACGGCTCATCTGACGGATCCGCGGAAGTTATTCCCCGTAACGATAGTCGAATTTTTCTGCTTTCTCATTCCGAAAACCGGGGGAAAGGGGCGGCCCTGAGAACCGGAATGCTGAAGAGTCTAGAATCAGGTTTTTCAGCCACAATAACCCTTGATGCTGATCTCCAGCATCCTCCAGAAATTGTACCCGACCTAGTAAACCTGTTAAATCTTCACCAGGTTGTGATCGGGACGAGAAATTTCACTTTTGCTGAGATGCCATTTGAAAGAGTACTAAGTAATATTATCACCTCCTTAATAATATCTCGTAAGTCAGGGAAGAGAATAAAAGACAGTCAGTCAGGGTACAGGGCATTCAGGAACGATATCCTGAGGCAAATCCTTCCAGAGTCTGATGATTATATAGCGGAAAGCGAAATGCTTATTAAGGCAGGGAGATTAAACCTGAATTTGGGTGAGCTGCCGATCCCGGCTCTTTATGGCGAAGAAACCAGTAAAATAAATAACAGGCAGGTAATCTGGGGATTCATCAGGAAGATTATTTTTCGAAGAAAATTTCTTTAGATATTATTTTATCCTGATCAAATTACACGTAAATTTGAAATGAATATAATTTTTAATTGAGGAATTTATGGAATCCCAGGCAATTATTCTTATCGGACTAATAATTTTTGTTTTCATCATCCTTTTGAAAAATATCAGGGTGGTTCCTCAAAGATCCGCCTATATAATCGAGAGGCTGGGTAAATACAGCACTACGCTGGAGGCGGGATTTCATGTTCTTGTTCCATTCATGGATCGAATCTCTTACAAGCATACCCTCAAAGAACAAGCCATAGATGTGCCTTCACAAATCTGCATTACAAGGGATAATATCTCGGTTGAAGTTGACGGTATATTGTATCTCCAGGTGGTTGATCCGGTCAAGGCATCTTATGGGATTAATAATTACGTTTTTGCATCAATGCAGCTGGCGCAAACGACTATGAGAAGTGTGATCGGAAAACTGGAACTTGATAAAACATTTGAAGAACGCGAAACCATAAACAGTTCAATAGTCGAGGCGGTGGATAAAGCGTCAGAACCATGGGGCGTTAAAGTAACAAGGTATGAAGTCAAGAATATCATACCTCCGCAGAGTATAAAGGATGCTATGGAAAAACAGATGCGTGCTGAAAGAGAAAAAAGAGCACTCATCGCGGAATCCGAAGGAGACAAACAAGCCAAGATAAACAGGGCAGAAGGTGATAAGCAGGAACTGATCGCCCGCTCAGAAGGCGAAAAGCAAAAACGGATTAATGAAGCAGAAGGTAAGGCACAGGAAATTGAAAAAGTCGCAAATGCAACCGCGAAAGGAATCCGCGAGATTGCCAGCGCCATCAATTCACAGGGAGGAATGAACGCCGTGAATTTAAGGATTGCCGAACAATATATTAACGAATTCGGGCGCCTCGCGAAGACGAATAATTCAATGATAATTCCCACAAACCTCAGTGACCTGGCAGGCATAGTTGCAACTGTAACCAAAGTCATTAAGAATGAAAGTTAGTTAGTCTTTATGCCAGAGGCTTTTCCAAATATTTTTGACGGATTCAGAAATCCGATCTCTTATGAGGTTCTTGTTCTTCTTGTTCAGAAACTTATCGTAGCTATATTTATCGGACTTCTTTTCGGACTTGAACGTGAACACGCTAAGCACCAGTCAGAGAAAATATTTGCCGGGATTAGAACCTTTCCCTTAATTGCTATCCTTGGATTCCTGTCCGCATTTTTATCGGAGTATGTTATTTCATATGCTTTCCCTTTGCTATTCATTTCTTTTGCAATGCTTGTTTGGATTTCATATTTTCATTCTTCTGCAAAGGGCCATATCGGTATAACAACAGAAATCGCGGCCATGCTTGTTTTTCTCCTTTCAGCCCTGGTTTACTGGAATTTCCTCTACACTGCAGGCATAGTAGCTGTACTTGTCGCCATGTTCCTTTCATTTAAGGTACAGCTTCATAAGTTCGCCAGTCTTGTGGAAGAAAAAGAAATTTATGCAGTCCTGAAACTGGCATTTATCTCGGTAATCATTCTCCCGCTCCTTCCATCCAGAACTATCGATCCTCTAAATATTCTCAATCCAAGGATATTATGGCTAATCGTGATCTTTGTCGCGGCCATTTCTTTTATCGGGTATGCATTGACAAAGTTCATCGGGTATAAGAAAGGCATCAATTATACGGCTGTATTCGGCGGAATTGTCTCAAGCACCGCACTGGCGTATACATTCTCGAAAAAGAGTAAGGAAACGGACGTTCTTTCTCTGGATCTGGGAAACGGGATCATTCTCGCTTCTTTATTCATGTACCCAAAGGTGCTGATTATTCTTTCCGCACTAGATATAGGGCTGTTCACTTTATTATTACCGGAACTAAGCCTCTTATTCGCAATCGGTTTATTCATCGTTCTGATAAACAGATCCAAAACCCCGCGGACCGAAACTGTCACTCCGTCTCTGCAAAATCCATTTGAACTGAAATCCGCGCTTATATTCGGTGCTGTTTTTACGATAATCCTTTTCGCGACAAAATTTTCCCAAATTTATTTGGGTTCGGCTGGCAGCTATTTAATTAGTATATTTGCAGGTGTGACTAATATTGATGCTATCACGATATCAATTGCTCAACTTAAAGGAGATGAAATTTCTAATATCGTAGCCGCCAATTCTATTTTATTTGCGCTGCTGGCGAATACGCTTTCTAAGATGGCAATTTCCAGGATTTGGGGTACGAAAGCATTGTCCGGCCGGACTTCGATTGGATTCAGCATTCTGATAATTTCGACGATACTCATCTTATCATACAACCTTATCATAAATTCTTAAACTTTTATATCATTTATGGATTTCAAAAAATATCTTTACGGAAAAGAGATATTAATACAGTTATATGATTCTGTTCTTTTGCCGAGGTTAATCGAGGAAAAAATGATTAATCTTCTCAGGCAGAATAAGATTTCGAAGTGGTTTTCCGGTATCGGACAGGAGGCTATCTCAATCGGTGCGGCATCCGCCCTCGAATCCGATGAATACATTCTTCCTCTTATCAGGAACCTTGGTGTATTTACAGTGAGAAATGTAGACCTTAAACAGTTGTTTTGTCAATTCCAGGGAAAGAAGGCGGGTTTTACAAAGGGACGGGACCGTTCATTTCATTTTGGCACGAAGGAACATCACATTGTTGGGATGATCTCACATCTGGGGCCCCAGTTGGCGGTGGCAGACGGAATAGCGCTGTGGAGCAAGATAAATCAGGAGAAAAAAGTTACAATCGTATTCAGCGGCGATGGAGGAACCAGCCAGGGGGATTTTTATGAGTCTCTGAATGTTGCCGCAGTTTGGGATTTACCGGTGATCTTCATCATTGAAAACAACGGATATGGATTATCAACACCCACCCGCCAACAGTACAGGGTTGCAGACCTGATCGATCGTGGCAAAGCATTTGGTATGAAGTCAGTTAAAATTGACGGCAATAATATACTTGAAGTTTATGACACCATTAAAAGAATTTCAAAGGCTATACGGAAAAATCCGCATCCGGTTTTAATTGAAGCTGTTACCTTCAGGATGAGAGGACATGAAGAGGCATCGGGTACGAAATATATTCCTAAACCTTTAATGGATGAATGGAAGAAAAAAGACCCTATCGAAAATTTCGAACAATTCCTGTTGGAATCTGGATTCATAACGGCTGACTATGCCGCTCAGAAGAGGGAAGAGCTAAAAAATAAAATTGAATCAGCGTGGAACGATGCGGAGAACGAACCGGAAATTATACCTTCATTACGTGAAGAACTCGAAGACGTTTATTCTCCTCATTCTCCTTCACATATATATCCTGAGTCTGAAACCCGAACGGAGAAAAGATTCATTAATGCCATCTCAGAGGGGCTCTTCCTGGCAATGAAAAAATACCCAGAGCTCATAATTATGGGCCAGGATATTGGTGAATATGGGGGCGCCTTTAAAATTACGGATGGTTTTCTTAAAGAATTTGGTGAAGCCAGAGTAAGAAATACTCCACTTTGTGAATCGGCAATAATTGGCGCAGCACTCGGTTTTTCTGTGAAGGGAGGAAAATCTGTTGTCGAAATGCAGTTTGCTGATTTTGTAACAATGGGATTTAATCAAATTGTAAATAACCTCGCAAAGATTCATTACAGGTGGGGGCAGAATGCTGATGTGGTGATCAGGATGCCAACAGGCGGAGGGGTTGGTGCCGGACCTTTTCACTCTCAGTCCACTGAGGCATGGTTCACTCATACTCCCGGGCTTAAAGTTGTCTTCCCCTCAAACTGCTACGATGCTAAGGGATTATTGCTCTCAGCAATTGAAGACCCGAATCCCATACTGTTCTTTGAACATAAAGCGCTATACCGTTCTATTTCGGAAGCGATTCCCGATGAGTATTATACAGTCGAAATCGGTAAAGCGCTTCTGGCAAAAGAGGGGATTGATGTTAGTATAATAACTTACGGAATGGGGGTACAGTGGGCCTTTAAAGCAGTTAAGAAGATTCAGGATGCCTCGATTGAGATTTTAGACTTGCGAACACTATTGCCTTTTGATAAGGAAGCTATCTTTAATTCCGTACGTAAAACAGGAAAGGTGATATTCCTTCAGGAAGACTGTCTCACAGGCGGAATCGGCGGTGAAATTTGCAGTTGGATCGCCGAAAATTGTTTCGAGTACCTTGACGCTCCAATTTTCAGAGAAGGCGCACTGGACACACCTGTCCCATTTTCTGTGAAACTTGAAGAAAGTTTCTCGCCTGTTAAGAGGTTTGAAGAAAAACTCAAAAATCTTATTAATTTTTAAGCATGCGCGAATCGAAATTGATTCATCAGCATTCGGTAAATTAATTATGATAAACTTTATTACAGATAAATAGTTACGATTTTGTGTAAATTAATTTTTATATATTTTGAAATTGAAAGTTATATACCAGTTTCATGCGATTTAGTGAGAAGCATTCGGATTGGTTGAATGAGAAATAGTTATTACTTTTTATCCGATGTTCATTTAGGACTCGAAAACCGTGATAAAGAATGGAAAAAGGAAAGCCTTCTGATCGAAGCCCTTCGATCAATTCGTGAAGACGCTAAAGAGTTGTTTATAGTCGGCGATCTATTTGACTACTGGTTTGAGTATAAAAGAGTGTACCAGAAGGGGTATTTCAGAACCCTCTCCGCGCTGCACGAGATAACGAGCAGTGGAATACCTGTCCACTACGTTATTGGGAATCACGATTTTATGCACAGAGACTTTTTTGAGGACGTTCTGCAAGTCAGGATGCATGAAGATAGTATCGAACGTACTCTGGACGGTAAGGATTTTTTTATTTCCCACGGCGACGGGTTGATAAAAGACGACTATCTTTATAACATACTGAAAAAGATTCTTCGTAATAAAAAGATTCAATTCCTATATTCACTGCTCCATCCAGATTTTGGTATCTGGTTTGCTTCAGGTTCCAGCAAGAAGAGCAGAGAAAGCACCGTTAAATACGAAAAAGACCCAAGGGATAAACTCTTTGATTTTTCAAAGGGCCTGATAGATAAGGGGAAAGACTATATTATAATGGGACATACACATAAACGGGCCTATGAAGAATACAATAACGGTTATTACATTAATCTCGGCACTTGGCTCAAGATGCCTTGTCTCGGAAGATATCGAGACGGACATTTTGAATTTATTGATTTTAGCTTAACTACGGATGCAGACACAACAAAATAAAAACAGTTCAAAAAACAGAAAACTGAAAATAGCTATTTCAACTTTTTTGTTGCTTATATTTATTGGATTCGGAATATATATCGTTTCCGGGCTGCCGTCTCTGGAAGAACTTGAAAATCCTGTTCCCTACCTCGCCAGTAAGGTCTATAGTATTGATGGTGAATTACTTGGTCAATTTTTCATTGAGAACCGGATTGAAACTGACATTGACAGCGTTCCCGCGCACCTTATCAATGCGCTGATCGCCACAGAAGACCGGAAGTTTTATTCTCACTGGGGCGTCGATATGGACAGGTTCATCAAAGCGATGATAAAAAATGTTCTTACATTCTCAAAAGAAGGGGCTAGTACAATAACACAGCAGTTAGCGCGAAACCTTTATAACCTCAAAGAGAAGAATGAATCCGATTTTGGTAAAGTGATCCGTAAAGTAAGGGAATGGATTACCGCAGTTCAGATCGAAAAAAATTATACTAAGAAGGAAATTCTGGAGCTCTACCTGAACATTTCCTACTTTGGAAAAAGCGCTTATGGAATTGAAACTGCTTCTAAAATATACTTTGATAAAAAAGCAAAAGATCTGTCCTTGACTGAGGGAGCCCTATTAATTGCCCTCCTGAAATCATCCGTTGTTTACGATCCGGAGAGAAGGATGGAGAATGCGTTCCGCAGGCGCAATGTTGTTCTAAAAAACCTGTATGATATGGAATATATAAATGAAGCAACTTTTAATAGAGCAAAACAGGAACGCATTGTACTGGCAAGAGGGCAAAAAGTCAGACTGAAAAACGACGCGCCTCACTTTATGGAGCATATCCGGCAGCAAATGGAAGATATGCGTGAACGCTATGGGTATGACTTATATCGTGATGGACTCAGTATCTACACTACAATTGATCTTAGAATGCAAAGAATAGCGAATAAAGTGGTGGCTGATCATCTTCTTGAGTACCAGGGAATTTTTAATAAGAACTGGAACTGGGACAGAAATAAAAGCATATTAAACGCGCTTGTTGATAAAAACATAAAGACTTCACCTGAATACAAGGCTATAACCGGGGTAGCCGAAAAGAACAATTATTATTACAAATTGAAAAATGATCCCAGTTATGTGGAGAGTATCAGGGCAATTGAGAGTACTATTCAGGCGGGTTTTGTGATAATTGACCCTAAAAACGGTCATATAAGAGTTATGGTGGGCGGACAAAATCAGGAATTTGCTTACGGTCTGAATCACGTCACACAGATCAGAAGGCAGCCTGGTTCGTCGTTTAAGCCACTGGTATATGCCGTAGCTGTTGATAATGGATACTACCCCTCTTATCCGTTACTTAACCAGAAATTTGATTACGAAGGCTGGTCGCCTGATAACAGTGACTTTGAATATGGCGGGTATATGACATTACGGGAAGGATTAGCGAAATCGGTGAACGTTATCGCGGGAAGATTAACAATCTCTGAAATTGCGCCACCAAACCAGGTAGTTAAATACGCCAAAAGGATGGGGATTAATACCGCATTAAGTCCTTACCCTTCTATTGCTCTTGGTACATCTGAAGTGGTTCCTCTTGAATTGGCAGCAGCATATTCCACCTTAGCGAACGATGGGATATATGTAAAACCAATTTCTATATTGCGAATTGAAGATAAAAATGGTATCTTGCTTGACGAATTTAATCCGGAATTCAGGGAAGCAATATCCCCTCAAACATCCGCAATTGTAACAAATATGATGCAAGACGTCCTTAGTTATGGGACAGGTGCGGGAGTCAGGAGATATTTCCACAGACCTGCTGCCGGGAAGACCGGAACAACTCAGGATTATGCTGATGCCTGGTTCGTAGGGTTTACTCCACAGTTAGTAGGAACTGTATGGGTTGGATTTGATGACAGAAGAGTCAAGTTTAATGGTTGGTACGGTCAGGGAGCACGAGCTGCAATGCCCATTTGGGCGAAGTTTATGGCTGAAGCCTATGCCCAGATCAAGCTGCCATTAAAATATTTTGAACTTCCTTCAGGTGTAGGAAGTTATGAGTTTTGCAAAGATGCTTTGGATCAGGGGGAATATGTGCTGGCAAATGAAGGATGTCCGGTTAAGATTGTAGATCTTGCCGTTACCTCAAAACTACCGGCAAATTGTTCGATTCACGGTGGTACTCCACGAACAAATCGCGGTAATACAGGGGAATCAAGTTGGTGATTTTAATGCCCGGATGGCGGAATTGGTAGACGCGCTAGGTTCAGGGTCTAGTGCCGGCAACGGCGTACAGGTTCGAGTCCTGCTCCGGGCACCATCTTATTTTGGGAAGCATCATGGATAATGATGCAGCCTACAGTCTTTCCCTCGAATTCGTAAAGTCTCATTACGAGAATTTTCCCGTAGTTTCTTTCCTTCTTCCAAAAGATTTACAAAAACACATCGCTATCATTTACTGGTTTGCAAGGACAGCCGACGATATTGCGGACGAAGGTGATTTTTCTCCTCACGAGCGTATAAGCAGGCTGAATGAATTCAAAGATAGATTCTCGGATACATTAAACAATACATTTCTTACTCATTTCGACCAGGCGCTCAAAAACACTATTAATGAATACGATTTGACTCCGGGCCTCTTTTTTGATTTGTTGAGCGCCTTCAGACAGGATGTAGACACAAACCGGTATAATACATTCAGTGAGGTCGAGTCCTACTGCAGGCGATCAGCGAATACGGTTGGAAGGTTGATTCTCCAGTTACACGGAATCAGGGAAGAGGAAGCAATGCTCTACTCGGATAACATTTGTACCGGGCTGCAATTAACCAACTTTTATCAGGATTTATCTATTGATTATAAAAAGGGAAGAATATATATTCCCTTAGAGGAATTATCCCGGTTTAATGTAAGTGAAAATGAATTCGGCGGATCTTCGTCCTCACAAAATTTACAGGAACTTCTTCGTTTCAACATAAACCGGAATATGACCCTGTATGATCAGGGACGGAAACTTCTTAAATTCCTTCCCCGAAGATTAAGGTATGAGATCAAATGGACGATCCTCGGGGGAGAAGAAATATTAAAAAAAATAATCCGCAGTGATTATATGGTGCTTGAAAAAAGACCGAAATTACATAAATTAGATTTTATTAAATTATTATTCAGATCACTCACTTGAGTATAGAGTCAGCAAAAGAAATATCCAAAAAGAGCAAAAGTAGTTTTTATTATGCTTTTAATCTCCTGCCCCCCCCGAAGAGAGACGCGATGAATACCGTCTATGCCTTCTGCCGGGAGACGGATGATATTGTTGATGAAGGACTTGATAACAAAGATTCCAAATACCAGCGTTTATTAAGTTGGAGAAGAGAGCTGGAGCAGGCTATGCTGAATCGCTCGCAGTATCCTCTTTTGAATACCCTCGCAGGTACTATTCAGCAGTTCAATATCCCGATTCACCATTTCTTCGATCTAATTCGGGGCATGGAGATGGACCTTAGCCAAAACCGGTATGAAACATTTGAGGAACTTCGGTTGTATTGTTACAGGGTTGCCTCAACAGTCGGAATGATGTGTATAGAAATATTTGGGTATAAGCACGAGAGCGCTAAAGCATTTGCCGAAAATCTGGGTATTGCCCTTCAGCTTACAAATATTATAAGGGATGTAAACAAGGATGCACAAAAAGACAGGATATATATTCCACGCGAAGACCTTCATCTTTTCGATTATTCTGAATCAGATCTATTCAACAGAGTGTATAATGTAAAGTTCATTCAGTTGATGGAATACCAGGCAGAAAGAGCTAAACATTATTTTAATCTCGCGACTGAAAATCTGGCTCTTGACGATAAGGGTTCAATGTTTGCGGCACGGGCAATGCAGCATATCTATTTCAGGACCCTCGAAAGAATAATCCAGGCGAAATATGATGTGTTTAATAATAATATAAAAATATCGAAATTCGAAAAGGTCGGCATTTCCCTGGGAGTATGGGCTAAGTACAGCCTGGTTTATTAATGACCCGGTGTCTGATAATAGGAGGGGGATTAGCCGGATTATCCGCGGCAGTTCACCTTTCTCAAAAAAACATCAGCATTGAACTTCTCGAATCCTCACCAAAACTTGGCGGAAGGGCTTACTCTTTCATTGACTCCAGGACAGGTATTGAACTCGATAATGGCCAGCATCTTCTTATGGGCTGCTATTCGTACACCTTAGAATACCTTAATATTATCAACTCTCTTCATTTACTTCAATTTCCTGAGAGCCTCAGCGCATTATTTCAGGACGGACAGCAAAAATATCACCTTAAGGTTCCGGGGAAAATTCCATTCCCGCTAAACCTGATTCTGGGATTACTTGGATTTAATTACTTTTCTTTGAGCGAAAAAATATCTCTGATGAAATTTATTACCGGTCTTAGGATTTTCAGTGATTCTCCTTATGCGCTAAATGCTGAAGAGTGGTTGAAATCTATGGGGCAGGATGCGCCAAGACTCCGGGAATTCTGGCGTCTGATGATAGTGAGTGCCCTGAATTGTAAACCGGAAGAGGCTTCTGCCTCTGTTTTGAGGTTGGTGATTACCGAAATGTTTATGAGAGGAACCAGGGAAAGCAGCCTATTAGTACCTAAGACAGGACTGTCAAGACTACTTATTGTTCCTGCTGTCGAATTAATAAAAAGAAGTGAAGGTGTGATAACACTGAGCGAGAGGGTAAAGAAGGTAATAACTTCCGATAGGAAAGTGCTCGCTGTAATTACAGAACAACGAGAAATCAGAAATTTTGATTTTGTGATTATCGCCGCTCCGGTTCATTCTGACATAGTCAAGAATATAATTTCTTATCCTGACCTGTTAGATAAATATAGTCATTCTCTGATTGTGTCGGTACATGTTTTGAGAAAGACTGAGTATCCGCCAAATAGCTTTACCGGTTTTTTTAATTCTGTTATTCACTGGATATTCTTCCACGAGAATCATTTCAGCCTCGTGATAAGTTCCGCGAAAGAGCTGTATGAAAAGGGAAAAGACAATTTTTTGAATCTGATAAAAACGGAATTGAGTGAAAAACTTGGCATCACCGATCTTCCGGATGAGGAGATCAGAATACTGACAGAAAAGAGAGCAACTTTTATTCCTTCTGTTAATTTGCAGAAGTCCAGAATTTCAGCCATAACAAACTATAGCAACCTGTTTCTTGCCGGAGATTACACAGATACCGGGCTTCCTTCCACTATTGAAGGGGCGATTAAAAGCGGTAAGAAAGCATCTGAGTTAGTAATCAAAAGTATGTCTTAATGAGCATCCAGCCAGTTCTTGCCTGTCCCAGTATCAACAATAACCGGCACTTTTAGGGGAAGGGCATTCTGCATCCCGTTTACGACAAGTTCTTTGAGCTCATCCAGTTCATCTATTACTGTATCGAAGACTAACTCATCATGCACCTGAAGAATCATTTTTGACTTTAATTGCCGCTTTTGCATTTCATTAAAAACGTTAATCATCGCGATCTTTATCATATCAGCTGCAGTACCCTGGATTGGCATGTTTATTGCAACCCGTTCTTCAAACTGTCTGACCACAAAATTGCTGCTGTTTATATTCCTCAGGTAGCGTCTTCTTCCAAGCATTGTCTCAGAATAACCTTTTGACCGGGCAAAGCTGATGGAATTGTCCATATATCCCTTGACCTTATTAAAGGCACTGAAATACGTGTCTATTATTTCTTTGGCGTGTTGCTGGTTAATGCCAAGTCTTGTTTTTAATCCAAAAGCACCGATTCCATACAGTATACCAAAGTTAACCTCTTTTGCCTTCCTCCTCATATCAGGGGTCACTTCCGCAGGAGGCACGCTAAACACCAGGGCTGCCGTGCTCCTGTGAATATCCTCACCGTTCTCAAATGCACTCGTCAATCCCTTATCCTCGCAGATACTTGCGAGAATTCTAAGTTCTATCTGACTATAATCAGCGCTAAGTAGTAAGTGATTATCGTCTGATGGTACAAAAGAGCGCCTGATTTCTTTCCCCAGGTCAGTCCGCACGGGAATATTCTGCAGATTCGGATTCTGACTTGACAGTCTGCCGGTAGCTGCAACTGTTTGATTATAAGAAGTATGAACCTTTCCGGTCTTTGGATTAATTAAATTAGGAAGAGAATCTGTGTATGTCGACTTCAGTTTAGTTAACTGTCTGTAATTTAATATAAAATCAATAATTACGTGCTCTCCTTTAAGACCCTCTAAAGCCTGTGCATCTGTTGAAAATCCAGTCTTCGTTTTTTTTGTTTTTGGAAGATTAAGTTTCTCGAAGAGAATTTTCTGTAATTGCTGATTTGAGTTTATATTAAAAATCTCGCCTGCAACATTGTGAATATTCTTTGTGATTTCGTCAGCCTGCTTCTCTAATTCCTTACTTAACGCTCTGAGCGAGTCCTGGTCAATTCGTATTCCCGTTCTTTCCATGTCTTCAAGCACCGTAACTAATGGAAATTCAATGGAATAGGCGAGTTTATCCAGATTATTTTTCTTTAGAATACCAATAAATGTTTTGTATAACCGGTATGTTACATCTGAATCCTCGGCTGAGTAAACCGCCAGTTCATTCAAATCTGCTGAAAAAATTTTATTGGCATCGATTTTTTCACCAAGAATCGAAGTAATTGGAATAGGGGAGTAATTAAGATATTTCCTGGACAACTCATCCATACCATGTTTCTGATCAGGATCAATGAGATAGGAAGCCAGCATAGTATCGAAGCCCAAACCATTAACTTCTATCCCAACATTCCGGAGCACGGCGATATCATACTTCGCATTCTGGCAGATTTTCTTTAGGCCCGGATCAGCAAAAACGGGTGTAAGTTGCTGTTTAATTTTTTCCAGACTTACTCCTTTATTGATCCCGTTTCCTAGTACTGGAACATAATAAGCGGTTTTTTCTTTGACACAGAAAGAAATACCGGCGAGGACTGCGGAGTAGGCAACCTCTGAATTTGTTTCAGTGTCAAAAGCAAATTCAGCAGATTTCTTCAAAATTTCAACTAACTCTTCGAATTGCAGCTCATTTTCCACTAATATATATTTTACGGCTGAGGAATTATGCCGTCTGATTTCCTCCGATTCAGTATCTGCGAAATCGCCATCACCGGCAGAGAATAGCTTACGTACCCGGAGAATGGAATTTTTGAATTCAAGTTCTTCAAATAGCGGTACGATTTCATTGAATTCGACTCCTGAGAATTTCAGTTCATCGAGCGAGATTTCAAAAGGGACATCAAGAATGATAGTTGCAAGCTTTTTGGAGAGGAATGCGTTATCCCTATCAGCTATCAATTTATCTCTAATAGATTTTTTCTCAACTATATCTAAATTTGAGTAAATATTTTCAAGGCTTCCAAATTTCGAAATCAACTCCAATGCTCCGACTTCACCGATTCCCTTCACCCCCGGTATAAAATCAGATTTATCCCCTAAGATAGCCAGATAATCTATCATCAGTTCGGGAGCAAAACCGTATGATTCCTGCGCCTTTTCATAAGTGATAATGTCGATCTCTTCGGTGCTTTTTCCTGGCTTAATAAGCTTAATGTTTCCCTCCAGAAGTTGTATATAATCTTTATCGGGTGTAACACAAAGCACTTCGATCTCTGAAGAAGCGTACTTCTTAGCGATCGTACCGATAATGTCATCAGCCTCATACCCGGGATTAATTAGAGTTTTCACAGAAAATGATTCAATTACCTGACGGATCCTTGCTATCTGCGGTACCATATCATCAGGCATTTCGGATCTGTTAGATTTGTAAAGTGGGAACATCTCGTGCCTTATGGTTTTCTCTTTCGAGTCGAATGCCGCCGCAATATAATCTGGTTTCAGGTCTTCAAGTATTTTGATAAACTGATTCACAAAACCGAAAACCGCCGAAGTTGGTTCGCCGGTTTTTGTTCGTAATGGGTTGCGTATAAAAGCAAAATACGCTTTATATGCAAGGGCTAAAGTATCAATTAATACAAGGCGTTGCATTTATTCTTCCGACTTTTTGGATGAATATTTCCAGTAAAAATAAAATGGTAAACCGGAGACGATTAAAAGTACACCCATCATAGCGTTTTCAGTATCAGAATAAATCGAATTCAATAAGAAGAGGAAAGAAAACACAACGAATATCATAGGTGTGTAGGGGTAACCCCATATTTTATAAGGTCTTACTTTATTAGGCATCTTTTTACGCAATACGATGACTCCAAAAGCGCCAAGCATATAGAATAACCAGGCAGCAAATATCACATAATCAGTAATAGTATCGAAGGATCCGGAGAGTACTAACACCGCTGACCAGATACCCTGAACTAAGAGGGAAATGTGTGGTGTCTTAAATTTTGGATGAACCTTTCCTAAGACAGAAAAAAACTGTTTTCTTTCTGCCATGGCGAATTGTACTCTGGCGGTTGAAAGAATGCTCCCGTTGAGCGCGCCGAAAGTTGAGATAATGACCGAAATCACAATAATGTTTGCACCGATATTTCCAAAAAACTTTTCAGCAGCAGTGGCTGCAACCAGCGGCGAATCTTTCATTTCTTCAATCGGCAGAACATAGAGATATGCGATGTTCATAAGAACGTATAAAACTATAACGATTAATGTCCCATAAAATAAGGATTTAGGCACATTTGTCTGCGGATTCTTGATTTCACCGGAGACGAATGTTACATTGTTCCATCCATCATAAGCCCAGAAGGCGCCAGCTAATGCCAATCCGATTGCCGCGATGAAATTAGCAGAAACCTCAGGGTTAATCGTAAATCCGGAAGAGATGTTTCCGATATTACCGTCCGCGAAAACCAGGAGCACGAGACTAAGCAGAATCATAGATCCGATCTTAACAAAAGTAACTATACTCTGCACTATCCCTCCAAAAAAAACTCCAACATAATTTATCCCGGTAAGAAACAATATACAGACTATTGCTGTTAATTTAATACCGAACTGTGCGAAGGGGAAAATGTCACCAACAAATGGCATATAAATGGAAAAATTCTTTATTGCTTCAGGTGCTTCAGGCATCCGGAAAAAATATCCCAGATACTCTGCAAAAACATATGCTATAGCCGCCTGACTGCCGGTTTGAATAACCGCCAGTATGGACCAACCGTAAAGATACGCTGTAAAATCGCCATACATCTCACGGAAATAAATATATTGTCCGCCAGTCGAGTCAAATAAACCCGCAACTTCTGCATTTGCCAGCGCGCCAATGAAAGTTATCAGACCTGCAGCTATCCAAACAATTATCAGAAGTTCCGGCGAGAGTAGTTGTCCGGCCATCGTCGCAGGTTTTCTGTAGATACCTGAACCAATCATTGAACCCGCAACTATCATTGTTGCTGCTGTAAGACTTAAATTTCGAACCAGATGATTTGACTTTTCCGTCATGTGCTAAACCTATTATTGATAGGAGCAAAATAGAAATTATTTCTGCGACGAAAAAATTTGAAACACTTTTTAATAAAATATTTTGAGAATTTGATTTAAGGGTTTAATTTTGGGTGCCTATACAATGAGTATACAACTTTTAACAAATTTTACATTTAATCTGTACTGAGGTTTTTAGCAAATGTCACAAAACGGTAATAAAGAAGCGTGGGGCAGCAGGATCGGTCTTATATTGGCTGTAGCAGGTAATGCTGTCGGTCTGGGCAACTTTTTGAGGTTTCCTGTTCAGGCCGCACAAAACGGCGGCGGTGCTTTTATGATTCCCTATTTTTTATTCTTTCTGATTTTAGGCATTCCCCTGATGTGGATTGAATGGGGGATAGGGAGGCATGGGGGTAAACACGGGCACAATAGCGCCCCCGGAATGTTCCATGTTTTGTGGAATAATCCTGCGGCTAAATATCTTGGTTCTCTTGGGCTTTTTATTTCGCTGATCATACTGATTTATTATACCTACATTGAATCCTGGACTCTTGGATATAGTTTCTTTTCTATAACAGGAAAATATTTCAATATCGAGTCGTTCGATGACATGAGAACTTTTTTGTACAGCTACCAGGGACGAACTGAATCAGTATTCTTTGCCAATATACTGCCGGCATATATTTTCCTCCTGATAACATTCGGACTCAATTTCTGGATTCTGGGACGCGGTATTTCCGGAGGTATTGAAAAACTTGCGAAGATCGCGATGCCGCTTCTCTTTATCTTTGGAATTGTAATAGCTATTAGGGTAATTACTTTCGGAACGCCTGATCCGGCATTACCCGACAACAACGTACTTAATGGTTTTGGATTTATCTGGAATCCAAGATTGGAAGAGCTGGGAAATCCAAGTGTCTGGCTGGCAGCTGCGGGACAAATCTTTTTCACACTGTCTCTCGGTATGGGGACGATCCATACATACGCCAGCTATCTCAAGGCAAAGGACGATATAGCCTTAAGCGGATTGACGACTTCAGCAACAAACGAATTCGCGGAAGTTGTACTTGGCGGTTCAATAGCAATTCCCGCAGCTGTGGCTTTTTTCGGCGTGTCGGTCACAACCCAAATTGCATTAGGCGGAGCTTTTGATCTTGGCTTTGTTTCCTTGCCACTAATCTTTTCTCAAATCCCTTTTGGTGAAGTTTTTGGATTCCTCTGGTTCCTGTTGCTATTCTTTGCCGGGATAACCTCATCTGTCGCGATGGGACAACCTATTATCGCCTTCCTTGAAGATGAGCTTGGAGTAACGAAAAAGAAAGCAACTCTTCTGCTCGGTGTACTTGTTTTCATCTGCATAAATTTCGTTGTCTTTTTTCTAAAGAATGGTGTTCTGGATGAAATGGATTATTGGGCGGGAACTTTTGGACTCGTGGTTTTTGCTTTTATCGAGTGTGTTCTATTTATGTGGGTTTTTAAAGGTAAAAAGGCTTGGGATGAGATGAATGAGGGAGGGGATATCAGGATTCCAAAAATCTTCTATTACATAATGAAATATGTCACTCCGGTAGTTTTGTTCGTTATTATGGTATGGTGGCTCATAAAAGACGCCTTCCCAATCTTAATGCTTCACGGAGTATCAGAAGATAATATTCCTTATATTTGGGGAACTAGATTTTTAATGTTGATCCTGGCCGGTCTCATTCTCTTTTTTGTTAAGTTGGCGTGGGACAGGAAATACAAAAACGCATAATTTATTAAAATGAAATTTAAAATGTCTAGCCCCTCAGAGATCATTAAGGCTGCGGGGCTGGTTTTTGGCGACATTGGCACAAGCCCAATTTATACACTTGTAATTATATTTACATTCCTCGAGCCCACACTTGAGAATATTCTCGGTATACTTTCACTCATCTTTTGGACTCTGATAATTATTGTTTCCATGGGCTACTGGTGGCTCGCAATGAGTCTAAGCTCCAAAGGAGAAGGGGGAATGATCGTACTTAAAGAAATTCTTAGCGGGTATATAAAGAAGGGAAGGCCCTTTACATTGGTAGCCTTCATGGGGTATATCGGAATGTCACTGCTAATGGGTGATGGAGTGATCACACCTGCGATAACCCTTCTCTCCGGCGTTGAAGGTCTGACCTTGCTGCCGGGTTTGGAAGACCTTTCCATTTACATTATTATCGGACTAACAATCCTTATTGCAACTGTGTTATTCAGCGTTCAGTCCCGGGGAACAGACAAAGTGACAACATACTCCGGACCAGTAATGCTTCTATGGTTCGCTGCGTTATTCAGCTCAGGACTATACTACATCTTAAGTTTTCCTGAAGTATTATTTGCGCTTAACCCTCATTATGCAATAGAATTTATGGCATCACACGGATTCATTGGAATCATTGTTCTTTCTGAAGTAATTCTTTGCGCAACCGGGGCCGAAGCTCTTTATGCTGATATGGGGCATCTTGGAGCAAATCCGATCCGGAGCGCGTGGATATTTGTCTTCTTTGCACTCGTCGTAAACTATTTTGGGCAGGGGGTCTTTCTCCTCCAGAATCCGGGCAGTAAACTTTATTTATTTTCGATGGTTAACTCCATCTCACATTACCTATACGCGCCATTCCTAATTTTGACTTTGTTAGCAGCCGTTATCGCTTCGCAGGCAATGATCAGCGCGGTTTTTTCGCTAGTTTATCAGGGAATAACAACCCGGATTTTCCCTCTGATGAAAATAAAATATACCTCGCTTCATATAAAGTCGCAAATTTACATCGGTGCCGTCAATTGGAGCCTCTTTATAGCAGTGGTAATTATAATACTGGTATTCAAGGAATCAAAAAATTTAGGTGCAGCATACGGTATCGCTGTGGTAGCTACGATGACGATAAGCTGCGTATTTATGATTCTGATTTTCTTTTTTAGGAAAGCTTTCGCCCAGTTTTCGTTTTCCGTTTTATTATTGATTGTCGAACTTATTTTTCTCGGAACTCTTTTTACTAAGATACCTCACGGCGGATATTGGTCATTTATTATCGCTTCTGTCCCGTTTTTTACCACTATGCTGTGGCTTAAAGGACAGACTCGTGTCAGGAAAGCTTTCAGGGCTCTCAGTCTTGAGACGTTTAAAATCAGTTACGAACAGTTATACAGTGTTATGAATAAGATTGAAGGTACAGCGTTGTTTTTTACCAGAAGTATTGATGAAATACCTCCTTATATGGCACACTGTATAATCAGTTCCAATATTATTTACGAACGCAGTGTTCTCGTTTCCATCGCAAGGACGGATGTACCGTTCGGGGTAGAATCCGAAGTAAAGGAGGACTTGGGCACCGGTTTATCAGGTCTGGTGATTAAAGCAGGATATCAGGAGATACTTGATCTTGTTCAGATACTTAAAAAACATCAGCTCAAAGAAAAGGTTATTTTTTATGGTATGGAAGACATTCAGACTTCGAATCCTCTTTTGAAAATTTATTCAGCGCTAAAGAAGTTATCGCCGAACTTTGTGCAGTTTTATAAACTGCCATACAGTAAAATCCACGGTGTTGTTTCAAGAATTCAAATTTAATCTCATTTATGACAAAACACTTTTTAATCTTATTGTTTGTTATTATTTCTACCGGAACGAGTTATTCGAGACCGTTCCTATCAGATACTCTTGTCGTTGCATTCTGGAATTTGGAGAATCTATTTGACACAATAAATGATCCGATGAAAAATGATGAAGATTTTTTACCTGAAGGTAAACAAAAATGGAACGCGAAAAGATATGATGAAAAGCTAACTAAACTAGCTTCCGTTATCAGACTGATGAATGAGGGAAGAGGACCTGACATTCTTGGTGTTTGTGAAATTGAAAATGAACTTGTGCTGGCAGATCTATCCGGAAAATACCTGGAGGAGTTTGGCTATGAGATCGTTCATATTGAGGGGCCTGATGAAAGAAGCATTGATGTTTCTCTTTTCTTTAAAAAAGACAAATTCAGATTTCTTGCTAAAACAGGTCATAAAGTTGAATTGCCAAGCGGTTCGCCGACAAGACTTATTCTCGAAATTGATATGCTTTATGCCGGACATATCCCCATCACGTTTTTTGTTAATCATTGGCCTTCAAGAAGGGGAGGATCTGAAGAGTCTGAGCGGAACAGGATAAAGTCCGCGTCAGTTCTCAGAAGCAGAATTGATACATTATTGAAAACTGACGCGAATTCCCGGATAATTATAATGGGAGATTTTAACGATGAACCACAAAATATCTCGATTGAAAGCATTCTGGGAGCAAAAAATTTCGAGTGTAACGGAGATAAATCAGGAATTAATGTGCTGAATAATCTCTCCTATACTCAAAAACAGGCAGGTTTTGGAAGTTATAAATACCGTGACCAGTGGAATATGCTGGACCAGATAATTATAAGCAGTGCTTTATTAGAAGGGAGTTTGTCTTACATTTGCAATTCGTTTGAGGTGTTTAAACCGGGAATTATGATTATCCGGTCAGGACAGTACCAAGGCGCTCCGGATCGTACTTACGCAGGAGAAAAGTACCTTGGCGGTTTTAGCGACCATTTTCCGGTAATCGCAAAATTCATTTATATTTCTAAATAGATTTATTTCTTAATTAAACAAAGGAAAAAAATATGGCATTTTCACTCAATAAGGTACAATTGATCGGTCGCTTGGGAAGAGACCCAGAGACCCGTTTTGGACAGTCAAACAATGTGTCAATCACCAATTTTTCTCTTGCTACAGACTATAGCTATAAAGGCAAGGATGGTAACTGGGTTAATGAAACGACGTGGCACAAGGTCGTATCATTCAACCTAAGTGATGGAATGAAGGCATATCTTAAAAAGGGTGCCCTTACTTATGTTGAAGGCAGAATTACTACGCGTGAATGGACAGACAAGGAGAACATCAAGCGTTATACCACTGAAATCATAACTGACAGGATAATACCGCTCGGCGCTAGAGATGCATCTCCGGAAGAGCAGTCATACCAGGCACCTGCGGCGGAAGGCGATATGTCGGCTGGACAAACCCCGGATGATGACCTTCCGTTTTAATTCTAATGATTGACTGACAAACTGAAAGGATTTAAAACATAGAGTTACTAGTCTTAATATCTGTTTTATTGATTGCGGTATCGGCGTTTTTTTCGGCCGCTGAAGCCTCTTTCTATTCAATGGATAGAGATACTGTCAATTCGAATTTTAAGGATAATCCGCTTGTATTAAGATATTGCACTCTCATTCTCGATCACCCCAGGAGGATAATGGTGTCGATCATCCTGTTCAATATAATAATTAATACAGGCGTGATTATCCTCGTTGTCCTGTTCAGCTATCGACTCAGCCTTACAGGACTCGCTGGTTTTGGAGCCATAACGCTGCTAAGTCTCCTCATTTTCATCCCGTCAATGATTTTCTTTGGGGATATACTCCCGAAAATTTTTGCTGCAAAGCATAATATTCTATTTTCCCGTTTTTCCGCGATTCCAATTTACTGGACATCTGTTCTCTTGTTTCCGGTTGCTGAGTTTTTCAGTGAGTTAATTCGTATCCTTATTGAAAAAATTAAATTCCGCGACAAAGAATCGGGCATTTCAGGTGAAGATATCGAACACCTGGCAGAAATAGGTCACGAAGTCGGTGCGATCAAAGATGATGAGCACGAATTAATTTCGGGTATCGTATCTTCGAAGAAAACAATTGTCCGAGAGATAATCATTCCCAGGGTTGATATGATCGCACTGCCTATTAATTCGGGTATTGAAGAAGTAATCAGAGTTATTAATAAATCACTACACAGCCGTATCCCCGTCTACCAGGATGACCTGGACAATATCCGAGGGATATTATTTGCAAAAGATTTATTGCCTTTATTAAAAAATCCTGAGATAAGCGCAAATTTCAGATTGGACCAGACAATTAAACCCGCGTTCTTCGTTCCTTCCACTAAGAAAATCGGTGATCTTCTCCGGGAATTCCAGGAGAAGAAAACTCATCTTGCAATAGTTGTTGATGAGTATGGCGGTACAATGGGACTTGTGACACTTGAGGATGTTATTGAAGAAATAATTGGAGAGATGCGCGAGCAAGGCACGGACGAAGATTCACCCGTAAAAAAATTGAATGAAAACAGCCTCCTTTGTGATGGTTTGGTACCATTCGATGAAATAAAACAGACTCTCAATCTTCAGATCGAAGAAGAAAAAATCGAATACGATACTATCGGTGGCTTTGTTTATTACAATTCCGGAGAGATACCAAAGGAAGGATTTACTTTTAGTTTCCAGGGTTACAGATTCATTGTCAAGCAGGTAATAAACCGCAGAATTAAAAAAATACTCATAGAAAAAGAATAAATGAAAAAGATATCCTGCCTGGCTAAACTGATAGGACTCCTTACCGTGGCTTCTGTTGTATTTTTCTATATTGCTACTCACCATTATGAGGAATACATAGCCACCCCGGTGAAGAAGTTTTTCCTGAATATGGTAATTGGCGACATAGATAAAGAACTATTGGCTGTAAAAAACAGCTATGAAAAAGAAATACTTGTGAATGAATTAAAGCAATTTAACTCATTTGTATTATCCCAAAATGTGATAAATTTGGATTCACTAAAATCTGTTGCCGAAACCGTAGGAACAAGTTTTATAGATTCAGCAATAACAAAAGATGAACTAAGTAAAATATTAACACTAATTAATAAGTATAAAGATGAAAGACGTAAGAAAAACTGAGATCAGAGTCGGAGTAACCGTAATATTCGGAGTGTTACTGCTCGTATGGATACTGGGTTGGGCGCAAAACTATTCGCTTGCCCCAGACAGGTTAATGCTGATTGTTAAATTCCCTAACGTTTCCGGTTTGGAAGAAGGCGACCAGGTAACGATCAATGGAGTCAGAAAGGGATATGTATCAGAGATTGTACCTAAAGGGAAAAGTGTTTACCTGAGGCTCAGTCTTGATTCGGATTCAGACCTCAGATCTGATGCAAGGTTTGAGATCATTATGCTGGACCTAATGGGCGGTAAGAAAGTGGAAGTATTCCCTGGAGTTGCTTCCGAGAAAATAAATCCGAAAACCGTTTACAATGGAAACTTCATAGCTGACATCCCTACAGTTATGAATTACGCCGGCAGTTTGACCAGCGACTTACCGGTAATGGTTGAAAATGTCAATAAAATTTTAAACTCAGTAAGAGTTTTGCTTGAGGACGAACAGCAAAAGCAAGATTTGAAAATGGCGCTGAGCAATTTACAGATCCTGACTTCTGACCTTAAAGTTTTTGTTTCAGAGAATAAATCAAAATTTGAGTCGCTTCTGAACAGTAGCCAGAAGATTACAGGTGAAGTAAATAATATACTTCAGACTAACCGTTCGAATATAGATTCTACACTCATGGTCTCATTAAATGCTGTCAGGAAGTTAGATGAAATCCTCAGCAGGGTGGATAAGTTTATCACACAGACAGAGAGGAAAGAAAATAACGCCGGCAAGTTGCTTTATGACGAGGCAATGCTTAATGAACTTAAGGAAACCATGAAGTCTGTTGATAAACTTGTTAAAGTGCTTAATGAGCAACTGACTAACGATGGAGTAAAAGTAAAAGCAGATCTTGATATTTTCTAAAATTATTCTGGTCTTTCTGTCGCTTCAGCTGTTGCTATACGCACAGTTAGGTGCAAACGGACAGGTTGTTTCCGCCGAGCCATTAGCAACAAAAATCGGGGCGAAGATCTTACGACAGGGCGGAAACGGTATTGACGCCGCCGTTGCTGTAGGTTTTGCACTTGCAGTAACATATCCAGTTGCGGGCAATATTGGGGGAGGGGGATATATGGTGATAAGGACCGGTAACGGCAAGAACGTTGCCATTGATTACAGGGAACGAGCTCCGTCGGGCAGCTCAAGAGATATGTACCTCGATAGTTCCGGCGTATTTATCACAAAACTGGCGCAGGAGGGAGCGCTGGCTTCGGGGATCCCCGGTTCCGTAGCAGGACTCATCCACGCCTTGAACAAGTATGGAACAATGCCTCTTGAACAAGTGATTCAACCCGCCATTGATCTTGCGACGGATGGTTATCCCCTAAGTTCCTCGAATGCCCATAAACTAAATACGTATAATTCTCTCTTTAAAAAATTTCCAAGCACCAGAAAAATATTCACAAAAGAGAATAATAAGTTTTCTGAAGGTGAAATATTTAAACAAACTGAATTAGCAAAGACATTAAAAGCAATCAGAGACAATGGTGTAAATGGTTTTTACGGCGGTTGGGTCGCAGAAAACATAGTGAAGGAGATGAAGCAATCAGGCGGGATAATCACACATCAGGATTTAAAAAATTATAAAGTTGTTGAACGTGAGGCGGTGACCGGAACATACAGGGGATACCAGATTGTATCCATGCCTCCATCCAGTTCCGGTGGTGTTGCGCTCATACAGTTACTGAATATCCTTGAAAATTTCAATCTGAAAGAAGTTGGATGGGGTTCGGCAAAATATTATTCAATTCTATCCGAAGCGATGAAGCGAGTCTACGCCGATCGTTCTGAATACCTTGGTGATCCGGATTATTATCACGTTCCGGTAAGAGAGCTGACCTCCAAAGAATATGCAAAAAGAATTACTGATACTATCGGGGATTCAGTCATCTCATCAATAAATATTTTTCCCGGAGAACCTGTCTCTACACAAGAATCTGAGCAAACAACACATTATTCGGTTTACGATCGGTTTGGAAATGCAGTCAGCGTTACAACTACTATCAATTCCGGATTCGGATCAGGATTGGTAATAGAAGGATGCGGATTCTTCATGAATAACGAGATGGATGATTTCTCGGCTAAACCAGGCACTTATAACCAATTTGGATTGCTTGGCGGCACTGCCAACTCCATTGAGCCTGGTAAGCGGATGCTGAGTTCTATGACCCCTACCATAGTGCTAAAGAAAGGAAAACCATTTCTGATTCTCGGTACTCCCGGAGGTTCGACTATTATCACCGCCGTCCTTCAGGTAATTTTACACATTATCGACTTTGATATGTCGCTAGAGGATGCGATGGATGCACCCAGGATTCATCACCAGTGGTTCCCCGACGAGATTCAATACGAAGAGGGAGGAATATCAGATGAGGTCTGGAGTCAACTTGAAGAAATGGGTTATAAAAAGGGAGCTGTCCGTGTTCTTGGACTTGTTGAAAGTATATTAGTCGATCAGAATTCCGGTAAGTCATACGGTAAGACCGATAAACGCGGCAGCGGACTGGCTGAAGGACAATAATTATGATTTTCGGTCTCGGTATTGACATAATTGAAATTGAGCGTATCAGGCAAAGTATCGAAAAATTTGGTGATAAATTCCTTGAGAAGGTCTTTACAGAAGGGGAGATCACGTACTGTAAAAGTAAAGCTGATCAGTATCAGCACTTCGCAGCAAGATTTGCGGCTAAAGAAGCAGTATCTAAGTCTCTCTCTGATTTATGGAAATCCGAGTACGGCTGGAAACATATTGAGATAATAAATAACGAGAAAGGAAAACCAGAAGCCGTTCTGACAGGGGCGTTAGGTGAAAATGCATATCAAAATCTGGACATACATATCTCTATAAGCCATTCCCACAACTATGCCTGCTGTGTCGCCATTACACAGATGAGTGGCGGGAAAGATGACCGGTAAAAAAAATTAATAGAAAATCCCCCCATTATTAAGTATATTTATAGGTTATTCATTAAATATTTACTTTAAGAATCGGAGGATGTCTTCGAACTTGGAAATAGGCGTAACGGTCGACTAAATGCAAAAGTCCTGGTTCTTAACCAAAGTTATGAACCACTAACACTTTGCAATATAAAAAAAGCTGTGATTTTATTATTTCTCAGTAAGGCAGAGATAATTAAGGATGATTCCCGGAAGTCCATTCGGACAGTCGGGGGGGCCTTTCCCTGGCCGAGTGTGATAAGATTAACAAATTACATCAATGTGCCATTCCAAAAGGTCGTCCTGACCCGAAAAAACATTTTACGGAGAGATAACTATAAGTGTACCTACTGCGGCAGAGGAGATCTGCCTCTTACAATTGATCACGTTGTTCCCAAAGCTCGCGGTGGAAGTGACAGCTGGGAAAACCTTGTCGCTGCATGCACTTCCTGTAATAATAAAAAAGGTGACCGTTCTCCGGCTGAGGCAAATATGAAAATGTTAAATCGTCCATACGTACCCAATCATATTATTTTTATAAAGAATTCTGTTGGCAAGATTGACGAAAATTGGAAACCCTATCTGTATTTAGGAGACTAAGAGTTAAATGAAGAGAATTTTAAGCGGAATGAGGCCCACCGGCAAACTGCATATTGGTCATTATGTAGGTGCCCTCGAAAACTGGGTAAACCTGCAAAAGGATTATGAAAATTTCCATCTGATTGCTGACTACCATGTATTAACCACCGGTTTGGATACCTCTAACGTGTATAATGATTCAATCGAGATGCTGATTGACTGGATGGCAGTGGGCATAGACCCTCTCAGGAGTCCGATGTTCCGCCAATCGAAAATTAAGGCTCATACGGAATTACACCTGATCTTTAGTATGCTCATTTCAGTGGATAGATTACAGCGCAATCCAACTCTTAAAGACCAGATACGCGATCTTAATATTGAGAATCTGTCTTATGGCCATCTGGGTTATCCCGTTCTCCAGGCTGCTGACATCCTTCTTTATAAAGGAAACTTTGTCCCGGTTGGTGATGACCAGTTACCCCACGTTGAAATTTCGCGAGAAATTGCCAGGCGTTTTAATAACCAATATGGGGCTGTTTTTCCGGAACCGGAACCGTTGCTTACCAAATTTTCGAGACTTGCCGGTCTGGACGGTAACGCCAAAATGAGCAAATCACTTGGAAATACTATCCTGCTCTCGGATGATTTCGATACAATCAAACAAAAAATACGTAAAGCAGTAACTGACCCTCAGAAAGTCAGAAAGGGAGACCCGGGAAGACCTGAAGTTTGTGTGATCTATTCTTATCACCAGAAATTTAATCCCGGTGAAACCGAGGAAATAGCAGCGAACTGCAGATCCGGTGCCCTTGGATGCGTGGATTGTAAATTAAGATGTGCATCGAAGATCAACGAGTATCTCGCCCCGGTTCTGGACAAAAGAAAAGAATTAGAATCAAAACCTGAATATATACTGGATTGCTTGAAGTATGGTGAAGAGAAAGCTTCTCAAGTCGCGGAAAACACAATGAATGAAGTACGCAATAACATGGAAATAGGCTGAGTTCTCTTTTGTACAAGATTAAACTTGAACTTTTTGAAGGACCTCTTGATTTGCTCCTCTTTTTTATAAAAAGGGATGAGATTGATATATATGACATTCCAATTTCAAAAATCACTTCTGAATTCCTGGAGTATGTTAACCTGATCAAGTACCTGGATTTAGAAATCGCAGGTGATTTTATCCTTATGGCATCTACACTGATGCACATAAAAGTAAGGTTGCTCTTACCACGTGAGATTGATGAGAGGGGAGAAGAGATAGATCCTAGGGCAGAACTTGTCAGCCGGCTCTTAGAATATAAACGCTTTAAGGAAATGTCCGAGGATATGTCGATCCTCGAGGCAAACCAGAGAAAGGTTTTTTTCAGAAATAATTACCTCTATGATCCTGTTGAAAGACCACCGGAACTTGAGACCCTTCTTCGCAATGTATCGGTATATGATCTTGCTAAAGTCTTCAAGAAAGTGATCGAGAACAATAAGCCCATTCCTGTTCATGAAATTAAGAAGATCCCTGTGAGCATTGAAGACCAGATAAATTTTATAAATACGAGGCTTGAATCACACAGTGAATTGCATTTTTTAAGCATCGTAGACGATATCCGGGAAAAAATCCGGCTTGTAGTTACTTTTATCGCGCTTCTTGAGATGGTGAAGATGGGCCGCTTAGGGATCAGGATCTCTGAAAATTTTAACGATTTTATTCTTTATAAAATACAATAATGGACACAGTATATCACTCGATTATCGAAGCATTGATTTTTTCCTCTGACGAACCAATCCCTTCAAAAATGTTAATTGATGCCATAAAAGGTCTCGATGGATCGGATATTGCCATTACTACTGAGGATATTGAGGAATCCGTTGATTCATTGAATAAGAGGTATGATTCTGAGAGCCGCTCCTTTTCGATCGTAAGACTTGCAGGTGGATACGTCTTCGCGACAAAACCGGAGTATGCGAAATACCTTGGATACCTTGCCACTGAAAAGAGTAAGAGGAGACTTAGTGCTGCAGCTCTTGAGACTCTGGCTATAATTGCCTATAAGCAACCTATAACCAAACCTGAGATTGAGAGTATTCGCGGTGTAAATTCTGATTCGATTATTGCAACTCTTCTGGAGAAAACACTGGTTACAATTACCGGTCGCGCGGAGAAGATTGGCCGTCCACTATTATACGGAACAACAGATGAATTTTTAAAGTACTTCGGACTGAATAAACTCAGCGACCTTCCCAAACCGCGAGAGATCGAAGAGATACTTAACGATGAAGATTTCATCGAGCAAAAAAGAAAACTCCTAATGAGCGAGATTGAAGAAAATATTGAAAAAGATATTGAAAGTGGTGCCGGTGAAAGTCAGAATCAATAAATTTATTGCCGATTCCGGATTTGCCTCCCGTCGCAAAGTCGAGGAATTAATCCTGGAAGGCAGGGTGGAAGTTAATAACACTACTATACTTTCACTTGCTACACAGGTTGATCCTGAAAAGGATACAGTAATGGTTGACGGTGAAAAAATTAAACCAAAACGCCATCTCTATTTTATCCTTCATAAACCTAAGGGAGTAATCACAACTACCGATGATGAGAGAGCCAGGAAAACTGTTGTTGACCTGATCAAGACGAAAGAAAAAATATTCCCCGTCGGTAGGCTGGACTATGACACAACAGGTATTCTTTTTCTGACAAATGATGGTGATTTTTCGAATTACCTCACTCATCCCTCAAATTTTGTCACAAAAGAATATAAGGTCAAACTAAACCGGCCACTCGAATCAAACGATAAGACCTTATTAACCAAAGGGATCAAACTGGATGGTAAAAACAGCAGATTCCAAAGTGTTATGGCTAAAGATAAATCATTTTTGGTATGGGCAGTGAAGACAAATGAAGGAAGAAATCATTTTGTTAAAAGAATGTTCGCGAAAATAGGTTACAGGGTAACCGAACTGCACCGGATCAGCATTGCCGGATTCAGCGCAGATGCAATTCCTGTCGGAAAATATATTGAAATTGATGAGAAAGAGCTAAAAAAAGTGGTTAAATGGAATGAGTAGAAAATATCTCTTTATTTCGGTCTTCTTCTTTTTTAATGTATACGCACAGACAAGTAAAATTGATTCGTCAAGATATTCGTATTCAACAGTCGCGGAGATCAGTCAGCAAATAAATGAAATATTCGAGGATCCTGGATTTTCGAACGCACACTGGGGAGTAGTGATTCAGTCTCTCGAGACAGGTGAATTCATCTACAAGCGGAACGAGAATAAATTATTTGTGCCTGCATCAAACATGAAACTGTTTACCACGGGAGCAGGCTTGAGCATTCTCGGAAGTGATTATAAATTCAAAACTGAAATCTGGACTAGTGGTAAAATTGACGGAACTGTTTTGAAGGGGAACCTGATCGTAAAGGGATTTGGTGACCCTGCAATTTCCGGAAGATTTTATAAAGATGATGCATTAAAAATCTTCAAGGACTGGGCGGATTCCCTTCTTGAAATGGGGGTTGATGAGATCCGGGGAAATATTATCGGGGACGATAATGCCTTTGATGACGTTGGGCTTGGAGACGGGTGGTCTTGGGACTACGAATCGTATTGGTATAGCGCTCCTGCGTCAGCTCTCAGCTTTAATGATAACTGCGTGGATATCAGTGTCGAACCTACCGATATTGGTGAACGCGCTAATCTCTCAGTTCTTCCCTCAACAAGATATGTAGTTATCGTGAACGATGTTTTCACCGTGAAGGATGATTCTTCGTCAAAGATTGATCTAACCCGGGACAGGGGAACAAACATTGTTAGGATTTCAGGCACAATAAAGTACAGCAGTCAGCCACAGAAGATTTACTCAACGATAAACAATCCGACTCAATACTTTGTCATTTCACTAAAAGAAGTGTTAGAAAAGAAGGGAATAAAGGTTACAGGCTTCGCGTTGGATGTGGACGACCTGGATATAGGGGTAAATTATAAAGAATGTCAGCTCTTATTAACACACAATTCAGTACCACTGAGGGATATTGTCAGAGTAATAAACAAATCCAGCCAGAATTTTTTTGCGGAACAATTACTGAAGACGATCGGATATGAAAAGTTCAAATTAGGAAGTGCTGATAACGGGTTTAATGCATCGAAAGATTTTCTTGTACAGGTTGGAATCAATCCTGAAGGTTTAATAGTAGCTGATGGCTCAGGTTTATCGAGGCTAAATCTCGTCACACCACAGCACATTGTGAGATTGTTAGAGTATTATTCAAAGTCTCATCTTTTCGAAGATTTTTATAATTCGTTACCTGTAGCGGGGAAGGACGGGACGCTGGCGCGAAGAATGGTCAAAACCCGTGCACAGGATAACGTAAGGGCAAAAACCGGATTTCTTGGTAACGTCCGCAGCCTGTCAGGTTACATTCGCACTGGTGACGGAGAGTTGCTGGCTTTTTCAATGATCGCGAATAACTTCAACATACCGGTGGTATTGGCGGATAATATTCAGGATATGGTATGTATCAGATTAGCAAATTTTAAAAGAAAATAAGGATATAAATTGGAAAACGTTCACATTGAAGATTTAAATGTACTGATTAAAAGAAGAATCGAGGAGTTGGAAGAACTACGTACGAAAGGTGTAAATCCGTTTGAATACAACTTTGATGTCAGTTCCGATTCGATTGATATTAAAAATAATTTTAATGAAGAAGAAAGGAGGCACGTTGCAATCGCGGGAAGGATAATGACTATGCGAAGAATGGGGAAAGCTTCATTCGCGCATATCCAGGATGAATTCGGCAGAATTCAGATCTATTTAAAGAGAGATGAACTTGGCGATAGTTATGATAATTTCAAGCTGATGGATATTGGCGATATAATTGGTGTTAACGGTTTTGTATTCAGGACTAAAACCGGGGAAATATCCGTACATTGCGAAAAGCTCACACTGCTCACAAAATCCGTCCGTCCAATACCTATTCCCAAGGAAGTTACTGATGAGCAGGGGAATAAGGTCGTATATGATCAGTTCTCTGATATTGAACTTCGTTACAGGCAAAGGTACCTTGACCTTATCGTAAACCCCGACGTGAAAGATGTTTTCAGAAAAAGATCGAGAATCATTTCATCCATCAGATCCTACTTAGATAAGCACGGAATACTGGAAGTTGAAACACCGATACTTCAGCCGCTATACGGAGGTGCAAATGCCCGGCCATTCATTACTCATCATAACACTCTTGATGTGGACTTCTACTTGAGAATAGCAGATGAGTTATACCTGAAAAGATTAATTGTCGGTGGCTATGAAGGAGTATATGAGATTTCCAAGGATTTCAGAAATGAAGGTATGGATAAAACCCATAATCCCGAATTTACGATGATGGAAGTCTACGTTGCTTATAAGGACTATAATTGGATGATGGACTTTGTGGAAGAGATGATCAGGGAGATTTGCATGAATGTATTTGGTACAACTAAATTCACATTTGATGACAAAGAAATAGATTTTGCTCCTAAATGGCAAAGAATTTCAATGATTGAATCGATCGCTGCAAAAACCGGGTTAGATGTTCTCTGTGCTGATGATGCAGTGCTGTTTGCAAAAGCGAGAGAAATCGGGATTGAGGACATCGTCCACAAAAGCAGGGGTAAGGTAATTGATGAAATGTTTGAGATCCTCGTTCAAAACGAATTACAGCAGCCGACATTCCTCATAGATTACCCAATTGAAACTTCTCCTTTGGCAAAAAAACACCGCAGTAAACCCGGAATAGTGGAAAGATTTGAAGGTTTCGTTGCCGGACGAGAGATTTGTAATGCATTTTCGGAATTAAATGATCCTTTTGATCAGATGAATAGATTCCTTGAACAGGTGAAGGCGAAAGAAAAAGGCGACGACGAAGCGCAGCAGCTTGACGAGGATTTCATCAGAGCACTGGAATACGGAATGCCTCCTACTGCCGGTCTTGGTATCGGTATTGACAGGTTGGTTATGCTTCTGACGAATCAAACTTCGATAAAAGATGTGATCTTTTTTCCACAAATGAAACGGGAAGCCTGAGCAAACTCACACAGTAGAAGTTTCATTATTGAAAAATATGGATCCAAAGAGCGTTGAAATATAGTATCATTATTCCTACTCTTAACGAAGAGAAGCTATTGCCGAACCTGTTGAATCAACTCAAGCAGGTTAAGGAATCAGGGGAATTTGAGATTGAAATTGTTATCTCCGATGGCGGAAGTATTGACGGTACCCTGTTACTCGCCGTTAATAGAGCGGATAAAATTATTGGCCGTGAAATTAATACGAAGAATTCCATATCCTCTGGCAGAAATAATGGCGCACGGGTTTCAAGCGGCGAGATATTAGTGTTTGTAAATGCTGATATTCTGTTTGAAGATATATTCAGGTTTTTTCGTTTTTTGGATGAAAGTTTTCGCGATTCAGAAAATATTGCAATGACCACAAAAGTAAAAATTTTCCCGGAAGAAGAAATTCTCACAGATAAGATTTTCCACGGTTTCTACAATTACTACTTTTTCCTCCTCAATAAGCTATCATACGGAATGGGAAGAGGTGAATGCCAGGTCGTTAAACGGGAGTTTTTTGAAATGGTTAACGGGTATAATCCTGAATTAATCGCGGGGGAAGATTTTGATCTTTTTAAACGGCTAAAACGTAAAGGAAAAATTCTGTTTGAGCTGAGCCTGACAGTATATGAATCTCCGCGCCGTTTCCGAAAATACGGATACTCTGCTATTACTTTGGAATGGCTCAAAAATGCACTCGCGATCATCGTTAGGAACAGGTCCATCTCCAAAGTCTGGGAGCAGGTTCGTTGAAACCAATTATTATATCCCTCTTCTTACTAGCAATTTCATTCCCGCAGCAAATGAGAACCGTTGAGGATAATTACGCGCTTCAATTTAATCAGCGTATTAATTCTTTTGGTCACGGGCGTTTCCGGGATAATTTTTACAAGATTCGTCCCGTATTGTTTCTAATCGATGATACCAGGAGCTTTAGTAAAATCAGTGCCGAATCATCCTTCGCTGAATCTCCGTACTACGAAAATATTCTTCAAAAGTATAATTACGATCTTGAAGACAATTTCGATGGTTATAATACTACCACTGACGATCCGTCTTCTGTTTACAGGAATGATAATTATAACTTTTTCTTTTCCGATAAAACCTCAGACTACTCCTTTTTTATGAATGGAGTCTTCGAGACTGACTTTACTACAGATATTGATAATCAAAAAAATTCCTCGTATATAAGGGCGGGTATGATACTCGGCGGAAAGATTGATAATTTTAATTATTACTTTTTCGCCACTAACGGTAAGAGCTTCGGTGATAAAAATGTTTATTCGGGTGATAGCAGATTCCGTGGGAATTATAAATATAATGAGAGCGCCGAGAGTTCATTTTTTGATGAGACTCACGGGTTTCTCAGCTATACAAACAAGAACCTGGAAATAAAAATTGGACGGGATTATGTTCGTCTGGGACATAGCGCAAATTTTCCCTTACTTGACAATTCCGGTCTACCGTTAGATATGCTTTCTGTCCAGGTACAGACAGAATTCTTTACTTACAGTCATTTGCACGCAAAACTTCTTGACAGGATAGTAGTGACCCAGGATTCGATAAGCGGGCCTGTCAATTATTCCGAAGATAAGCACCTGGCATATCACAGATTTTCCATTAATCTTTTTAATAGTCTTATTCTTGGCTTCGGTGAATTTGTTATCTACTCAGGCCGCGGGCTTGATATAAGTTATCTTAATCCTTTCTCCTTTTATAAGTCTATTGAGCATAATAACAGGGACAGGGATAATTCAATCCTGTTCATGGATTTTATTTTTAATTCGGGAAGAGGTTTCCAACCCTACGGATTAGTCCTCCTTGATGATATTGACTTTTCAAAAATGGGAACGGGATGGTGGGGGAATCAGGTTATCTATAATGCCGGTTTCTGGTTGCATACATATGCAGGAAATTACCCGTTTGACATAAACGCGGACTGGATGCGGGTTGAACCGTACGTATTTTCTCACAGAATCCGGAGGAATAATTATGCTGAAAATGGTGCAGGATTGGCATCGAGAATTATTCCGAACTCTTATAATTATGCTGTCTCAGGCAGGTTGTTTATTTCTCCCAGACTTAATATTGCCCTGAGTTATCTTTATTTTTCACACGGGACGAATATTTATGATCTCAATGGGAACCTTGTGTTTAATGCAGGGGGGAATATTAATGAAGGAAAGAGAGTTTCAGATCCTGATGTTATCCATTTTGGTGAAGGTGAGATAGAACACTCACATAATATCCGGTTTGAACTAATGTGGGAATTTATTCGTAATTTCAGGCTAACTTTTGGTATTGATTATAATGAGAAAAAATCTAAAAATTTAATAACACAAGAATTATTTAATCACATAAGAATTATGATAAAATTTTAAGGTCGTGTATGAGGTTTGAAAAATTTAAGTTTGTTTTGGCTGTAGTGTTGTTGTCTGTAGGAATATTCCTTGGGACACAGATAGATAAAGTTTTCGGGAGTGATAATCTTCTTGAGAATCTGAGGAAGTTTAATGATGTTCTAACCTATACACAGAGGTATTACGTTGATGAGACGGATTCTCAGAAACTGGTTGAATCCGCCATCAAGGGAATGCTGAATGAGTTGGATCCGCACTCGGTTTATATACCTGCAAAGCAGATGCAGACGGTTGAAGAAGAGTTCAAAGGAAATTTCGAGGGTATTGGAATTGAGTTCCAGATCGTCAATGATACTTTGACTGTCGTCTCTCCTATTACGGGCGGGCCGAGCGAGGCCCTCGGTATTCTTTCGGGAGACCGGATTATAAAAATTGACGGGGAGAGTTCCATAGGTATTACCAATGATGATGTCAGGAAAAGGCTGCGGGGTCCATCAGGAACCAAAGTCAAAGTAGTTATACTCAGAACCGGGGTCAAAGAGGGAATTGAGTACGTCATTACCCGTGATAAGATTCCATTGTACTCCGTTGATGCCCACACAATGCTTGACTCCAAAACGGGTTATGTTAGTATTTCCCGTTTCGCGGAAAAGACAACAGATGAACTGCTTGATGCCTTGGCAGATCTGGATAAGCGAGGAATGAAACAACTGGTCCTCGACTTGCGGAATAACGCAGGTGGTTTCCTGAATCAGGCGTTTATGATATCTGATCTCTTTATTGACGGTAACAAAAAACTTGTCTATACAAGGGGAAGACGCTCAGAATTCAATGAAGATTATTATGCCAGTACTGAATCTCTGTATGAGAAAGTTCCTTTAATAATTCTTATTAACAGGGGAAGTGCGTCGGCTAGCGAGATTGTCTCAGGTGCCGTGCAGGATTGGGACCGAGGTTTAATTATCGGTGAGACATCCTTCGGGAAAGGATTGGTTCAGAGACAGTTCTCGCTTAATGACGGAAGTGCTGTCAGGCTGACAATCTCTGAATATTTCACGCCATCCGGCCGCCTTATTCAGAGGAAGTATTCTGATAAGAAGAAGTATTACGAAGATCTTATGGAGAGAGAGGAAACCGAAGGCGAGAATCTCGACCATAAATCGGAACAGGATTCCAGCAGACCGACCTTCACTACAAATAAAGGAAGGAAGGTTTACGGCGGAGGGGGAATTACCCCTGACTACCTGGTGAAAAATGACAAACTGACAGGTTATACCACTTCACTACTCAGACAGAATGTATTTTATCTTTTCGCCTTAAAATATATTGATGTCAACGGGAAGGCAATTGCCGATAAATATGGAAATAATCTGAAGAAATTTGATTCAGAATTTAGATTCTCACAAAAAGATGAGAAAGATTTCGTGGAATTTGCAGCTGAGAAAGGCGCTAAGTTTGATCAGACGGATTTTGATCAGGAGAAAGATTACATCTTCTTAAGATTAAAGGGTCAGTTGGCAAGGAATTATTGGAAAAATGAAGGCTGGTACACTGTACTATTAAAAGGTGATAAACAGGTAACCAAGGCTCTGACTTTGTTTGATAAAGCAAAAGAGATTGCCGGCTTAAAATGATAGTGCAAATTTTTCCTCTGATTATCTCAGCTTTTCTGAATTTATTCAGTGGTTACACCGGGATTTCTTCCCATGCCGGATCGCAGAGTTATTCATTCCAGTGGGAAACAAATAAGGAAATGAAGGTGGGAGAAGACATTACTTATTTGGTTCGTTATGGTTTTATTGAACTTGGAGAGATTCGACTAAAAATTGTATCAAGGAAAGAGATAGGCGGCAAATTCCAGTATAATACTATTGCCTACATTGATTCTTATTCCGGGATACCTTTTGTTAATCTGCATCAAATCTATGAGAGCAAAGTAAATAATGCTTATTTCAGTGACTTCTTTAGAGGCACTGTTAAGAAAACCGAATATACAACCTTTACAGAATACTATTTCGATTATAAAAACGATAAGGTCAAAGTCAGAAAAGGTAAAGTCTCTCCTTATCAATTATGGACCGATTCCACAGGGATCGCGGAAACAATGTTCCAGGACGGACTTTCGATTTTTTATTTCGCCCGAATGTATACCGGGCAAAAAAGATCCGTATCAGTGCCGTGCCTGGTAAATGAGAAAAAAGTCTTCACCAAAATCAATTTTTATAATAAGGTTGACAGAATTGAATTGCCCGCTGCCGGTTACGATGTAGCATGTGTGAGACTCGATGGATCAACGGATTTTATCAGTGTATTCGGGCTTACCGGATATTTTGAGGGCTGGTTTTCAAATGATAAAGCCGCTATTCCAATTATTGCCAAGCTCAATGTTATTATTGGAAGAGTTACCGTGGAACTCATTAAATGGAAGAGAGACGGATGGAAACCACCGCGGGCATAAAAACAATTTTTGGCGATATTTTTCCTTTTGAAGAGAAAATTCCCATAATAAAACCTGAAGTTTTTATTGCGCCCGGCGTAAAAGTGATAGGGGACATAGTCATAGGGTCTTACAGCAATGTGTGGTTTAACTCAGTCCTGAGAGGTGATGTCAATTATGTCAGGATAGGGGAGTTCACTAACATTCAGGACGGAAGCGTCCTTCACGTAAGCGCCGGACCTAATCCCTTGATTATCGGTAATTATGTTACAGTAGGACACGCTGCGGTTTTACATAGTTGTAAAATCGAAGATCTTACGCTCATAGGAATGGGTAGTACAGTTCTTGATGGAGCCATAGTAAGAGAGAAGTCAATGGTTGCCGCAGGCTCCTTAGTTAAGCAGGGCTTTGAAGTTCCCTCAGGCAAGTTGGTTGGTGGTGTTCCAGCTAAAATAATCAGAGATTTATCTCAGGATGAACTGAACTATTTCCATAAGTCCGCCCTTAATTATTTCGAATATTCAAAAAAAACTATCACATCTCTTTATAAGGTCCAAAATGAAAAATCTTAAGATTTCCGCCGAACAGGGGCTTAAAATCAAGAAGAAGTCCGTAATCGAACTTGTAAGTTCTCTCAAAAATGAATTTGGTTTTTCACTTAAATCACTGGAATTCGTCTTTGTAACCGAATCAACAATACACAAAATCAATAAAGAGTATCTTAAACATAATTATCCGACAGATATCATTACTTTTGCGTATTCCGGTACCGGGGAACCAATTGAGGCAGAAATCTACATTTGTTCTGAAGTTGCAGAGATAAATGCTGGTAAGTACAAAGTGCCAGTAAACCAGGAAATATTCCGGCTGATTATTCATGGAATCCTTCACATTATGGGATTTGATGATAAAACAGCCTATAAAAAGAAAAAAATGAAACGGAAAGAAAATGAACTTTTGGTGAAATTTTCACCAAATAGTTGAACTTCGTCACACTGCAGATTTGACTTATAATAAAAAAAGTGTTTATTTGCAGTCGAGATAATTTTATTTATCATACGAAAGCAGGTCACATCCAGTTAATGAGTAAGAATCTTGTAATAGTGGAATCTCCCGCAAAAGCCAAGACGATCAATAAATATTTAGGGAAGAACTATATAGTTGAGGCAACGGTCGGTCACTTTAAAAATTTACCTAAAAGTAAGATTGGAATTGATTTTGATAACTTCACCCCACAGTTCGTTACTATCAGAGGTAAAGGGGAAATCATCAAAAGAATCAAAACTATCGCAGCCAAAGCAAAAAGTGTTTACATAGCCACAGATCCTGACCGTGAAGGTGAGGCAATAGCACAGGATATTGCCGACATACTCCCGGCAGGACAGAAGAACGTGTATCGTGTACTCTTCAATGAAATAACCCAGAATGGAATTAAACGGGGAATGGATTCACCAAGGGAAATCCATTTGCCGCTAGTCTCTTCGCAGAGAGCAAGAAGGGTGATGGACAGAATTATCGGGTATAAAATAAGCCCATTCCTATGGAAAGCAGCGATCGAAGAATCTCAAACCCCCCTGTCTGCCGGCAGGGTTCAGTCTGTTGCCCTCAGACTGATATGTGAGAAAGAGGAAGAGATTAGCAGGTTCAGGATCAATGAGTATTGGTCGATCTGGGGAATTTTTGATAACCATCTGGGAGGAACCTTTAAGGCTAAACTTTATTCCATCGATGGTAGAGAGGTAAAACTTTTTACACATGATAAGAATGACCCCAGATATGTCGAGTTTTTGCAGAACCACATTGAACTTCCGGATGAGGCAACCACCCGGAAATATTATAATGAAATCAAGGAGGAAAAAGACTTCCTTATTTCAAACATTTCAAAACGCACTATCCGCCGTAATCCTGCGGCACCTTTTATAACGAGCACATTGCAGTCAGAGGCCTCCAAGGTTCTTAGATTCAGGGCAAGACAAACAATGACCCTGGCGCAGAAACTATATGAGGGTCTTGAGATAGGAAATTCGGGCAGGGTTGGACTTATAACATATATGAGAACCGATTCCACCAGACTAAGCAAGGAAATAGTAGACGACGCGAGGAATTTTATTGGTGAGAAATATGGTAATGATTTTGTTCCTGAGAGTCCGAACTATTATAACAAGAGTAAAAATCCCACAGCCCAGGACGCTCATGAGGCAATCCGGCCTACATCACTGCAATATCCTCCGGAAGTGGTTAAACCATTCGTAGATGATAATATATACAAATTATATTCGCTGATATGGAATCGTTTCCTGGCCTCTCAGATGAAGAATGCTGTTTTAGAGACAACCGTTGTGGAGATCAACGCAGGCAAATTCTTATTCAAGGCTTACGGTCAGGCGCTTATATTTGAGGGATATATGAAATTATATTCCGAGCAGCAGGAGCCTTCCGGTAAAGAGGAAGACAAAGCTGAAGCGAAGAATGAAATCCTGCCTGCAGGCCTTGAAATAAAACAGAAAATGTACATTGAAGACCTGAAACTTACACAGCATTTTACAAAACCACCACCGCGTTATACGGAGAGTTCCTTGATCAAAGAGCTTGAAAGTAAGGGTATCGGACGACCGAGTACATACTCCTCAATTCTCAGTACAATAATTGACAGGGAATATGTAACTATAAAGGACCGGACACTGTTTCCAACAGATCTGGGACTCAAAATAAATTCAATTCTCGTGAGGAATTTCCCTAATATTGTGGATGTTGGTTTTACTGCGCGAATGGAGGCAGAACTGGATCAGATCGCCCAGTCCGAAAATGGCTACGTAGAAGTGCTGAGCGATTTTTACATTCCGTTTTCGGATGCCTTAAAACAGGTTGAAGCAAATATCGAAAAGATTATTTGCGAGAAATGCGGAGGGGAAATGGACATGAAGATGGGACGCTTTGGCAGATTCCTTGCGTGCAATAACTACCCTGAGTGCTCTAATATTAAATCACTCAAGGAGGTATCGGGGAAAGCAACCGAAGTTGAATATACCGGCGAAACTTGCGAAAAATGCGGCAACCGGACCGTTTATAGGAATAGTCGTTATGGAAAATTCATCGGCTGTGAAAAATACCCCGACTGTGATTTTGTTAAAAATATATCACTGAATTTAAGTTGTCCTAAATGTCAAACAGGAGAAGTGATAATCAGGAAATCCAGAAAGGGAAAAATGTTCTATGGATGTTCAAATTACCCGAAGTGTGATTTCGTTGCCTGGTATAAACCTGTCAATGATTCCTGTCCTGAATGTGCAAATAACTATCTTGAGGAGCGCTACGCAAAAAAGAAAGGAAATTATCTGAAGTGTCCGGCATGCTCACACGAGATAGTTACTGAGTATTCCGAAGACCTGGATGAGTGATGAATAATCCCGTCATCTCTGAATTCCTGGATAAATTGTCCTCGGTAAGGCGCTTCTCTTCAAATACTGTACGCGCTTATTCAGAAGATCTGGATAAATATAACTCCTACTGCACCGGATTCGGTTACGATATCTCCAAGGTTTCCAAACGAATAATCAGAAGATATATTGACTTCCTTGATAAAGAGGGTGTTTCAAAGAGGAGTGTAACGAGACACCTTTCCACCTTGAGAGGCTTTTACAGATATCTGCTCAGGCAGAATCTGATTACCGCTAATCCTTTGACTGGAATTAGGAACCCAAAACTGGAGAAGAGGCTGCCTCAGGTTATTAATCAGGCTCATTATGATATTATCTTCGAGAGGATTGATAATTTTTGCCGTATAACCAAAAGAGATTCGATGAAATTCAAAGTAATATTTGAATTACTATATGGATGTTCACTTCGTAGTATCGAGGCATTGTCGGTGAAAATCAGCGATATAAACTGGGAGAAATCTACCATCCGTGTTCTTGGAAAGGGAAGTAAGACAAGGATTGTACCACTTGGCGCAAAAAGTCAAAAATTATTTTCAGATTACCTTCAGCAGGAACCAGTACTGAAAACAAATTCAAAAGCTTATCTGATTACAAAGGAAGATAAGAAATTGAGCCAGAAGAGTCTTTATAACTACGTTAACAAGTTTTTGTCACAAACCACAGAACTCAAAAAGAAAAGCCCCCATATACTGAGGCATAGTTCAGCGACCCATATGCTCGATAACGGAGCTGATCTTATTGCAATAAAAGAGATACTGGGTCACAGTGACCTATCCACAACGCAAGTTTATACCAGAGTAAGCATCGAAAGGCTTAAGTCTGTTTATAAAAAAACTCATCCTAAATCATAATTAAGGAGTTCTTATGAAAATCAATATAACTGCCCGTAAATTTAAAGCCAGAGATACTCTTAAGGAATTTATTAAAGATGAAGTGAGTGCTCTCGAGCGATTCGCTGATGATATAATTGAGGCAGAAGTTATACTCAGTTTTCAGAATCAAAAGGAAAGCGTGAAAATTGCTGAATTAATTATCCGCGTTCCTGAGCACACTCTTACCGCCACTTGTGAGAGTGAGGACTTTGAGCCGTCTGTCCGCAAGTGTACTGAAAAAATAATTACCCAGTTAAAGAAAAGAAAAACAAAAAGAATCAAGCATTAAATATGATCAAGATAGATAAGAAATCGATAACCAAGAAAGAATTTATTGATATAAGGTTCTTTTACGATAACGTTAAAAACCGCTTTAATCTTAATTTGTTATCTGATGAATCCGGTCTGTCAAGAAAAATATTTGATCAGAATTTACACCGGCCGGGGTTAGCCCTGGCCGGCTTTGTTGAATTGTTCTCTTATACCCGTGTACAGATCATGGGGAACACTGAGATGAGATATCTGACCCACCTTTCCGAATCCGAACGTTCCCAGAGTATCAGGAGGCTATTCGAATTTCAGATACCCTGCATAATCCTTACGGATAATAACTCTCCCTTTAAGGAAATGATTGATCTGGCAAACGAATTTAATATTCCGTTATTTTCTACTTCGTTGTCCACCACTAAATTAACATACCTGATTGGAGATTTCCTTGATGACCAGTTTGCACCCCGGGCGTCAATCCATGGTTCCTTTGTCGATGTCTATGGCGTGGGAATTCTTTTTGTTGGTAAATCAGGTATTGGAAAAAGTGAAGTCGCTCTCGACCTGGTAGAAAGGGGTCATCGCCTGGTCGCGGATGACATAATAATTCTGACGAAAAAGGGTGCCAACATACTTATGGGCTCTGGGACAGAGTTAGTTAAACACTTTATGGAGATACGCGGACTCGGGTTCCTGAATATTGAAAAGATGTTCGGGATCAGAGCGATCCGCTATCAAAAAAGACTTGAAGTAATTGTTGAACTCGAACACTGGGTAGAGGGGCACGAATATACCCGTACCGGATTGGACGACACCAATACTTCAATCCTTGATGTCGATATACCGTATATAAAACTCCCGATACTCCCCGGTAAGAATATTACGGTTATATCAGAGGTCATTGCCTTGCAGTACCTTCTAAAGCATTATGGATACGATTCCGCTAAAATCTTTACAACATCAATTGCATCAAAAATCCGCGAAAAAACCACGAAATTGGAGCGTGGAGTCAACTATTTCGAGCACGATTTCGAATAATCCGGGGATAAAATAACCCTTTAAAAAGGGTAAATTTTTCTTGTAAGCTTCTAATATTTTTTATATTTTGCGACTCGTATGAAAAATATTTATTTCTTTTCAAAATCAAAACTTAATTTTGTAGAGATAAAAAATTATAAAGCCTATATGGCGTTATATACGACTATTATTATCCTGGTTACAGCCGGGATAATAACGGGCGGTGTTTATCTTTACAATTCTATAATCAATCCTCCGAAGAACCTCAGTGCTCTTCAGCAGGAGAACCAGTATTTAAGGAGTAAACTCCAGAATATCACCGACGACTTTAAGAGGCTTGAACTGGAAATTGATACTCTAGCCTCTGCTAACGACCAGTTGAGAGTGGCTGCAAACCTTCCACCAAGAATCGTAGCTCCCGGTAACCCGGCTACTGGCGGCGCAGTTGGTAATATTCTGAATTACCTGAGACTCGGTAAATCCTGGGACCTTTCAAAATCTATCGAATATATTGACGAGATCACACACCAGTTTGAATACGAGAAAAACTACCTTCATCAGATTTCACGTACTTTGAATAAAAATAAAGGCCTATATAAAGCTATTCCGGCGCTCAAACCATGCGAGGGGACTCTTGGAACCCAGGGCTTTGGGATGAGACTGCACCCTATATATAATGTATACCGGATGCACGAGGGTATCGATATCATTACCGATGTTGGGACTCCTGTAATAGCCCCCGGTGATGGAATTGTGGTCTTTGCCGGTACCAGGGGGGGATTCGGTAAAACACTGGAAATTGATCATGGATTTGGTTACTCCACAATGTATGCGCACCTTTCAGATATCAAAGTCCAGGAAGGGCAATCCGTAAAAAGAGGAGATTTGGTCGCGAAAACAGGTAGTACAGGTCTGTCAGTCGGTCCGCATCTGCATTACGAAGTAAAACATAATGGTATCCACGTTGACCCTGAAGGATTTTTCTTCGAAGATACTCAGTTATTCACCAAAGACAATAGCGAAAAAAAACCGAACTAACGAAATGATTTGGACAATCGAACTTGCATCTTATCTTGACGACGCACCCTGGCCTGCAACAAAAGAAGAATTGATTGACTATGCTGAAAGAATCGGTGCACCTCTTGAAGTAATTGAAAATCTCAGGGAACTCGAAGATTCCGATGAACCCTACGAATCAATTGAAGATATCTGGCCGGACTTCCCGACAGATGATGACTACTTTTTTAACGAAGACGAACTTTAATTTATCCTGTGCCTGGCAGCAGTGTGAATTGGCAAGGATTTTACGGTCAAAACCAGGTCAAATATTTCCTTGAAATTTTACTAAATTCTCAAACTATTCCCCAGTCACTGATCTTTAGCGGCTATTCAGGCGTCGGTAAAGACTGTGCAGCCTATAAGTTTGCAGAAAATTTTATCAGCCTGGGCCGTGAATCAAAAGGGGAGTCCTGGCTGGATATTGAATCGCTTATCGGACGGGGCTCAATCATTTTAACCTACGCATTGCCGAGAGGGAAAAATGAAGATCAAGATGACCATCCTCTGGAAAAACTTACCGCAAAAGAAATCGAGCTTATTAAAGAACAGCAAAAACAGAAAATTCTTAATCCTTATTCCGAAATCCTGATACCGGGAGCAAACCAAATAAAGATTAACAGCATTCGTGAAATCGTACGTATTCTCTCCCTGAATCGCGGTAAAGGAGAAAGGGTAGTAGTAATCATTCTTGAAGCTGATTTAATGAATGAACCGGCCCAGAACTCGCTTTTAAAGATATTAGAGGAACCGCCTGATAATACAACATTTATCCTTACCACATCATCTGTTAATTCACTTAAAGAAACGATCCTCTCTCGGAGTTGGACAGTAAATTTTGGGACTCTCTCTGAGGATGAAATAACAGGCGTTATAAACCACTATTTTGAACTTGATTATAATAGTTACAAGGATTTTCTCCCATTATCAAAAGGTTCAGTGACTCACTTGCTGGATATTATCGGGCATTCAAGCGGTGATGTGCGCAACCTAATCATTGAGCTATTAAGGTTCATTCTTACCGGCAAATTTAATTCCGCGTTTAAAATGGTAGACGAATTCTGTGAGAACGAGCCTGATAATTTTTTGTTTCTGCTAGAGTTGCTTACTATCTGGTTCCGGGACGTGGAGAGAAGTAAAACTTCCGGTCAGGAACTCTATTTTGCTGAATTTGCAGTTCCGATGGAAAAATTCAGAAACCGCTATAATAAGATGAATGTCCGGGTACTTCAGTCCAAATTGGAGAATTACAAAAGAATAGCAGATAAAACGAATGTCAATCTCTCCATTCTTATTTTCAATCTGATCTATGCTTTAGCTGATATTAATTATTTGTATTCAGGTTTAACCGGATATGAAATCAATTAATTGTTTAATACCTTTGCATTATTTCAAATTCCATAATTGGTTTAGAGCGTGCTCCGGTTTTTTATACTTTTTTTTAATAATTAATTCTATTCCACAGAAAGGAAAGTTTTATGAGTATTAGTCTTGTAGCCGTGGTAGGCGGAGGTACAATGGGGAATGGTATTGCCACCGTGTTTGCCCTAAAAAATTACAAGGTTCAGTTGGTCGAGGTCAATGAAGAAGCTTATTCTAAGGCATTGGTTAACATTACATCTAATCTCGATAGAATGCTTAAAAAAGGCACAATATCCGAGGATGCTAAAAGCGGCGCTTTATCGAATATTAGCAGATGCATCGGACCTGAATCAGTTTCGAGTCAAACAGATCTCGTTATTGAAGCAATTTACGAGGATAAAGAAGCTAAGCTTAATATATTCAATATATTAGATAAAGTTGTTAAACCTGAATGTATCTTTGCCTCAAATACTTCATCCATATCGATAACTGAATTGGCTAACACAGGCCGACCGGATAGCTTTATCGGGATGCACTTTATGAATCCAGTTCCTGTTATGAAACTTGTTGAAATCATTCGAGGATATTCTACTTCAGATAAGACATATAGCCTGATCCGGGATCTGACTGTTATTCTTGATAAAGTGCCGGTTGAAGTCTCAGATTACCCGGGATTTATCTCAAACCGTATTCTTATGCCAATGATAAATGAGGCTATCTATACTCTTATGGAAGGGGTAGCTAAGGCAGAGGATATTGACAGTGTCATGAAACTTGGTATGAATCATCCTATGGGACCATTGACACTTGCAGACTTTATCGGATTAGATGTGTGTCTGGCTATAATGAATGTTCTATATGATGGTTTTCAGGATTCAAAATACAGACCTTGTCCATTGCTGAAAAAGATGGTTGCAGCTAATAAATTAGGAAGAAAGAGCGGCGAAGGATTCTATAAATATTGATATAAACATCCTTAAAAGGGCTTAATTTGCATAATATATTACTGATAATGTATATTATGTAAACTATTAAGAGTCGTCACCTAAGGATCTTTAGTACTTTGTATTTGTTCTCAACTTTTAATATTCCGGGTTCACATTCCATTACTTCCCCATCGTAATGGATTATGAATCCGGTTTTTATTTTTAATTCCATTTTTGAAAACTTGGCGTAATAGATTTCTTTCTCACGTATATGAGATCCATTGATAGCTTTTGGGAGCAATGTAAACACTCTGAAATTTGATATGTCGTCAGCTATACAGACGTCAAGTAAACCATCATCAAGTTCAGCCTCGGGTGTTAATAAAAAACCACCACCGCTCGTTTTACCATTACCCAAAGATACCAAAAATTTTTTACCTCTGATAGTCTCCTCATCTATTAATGCTTCAATTTCCACAGGTTTGAAACGGCCTAAGGCAACAATTACGGATGATAAATAAAGGAGGATTCCTTTAAGAATGCTTTTTCGATTACTAATTTTTGCGACTAATCCGTCAAATCCGAGTCCGGAACTGCTTACAAAATAACGGTTTAAGCTAAACTGTTGAGATTTAGATGTAAATTGTAAAAGGCCGGAATCAATAGGGCGAATTACAGGATTACTAATCCTTTCAATTAGTTGGTCAATGTCGCGTGAGTAGCCTGCGGTTTTGCAGAAATCATTACCTGAACCAATCGGGAGCACGGTAAAAATAACTTTTGATTTTTCTCCAAGCCCATTTATAACCTCGTTAATCGTTCCGTCACCACCAAGAACTATAAATAGCAATCCGGGAGTCTCTTTTAATTTGTCTGCAAATTGTCTGGCATCACCGCTTTTGGAAGTGTAGTAGCATTCACATTCTGGATAGACTATCCGAACTTTATTAACCGCTTCCGATATTATGTTTTTTCGTGTACCCTTCCCGCTGGCGGGATTAATAATAAGAATAACCTTTTGAAAAACGTCAGGTATCATGAATTAAAAATTCAGTTGATTATCTTTTCTGAAGAAATAATCGCTTCAACAAATTGAACGGGATCAAAATCCTGAAGATCATCTATTCCCTCACCTACTCCAATATACCTTATAGGAGTCCCCGAATTTCTGCCGATTTGGAAGATGCTCCCACCTTTTGCTGTTCCATCGAGTTTTGTCACGATAATTCCGGTAATGTCACATATCTTTTGAAATTCCTCCATCTGTTTGATGGCATTTTGTCCGGCGTTTCCATCCAGAACAAGGAAAGTTTCATGTGGGGCGTCTGGAATTAGTTTCCCTGCGACCCGTCTGATTTTCTCCAGTTCCTCCATCAGATTGAGTTTAGTGTGAAGCCGGCCAGCAGTATCGACCAGAACAATATCTGTTTTTGTTTCAATGGCTTCACGGATTGTTTCATACACAACAGAGGAGGGATCAGAACCCATCGATTTTTGGAATATCCTGACTCCGGAACGATTGGCCCACACCTCGAGTTGTTCGTTTGCTGCAGCCCTGAAAGTATCCGCTGCACCTATAAGCACGTTTAACCCGGAATTTCTAAAATTATTTGCCAGTTTACCGATCGTAGTGGTCTTCCCTGCACCGTTCACTCCGACGATAAGAATAACATAAGGTTTGTTTACTGTAATTCTTTGTTCGAACCGGGCAGGATCTATCGTTATAAGATTGTTGATCAGTACTGTTTTAAGAACTTTCAGCACAATGGCGGGAGTCCTGTCACTTTCATTCTTTAACTGCTTGCGTGTCTCGTCCAGTATTTGTGTTACCGTTTCATAGCTGATATCAGCAGTAACCAGACTTTCCTCAAGATTTTCAAAGAAAGTTTCGTCAATTACCGCACGTCCGGTTAATGCTTCATTTATCTTACCGACCAGTTTATCGCTGCTCTTTTTTAGCCCCTCCTTCAGCCGATTGAAGTTAAAATTCTTAAACAGACTCATTTCTTTTTGACCTCAGGAATTCAATAGCGCGGATGAAATAAGCAATGAATGAAATTATAAGCATCAGGATGATAATAACGTAAAATCCCTGGTGAAGCATTGTATCTTTAGAAAGCCCGAATAAAACATACAGTATGTAAAAACAAACGATAAGAACAGTAAGTTTTCCCATTAGGTTTGATGGTAAAACCTTACCCAGTTTTTTAGAAACAAATACTCCGCCTATGAATATGAGGCTGTCTCTTCCCACAATCATGTAGAACAGTGTGGCATCGATCATACCGGTAAGGTACATCTGAAGAATGATGATCGCCACACAGATCTTATCTGCCAAGGGATCAATAACCTTGCCCAATTCGGTTATCTGGTTTAACTTTCTAGCCAGATAACCGTCAAGTATATCCGTTACGCCTGCCAGGAGACATAGTACGATCATTATGGTTCGATTGCTCCCTTCATCAATATGGGCAAGAAGATACCAAAACGGTATCGCCATAAAAACCCTCAGGAAGCTTAATAAATTTGATAGTGTAAAAATTTCACTGACTTTGATAATCACCGTATTACCGCAAATTTTCCTAATTTATTTTCAATTTCTTCGCCGGTCTCGTTGAGCATTGTTACTCTGTAATAATAAACTCCGGTCGCAATTTCCTTGCCTTTACTGTCCAAAAGGTTCCACGTTACTCCCCCGTTGCCGTCTCTCTCTTCTAAATCAATTATACGATCACCGGTAAGATTCCACACAGAAATCCTTGCGTATCTTGGCAGGTTTGCAAATGTAACAATTTTTTCCCTTCCATCAATAAATTTAACAGGAGAAGGATAAACAAAAACGTCACTCGTACCGGAAGCATTAGCTGTTAAAACCAGAGAACTACCGGCGCCGGTATTTATTCTGACATTACCTGTCGAACTTGAAGAATAAATATTTTCAAGGTTAAGGGTGTATTCCCTGCCGATTGCACCAACAGGTTTCCCGCCCTGCAGGTCCAGAAAGATTTCTTTCGGGTCAGATGGATTTATCGATATAGAATTAATCGAATTGTCTGGACTGAACCTGTAGTTAATTTTTTGAAGCGCCGTTACAGGATCTGCCTCCAGATTGAATCGAATGGAGATAGTATATGGATTTTTTATCTCAAAAGATGTTATGTAAAACTCATTCTTCGCAGAAACTGAAGAAACATCGAAAAGTAAAGTATCGGGAAGTACAGGTGATCCGTAGAGGTCTGTTAATCCGTCAGAAGTAATTCGATAGCTTCCGGGTGTGAGATTGCCACGAAATGCCACTAGATATGAAAACTGATCAATCGAGGCTATAGAATTCGGAAAAATCTTCTCCGATGAACTATCGAGAAGGTATAGCGCTCGTAAATTTGTTATCACATTTGACATTTTTTCTGTAAAACTCACCTTCAATGAAGACGCATTATTAACGCTCACGACAGAAAATTTTGCCGGTCTATGATGAAACACCTTGAAAGGCTGCGATTTCGCTGAATTAAGTGTCCCTGAAAATGCTAAAACAGAATAATAATACTCTTTACCAAGTTCAAGGCCGCTATCTAAATAATATTTTTGCGTAGTGACTGAGATCAGCTGCAGGTTGTCCTTGTCTGTCCCTCTGAAAATAGAAAACTCGTTGTATGGTGAATCCCATTCAATCTTTATACGTGAAGAATCTATACTAAAACCACCTCTGATGGAAGGAGTGTTAATTGATGATGTTTTATTTAACTGAATCAGCCTAAACTCACTGCTGGTGGATATACCGAATTTGGGTAATCCCACTGACGGATTATTATAAACAAACACGGAATTTGAATTGACATTTTCATCGTAATAAATAACCTTGCCTGTCCCGGAACTGTATTCGAAGACATAAGCGTATGGGAAAAGCGAGACTATTAATTGTTCTCCGGGCTGAGGATAAAGACTGGCAAATCGAATAGAGTTATATGTCCTTTTAGTAAAAATACTGAACTCGGTAGCCGGATCAAGAAATGCCTGATCAAAAATTATGATTGGTTTATTTCCAGAGAAGCTGACTACGATTAGCCTGTGATAGTCCGCGATATCAACATTTTCGACAGAATGCAATAATATTGCAAGATCTTTAATGTTATCTCCATTAAAATCTCCCGCTGCCAGATACCCCGCTGAACTGAAGAACCCTGTCCTGAAAGAGCGGTTAGTGTCAGGGACTAAACTGCCGCCCGGTGCAACGTTATAACATAGAATATCTCCGTCGCCGTCAGCAATCCAGATTTCGTTAATTCCGTCGTTATTCAAGTCAGTAAATTCTGCAGCAGGAAAATCAAAACTCATAAAGTCATAAAATACTCCGGTATACTCGTCCAGAAGTTTTGATGGAGTAAAACTTGGAATTAGTCTCTCGTTACTTAGTGAGAGGTTATTTTGAACATCATATAAACCAAGTGTCGAATCATTCCGGACCGTCAGAAGTTGTTTGGTTCCGTCATTTTTGAAGTCTCTGACAAACACAGGCCAGTACTTTGAATCACCATACTCTGTAACCGTAACAAATTCTGTTGAACCGGCACTCTTCTGCTCAAGAAAATAGGTATTTCGGCCCCAGTTTGCTAAAATGTCGTATTTACCATTTGAATTAAAATCCCCATAATCCCGTGGAATTCTTTCAGTGAGCGAGTCGGATAGAGTAAACGTACCGTTTGCATACCTATAAAAGTAATTCAAACGAGAATTATCGAGAGGACTTTTAATAATGTAATAATCGCTGCTCCCCCCTATCTGCACAGGATCCTTATAGACAATCCCAGGTGACGTTTTTTCATCTGTCTGGAATGCAGGCCACAGGGTGAAGAGAGGTAAAGTCTTTACAGTAAAATAATTGCTGCCATTTTTAAGAGTACGAACCTTTCCGTTAAGCCCTTCCGCCTCAAAATAAAGGTCATAATTTGCATCATATTTAAGTATCCCTTTCGGTATAAATCCGAAATGCAGATTCTTTACGAACTGGTTATTTATTGCAAATCCGTCAAGCGTTATAAAATTAAAATTCGTGCTCCCGGACTCACGATAAAACATCCTGAAGAGTGCTGGAGTCTCCGAGAATGCGGAAGCAATAATCGTCGGACTCGAGCCATATAATGCCGGGAATAATGATACAATAGAAGCGTTTACTGTATTCCTCATTATGTGAATATTCACCCTCTCTTCGAGGGTTCCTGAATTTGTAAGAGTAACCAGTAACCGAAGTGTAATCACAGTATCGGGTATATTTATAGTTAGCAAAGAATGAATAAATGTATTCGAAAATTGATTTTGAATGTTGTCAATTAAAGTATTCCATTGCTGCGGATTCGCACCTAAACCATAATAGAGGCTTGCTGTTTTAAAATAAGGCGATAAGCAAGTAGCCTGTATTTTGATTGTATCCTTGTCGGTAGCGTAATCCTGTTGCGGTGAATCAAATTTTATAGCTGCCGGACCAAGCACTCTGAGGGAACGGTATAAATTCAGCCGTCCTGCTCCGCTTCTAAGATCCCATCCGCTTGCTCCGACGTCATCTGCAGTGGATTTAATTATCTGCTTAACTTCTTCGTTAGTAAAATTTTGCAATGACAGCAACAAGGCAGCGGCGCCGGAAACAAAGGGAGCTGCAGCAGAAGTACCATTAAATTCGGCATATTTACCATTTTTAATAGTAGTAAGTACAGAGGTTCCTGGGGCTACCAAATCCAGAGTGGAGCCATAATTGGAAGAACCTGCGACATAGTCCTCTGGTGTAGAATTCCCAACAGATATTACTTCAGAATATCCCGAAGGATAATGAGGAGCATTCGAGTTTGAGTTACCACTGCTGGCAACCAGCACAACTCCTTTGGAATAGGCGTATCGGATTACATCCCGAAGGACATAAGAGAAAGAATAATCCCCAAAACTCATATTGATAACTTTCACACCCATCGTAACCGCATATAATATTGCAGATGCGACATCATCCTCTTCACCGAAACCATCCGGGTCAAAGGCCCGAAGGTTGAGGATCCTGACTTTTGGCGCCAATCCTGCTATTCCGATAAGATTATTAGTCTCGGCCGCGATTATCCCGGAAACAGCAGTACCGTGAGAAAATACATTCTGATCAAGTGGATCATTATCCCAGTCGAGGTAGTCTCCTCCTGTGGAATCGAAAGGAAAACCAACCCTATCAGTAAAATCCCATCCAAAATAGTCATCTATATAGCCATTTCCATCATCGTCAACCCCGTTTGATTTCTTATCCCTGCCAAGATTATCTGTTCCGTTTTCACCCGGGTTGAAAAATAATTTGTTCTTCAGGTCCGGGTGAAGATAATCTACTCCCGTATCAATGACCCCTACGATAACGGTATCCTCTCCCTTTGTGATATCCCACGCCTGAATAGCACCAACTTTTGCTAGTGCCCATTGCGATGCAAAAAGTGAATCATTTACTCCACCGTGAACCTGGTAAACGGTGCCCTTTTGTACATATTCTATGTCACCTATTCCGAGAAGATAATTCTCAAGTGCATCACTATTTGTGCCGGCAATTTCAATCCGGACTATCCTATCAAGTCCGATATCCGGATCCTGAAATCCCCGCCACAAATTACTTTTATTTGCTTTTAAAAGTACTTCGTTATTAAGCGTTTCGCTTGTACGGTTTAATGTAAAATTCTCAATTCTCTGCCGGCTTACACCCTCCCGGAATTTGACAAAGATTGTCGTTTGTGCATTAATCGTTAATGTTAGAAAAAGAAAAAGTAAAATAAACTTAATATTACCTATTTTCATAAACCTCTTTTTTGAAAGTAAAATCCACATCAGTCGGATACTGCCCCTGAAAACAGGAGATGCAGAAATCATCCGGAGATTCTTCATAAATAGCTTCAAGCATCTCATTTGTATTAAGGTACTTAAGTGAATCTACATTAAGATATTCTCTGATCTTTTCGATATCACCGTTTACCTTATGGGCAATCAATTCCTGATGTGACGGGAAATCCATACCATAATAGCAAGGGAACATTATAGGTGGTGACGAGATTCGAAGATGAACAGACTTTGGTTTAGCTTCATTAATAAGTTGGATAAGTTGTAAAGAAGTTGTCCCTCGGACGATGGAATCATCGATTACAACAACAGTCCGGTTTTCAAGCACCCCCTTTACAACATTAAATTTGATCCTTACATCCATCTCCCTCTTCTGCTGGCCGGGTGCAATAAAAGTCCTGCCAATATAATGAGATCTTATAAGTCCGAGCTCAAACTTGGATGAGATACCATTCTTTTCCAGCTCACTTGCATAACCGATTGCGGCAGTGTTTGAGCTATCCGGCACGGAAATAACAATTACTTTCTCTCCATCCGGATCCGTAACAGGGTAATTCCTCGCCAGGATTTTTCCAAGACGTCTTCTGACTTTATCCACATTATGACCAAAGATTTTGCTGTCAGGACGGGAAAAATAAATGAATTCAAAAATACATTGCTTCTTCACTGGAAAATTGTCAGTCAGGTCGAAAGAAAAGGGCGCTCCGGAGGCAACAGACTGATCATCAATTAAAATAATTTCGCCGGGTCTGATCTCCCTAATATACTCTCCCTTGTTGATGTCGAAGGCACAGGTTTCAGAGGCAACCATTAAACTGGAACCCTTTTTCCCTAAAGATAATGGCCTGAAGCCGTATGGGTCACGTGCGGCAAATAATCCCTGATCTGTAAGAATCAGCAGGCAGTATGCTCCCTCAATTTGGCTTAGAGCATCACGAATCTGTTCAAGTGGTGTATTCTTTCTGCTGCGCGCAATCAGGTGAAGTATAACTTCGGTATCACTTGAGGTCTGGAAAATTGCTCCGTCTTCAACAAGTTGGGTCCTCAACCTGCGTTCGTTGGTAAGATTACCGTTATGGGCTATTGCCAGGTTTCCCATTCTGTAATTGACAAAAAACGGCTGAATATTTTTTCTGGAATGCGAAGCACCTGTTGTAGAGTAACGGTTGTGTCCGATCGCGATGTTGCCCTGAAGTGTTTTGGAAAGGATTGTGAAATCGCTGAATACTTCAGAGACTAATCCTTCGCCCCGGATAACATTAAGGGTTTTCCTCGAGTCTCCGTTCTTCGAAAGTGTAATAATACCTGAGGCTTCCTGCCCCCTGTGTTGCAAAGCATGCAAACCATAATAAGTGTCAATTGATGCAGTTTCTGAGCCGAAAATCCCAAATATTCCGCAATAGCTTTTCGGTTTACTCTCTATTATATTATATGACATACAAAGGATTTGATTGAGTTAAAACTTAATTTACTAACACATCATAAAATAAAAAAAGGTACTTTAGTAAGTACCTTCTATGTCGGAACGGCGGGATTTGAACCCGCGACCCCTACCACCCCAAGGTAGTGCGCTACCGGGCTGCGCTACGTTCCGTATTACATCTTGGAAATTAGAAATTCCAGAAAAGTCCTGATCTTTTTCAAATCAGTCTTCAGTTTATCATCAAGAACAACTTTCTCATCACCGGCAACCTCCTGTGTAACAGTAGCCGATTGCTTGCTTTCTTCATTCGTACGGTTGGCGGTAATGTAATCACGTAAATTCTTCTTTGCTCCCTCAATAGTAAACTTTTTATCCCTTAATAAATACTTAATTGTAAGTATCACCTGAATATCCTTATTCGTATAAACCCGATTTCCCGCTCTGTTCTTTTGAGGTTTGAGTTCATCAAACTCTGTCTCCCAATACCTCAGGACATACTGCTCAACCTCAGTTATTTTACTAACTTCGCTTATTGAGTAATAAAGTTTCTTTATGTTGAAATCTCTCATCAGATAATTCCTTATATCAGATGAAATTTAATTAATTCCTATTTAAAAAGCAATTAGTAAGATTAAATTATTTTCTTCTTTAATGAACAATTATAAGTTATTCTCCTTTTGTAGGATATCTATTAAGTCCTTAATATCGGATAGCTCAAAATCTGCATTGTGATTTTGGGTATTGAAGGTGTCACCGTATCGGGCGAATGCGGTTTTCATGCCGATATTTTTTGCTCCCACGATATCTCTCTCTGCCCAATCCCCCACCATCAGGGCATTTTCCGGTGCTACAGATAGTTTTTTCAGTATTAAACGGAACGGTGCGGGTGAAGGTTTTCTCTCACCGGTCTCATCAAAAGTCACAACCTGATCGAAAATATGATGGAAATTGAGGTAAGACAGGCGCAACCAGGCTTCTTTTACGGGAGCATCGCTGACTATACCCATTTTTATACCATTTTTCGTCAAAGTCATCAGGGTCGAATAGACATGAGGATAAGGAATCAAAGCGGCTTCCCTTGCTCGTCTGTAAGCAACTATTCCTGCAGCCATAATTTTATGGTCAAGCCTGCCCAGGGTTTGCTGTAAAAATAAATCGAAAACTTGCTGGTATTCAATTCCCTGCTCCTTATAAATGGAATTTATATGGTTTATGGCTTCCTGGTAAGTGATTGCCAATCCTGCATCAATCATAGCATAAACTGCGGCTTCGACCGAATTATGCTTCATCTTCATAAAATCCATAAGTGTGTTGTCGAGATCGAACACAACGGCTTTAATCATTTTGTTTAATAATTTTTGTTAGTAAATAAATTCCTGCGATATAAGAATATTCTTTAAATCCCGATATATATCCTAAGCATACAGAAGCAGTTAATAGTGATTGTCTAAAGTTTTCTCTTGATGATAAATTTGACATATGTACTTCAACTACCGGAATGTTTATGATCTCAATAGCATCCCTTAAAGCAACAGATGTGTGAGCATAGCCACCAGGGTTTATTATTACTCCATCATAATTGGCCGGCGCATTATGTAATTTCTGTATAAGCTCACCCTCAAGTCCGGATTGAAAAAAATCAAATCTATGCTCCGGAAATTCCCCCCCTATTAAATCAGCTAATTTTTCAAGGGAAAAACTTCCATATAGCTTTGGATCTCTTACTCCCATTTTGTCAAGATTAGGTCCGTTGATCACGATAATTTTCATTTATCCTCAACCTCAACAAGTTCATTTATGAGTTCCCTAGTCTTAGGCGTAAGATAAATATTATCAACGCCCAGTTCCTTTAATGCCGTCGCAAGAATAATCGCTTTACGCTGCGTATTAGCAAGTTTATTTATCACAATAACCCTGGATTCTTTTACGATGCAGTATCCCCCCTTAAAATCGCCTTTCTCAAAACGCACGGTTGCCCCTAACTGAACAGCAAGCTCTTTCAATTCCTGCGTAATTTCTTCAAATTCTTTTTCTTTAAGCTTCATTTTGATCGTTCTTCATCTCAAAGGGACGGAAAATGAATAGACCGAATAACGTGATGATAGTAAGCACCATAACAAAAGGCATAAAACTAAACATTTTAATCCGGTCAATATAGAAACTTACAAGCTCTAATGAATCGAATTGCGATGATAATATCTGATAGAGCATCTCAATGTCATATTTCCAGATGAGAAATATCTCGAATGGAGCAGTTAGTGTTACCATCAACAGTGAAATAAATAACCACCCGTGGCGTTTAATGTTCAAACCTGAGAAAATTACACTCAGATAAAAGAAAACCAGGAAAGAAAAATATGAAAAAATACTCGTGCTCAAAGGTGACAGCAGCCCGAAGAAGATCCCGCGAATGGACTCTGGATTCAAGTCGCCTCGAATATCAAGTTCAGGACCGGCAAAAATATTATAAAATGCTGAAAATCTGGAGACATAACTACCTAGCCAGATTGCAGCGGCTACTGCTGTCAGAAAAATAAAAATTTTGTAAGATGATTTTAATTTTGGCATATATTTTGTAATTATAATATTAAAAAATACTAAAAAAAATGAAAATAGCTTCCATAGATATTGGTACAAATACTATTTTGATGCTGATTGCAGAATATGATTATTCCGGCAACAGGATTTTACCACTAAAGAATTTGATCAGGATCCCAAGGATAGGAAAAGATGTGGCAAAATCATGGAAAATTGGTAGGGATAAAATCGATGAACTCATTGAGATCCTGAGGGATTATTCTGTTTATGCGAAAAATGAGGGTTGTTCGGCAATATTAGCCTCAGGGACAAATGCTTTCAGGCTGGCATTAAATTCTTCTGAAATTATCAGTCAAGTTTATAAAGTTACAGGTGTTAAAATATCAGTTATTGAGCCTTTGGATGAAGCTCTCTTCTCCTATCTTGGAGTTGTAGGGGAGGCTGATTCTTACAAAAACCTTGTTATAGATATTGGCGGAGGCAGTACTGAAGTAATCCTCGGAGAAGGAAAAGAAATAATCGCTTTGCAGAGTTTTCAACTGGGTGTAGTAGAACTTACAGAGAAATTTATTGAATCATATCCGGTGTCAACTGAAAAGATCCACGGTATGAGGAAATACGTCGGAAGTGTTATCAACAATTTTTTGTCAGAGATCAAAGCTATTTCCAACGTATATGCCATTGCCGGAACACCTACTACCCTAGCCAGCCTGAAGGCTGGCGTGAGTGACCTGGAGGAGGAAAAAGTACATAACACAAGACTTTATACTGCAGAGATTGATGATTTCGCTGATCAATTCTCACTACTAACCCCTGAAAAATTACTAATGAAATACTCCGTTTCAAAAGGACGTGAAGATGTGATACTCGCAGGCACACTGATTCTCTCAGAGATATTGAAAAAAATTTCCGCGGATTTTGTACGGGTAAGTGCTTACGGTTTGCGTTACGGAGCAATCAGATATTACGTTACTATGAACGCTGGTAAGTATTTTGAATGATTATATCTTTCGCCGTCTCATTCTGCACAGGATAATCAATTGTATAGTGCAATCCCCTGCTTTCCTTTCTGAGCTGCGCGCATTTAATGATCAGATACGAACAAGTAACAAGGTTTCTCAGTTCAAGCAAAGAATCAAATATTTTTGTTTTTTTGTAGAATTCTTCAACTTCAGTAAACAAATTATGTACTCTTCGTGAAGCAAAAAGCAAACGGAGGTCAGATCGTACAATTCCGACATAATCCCACATTAACTGCTTGAGTTCTTTCTGACTGTGAGTAATGAGAATTTTTTCATCTGCTGTTAACGTCCCCTTATCATCCCAGTCCGGGATTTCATATTTTGAATAAATCCGTTCACCGATTGAACCCCTGAGATATTCCGCAGCTCTTCTGGCATAAACTACTGCTTCGAGGAGCGAATTACTTGCCAGGCGATTTGCTCCGTGAACTCCTGTCAGGGCTACCTCTCCGATTGCTAATAACCCATCAAGCGAGGTTCTACCGTTATTGTCCACTACTATTCCACCACAAACATAATGCGCGGCGGGCACAACAGGAATAGGTTGTCTGGTAATATCAATATTCTGAGTGAGGCAATGATTATAAATATTCGGGAAATGCTCGATAATCTGGTCAGCGGATTTATGGGTCACATCCAGCAGAACAAAATCATCTCCTCTCTTCTTCAATTCATTATCTATTGCTCTGGCAACAATATCTCTCGGTGCGAGTTCACGCCGCTGATCATATTTATTCATAAACTCTTCCCCATTGTTATTCTTAAGAATACCGCCGAAACCTCTCACTGCTTCAGAGATCAGAAAAGAGTGCTTTGAACTCCCCGTAAGATCCTGATACAACGCTGTGGGATGGAACTGAATGAATTCAAGGTTTCCAACTTTCGCTCCTGCTCTGTATGCCATAGCTAATCCATCTCCGGTTGCAATTGCCGGATTAGTTGTATGAAGATACACCTGACCGACTCCGCCGGTCGCGAGAATTGTTACTTTACTTATAATTTTTTTCACCTGATTAGTCAGGGAATTATGAACATAAGCGCCCCAGCAGTGCCTTGAATTAATTGGGGAGTGTTTATATTTCTGCAGATTATGTTCCGTGATCAGGTCAATAGCAAAACAATTCTCAAGCAGGAGAATATTAGGTATTGAATTGACGCGATCAATCAGGGCACGTTCAACTTCCTTTCCAGTCAGGTCGCGGGCATGAACGATCCGGTTTTTAGAGTGCCCCCCTTCTCTCAGTAAATGAAGTCTATCTGCCTCGAGTGTAAATCGAGTACCCATATTTATTAGCTCATTAATACATGCAGGGCCATCGCTTACCAGACCCCTGACTGATTCCTCATTACATAATCCCGCGCCGGCGACTAAAGTATCGGTAATGTGCTTTTCAAAGCTGTCATCACCGGAAATTACAGCGGCAATCCCCCCTTGCGCATAGTTTGTATTGGATTCATTTTTTTCCTTCTTGGTAACGAGTATCACATCTGCGAATTCAGATATTTTAATAGCGGCAAATAGTCCGGCGATCCCGCTACCGATGATCAGTACATCAGCCTTAAGTTCCACTTATAATCCTCCTGTTAACTTCGATAAGATAGGCAAATAAGAAAAAGGTTGAAGAATGTAATAGAGCTGAAAAAATAAGTGCAATGATAGAACTTTTAATCCTTGATGTAAGTAAAATATTTATCCCAACACCGAAGAGTACTATTTGCCAGAGAAGCACAATAATCTCGATTACCAGAAAGAACCAGGCAAAAAACGGATTAATGAGAAATGGTGACGGATCAAAAGTAAACAGGAACTCACCAAAAACGATCACTTCCAGAGGCAGGAAGAGTACCACAAAGATGATAGAGGGTAAAGCAGAGAATGCATATAACGCATATAGATCCCTGAATCTGAGCTCCGTATTATTTCTTTTAAGAAGCAAGAGTATCAGTAAAGCAAAGATGATGAACAGAAGAAACAGGAGACTCAGATTAAGAATAAATCCTGAAGAAAAGTTGAAGGATGTTTTGTAAAAAAAAGCTAAAAGGATATAATTCAAAGCAAGAATCTTAAATGCTGAAAAAATAAAAAACACAGTACTGTAATTCTTTTTTTCAGATTGTAAAACATTCAGAAATGCATATCTTGGTTCATGGAGTAGACTTAGCACAGTATCTCCAAGATCAATATTGGGAACCCGGTTGCGCAGGATACTTTTACAGCGCTTGCAGACTGATAGATAGATCGGGTTAGCAGTTTTGCAGGAGGGACAATTCATTAGTAATTAAAACATAATTTTTATATTCAGCCGGTATTGCCTGTTATTTATAATATCATCCTCATCGACTGAAAAATCGTAGAGTTGCGCGTCAACATAAGAATCTACAAGCATTGCCAAATAAGTTAAGCCAAGATAAATCGCGAATTCATCCCGCTGATCCCTGTAAAAATCACGCTGAGATTTATCAACGAGATTATTTGTTTGGATGTAGCCCAGTCGGTTTTCCTGGTACCTGTCGTCATTCCACATATAGTTATAAACGAACCACCCTCCGATACCAAGAAAGACCGGCACTTTCCAATATGATTCGTTATAAACCTGCCCCCAACCCGGTAAAACCGCGCTGCGCAAAACTGCCCCCCAGGGAGATTTAGTCGGAACATACAGTGAGGTATCCTGTTCTATCTCGTCACCGGGATTTATATTGCTGCTCTCCCCATACAAATTGAGGGTAAAGAGTAAAACAAAATAAAAACTAATGGATAGTATTGTCAATCGCATTTAATAATTCAAGCAGTCTTTCGAACTCATCCTGAGAATAGAAATCAATAATAATTTCTCCCCGGCCGTTCACTCCTAATTTACATTGTACTTTTGTCCCTAATAGTCTCCTGAGTTTATCTTCTATCTCCCTAAGTTCCGGACTGGAACTTCCCAGATTTAATTGATGCTTTCTCTTTTTTTGAGCATTTCCCCTAGTGATGTAATCTTTCACTAAGTTTTCAACATTTCTCACTGACAAGTTTGAAGATTTAATTTTTTTAAGTATCTGGATCTGTGCGGAGACCGAATCCAGATTGATTAAAGCTCTCGCATGCCCCATTGATATTTCATCTTTTACCAATGCATCGCGTAATTCAGGAGGAAGTTTTAATAACCTGATGACATTTGCTATTGTTGTGCGGTCCTTCCCTACTCTTGTGGCTATCATTTCCTGAGTGAGTGAACATTCTTCCATTAATCGCTTGTAAGCATAAGCTTCTTCAATGGGATTTAATTTCTCTCGCTGCAGATTTTCAATCAAAGCCATTGCGAGCATCATCTCATTCGACTCAACTTCAATGATGTATGCGGGAATTTCGCGGTAACCAATTTCCTTGAAAGCTTTTAACCTTCTTTCACCAGAAATAAGCTGAAATCTGCCATTTTCTGTTTTTCGGACTGTAATGGGCTGAATGAGACCGTTTTTCAGAATAGAGTCACGAAGTTCTTCGAGAGGTTTTGGTTCGAAGTGTGTTCTTGGCTGAAAAGGATTGGGGGATATTTTATCAACGTCAATTTTCCGGAACACTTCCGAAGTGCCGGGTGATTCAGACTCTGAAGTTTTATTGGGGAACGGTTCACCATCCTTGATTTCCATTCGTCCAAGCAGTGCATCAAGACCTCTTCCGAGAACCTGTTTACCTTTACTCATCGGCTATCCGTCCTGTTCCGCTCCAGAAACTCCTGTGCAAGAGCGATATAATTCTTCGCTCCTACTGAGAGAGCATCGTAGAGTATTATCGGTTTTCCATGGCTTGGTGATTCGGAAATTCGAACGTTTCTATGAATGATAGTTTTATACAGCTTGTCACCAAAATATTTTTCTACCTCTTCAACAATCTGGGCAGAAAGACGCAATCTGGAATCATACATCGTCAATAAAACACCCTCAAGCGCAAGCGAAGGATTATAGTTCTGGCGAACAATATTGATTGTATTAAGAAGTTTCCCTAGCCCCTCGAGTGCGAAGTATTCACATTGAACCGGAATCAAAACGGAATCAGCCGCAGTCAAGGCATTAAGCGTAAGAATTCCCAGGGACGGAGGACAATCGATGAATATATAATCGTACAAATCACGTATGGTGTTAAGGCTTGATCTGAGTATATACTCTCTTTTCTCAAATCCAAGTAACTCAACTTCCGCACCTACAAGGTTAATATGAGATGCAATTATGTCCAGATACGGCATCCCTGTCTTGATAATAGATTCCTTAGTATCCTTTATTCCAACAAGGACTTCATAAATAGTAACCGGTGTATCAAAGACACCCACACCTGATGTGGAATTTGCCTGGGGATCTATATCCACCAGTAATATTCTTTTCTCAGCAGCTGCTACCGAGGCAGCAATGTTGATCGCAGTAGTAGTCTTTCCAACTCCGCCTTTTTGATTAGCAATCGCGATAATTTTTGCCGGCATTTATCTAAAAAAATTCCTCTCGCTAAATAGATATTTCTGAGCCGAAATTCATAACTACGCAATTCCGGTTTAGTTTTTGCAATTTGTCTTTAAACTCCATAGGATCGGCAGTGATCATAGGGAAGGTATTGTAATGAATCGGGATCGCAACCGAAGGACTGGCCAGTTCGACCGCTCTAACAGCATCATCTATTCCCATAGTGAAATTATCCCCGATAGGCAGCAGCATGTAATCAATTTTATTCATCTCCCCTATTAATTTCATATCGTAAAACAACCCTGTGTCACCTGTATGGTAGATCGTTTTTCCCTCAATAGTGATGAGCACACCCGATGGTTCTCCGGCATAATAATTATCAGGGGTCATGGACCCATGGTGCGCTATTGTAAATTTCACCCTCCCGAAATCGAAATTGAAAGCCCCGCCGATATGCATATTATGGGCTCTGAATCCGTGAGATATGCAATAGTTCGCCAGTTCGTTTACGGCAATGAACAATGGATTGCATCTTTTCGCGATCTTGAAAGCATCCCCAATATGGTCACCATGTCCATGAGTGAGGATAATGTAATCTGCATTTACGTGATCGGACTTGACCGGTGATGTTGGATTCCCGTCGAGAAACGGATCAATCAAAATCACTTTTTTGTCATTAGTCGTAATCTGGAAAGCCGAATGTGAAAAATATTTTAATACCATAACATTTTGTAAATATTATTGAAATTCAACTTAAAATAAGCTTAGAAAAGTTGTTAATCAACATTCTGAACCAACGAATTTAGGAAAGCCGCCGCCGAGACGGCAGCAGTCTCGGTTCTCAACCTTGCCGGATTCAAACGGTACGTCCTGAAGGGTGAAATTTCTGAAAGTTCTTTCTCATCAAAGCCATACTCCGGACCAATGATGAGATTATAGCGATTTTCGTTTTCGCAAATAAAATCCCCGATTACCCTCTCACCTTTCTGATCAAGAATTATATTGTGGGATCCTTTCTCCAATTCTGATAATGACCCGATGATACTATAGCCAGGTAAATATGGCCTGAGACTCTGTTTCATTGCTGCAATCAGAACTCTGGAAACACGGTCAATTCTAATCTTTGTCTTGAGGCTATTTAGCGGATAATATATAGTAAAACGGGTTATCCCCAATTCAGTGCACTTCTCGAGCGCGAATTCCAGTCTGTCGTGACTTTTAAGTACTGGGATAACCAGAGTAACATTTTTCAGCAGTTCTTCGTAGTATTCACGTCTGGTAATTGAAACTTCAAGACTCCTGTTACCAATTTTATGGATTTCTCCGCTGTATATACTCCCAACCCCGTCTGTAATATTGATAATGCTACCTCTTTTTAACCTCAGTACCTGCACGATGTGATGGTACTCTTCACCGGAAATTGTCAGGAAACCCGATGTTGGCTCAGCGGCTGAGTAAAAAAGTGAAGTATTAGAAAGATAATCCAAGGTCTATCTTAAATTCCGGTTTAAAGTTCCTGTCAAAGGCGTACTCAATTCTTAAAAGATCATAAGGTAAAGCCAAAAATACAATTCCAAACCCAAGGCCGGTCTGATACGGTGAATTAAAAACATCCTTGTTCGAGTTGGCGGTAGTACCGGCATCAAAAAAAGCTTCAAAAACTATCTGCGTCCTGAATGTCTGAAGTGCTTTAGGAATGTAAGGTAAATCGTAATTGATTATTAATTCGGGTACTATATCGTGAGTCAGTTCAATCGAGGAAAGGTAGGAATTTCTGCCCAATAGCTTTTTTTTATAATTCCCGCGAACATAATCCGTAAAGCCGATATATGCCAGATCAAATGAAGGAATGATATTCCCTATGGACTGTCGTGTGAATAGCCTCATTCTATAATTGAACCCAACAGGCAATGGTTTGTAGAATCTCAAATCACCTACAACCGTCGAATAGTGAATCTCATTTTTTGTAGAAAATTTATAATAATACTCAAAAAGGATAGAATTTCCGGATTTTGGATATTGTTTAAGATCCCTGCTGTCGTACCAGTATTTTATCGCATTGCTGAATAATCTGTATGTTGTATAATTATTCTCAGTTATGGGCGCAAGAGCAGACGGAAGTTCATTATAGATGAATTCGGTATAATAATAAATTCTGCTGAACAGATTAAGCCTGTATCCAAATCCCAAACTCTGGCGTACTGTCTTTTGGTCGAAAGAATGACCAAGATATTCTTCAAAATCCTTGTTGAGATTTTTATAGCGTCCGTAAGCAGTTGCTGATTCAAATGAAATGTCCGGATGAGTCCAGATATATGGTAAGATATAACTGATTGTGATTTCCGGATTATACCCGAAGCCAAATCTTACACGAAGATCATCATTTATTCCCTGAAAATTTTCAAGTCTTAAGTCCATTCCTACGGAGATTTTGTTAAAGTCATTGTCTTTGAAGTCAACAAAAGGAATAGGCCATAAATACCACCCCTCCTCCAGGGCGATCTGCACGGTATTGAAACGATCAGTTTCCGTTCTAATCAGGTCTACAGTGTTGAAAATACCGAGGCTATAAATCCTCTCCCTGTTAAACCTCAGTACGGTATTGTCGATAGAATCACCCTTCAGAAAAGACAGCTCTCTGAGGATCACAAAATCCTTGGTAACCTTATTCCCCGTTATGTAAATCGAGTCGACTCTGAATTTTCCCGCATCATAGTGAGACTGGCTTAGAGAAAATTCAACAAAAAGAAATATCCAAAAAAACAAGATATAGTTAGCTCTGTTTATAAGCACTCCGGCGATTAGCATTAAGAAATCAAATGCCTGTACTCAACAGCGATACAATGGTCTTGAATAACCTGTATCCCGTCTTCTTCGAGTTTCGACGCTTCCTCATCATTCCTGATCCCCAATTGATACCAAACAAAACGGGGTTTTATCACTAAAAGATCCGAAGTAATGCTACCAACTTTTTGCGAACCCATAAAAACGTCAACAAGGTCTATTGAATGCGGGATATCTTTTAATGATTTATAAACAGGTATCCCAAATACTTCTTTAAGAATAGGGTGGACACCTACCACATCATAACCGCGGTCACGGAGGAAAACAGCAATACGCCCGCTGTCGCGGTCAGGTTTGTCGGATATACCAACAACAGCAATGGTCTTTGTACTTCTGAGAATAGTCTCAATACTCTGCATCAGTTTACCTCTACAAGATTCTCGAAATAATCTGAGATGGGATTACAACTGCAGACCAGATTCCTGTCACCAGCCGTGTTGTTGATTCGGGCAACTGACGGCCAGAATTTATGCTTTTTCGTCCACTTAGTCGGAAAAACTGCTTCTTCTCGTGAGTACGGCTTTGTCCAGTTATCCGTCGTAAGTGTCTGCATCGTATGCGGTGCATTTTTCAGAGGATTATCATCCTGAGGATACTTCCCGCTCCTGATACTATCTAACTCTCCTTTGATGGAGATCATTGCTTCCACAAATCTATCCAGCTCTTCCTTACTTTCACTTTCGGTTGGTTCAACCATGATAGTCCCCGGGACGGGGAATGAAACTGTCGGAGCATGGAAGCCATAGTCCATCAATCGCTTCGCGATATCTTCCACTTCAATATTCAGATCTTTCTTAAAATCACGGAAATCGAAGATAAGCTCGTGTGCGACTGTTCCATTTTTCCCGGTATAAAGTACTTTATAATAATTTTCCAGCTTTGCTTTCAGATAATTCGCGTTAAGAACCGCATACCTGGTAGAATCTGTTATCCCCTTTCCACCGAGCATTTTTATATAGCCAAGTGAGATGAGAAGAATCAGTGCGCTTCCAAAGGGAGCTGCTGACACCGGACCGAGTTTGTGATCAGAGTAATTCATAAGAAATTTATGTGAAGGCAGGAATGGGACTAAATGATCAGCCACACAAATCGGGCCAACACCAGGTCCGCCGCCTCCGTGGGGTATTGCAAAGGTCTTATGGAGATTCAAATGACAAACATCTGCCCCAATTGCAGCGGGACTTGTCAATCCAACCTGGGCATTCATATTCGCTCCATCCATATACACCTGTCCCCCGTTTTCATGGACTATTTTACAGATATCCATTATATCTTCCTCAAAAACACCATGGGTAGAAGGGTAAGTGACCATCAGAGCAGAAAGATCATTTTTATATTGTTCAGCTTTATTGCGCAAGTCGTTTAAGTCAATATTTCCCTTATCATCGCAATTTACCACGACTACCTTCATTCCAGCCATTACCGCGCTTGCGGGATTTGTGCCGTGCGCTGAAGAGGGAATCAGAACAATGTTCCGGTTTGTGTTTCCCCGGCTAAGATGATATTGCTTTATTACCATTAACCCAGCATATTCTCCCTGTGCTCCAGAATTGGGTTGAAGTGATACCCCCTCGAATCCGGTAATCTTACTGAGAGCGGCGGAAAGCTCTTCAATGATTTCACTGTACCCTTTCCACTGGCTTTCGGGCGCGAATGGATGTATATTACAAAAGCCAGGTAAAGTTATTCCCATCAACTCAGAAGTTGCGTTCAGTTTCATTGTACAGGAACCGAGCGGGATCATTGAATAAGTGAGTGATAAGTCCTTTGATTCCAAATACTTAACGTATCTAAGAAACTTCGTTTCAGAATGATATTTATTAAAATTTATATGTGTGAGAAAATCTGATAACCTTTTGAGTGCTACCGGAATTCCTGTCGAATCTACATAAGTATTTAATGACTTTCCCGGGTTATTGACATTAACAATACTCGATATTACGCTAATTAACTCATTAATATCATTAATGTTAGTAAGTTCATTAAAAGTGAATCCTACCATCAAATTATCATGGCAATATACATTTATTCCCTTTGCAGTAAGTTCTCTTATCACCGCCTGGCGTGTGTCTAGATCAGAGAACTCAAGTGTTAATGTATCGAAGTAAGACTTATTCATCACTTTAATTCCAAGGGAAATAGCAGCATTATATAAAGTATTAGTCAAGGAATGAATCCGGAGAGCAATCTTTCTTAATCCCTCCGGCCCATGATAAACCGCATACATTGATGCCATAATTGCTAGAAGAACCTGAGCAGTACAAATATTACTGGTGGCCTTATCCCTTCTGATATGCTGTTCACGCGTTTGAAGAGCCATTCTGAAAGCTGTGTTTCCTTCGTTATCTACAGATGCTCCGATAATTCGGCCCGGGATCAGTCTCTTAAACTCCTCTTTTGTTGCAAAAAACGCTGCATGAGGCCCACCAAATCCCATAGGGACTCCAAATCGTTGACTCGAACCCACAACCACATCTGCTCCCATTGCTCCGGGTTCTCTGATGAGAGTCAATGCCAGCAGATCCGCTGCTATGATCGTGTATATTTTTTTCGATTTCAACCTGTTTATGATGGGTTCAAAATCGACAATTTCACCACTTGCAGCAGGATATTGTACCAGAACCGCGAAGTAGTCCTCAGATCCTTCGAAAGAGGCAATATCACCAGTTTCAATTTCGATACCCAGAGGTAATGCCCTGACTTTAAGAACATCCACCGTATGGTCGAAAACATCATTGTAAATAAACATTTTATTCGCATTTTTCCGTACCCCCTGAATATAATGATAAAGCATTATCATGGCCTCAGCAGCTGCAGTACCTTCATCCAATAATGAGGCGTTCGCAATCGGCAAACCGCAAAGGTCAGTAACCATAGTCTGGTAATTCATTAAAGCTTCAAGTCTTCCCTGCGAAATCTCAGCCTGATACGGAGTATATTGTGTATACCAACCGGGATTTTCAAGAATGTTCCTTTGAATCACAGGTGGGATTATAGTGGGATTGTACCCCCTGCCGATATAAGATTTAGCTATAACATTTTTCTCGCTCAGGGTTCTGATATAATTCAGAAAATCGTATTCGCTTACCGGCTCATCCATTTCAAGTTCTTTATTGAGCCTTATTTTACTGGGGACAGTTTTGTCTATTAATTCATCTAGTGACTTTACCCCGATGTTGTTAAACATTTCGTTTAGTTCGCTCTGGGAAACACCAATGTGTCTGTTAACAAATTGATCCGGATGGTTCATATTATTCTATTATTATTTTATTTTAAAATGGAAACTGAAATTTAAGTAAATACCCTCAAATTTGTAAGGGAATTATTGAAGAATGGCTTGAATTAAAAGATTATTTCTGAGAAGCGATTTTATTCGCAACAATTGAGGATATTTTTTGGAGTCCTTTTTTAGCTGCCTCCTGCTCCGCGGATTTTTTATTTCTTCCCATTCCCTCACCCAGAACTTCATTCCCAATTCTGACCTCAACAGTAAATATACGGTCATGTTCAGGACCCGTCTCCTTGATTACATAATACTTGGGAAGTTCTAATTTCAGTGATTGTATGATTTCGAGCAACTGGCTTTTGTAATTGTCATCAATAAGGTGTAGACCTGAATTTATGTATGGAGTAAAGAGATGAGTAATTATAAACTTTTCAGCTGTTTCTCCACCACAATCAAGATAAATTGCCCCAATAAAAGATTCCATCACATCACCAAGAAGTGTTCTTAGACCAGGATTTGATGGGGAAAGCAATTCCGGGGAGATATACATAAAGTCCATAAGGTTAATTTTTTTGGCAGCTTCAGCGAGGGTGTTCCTGTTAACAAAATTAGACCTTACTTTTGTGAGGAATCCTTCATCCCTGTCCTGAAATTTACTGTAGAGCTCTCGGGCGATAACGAACCCTAAAAAAGAATCACCAAGGAATTCAAGTCTTTCATTAGATTTAATAAAAGTTTTCTGATCTAAATAAGAACGGTGAGTCAGTGCCTCAATAAATATCTCAGGATTAGAAATTTCATGGTCTATTAATTGTTCTATTTTCGCCTTCTGTTTGAGTATTAGGGGTTTCTCAATCTTGGAAGAGAAAAACTTAAATAAAAAACGAAATAGTCTCACGGCGTAAACTTCTTAAATAATAGTGATGCATTATGACCACCAAAACCAAAAGTATTGCTGATAGCAGCGTTTACAATTCGCTTTGTCGGAGTGTTAGCAGAATAATCCAGGTCACACTCAGGATCCGGGTTCGTCAGGTTTATAGTAGGCGGAATTATATCATTTTTAATGCTTAAAACGGTTGCGATCGCCTCCACTCCTCCGGCAGCACCAAGGAGATGGCCAGTCATTGATTTAATTGAGGAAACCGTCAGTTTCTTCGCGTGATCCCCGAAGACGCTTTTGATAGCTTTCGTCTCAGTTACATCATTAAGTGGTGTAGACGTACCGTGCGCATTGATATAATCAATGTCATTTAGAGAAATGTTCGCTTCATAAATCGAGTTCTTCATGGCCTTCTGTGCACCCCTCCCCTCAGGATCAGGGGCTGTAATATGAAATGCATCAGCAGTCAAACCGATACCCGCGATTTCAGCATAGATATTTGCCCCTCTGTTTATTGCGTGATTCATTTCTTCAAGTACCAAAGCGCCACTCCCTTCACCCATGACGAAACCATTTCTGTCTTTATCGAAGGGTCTTGAGGCTTCAAGGTATCTGTCATTCCATGTTGAGATCGCCCTCATTGCATTAAAACCGGCAATCCCCAGTTCTGTTATACTCGCTTCAGAACCACCACAGATCATCACATCAGATGTACCTCTCTGTATCAGCATAAAAGCATCAGCGATAGAGTGACTTGAGGTTGCACAGGCGGACGTCGTACAATAATTAGGACCTTTCAATCCGTAGTGGATGGATATATAGCCTGCCACAATATCGGCAATCATCATTGTGACGAAGAATGGACTGACTGTTTTAGGATCACCTGTTTCAAGAAGAGCTTTTGTCTGTGACTGAAGAGTTTTGATCCCTCCGATCCCGCTGCCAAATATAACACCAGCCCTGTCTTGGTCAAGATTACTAAAATCAAGCTGAGAATTTTTCACCGCCATATCAACAGCAGATAATGCATAAATGGTGAAAGGATCTATTCTCTTTAGGGTCTTTTTATCAATGTGATTGAGCGGGTCGAAATTTTTGATTTCAGCAGCGAACTGCGTATCATATTTTGAAGCATCGAAATGAGTGATAGGAGCCACTCCGTTCTCACCACACAGAAGCGCGTTCCAGAAGTCATCCAGACTGTTACCTATGGGTGTAACACACCCCATGCCTGTAATAACTACTCTGTGCATCATATATGGGAAGATAGTGAAATGGGAGGAAAAGTCTTTGCAGATCAGAGATCAGCAAAGACTTTTTCCGGAAGTAATCTTAGCCGACTTTTTCGGTTAAAAACTTAATGGCGTCGCCGACAGTTCCGATTTTTTCAGCCTGATCGTCGGGGATGGATATATTGAAAGCACTCTCAAAACCCATGATGAGTTCAACGATATCGAGAGAATCTGCACCCAGATCATTTGTGAAGGATGCTTCAGGAGTAATCTGTGATTCTTCAACTCCTAATTTATCCATAATGATTTCTTTAACTTTTGCTTCAACGTTCATTCTAGAACTCCTTTAATTTATTTGTGTACAGTGATTTAATTACATTGTCATTCCGCCGTCAACAGCGATTACCTGTCCGGTAATATACGAAGCGTCTTCGGAGGATAAAAATTTTACTGTTCGGGCGATATCTTCAGGTAATCCGATCTTTCTCTGAGGAATCTGATTTAATATTGCCTCTTTTTGCTTTTCGTTCAGTTTGGCAGTCATATCGCTTTCTATAAAACCGGGGGCGATAACGTTAACTGTTATGTTACGCGTAGCTACTTCTTTCGCGATAGATTTCGAAAATCCAATCATACCCGCCTTGCTAGCTACATAATTGCTTTGTCCGGGATTACCTATTAATGCAACTACTGAACTTATATTAATAATCCTTCCCCATTTCTGATTAATCATACTTTTGATTGCAAATTTAGTATAATTAAACGTACTCTTCAAATTTGCACTGATAACTTTGTCGAAATCGTCTCCCGTCATCCGAAGGATCAGGGTATCTTTTGTAATTCCAGCGTTATTAACTAAAATATCAATTCTTCCGAATTTTTCCAAGGTTTTATTAATAACCTCTTCGGCTGAATTCATATCTGAAGCATCCGCCTTAAATGCAACGGCTTTCGAACCTGAGGAATCAATTTCTCTGCAAAGATCTTGCGCCAATTCATCCGAAGCATTATAAGTGAACACTATATTAAATCCTTCTTTAGCGAACTCTTTTACGATCGCCCGTCCGATTCCGCGTGTACCGCCGGTTACTAATATTGTTTTAGTTTGATTTACCATTATTTTCCGGTTTTACTAAGATATTCTTGCCGATATTCCGTTAGTTGCTTATATCCCTCTTCACCCAGGAAGTGGATCAGTTCTTCATTGCAGAAATCCATTATATAGGTTTCTCCCCCTTCCCTGTTACAAGAACTCAATCTCTCGATATGTTCATCATCAATTGTGAGGCTGCCCTCAAAAATGGTGAATGGAAAAAGAATGCAGTAAAGAGGTTTATCCGCCCACTTATGACGCCCTCTCAACATGGAATTTTTTTGAATAACACACAAACCTTGTTTATCAAGAAATACACATTTGCCCTGATGAATTTCAGTTCCGACAGCGATCCCTGACTGGAAATCCGGATCCTCTTCAGGTTCCTCAAACCATTGTCTGAAATCTCTAGTCTGGGTCTCATCCATTAGGGGAATAAGTTCGTCCTTGAGAGACATAATGTGCTGGTGTTCTGCAAAATCTGTATATACGCCGTAGTTACAGCATTCGCCACGGCAGTTACACCTGAATTTCGAGGTGAATACTACCGGATCAATTTTAAGACCATTTATTTTGTATTGTTGATTTTCGCTCATTAAAGGTATTTCTCCAGATCGGAATACTTTTCGATGCCGGTACAGGTAACCGAAGGATTAATCCGTTTACATAGTCCCTGCAGCACCTTTCCGGGTCCCACCTCAACGAATTCGGTATAGCCATCACGTACAAAATTGTTTATTATTTCTTCCCAACGGACTGGTGATAAAAGTTGTCTCAGCAACAGATCCTTAATCTCATCACGACTTGTTACAGGTTCTGCAGTAACATTTGAGTAAACTGGTTTTCGCGCATCATAGATATTTGTTTCTGACAGTGCCTCATCTAATAAATCTTCAGCCGGTTGCATCAGAGGTGAGTGGAAAGCACCACTTACAACAAGTTCCTTAACAAGCTTTGCGCCGGAAGCCTTACACAACTCCATCGCTTTGTATACGCCCTCCTTTGAACCGGAAATTACAATCTGTCCCGGCGAATTAAAATTGGCACACTGAACTACTCCGGAAGAAGAAGCTTCGCCGCAGATATCAATTAATTTATCAGAATTGATTCCCATAACAGCAGCCATTGTTCCTGGATTCTTTGTCCCTGCCATCTGCATAGCGGCTCCCCTCGCCCGGACTAACTTTATAGCTTCGTGGAACTGCATTGCTCCGCAAATGGTAAGCGCAGAATATTCACCTAGTGAATGCCCGGCTGCGGCGTCAAAATCAAGTCTCCTAAGTATACTGGCAGCAGCAATTGAGTGCAAAAATATAGCCGGCTGAGTAAACTCGGTTTGCTTAAGTTCTTCCTCCGGGCCGTAAAACATAATCTGGGATAAATTAATACTAAGGATTGAATCCGCCGTTTTGATCATTTCTCTGACTTCGACCGAGTTATCATAAAGGTCTTTGGCCATTCCAACAAACTGAGCGCCCTGCCCCGGGAAAAGTAGTGCTCTCTTACCCATTAGTCGATACCCCAGACATACCAGGTTGCTCCCCAGGTAAAACCGGCTCCAAAGGCAGCTAAAACCAGGTTATCTCCCTTTTTAACTTTTCCAGCACGGTAGTATTCAGTCAGACAGAGCGGAATCGTTGCGGCAGTTGTATTTCCATATTTATCAATGTTTATCATAACTTTGTCCCTGCCAATTCCCATTCTGCTGGCAGTGGCATCGATTATTCTCAGATTCGCCTGATGAGGAACAAGGTACTTAATATCATCAGAAGTAAGGTTATTTTTCTTCATGATTTCGTAAGAGGTATCCGCCATACCAACCACAGCAACCTTAAATACAGCTTTACCGTCCTGATAAATGTAATGTAACTTTTTATCAACAGTATCATGCGAAGGAGGCAAATAACTTCCGCCGCCTTTCATGTTAAGAGCTTCTCTTCCGCTTCCATCAACACGCAGGATGCTGTCTTTTAGTCCGACGGATGTATCTTCATTAGGTTCAAGTAACACTGCTGAAGCAGCATCGCCAAAAAGGATACACGTATTACGGTCAGTGTAATCTATTATTGAACTCATTTTATCGGCCCCCACAACAACAACTTTTTTATAAAGTCCGGATTCAATTAGCGAAGCCCCTACCTGGAAGCCAAATAAGAAACCTGAACAAGCAGCAGAAAGGTCAAATCCCCAAGCGTTTGAAGCACCTACATTGTTTTGTACTATACATGCTGTTGCCGGGAAAAGCATATCGGGAGTAACTGTGCAGACAATAATACAATCAATTTCTTCAGGTCTTAATCCTGTTGTATTCATCAGATCTTTAACGGCACCGGTAGCAAGATCGCTCGTTGCGCCATTTTCAAGTTTCCTGCGTTCTTTTATTCCAGTTCGTGACACTATCCACTCATCTGTAGTATCAATAATACTTTCGAAGTACTTATTATCCATCACTTTTTCTGGAACATACATCCCAACGCCAGTGATCAAAGCATTTATTTTTTTATTCATTTAGTTTATAATTAAATTAAGCTTTTGTCTGAATTACTTTGAGCCGTTCTTCAATTTTCCCATTAATATTTGTCCTGACCATATTTTTAGCACGCTTGACCATATTAGCAATAGCATAGGGGGTACTTGAACCATGCCCGATGATGCATACTCCGTTTACCCCAAGCAAAGGCACCCCGCCGTACTCCTGATAGTCGAGGGGTTTTAAGGCTTGCTTGAGTACTCCCTTTGCCAACAATACTTTGAGTTTATTTATGAAACCTTTTTTACTATATTCAATGAGCATGTGCCGCATAAACTTGGGGAAACTTTCACCAAATTTCAATACAATGTTTCCTGTAAACCCATCACAAATAACAATATGAGATTTGCCTTTAAGGATATCCCTCCCCTCAACATTACCAATAAAATTCAATCCGGATTGGCGCAGAAGTTCAGCAGTTTCCTTGACTGTCTTTCCACCCTTTTCGTCTTCCTCGCCAACGGTTAAAAGAGCAACTGTCGGATTAATTATCCCATATATGTTCTCAACATAGACCGAAGCCATCGTTGCAAAACCAAGCAAATGGGAAGGTTTAGAATCAACAAAGGCGCCTACGTCAAACAGAGTGGTAATGCCTGCTTCATTGGGCAGGAATGTACCCATAGTTGGTCTTTCTACTCCTTTAAGCCTTCCAATATTGAAAGTTGCAGACGTAGCAACAGCACCGGTGTTTCCGGCGCTTACAAATGCATCTGCCTTTCCTTCACGAACCATTTTACAACCGACGACAATAGATGAATCCTGCTTGCTTCTCACAGAAGACGCCGGCGAATCGGTCATTCTTATGACTTCGCTGGCATGAATAACGGTCAGAACCTTTGGATCTACGTTATGTTTTTGAAAAACTTCGTTAATCTTATCTTCTTGCCCGACCAGTATTACCTGTATCTCAGGATCGGCAACAGCCGCCTGGACTGCTCCAAGGACGTCATTTGTGGGGGAAAAATCTCCCCCCATAGCGTCGACAACGATTCTAATTGGCTGTTCCAAGGTCTGGGAAATCAAGCTTAATTCTTAGGAATAAACATTGAACGGCCGGCGAAATAACCGCACGAAGGACAAACGTGATGAGCTAACTTTAATTCACCGCAATTTGAACATTTTGAGAGTGTCGGAGCGGTCGCTTTATAGTGCGTACGCCTTTTATCTCTGCGAGTCTTTGACATTTTACGTTTTGGATTTGGCATTGATTATTCTTTCATTTATTATTATTAAATTTTTCTTTCAATTCTGCTAATGGAGACCAGATCGGATTGATGTTTTCAATCACGCAGTCACATTTTTCAACATTCAAATTTTTACCGCATTTTGGGCATAATCCCTGACATTCTTCCGAACAAAGATTCTTTAATGGTATTGCCAGACTGCTATAGTCTTTTAGCTCCTGGGAGATATCTATCTTATCCGCATCAAAATTTAGGAGCTTATAATCTTCATCGTCATCCCCGATCTCATTTGGTCTGGTAAAATGGAACGCTGTTTTAAACTCGGTCAAAACTTCTCTTAAATACTCCTGCCCACACCTGTCACAAAAAAATTTGCCTGTAAGCGCTAGCTTTGTGGTCAATAAAATCTGGGCTACTGAACGATCTAATTTAAGATCCAGTTTATACGTCCCCACAAATAGTTCGTCCAGGTCTAACTCTTCAACCGGACCGGAAAAATCAAAGTAATGAATTCCATGGCCTAAGCCAGAGATTTTTAAGTTCATCCAAGTAATTTAATAAATTATTGTTTTTTTACAAAAAAATCAACTCTCAGCATTTCGGATTAAGTTCAGCATTTGAGCTTATATTTTACGTTTCCCTGGCGGATGCACAGAACCGGAAATATGCCTTAGTGGTTCGCGGAATTCCCCCTCTCAAAAAGACCTATCGCTCTGCACGAATCTTTGATAATTAAATAAAAATTAAAGATATTTCCTTTATGTTATTACCAAAGAAATATTTCATAGTTATTTTCGACACTTTTATCCCTCATTTCAAAGCAAACGTACAGGGAGTAATAACCGACGAAGACACAGATAAATTCCGGAAGGTTTTGTTAAAAAATCTGATTGACGTTCTCCCGGTTAACAATGCCACCGGAAAGGTGCTGGTACTTACCACCGTTTCAAATGGTCTGACTGAGGAATTGTCAAAAGAAAAAAGAATCAATAAATACGTTAGTTTCAATTCGATTGTCGATTCAAACCCGGAGATAATTACTGAGGGAAACCTCATCCTCTTTGTGTCGCTTTGCACTCTTGGGCTTTTAGCTGAAGATATTGAGAACGCGCTAAATGTCCTGGACAGGGATGAAGAAAACGGGATATATGTGCTGGATTCGGATTCGAGAGTGGCCTTATTTGCATCGAATACCTGGGATAAAAGTATCTACGGTATTAATATCACCGATCATTTAGAATACGATAATTTTCTTAAAAGTGTTTTGTTGCTCCCTTTTAAAATTGACAGACTTATAACAAAGAACCCGATTCAATCAGCTTGTAATGCAGGAAAACTTTACAGATTAATGTCTGACAGGAAAAACAGTCTTTTCTCAGATCCCTCTAATCACAAAGAGTTGAACCTCCTTTTTATTGAACATAAAGAAATTCTATCTATATGAGGATTGGATTATTTGGCGGATCGTTCAATCCTGTTCACGTTGGACATATAAAAACTGCTGAATACGCATTACATGAACGCTCCCTGGACAAAATAATTTTCATCCCTGCTTTTATCTCTCCATTGAAGACAAGCCATAGCTTCATCGCACCTAGACACCGCTTGAATATGATCAGACTTGCTTTACAGGGAAAAGCTCAATTTGATTTGAGTGATATTGAAATTCGACGTGAGGGCATCTCTTACACAATTGACACGATTGACTATTTCCGGAAGGAATACCGTTACATCGATCTGATAATTGGAATGGATAATCTGATTGTGTTTGATCAATGGTATAAGCCGGATGATCTTATAACAAAAGTAAATTTGATAATTTTATCAAGAGGAGATGAATCTGGTTTCAAAAAGAATAAGTATTTTGAAAAAGCGATTTTTCTGAATTCACCTAAAATCAAAATTTCATCTTCTGAAATAAGACGGAAAATTAAACAATCCGAATCGATTAAAGGACTCGTGCCTGAAGAAGTTGAAAAATACATAATTAATAATAAATTGTACAAAGATTGAAAAGCACAGATTACTTAGCAGGATTAAGAAATAAAGATAAAAGGATAATTGCCAGGGCTATCAGTATAATCGAAACTGAAAGCGCTGGGCACGAGCACCTTTTAGACCAGATTTTCCCTCACACGTCAAATGCGTACCGTATTGGAATTACCGGCCCCCCAGGTGCAGGTAAGAGCACTGTCACAAATCAGTTGGCAAAGCTGATTACAACCCACGGAAAAACGGTTGGGATTATTGCGGTCGATCCGACTAGTCCATTTACAGGTGGCGCACTATTGGGTGACCGTATCCGTATGTCCGACCTTGCTAATAATAAAAATGTGTTTATCAGAAGTATGGCTTCAAGAGGCTCCCTCGGAGGCCTTAATGAGAAAGCCTCAGATATTGCAGATGTTCTCGATTCCGCAGGATATGATTTTATTATTTTTGAAACTGTTGGTGTCGGACAGTCTGAGTTGGAAATCGTAAAAACAGCAGATTCAACAGTTGTTATTATTGTTCCTGAATCAGGAGACTCAATACAGGCGATGAAAGCAGGCTTGATGGAAATAGCTGATATTTTCGTAATGAACAAGTCTGACCGGCCTGGTGCAGATCAGGCGATAGCCGCTTTGAAAACAATGCTTTCCTTCCGTGACCATGATGAAAAAACATGGATCCCGGAAATCGTCAAAACTATCGGAACTGAAAACCGGGGAATTAACGAACTTCTTATTGCGATAGACTCCCATAGAGGTTTCTCGGAAAGAACAAACACTTTGGTCGAAAAAAGAAAAGAAAGGCACCTGCAGCGGGTAAGAAAGATTGTAGAAACGAAACTGATGTCGGAAATATGGACAAATATTTTTACAAATTTTGAGAGTGAAATCAGTTCCTCTTCCATTCCGGTTCCACCCTATCAGTCTGCGGAAAAACTAATAACAGAATACAAGTCCCACATAAAAGCGAGGTAATAAATGAATCCTGAAAATACACCATTCGATATTTCTCTTACTGAAGAACAGAATCAGATAAAGAATATAGTGAGAGATTTCGCTGAACAACGAATCAAGCCTGAGGTACTGAAACTAGATGAAACCCAGGAGTTCCCATACTCGATAGTGCAGGAACTTAGCGGAATGGGATTTTTGGGAGTTTTGATCCCCGAGAAATATGGCGGAGCGGGATTAGGTTACACCGAGTTTGTAATAATTATTGAAGAACTGGCAAAAGTGGATCCGTCTATCGCCTTAACCGTTGCGGCTCATAATGGATTGTGTACAAACCATATATATATGTTTGGTACGGAGGAGCAAAGAATGAAGTATCTGCCTGATCTTTGTTCAGGAAGGAATATTGGCGCCTGGGGATTGACTGAGCCCGGTTCCGGAAGCGATTCTGCTGCGCTGAAAAGCTACGCCGTTAAAGAGGGCGATCATTATCTGCTTAATGGCAGCAAGATGTTCACTACGCACGGCACAGTCGGAGGTACATACACCATACTCGCTATTACAAATAAATCACTTGGGAAAAAGGGAGTCTCCGCATTTATACTTGAAAAAGGGTTTCACGGATTGGTCCTTGGTAAGAAGGAAAATAAACTCGGGATGCGGGCGAGTGATACGACTCAGCTAACTTTCGAGGACTGTATGATACCGCAACAAAATCTGCTTGGAAAAGAAGGTGAAGGATTCATTCAGGCAATGAAGGTGCTTGAGGGTGGGAGAATCTCAATCGCCGCCCTGAGTTGTGGTCTGGCAATGGGTGCACTCGAAGCATCAATACAATACTCAACTGAAAGAAAACAATTTAATAAGTCATTGAATGCATTCCAGGCAATTCAATTTAAACTGGCAGATATGGCTGTAAACATCGACGCAGCAAGACTGATGACATACAAAGCTGCTTTTAAGAAAGACAAAAATGAACTTACACAGAATGAAGCTGCCATGGCAAAATTATTTTCAAGTGAGATTGCGGAGAAAGCAGCCTCTGAAGCAGTCCAGATATTTGGTGGTTATGGTTTCATTAAGGAATTTCCTGTTGAAAAACTTTACCGGGACGTCAAACTACTGACTATTGGTGAAGGCACCTCAGAAATTCAAAGACTGGTGATTGCAAGACAATTGCTTAAAGAATACTGAGGAAACCATGATCGGAAAAGAATTAAAAGAATCCAAGTCTTTTCTGGAAAGAGAGGATTATCAAAAAAATCTGGTCAGAATATTAAATGCTCATAATGAAAAGATCAGACTCGGTGGTGGAGAAAGTGCAATAAACGCACACAAAGCCAAAGGTAAACTGACCGCCCGGGAAAGAATAAGTCTGCTAATTGATCCTGGCACTCACCTTTTTGAACTTAATTCCTTTGCCGCTTTTGGTATGTATGCAAATTATGGCGGCGCTCCCGGAGCAGGTGTTGTTACGGGCGTGGGAAAAATACATAGCCGCGACTGTATGATAGTGGCAAATGACGCAACCGTCAAAGCCGGTGCCTGGTTTCCTCTCACATGTAAAAAAAACCTGAGAGCACAAGAAATTGCGATTGAAAATAATCTGCCACTCATTTACCTTGTCGACAGTGCCGGAGTTTTTCTCCCGCTGCAGGAAGAGATATTTCCGGACAAGGAACACTTTGGCAGAATTTTCAGAAACAACGCAAGAATATCTTCGATGGGAATTCCTCAGATAGCGGCGATAATGGGACCTTGCGTCGCGGGAGGCGCTTACCTGCCCATCATGAGCGATGAGGCACTGATTGTAAAAGGAGAAGGATCCGTATTTCTTGCAGGGTCTCATTTGGTTAAAGCAGCAATTGGTGAGGTGATAGACAATGAAAGCCTCGGAGGCGCAGTGGTTCAATCAAATGTTTCTGGTGTAACGGATTATGTTTGTGAGGATGACGAAGAGTGTATACAAAGAATCAGAAACCTGGTTTCAAAATTCCATCTCCCCTCCCCTGCCGATTTCAACAGGCAGAAATCCGTTCTTCCAAAATTTCCAATAAAAGAAATCTATGGTATTTTGCCCGAAGATACTCTGAAAACTTACAACACCTATGACCTCCTGGCCAGAATAGTAGATAGTTCCGAAATTGATGAATACAAAGCCGGTTATGGAAAAACTCTTGTTACCGCCTATGCCAGGATTGATGGCTGGGCTGTTGGAATTATTGCCAATCAGCGTGAAGTTATTAAGACAGAGAAAGGTGAAGTACAATTTGGTGGTGTGATTTACTCCGATAGCGCTGATAAAGCTGCGAGATTCATTATGAACTGTAATCAGCGTAGAATTCCACTTTTATTTCTTCAGGATGTTACCGGGTTTATGGTTGGCAGCCGTGCAGAGCATGGAGGTATTATAAAAGACGGGGCAAAAATGGTTAACGCGGTTGCTAACTCAATCGTACCGAAAATTACTATTATCGTAGGCAACAGTTTCGGAGCAGGCAATTATGCGATGTGCGGTAAGGCCTACGACCCAAGGTTTATAGTTATGTACCCAAGGGCGAAAATTGCTGTTATGGGAGGCGCACAGGCAAGTTCAGTACTAACAGATATCAAGATAAAACAAGCTGAAAAACAGGGTAAAAAATTCAGTGAAGAAGAAAAGGCAAAACTTCTCGGAGATGTGTTGAAATCATACGAAGAAACGAGTTCACCTTACCACGCTGCCTCCCGGTTATGGGTTGATGATATACTCGATCCACTGAAAACCAGAGAATACGTTTCAAGATGTATAGAGATCGCAAATAACAATCCGAATTTTGATAAATTCAATGTTGGCGTCTTTCAGACCTGACCTGAAAATTACTTTTTATTTCACTTTAGTAATTATTGCTTCGTGTTTTTCAGACATTCATTCGCAGAGGAGCAAACTTAGCCTGAGGGTGGAGTTGCTTTCAGAGTATCTTTCGCGGGATAGCTTCTCTGGTTTTTCTGAATCAAAACACGCTCTTGCTCTGATCGATTCTCTCTATATTGAAGCGCTGAGAATCAGCGAGAGTGACAAAAGTGAAGCACTCTACACGCTTATGTTCACTACAATTCAGTACAGAATGGTACCTCTCAGAATACCGTTCACTCCCTTTTCTTTGAATTATCCTCTCCTGAGTCCTTCAAGCCACTTGTTTGATAAAAAAAATAAAAATATTCCCTCATTCTTCTTATTTGATTCAAAGTTCACAAATTCAGATGACAGAGATAAACTTGCACATTTTTTCGGTTCAGCATATTTATCCTACAACGGTTTGGGCTTTATTTCCCTTTTAATCGGTTTTTATATTGAAGGGTTCGAGGATCTATTTATTGAAAATAATTCCTTTGATGTCAGGGATCTGAGTATTAATATCCTGGGGTATCATTTTGGCAAACAATTACAAAAAGAAGTTTCCGAATTACCTTCTTCTTATATAATTTTACACAACCTTAAACATTTTTTACTGAAATCCGGATGAACAACGTATTAATAATTGATGACGAAATTGAAATTTGTGAAAGTATAAAACTTATCCTCGAGTATGAGAACTATTCTGTTGAGTACTCAACCGGAGGTGAAGACGGATTCTCTAAGCTTATTGCAAATCCTCCGGACACAGTTTTACTGGATATTCAGATTGGAGACGCTAATGGATTTGACCTGCTGCAGCGTATCAAAAAGTTTAACAGATTCATTAACGTAATAATGATCTCAGCTTATGGCACCATCCAGAATGCTATTAAAGCTACTAAACTTGGAGCCTTTGACTTCCTGGAGAAACCTATCGACAGGGATAAACTACTGATCAGCGTCAGAAATTCCTGCGAACAATCTCAGTTAATTAAAGAAAATGCCGAGATTAAAAGAACTCTTCACGGTACAACTCAAATCATAGGCGATGGCCCAAAAACAAAGAAAATAAAAGAGCTGATATCGAGGGTTGGCGAGGCGGATGTGCGTGTGCTAATCACCGGAGAGAACGGAACTGGCAAAGAACTTGTTGCGCGGTCTATACATGAAAACAGCCTACGAAAAGAAGGTCCGTTTGTGGAAGTGAATTGCGCTGCTATTCCGAATGAATTAATCGAATCAGAATTATTCGGGCATGAAAAAGGATCGTTTACTGGTGCCATACAGAACCGCACTGGAAAATTTGAATTAGCAAATAAAGGGACTCTTTTTCTCGATGAAATTGGTGACATGAGCCTTCAGGCACAAGCAAAAGTACTCAGGGTAATCGAAGAAGGGAAAATTATGCGTGTTGGCGGAACAAAGCAAATCAGTGTTGATGTGCGTATTATTTCTGCCACAAACAAGAATCTAAAAGAAGAAATTCAAAAAGGAAATTTCAGAGAAGACTTATATCATCGTCTCAATGTCATACCGGTTGAAGTCCCAACTCTCAGGGAAAGACGGGAGGACATACCTGCGCTTGTTAATCATTTTATCAAGGATGTATGTGAAAAGCATAAAAAACCACTTGTGGTTTTTGCACCTGACGCGATTGAATTACTCCGGAACCTCTCCTGGCCCGGCAATATTCGGGAACTGCGCAACATTGTGGAAAGGATTATCATTCTAGTCAATAAGAAGGAGATCTCACGTTATGATATTGATTTCCTTGTTCCACTGGAGAAAATCAGGATTGAGGATATAATCGAAGAGACAAACTCCTTCCAGGAATTTAAAGAAAAGGCTGAGCGTGCATTCATTTTAAAACAACTCGAAGTAAACCACTGGAATATCAGCAAAACAGCAGAAGATCTGAATATTCAGCGGAGTCACTTATATAACAAAATTAAGAAGTATGGAATAGAGAAAGGAGAATAGATGGCTGATTCAATTTTTATAAAGATCATAAAACGCGAAATACCTGCAAAAATCGTCTATGAAGATGACTCTGTAATTGCTATCGATGATATCAATCCAAAAGCCCCGGTGCATGTTCTGATTATACCTAAAATTGAATTTAGTAATATTTATAACATTAACGGCAGTGCTAACTCCCCCCTGCTTGGGAAATTATTCGATGCTGTAAACAAAGTTGCTGATTTAAAGGGATGTACCGATACGGGCTTTAGGATTGTAATTAATAACGGACGGAGCGCAGGACAGGAAGTTGACCACCTTCATCTTCATCTTCTGGGAGGACGCACTATGAACTGGCCTCCTGGCTGATTTTCCCTTTAGCGCCGGGAGTATTTTTGGATGCTCCAATATTAATCGCGTCATAACCATGTTTTAATCTGATCCGTCCGATTGCATCGAAGAGCTTCTCTCTTTTACTGCTCTCAGGTTCAAAGAGATAATCCTGAAAGTAAGGTTTATTGAATTTTTCAAGTTTTATTCCGATAAGCCTTACACCTATCCTTCTTTTAAAAGCAGTTCGCAGCAGTCCGCGTGCGATATTATAAATAATAAAATCATCCTGGGTAGGCGCTATTGTCTTTGAACGGCTTAAAGTTACGAAGTCAGAATAGCGTAGTTTCAAAGTAATGGTTGATGCAGTAAGACAATCATCCCTTAGCTTATGAGAAACACGCCCAACCAGAGCCAGCAAGACTTCTTCTAATGCTTCAATTGACAGAATGTCTTTCTGAAAAGTTGTCTCCTTTGAAATACTTTTTTGTTCAGGGTGGCCGAATATTAAAGTTGAACCCTCACCGTGAGCTTTTTTCCATAAATCAAGCCCCACTTTTCCATATCTTCCAGTGAAGAACTCTACAGGCATACGACAAATATCGCCAATGAATTTTATTCCCTTATCAGTCAAATCTTTTTGAAGAACAGGTCCGATACCTGGCATAAATTTGATGGGCATGGTCTCAAGGAATTCTCTTTCTTTCCCTTCAACAACGATTGTCATACCATTTGGTTTGTTAAAATCAGAACAGATCTTTGCCAATAGTTTATTTGGCGCTATACCAATTGAACAAGGCAGGTCCAGTTCATTTTGTAATTGGGATTTTATTTCAAGTGATTTATTGAGTAATCCGAACAGCGTAAGTGCGGGTAAAGAGAAATCCATATAAAACTCATCAATAGAAGCTTGTTCAAGGTGCGGAGTGTGAGCAGAGAGTATCTGACGGACCAGATCCGAATATCTTTCATATTCTTCATAATGTCCGTGCACGTACATTCCTTTGGGGCAAAGTTGATAAGCCTGTCTGATCGGCATTCCTGACTGTAGGCCATATTTCCTCGCCTCGTATGAACATGCTGCAACGACACCCCGCCCTGTGGGATTCCCACCAACAATGACAGCTTTTCCTATTAACTCAGGATTAAGTATTCTTTCAACTGCTACAAAAAATGAATCTAAATCCAAATGAAAAATAACTGCCAAATTGCCCTTACCTTTTTCTGATTTTCTGCAGGGTATCTCTTAAAACACCCAGGGAGCGCTGGCTTAGGAGGTCAATTTTTATAAGTCCAAGATCTTCAATTGAGTACATGTCAGGCTGTGTCACAATTATCCCCAATCCTTTATTACCCGAATACTGGAGAGCCGTATGATCGGTGATCTTCTCCGGGGCAATTACAATACCTCCGGGATGAATGCCCAAAAATCTGGGTGTATCTGCCAGGCGGGAAGCAATTTTTATAATACTAGCCCATGGTTCATTTCTAAAAGGCAGATTTTTTGATTCAGGAAATAAGGTGGTAATATTCTGTAAATTTGCTGCATTTGTCCAGGGAATGAATTTACTATACTTTGAGATTTCCTGGTCCGAAATACCGTAAGCCTTGGCAGTTTCCCTGAATGCTGACCGCGCCCGAAAAGTTACGGTAGTGGAGATCATTGCAACACGGTGATAGCCGTATTTTTTAAAGACATATTTTATCATCTCATCGCGCTCTTTCCAGGAAAAATCCAGGTCAACGTCGGGAGGGCTGATCCGTCCGCGGTTCAGAAATCTTTCGAAATATAAATCGTGCTCCGTGGGGTTTAAATCTACAAGATCCAGAGCATAGGCGACCAGACTGTTTGCCGCAGAACCCCTTCCGATCACCTGTACTCCTCTGGTTTTTGCTTCTCTGACAATATCCCAAACGACCAGAAAATAATCTATAAAACCAAGATCGGCAATAACTTCAAGTTCGTAACTCAGTCTCTTAATTTGCTCCCCGGTCGGATCTTTAACCTTTTTTTCAAACCCATTAAATGTAATCCTCCATAAAAATGAGAACGCATCCTCACCGGGTGGTAATGAAAATTTCGGGAACACATAATTACCCATCTGCGGTTCGAAAACGGAATCTCTAAGTACTTGTTCTGAATTGAGATACCCTTCCTGGTATGAGGCAACCCAATCCCTGGTTTCTCTGGGTGACTTAAGATAGTAATCCTCCGGTACTACCTCGTTTTCGTTTAGATTGTCAACTGTTTTTCTTAACCGGATCGCAGTAAGCACTTTATGAAAAATATAGTCCTCCTTTTCCAGAAAAAAGACCGGACTTGTAAGAATGTAATTACCACCTGAACTCTGAATCAGATTCATTAAATGTTTATTCTGATGTGTTTTATACTTACTTGCTCTAATTTCGGCGTAGATGTTATGTGCTCCGACATTAAGCAGGAGCAATTCAGGATCGGGAGTAATGTAGGTAAGATTTTTACTTGTTTCGGTAACGACGGTCTTTAGTGAAAAATCATCTTTTAACTTTCTGCTTGTGATGAGCGAACATAATTCTTTATATCCAGATAAGTTACGTGCGATTACAATTAAATAACTCTCTTTCCCTTCGGTACCGGAGGTCAGCTGGACGCCAAAAACAGGCTTTAGCTTCTTTTCTTTGGAAATTTTATTTAATTCCACGTATCCGTACATCCCATCGGTGTCGGTGAGGCCTATTGAGGAATATCCATGTGTATATTGTTTATCGCACAGTTCTTTGACCGATGCTCCCCCCGAAAGCATTGAGTAATTGGAGTGGATATGGAGAGAATTCATTATCCCGTCAATTTAATCCCTTAGATCCTATATCTTTACGATAATACATCTTATCAAAAGAAATCTTCGAAATTGCTTCGTACGCCATTTCGATTGCAGATTTCAGGTTCCCCGTTGAATCAACACTGGTCACCCCCAGAACACGTCCCCCGTTACTGATTATTTTATCATCCTTCAAAGCAGTGCCTGAATGAAAGACATAAATATCTGAAGAAACCCGATCTAATCCCTTAATTTCAAAGCCTTTATTAAATTTATCCGGATAACCGCCTGAGGCTGCTATAACACAAACTGATGCATTACCGTTAATCGTGATAGTTCTGTTTTTTAATTCACCGGTTGCGCAAGAGTACAATAATTCGCAGAAGTCACCCTCTAAAAGGTTCAATATCGCTTGTGTTTCAGGATCACCAAATCTGGCATTAAACTCAACGACTCTGACTACGTCACCTTCAATCATTAAACCGCAGAATAAACATCCTACGAATTTAGAACCTTTATCAGATAATGCCTTTAATACCGGAGATACAATCTGTTCTTCTATTTTCTGCAGATGTGCTTTAGTAACGATTTTTGCGGGAGCATAGGCACCCATACCACCAGTATTTTTCCCGGTATCATTATCTCCGATTCGTTTGTGATCCTGTGCCGGAGGTAACAATACGAAGTTATTGCCGTCGCAGATTGCAAAAACCGAGGCTTCAAGACCTGTCATAAACTCTTCTACAACAATGGTTTCGCCCGACTCACCAAACATCTTTTCAAAGAACATGCTGTCTATAGCAGATTTCGCTTCATTAGGATTATTTGCAATAACTACCCCTTTTCCAGCCGCCAGACCACTTGCCTTGATCACGGAGGGATAACCAATTTTGTTACAGAATTCTAACGCTGCTGAGTGCTGATCTGCGGTGAATGTCCGAAACGAGGCTGTTGGAATCTTATAAGAAAGCATCAATTGTTTTGCAAAAGCCTTGTCTGATTCAATCCTCGCGGCGGCGCTTGTCGGGCCAAATACTTTAATTCCTTTAGTTTGCAGGTAATCAGTTAAACCATCACTAAGATGTTTTTCGGGACCGATTACCACAAAATCAATTCCATTCAAAATGATGGTCTCTGCCAACTTCTCAAAATCTTCCGGCGATACATTAAGATTTTTTGCGAAACTTGCTGTGCCCGGGTTTCCGGGGAAACAATATACCTTATCGCAGGAGTATGAGTTAAATAACTTTAGAGCTAATGCGTGCTCCCGTCCTCCGCTGCCAATTATACCTACCTTCATTACCTGACCTTCACTAAAAATTGCAATTCTTTCGTTAAGATTTCAGTTAAGTATTCACGGTTATATTTGGCTATAACCTCTGATTTGGGGGCCGGTAAAGCATTTTGAGAATATAGCAAGAAAATTTCCACAAACTTATCCTTTATTCCTCTTACATCATATGGGTCACAAATAAAAGAAGATCCATACTCTTCAAGTGCAGATTTTAAAGCTCCTTCTCTTAATAATCCTAAAACGGGTTTCCCTGTACCAAAATATTCGAATAACTTTCCACTTGAAATGGTATCAGAATTTCTGCCTTCCCCTACCGTAATCCAAAGTACATCACTGCTATTCAATTTTTTAATTGCATCAAGATGGTCCAGATATCCAAAATATCTGACATAAGACTGTAATTTGAGGGACTCAATCAGTTTTTCATTCTCTTTCCTCAATAATCCGGCGAAATGCAGTTCGATCCTGGATGCAATTTCAGGATTTTCCTGTGTTAATAATTTGAATGCCTTCAAAAAATACTTGGGTGTTATAAACTCATAAAAAATACCACTATAAGTAAAAATCAATTTTTCACGATCCTTTGGGTGCTTTCCTGCTGCCGTAATATCCTGAGGATCGAAACCGTGGGGTATAATCGAGATGCTGTTTAAGCCGAGGAACGGAAAAAATTTCACGAGCTTTTCTTTAATTTTCCTGTTAGTTACTATTATCCGGTCCGCTTTTTTGAGACACCGGTATTCCATCCTCTTTATCATTAACCGATGAAAAATCGTCGGATAAATAGCAAAGTGGTACCCATACCATAAATCCCTGTAATCATAGACCAGAGGAATATTAAATTCCTTTTTGAGCGCTCTGCCGGTTTCGAATGAAGAAAACGGCGGACCTGAAATAAAAATGACGTCAAACTCTTCATTTTTCAGTAATTCCCGACAATAATTGAGGACTTTTTTCGACCAGTATTTTTTATTGTCAGGTATAAAGAAAAAACTGCTGAAAAAAGAAAATATCTTCCGCAGCACTTCATTGGGCATTCTGACAGTACCTAATTGTTTGGTTAACGAATTAATATCTTTACCTTCAACCCGATGAAGTTTGTATGTTCCCGGTTCAAGGTCGTCAAGGAGAGTGTTGTCGTGTGCGTAATAAGCACCTTCTCCGGAGGTGACAACCGTAGGGAACCAATTGTATTTATTAAAATACTTTACGAATTTGAGCGTTCGCTGTACGCCGCTCAAGCCCTTTGGCGGGAAGTAATATGCTATAACTAGAACTTTAAACATCTAAACTGATATATTTTTTGATAGATTAATTAACCCATTTTTGGTTACGAGATAATCATTCTCAAACCTAAACCCTTTATTTCCGAAATAGACACCCGGTTCAAGAGTAATAATCTGATTCTCGGCTAGAACCTCATCTGATTTCCAGGATATTCTTGGTTTTTGATGCACTTTATATCCCAGACCATGACCAAGTGAGTGTTTCACACCTTCCAATAAATTATAATTGCCAAATAAATCTCTTGCTAACAAATCAAGTTCTCTTACAGGAACTCCTGCTGACGCGATTTTTGCAACCTCAGACTGAATATCAATTAAAATATTATAAATATCCAACGATTCATTATCACTTCGTGGAATAACCATCCTGGTGATATCACTCCTTAAACCTTTATAAAATACCCCGAAATCATATAGTCTCAATTCATTTTTTCTTAACACTTTCGATGAAGGCACATGGTGAGGATTTCTGCTATTCGATCCAAACGCAAGAATAAGAGGAAAGGATTCTGATTCTGCTCCCAAATCATATAAAGACTGCAGTAATAACCATTTACTCTGTTTCTCACTAAATCCTGTCAGTTTCTTTTTTAAGAATTTTTTGTACGATTTACCACTTATTGAAATTGCTTTTTTCATCCTTTGAATCATTTCGTCGTCAGCTACAGATAAAAGTATTCCGATTTCTTCAGAGACATCTGTAAGAGATTTTGCACCGGATTTTCTCATGAGCTCATTTAGAAATGAATAAGTCAGGTGAGATCCTTCAAATCCTAACTTCATACCTGACAGCACCGAATTAGATACGATATAATCAGTAAACCCGGAGGTAATCATTAACGTTTCAAAATCACCGTTTAAGGATGAAATTTCATTCTGAAAGCGGAAATCAGTAATTCTCACTAACCTTTTCCTGGTTATCAGGCAGTATCCTTCAATGTTTAGCATCTCACAAAAATGATTTAGCGATTCCGGTGAGGATAATAAAACACCATCAAGTTTCTGCTGATCGAGAAGGTCCCTCAACTTCTCAATTCGGCCCCCAAGGTAATCTAGATTAGTCATAAGTGGTAATTTGGCGCTTCCTTAGTAATGGTTACATCATGCGGGTGGCTCTCTTTAAGACCAGCCGGAGTAATTTTAACAAATCGACCATTCTGTTTCATTTCATTGACCGATTTTGTTCCACAATAACCCATGGCAGCCCTCAGTCCCCCGACTAATTGGTATATGGTATCAGACAAAGGACCTTTGTATGGTACTCTTCCTTCAACTCCTTCAGGAACCAGCTTTGAAATTTCCTCCTCCATATCCTGGAAATACCTATCCCTGCTCCCCTGCCTCATCGCCTCGACTGAGCCCATACCCCGGTAAAGTTTAAATCTGCGACCTTCATATAATATCACCTCTCCCGGACTTTCATCGACACCAGCGAACATACCGCCGATCATCACTGAGTCTGCTCCCGCAGCAATAGCTTTTGCAATGTCTCCTGTAAACTTTATACCTCCATCAGCAATGATTGGAATACCGCTTTTCTTGAGTGCACGGTGAGATTCCATTACCGCGGTTATCTGAGGTACTCCAACCCCGGCAACAATGCGTGTCGTACAGATGGATCCAGGACCAATACCGACTTTGACAGCATCAATACCGGTATTTTTAAGTTCAAGAGCAGCATCATATGTTCCTATATTACCAGCAATTAGCTGCATATATTTATATTTTTTTCGAATTTCTTTTATTTTCTTAATCACACCAGCAGAATGGCCGTGCGCCGTATCAATAACGATGACATCAGCACCTGTGCGAACCAGGCCATCGACGCGGTCTATCGTATCATTAGTTATTCCAACCGCAGCGCCAACCCTCAATCTGCCATGCTCATCTTTACACGCAAGAGGAAAGTTCTTTTTCTTCTGAATATCCTTAAATGTAAGTAAACCCCGGAGCACGTTGTCTTTATCAACTACCGGTAATTTCTCAATCCTGTGTTTTTGTAGAATTAATTCTGCTTCCTCCAGAGTGGTTCCAACAGGCGCGGTTATCAGTGGAGCCTTTGTCATAATATTTGCTACCTTCCTTGAACTGTCCGGCTGAAACCTGAGATCACGGTTTGTAAGTATGCCAGTAAGTTTTCCCGCTGAATCAACGATAGGAATACCAGATATGCTGAATTTTTTCATTAAGACTAAGGCATCATTAACGGTGCTATCCACAGTCAAAGTTACGGGATTTCTGATCATCCCGCTCTCTGATCTTTTAACCTTATCAACTTCCTCGCATTGTTTCTCAATTGAGAGATTTTTGTGTACTATGCCAATCCCTCCCTCCCTTGCTATTGCGATCGCAAGGGCTGCTTCAGTCACAGTGTCCATGGCAGCAGATATTATCGGGATATTTAATTTTATATCCCGGGTGAGGAATGTTGAAGTTTCCACTTCTCTGGGCAGAACTTTCGATTTTCCAGGGATAAGGAGAACGTCGTCGAAAGTAATACCCTCGAGAACTATTTTTTCAGATTTCATATAATTTCCAAAGATTATTCAAATGCAGGAATTCCAGTTACATCCTCGCCCAAAATTAATGTATGCATCTCATGCGTGCCCTCATAAGTCTTAACTGACTCCAGATTGGCGGCATGCCTCATTACCGGGTATTCATCCAAAATACCATTGGCACCAAGTACTTCACGAGACATCCTGGCGATTTCGAGTGCCTTCTCACAATTATTTCTTTTGGCCATTGAAACTTGTTGAAATCTGAGTTTACCACTGTCTTTTAGTCTACCAAGCTGGAGGTTAAGTAACTGAGCCTTAGTGATCTCGGTGAGCATATAGACCAGCTTTTCCTGGGTCATCTGGAATGCCGCTATCGGTTTACCAAACTGAATTCTTGATTTGGAATAATTCAGTGCAGAATCATAACATGCCATCATCGAGCCAACTACTCCCCACGCAATACCATAACGCGCCTGATTAAGGCACATCAGAGGCGATTTAAGTCCATTTCCTTCCGGGAGCCTGTTCTCTTCGGGGATGAATACATTATCGAATGTTAGCTCTGAGGTTACTGATGCTTTTAGTGAGTGTTTTCCTTTCATTTCAGGCGCTGCAAAACCTTTGAAACCTTTTTCAACAAGGAATCCGGCAACCTTGCCGTCAAGTTTTGCCCAAACCACTGCTACATCGGCTATAGTACCGTTTGTAATCCACATTTTTGCACCATTTAGAACATAACCACCATCGACTTTTTCGGCTCTAGTGATCATTCCTCCCGGGTTTGAACCGAAATCGGGTTCAGTCAGCCCAAAACAGCCGATTTTCTCACCCTTAGCCAATCCTGGTAACCATTTCTGTCGCTGGGCTTCAGAGCCAAAAGTGTATATGGGATACATTACGAGACTGCTTTGAACAGAGACAAAACTCCTTATTCCACTGTCTCCCCGTTCCAGTTCCTGGCAAACTAATCCGTACACCACGCTGTTCATCTCAGCACATCCGTATTTTTGGGGCAGACTTGTACCAAATAATCCTAATTCAGCAAGTTTTGGGATAATTTCCATAGGGAAGGTGCTTTCCCTACAGTATCTTTCAATCACCGGAATGACTTCGTCACTGACAAATTCCCGTACTGTATCCCTAACGAGTATCTCTTCTTCGCTTAAAAGACCTGAGGTATCATAATAATCGACACCAATAAACTTATTCATTAACTCTCCAAAAAAATATTTTCAGATTATTAAGTTATATATCAGACCATACTTAACCAAATTTTGA
>JABWCL010000090.1 GCA_013360295.1 Ignavibacteriaceae bacterium | reverse complement strand
CCGGGAGGGGCAAGCCCGCTCCCCTACTTTTGTAAATCTGCGATCATCCGTTGTATCCGCATAGTCTGTGTTCAATCCCTTTCCTCAAAGAATTCTTAAGGGTACTTCTAAAAACCATATTTTCAGAAGATAATTCTGACTCTGCATATTGAATTAAAAAATATGGGTTAAAAAATCATTCATTCTTGAGCAAACCTTTCGATCGTGCTCAAAAATACGTACGCAAACTGTGAGTTCGTTCGCTTTCATTATGCCCTCACCAACTGAATATATCGTTGGAAGTTGTAAGTTAGGTTCATTAATCCTATTATCCCCGCCGCTCTGACTTTACCGATGGAGCGAATATAAATTCCTTTCATGCTCTGGGTCATAAACCCGAATATGTGTTCTATCCTGCATCTGATCTTTGACCGTTTTCGGTTCTTCTCGCGGTCCAGTTTTGTGAGTTTCTTATAACGACATCCCTTAACATTGATTTTATCGGTAATTCCTCGTTTACTCATAATATCCCTTATTTCGTCGGTCGAATATGCACTGTCTCCATATAACAGTTTATTGTTATCGTTGGCATCTATTAATTCCTTTGCCATCTGGGAATCATGAACACTCGCATCGCTTACTCTGTACTTTCGGATGAGTTTGCTCTTCTGGCCAGCTTTTATATGATTCTTATAGCCGTAATAATTCTCTCCGCCTTTCTTCACCCACCTGGCACAAGTATCTTTTTGTCTAAGTTTATCGGGGTTTTCTTTCCACTCCTCCGGAACTTGCCCTTCTTTGATTGTATGATTCTCCTCCGGCGTATTTCTCTGCCTAGGCACTTCGACTATGGCTGCATCTATGATCGATCCCTCTTTTACGAACATTTGTTTCTCTTCCAGCACCCGGTCAAACTTTTTGAAGATCCTCTCTATTACCTTATTCCGTGTGAGATTTTCCCGAAACAACCATATTGTGTTTTGGTCTGGTACCGTATCCTCCATCTTCAATCCAAGAAATCTACTGAAGGAGAGACGATCTGTAATCTGGTACTCCATTTGCTGGTCGGATATGTTATACAACCTTTGTAAAATAAGTATCTTGAACATCAATATTGCATCATATCTCGGTCTGCCACCAGGCCCTTTTGCTTCCCTTTTTATACTTTTTTCAATAATTCTCCTGAACGACTCCCATTCTATCATGGCGTTTATCCTCGGCAGTGGATTGTTATGCTTATCCAACTTTTCCAATCGATTGTTAATATCAAAAAATCCGGGTTCGTTCATATTTTTCATTGTAGCTTCTTTTTTATATTATTATATACAAATATAATAATTTTTCTTCTTTTTACTGAAATTTATATGAGTTATTAGAAGTACCCTTAAGAATTAAGAATATTTTTAGTTAAAAGTTAAAAGTTAAAATATTAGCGGCACTTAGCCATAGTGCTTTAGTTTATAAATATAATTCTCTGCGGTCTCTGCGTCAACTTCGCGTCTTTGCGTGGGACTCACCGATGAACATCCCGACACATTTTTTATCCCACGAAAAAA
>JABWCL010000089.1 GCA_013360295.1 Ignavibacteriaceae bacterium | reverse complement strand
TAATAATGCGATCGCGTGTGCCGGGATCAAGGTAATTAATAATCAATTTGTGTTAAACCAGTATGCATTAAATGATCCTGGCTATACACTCAATCCGGCGCTTATTAGCGAAAATACTTTTATTAACTGTACTAATTCCATAGCAATAAGAGAGACAAGAACCTACATCCGCAATAATTACTTTTATTATGATGGCGCTCTTTTCCCGATATTCATTTTAGATTTCGGCGGAGGTCAACCTGAGATAACAAATAATGCATTTGTTCTCGGCAGACCTAATATGTTTATTGATAATTTAGTTGTTGCAGATAATGGTGATCTAATTCAGAATAATGTATTTATTTCCCCTACTTCTGCCGATGAGCCATTTGTATATACTGAGTTTCCAATTATCAGCAAAAACAATCATTTTGAAGGTGGGTTAATTGCCCATTATTTGGCTTATCAAGCGATAAGTCCCCAACTAGTAATTAAAAATAATAACTATTGGAATACAAGATCAAAATACTATCCGTCATACAACAATCCCTATATACATACAGAAATCCAAAAAGACCCTATGTTCATTGACAGTACAGATTTTCATCTTCAGAAATACTCTCCGCTGATAGACCGGGGTGATTCAAGCGTGCTGGATAAAGACGGAAGCATAAGCGATATCGGAGTATATGGCGGGCCTTTTGGGGAGAGTTATGTGTATATTGATAAAGCTCCCCGCGCACCCTCAGGATTAACCGTTACACTCTCAGCCGATACAGTCCTGCTTAAGTGGAAGAAGAACACAGAAAGCGATATAAGGATGTATTACATATATACAGACAGCACAACCGGCGTAACCACAGACACAAACAGCTACTTAACCTCAACCAATGACATACTGCTGAAGATACCAAAGAGCTATTTCACCTGGGGTAGTGCGTATTTCCGTATAGTTGCGGTAGATAGTGGGTATAACAAGAGTCAGGGGAGCATAGCGGTGGGTGTAGTACTTACCGGGACGGAAGAAGGAGAAGAGATAGCCGCTGAGAGGTACCGGCTGTACCAGAACTACCCGAACCCTTACGGAGGAGCGGGAAAAGAGAAGACAAAGATAAGTTATGAACTGAAGAAACGGGGATATGTAAAACTTCGGGTATATAATGTGGTGGGAGAAGAACTGGCAATCCTGGTAAACGGAGAGCGGGAAGCGGGATATTACGAAGAGGAATTCGGCGCTCCTGTGATAAGAAAAGGACTTGAAGATCATATACTTACGAGCGGAATATACATTTACAAACTTGAGATAAGAGACAGCGAAACGGGGCACCCGGTGTTTAATGAGAGTAAGAAAATGTTGTACGTGAAATAATTAAGAATTAAAAATTATGAATTAAGAATTCTTTGAAAAAATGAATTGAGCACAGACTACACAGATTCAACGGATGACCGCAGATTTACAAAAGTAGGGGAGCGGGCTTGCCCCTCCCGATGGTGTTATTCGTCATACCCGCAAATGGCTGAAGCCATTTCACTGCTTTGGTGGAGGATATAAACGGGAGGAGAATCACTTCAGTGATTTCCGTAAGTAT
>JABWCL010000060.1 GCA_013360295.1 Ignavibacteriaceae bacterium | reverse complement strand
AGAGATCACCGGCGCGGCTTCGGTTAGCCCGTAACCCTGGAACATTGGTATCCCGATTGCGTAGAAGAACCGCTGCAGCTCGATATCAAGCAGCGCGCCACCTCCGATAAAAAACTCAAGTCTTCCTCCAAAGTTCGCGCGTATCTTACTGAAGATGAGTTTGTCATACAATTTATAGAGCGGGTACTTTAGTTTTTTTAATCCGCGGCCCCGGTCATAACCCAAACCATTATAATCATACGCCAGCTCAAGCGCGGAGTTAAATAGCTTTTCCACCTTCTCCCCCTTTTCCTTTATCCCTTTCTCAATATTTTTCCTGAAGCTTTTCGCGAGAGAAGGAACGCTGAGGAGAAAAACTGGTTTGCTTTCCTTTATATTAACGGGAATATTCTTCAGGGTTTCAAGCGGTGTTTTCCCCACCTGCACCGACGCCATAGTCGCTCCGTTTTTCATAAGTGTATATATTCCCGCAGTATGCGCGAACGCGTGATCCCACGGCAGAATGAGCAGCGAAAGATAGTACTCCGGGATAGGGAGCAGGTGGCTTGACTGTTCAACGTTGGCAGTATAGTTCCTGTGAGTTAAGATTATTCCTTTCGGGTCGGCGGTGGTGCCGGAAGTATAACAAATATTAGCGTAATCTTTTTCGCTGATTGACTTCCACGCGGCGTCAAATTCGGCGGCGTGTTTTTCAAGATACGCACTGCCGGACTGAATTACATTATCTATATATACCTCATCTGGACCGATATCCGGAACCCTGTCCAATAATATGATCTTTTCCAAATCGGGCAGGTCATTCTTTATCGCGGTTATCTTTCCCCGCTGTCCCGCCGAAATAATCACCATCTTACACCCGGAGTGGGCGATACGGAACTTGAGATCAGCGGACTCATCTATCTTAACTGATACCGGCACATTGATCGCGCCGCAGTAGAGCACACCGAGTTCGGCCACCACCCAGTCCTTCCGCCCTTCGGCAATCAAAGCAGTTCTGTCCCCCTTTGCCAGCCCCAGGGTTTTCAGTCCCGCGGCGAACGCGCGCACTCTCTCGTGAATTTGCTTATAAGTATAGCTTTGATATGTATCGGTGGTTTTTTCCATAATAAGAGTGTTCTTCGGGAAGCGTTTAACACTCTCCTCGAACATTTGGGGGATAGTACGTTCTGGCATAATATCGTCTTAATAAAGTGATTAAAAATCAGCATCACAAAATTAAGTGAATAGTTACTGTTATCCTATACATCCCGCTCAATTAACATATTTCGTTTAAGGGCGGGGGCAATACACGGATCCGGCTCCGGCAGCTAAGTGTGAGTCCGCTTAACCCTGAATTTTTCCCGTTTACTATTAGCGTTTTAATTACGAATATTAATGAAGCGATTTGTTTTGTTTTTGACAGAGTACCACGATACTATGAACATTTAACCCGGAGTAACGATATGAACAGATTATACATATTTCCCGGGGGACTTACGACCCTTCTGGCGTTATTATTTATTTTTACATACACCGGTTGTGAACGTGAGACTACCGCGCCAAACGAAGATACTTATAACTATTTCGAACCGCCACCGGAACTGAACGACGGATGGAGTACCGGGGGGTTGAGTGAAGCAGGGCTTAATTACGTTCCTATTAAGGAAATGCTCGACGCGATAACCGGATGGGGCGGGCACGGCTTCAACGGTATATTAATCGTTAAGAACAACAAACTTGTATTTGAAAAATATTACCCGGGCAAAGTTTTTGATTTCAACATTCCGGGACTGACTAACACGCCGATAGAATATACCCCGGGGACATTACATTTCCTCGCCTCACAGAGCAAGAGCGTCACCTCCCTTCTCTTCGGCATCGCCGCGGATAAGGGATATATCGGTCCGGTAACCGACAGCATAAAGAGTTACTTCTCCCCGGAGTACGCAAGCCTTTTCACAAGCGGCAAAGAGCGTATTACCATCCGGCACTTACTCACAATGTCATCAGGAATGCCCTGGAGTGAAAACCCCCCAGGCACCGGAGATCTGTACTACCTGTTCCGGGTATCAGACCCGGTTTATTACCTGCTAAATAAACCGCTTGAAACAACACCCGGCACTTTTCATTATAACAGCGGCAGCACCAACCTTCTCGCGGAGATCATTTACCGGAAAACAAATAAGAACCTGCGGCAGTTCGCTGCTGAAAATCTTTTTACACATCTCGGCATTGATACATTTGACTGGAAAACCATCCGCGGCGAGCACATCTTCGCTTCAGGCGGACTGTTTCTCACCCCCAGGTCAATGGCAAAGATCGGGCAGTTATGCCTCAACAAAGGATTATGGAACGGTAAGAGGATCGTTAGTGAGGAGTGGATTGATGAATCAACAAAGTCGTGGATCTACCCGACTGAGTTCGGGCTGGGCAACGGTTACGGTTACCAGTGGTGGCTGAATGATTTTTATCAGAACTCAAAAAAATATGAGTGTTACTTCGCGGCCGGCTGGGGCGAGCAGATGATGTATGTCTTTCCGAAGGAGAATATGATCGTCCTCTTCTTCGGCGAATACTACACCACCGGCCCGCGGATGTCCATCAATTCACTGGTGAGCAATTATGTGCTGCGGGCCTGCCGGTAGCTGTCTTAAAAGAAATGGTAAAATGCCGTCAGCACTCTCAGGTTCGAAATGTTTTTGACGCTTTCTACTTTTCCTTTGTTTAAACTATTGGCGGTACCATAACCCGCGGAAGTGTATTCAATCTCAATCCCAATTCTGTTCTTTTCAGAATTAAACTGAATTCTGGGGGCAACACGAAAAATATGATCAATATTTGTTCCTCTTCCATAATATTTCCCGACGATATTATCATCCGCTCCAAGCGCTTTTGTATAACCAACAAACAATCCGTATTCGATTTGTTTCCCGGTTAGTATCTCCCCCCATATGCTCAGATTTTTAAGGGAAGTATAGCTTTCGGATGAATCAACAGGATTTATTTCTTTCACCGCGTAGCCGCCCAACTGGATATGATCGGCAAGGTTTGCGCCGTAGATACCCTGCAATTTAATTGTCAGCGGCTGTATCTCGATTTTGGTATAACCCATCACTGAAACAGCAGAGAGCGATGCATCTGTCTTATAGCCAAAGGGGGTCACTAATCTTGGTGTAAGCGTTTTATAGTCAACCCCGGCGCCCGCGAAAAGGCCGTCACCGGAAAATTGAAATTGCGCGTTAAGGTTCGGGATAACGGAATTCCTCAGATAAGCAGAAGATAAACCCGCCGGCCCGTAACTTTGAAAATCCCTCTGGGACAAAGCTGCTAAAATAAGTTTGAAGGCATTTGATCTGTAGGAAAACCTCACCTGCGGATTACGCGAAAAGGGCTGAAAAGGCGCGCCGGTATTAAAAGAAATTACCGCCGGAAACATCTCCTGCACAAACATCGGGTGCCAGGTCTGACCGATAAGCAGCGAGGCATTCTCCCAGTCAAGTTTTCCAAATGCGTGCCTGAGACGAAAACCGTTGACATCTCCGTCTGCAGTCCCGAAAAACTCTGCTTCCAGTACGCCCGAAGATTTCGCGCCAAAGGCATCCGGCCCATAAATATTTCCTGTCAGGCGGGACTGTATTGAGAGAATATTAAAGTTTGCTTTCGCGTAAAAATCCTCTCCGTTTTTATCGGCAGCTTCATTTTCGGGATACAAAGAAAAATGGCCTTCACGCAGAGTTACATTCTGCCGGGTGTCGTAAATAATATCTGTTTTAACAAATCCGCCGAATTTTATTCCGAAGCCCGGTTCTTTGTTCTGTCCGTTTGTTGCTGAATAAAAAGTTATTAATAATAATATTGAGGTAAATATTGTTCTCATAAGAACTTTCCAAATTAGTTGATTTTCTGACAGACTTCGCATCGCCCCCTCTCCCCGCAAATGAACAATCGCTAATGGAAGAGAGGGGGTATGGATTAAAGTATTACTCTGAACCTATACCAAGATATGTTCGTAATTTCTCATCCTCAAATTTTGCCTCGGCTTCTTTTTCTTTTGTCATCTTCGAGACAACTATACCAACCAAAAAGGCTGCAGTCATAGAGAATAAAGCAGGATTCTTTAAGGGGAAGACTGCTTCCGCGTTCCCGAAAATATCCACCCAGATAGTCGGACTTAAAATAATAAGCGTTACCGCAAGGCCCGCACCCGTAATTATGCTTGCCACGGCTCCTTTTGTCGTGAAGGGTTTCCACATAATGGAAAGAACAAGAGAGGGAAAGTTTGCGCTTGCGGCAATAGCAAACGCCAGCCCGACCATAAAGGCCACATTTTGTCCCTTGAAAGTTAAACCAAGGATTATTGCAAGCGCGCCGATTATCAGCGTTGCCATCTTTGCAACCCTTACTTCTCCGACTTCATCAGATTTGCCTTTCTTTATAACATTTACATACAGATCGTGAGACAGTGTTGAAGCACCAGAAAGAGTTAACCCGGCAACAACAGCAAGAATAGTAGCGAACGCCACGGCTGCAATGAAACCGAGGAAGAACTGTCCACCGACGGATTCGGCCAACAGCAATGCCGCCATATTCCCGCCTTTATCAAAATAACTGACAACATCCTGCCCGACTAAAACCATCGCGCCAAAGCCGATAATAAAAGTTAGTATATAGAAATATCCTATTAATCCGGTGGCAACAAATACTGATTTTCTTGCCTGCTTGGCATCCGGCACTGTAAAGAAGCGCATAAGAATATGCGGTAAGCCGGCTGTGCCGAGAATTAACGCCAGTCCGAGAGAAACTGCATCCCACGGATTTTTTACAAAACCGCCGGGCGAGAGCATAGCATCCGAATATTTTTCGGCAGCAGCCTGAAACAGAGTTACCGGGTTCATTCCAAATTTTGCCAAGGTCATAATCACTAAAAACGTGGCACCGGAAAGGAGTAACATCGCTTTAATGATCTGAACCCACGTCGTTGCAAGCATACCGCCAAACAGTACATAAGCTATCATAACAAGGCCCACAATTATGACCGCGGTTTCATAAGGAAAGCCAAAGAGAATATTTACCAGGGAGCCGGCGCCAACCATCTGGGCAATAAGATAAAAAACGATCGTCATTAATGACCCGGTAGCCGAAGCGATCCTGACCGGCCTTTGCTGAAGCCGGAACGCGACAACGTCCGCGAATGTGAATTTTCCCAGGTTTCTCAGCGGTTCCGCGATTAAAAACATTACCAGCGGCCAACCTACAAGAAAGCCTATTGAATAGATAAGTCCGTCATACCCTTTAAGTGCAACCATTCCGGCTATTCCCAGAAAAGAAGCCGCGCTCATATAGTCGCCCGCTAATGCAAGGCCGTTTTGAAGTCCTGAGATGCTTCTGTCGGCCGCGTAAAATTCTGAAGTGGTTTTAGTTCTTTTCGCCGCCCAATAGGTAATAATGAGCGTAACCGCCACAAAAGCAAAAAATATTATTATAGACGCAACATTAACCTGCCCAAGTGTGGATTGAATTGATTCCAAAGCAATGCTCCTGTTTACTTAATCAAAAAATTTGTGAATGTGAATTATTCAGAGAGAATATTATTACGAAGGTCGCGGACAGCTTTATCGTAACTTCGGTTTGCCCACCGGGTATATATTCCGGTTAATATCCAGGCAAAAATAATAATTCCGATACCTATCGGAAGTCCGATGGTTATATGTTCGCCTATCTTATAAGCAAGCAGTTCTTTGTAAAAGGCAACACACAGAATAAAACCAAAGTAAACCAGAAGCATCAGGAGGGAAAGCGTAGTTGAAACTAAAAACCTTTTTCTTACAAGGTTTTTAAATTTCTCAGACTCAAGTATTTCGGCAACCCTTTTCGAGTTGATACCCATAAAAGACTCCGTATTATTAAATGATGGAAAATTTAATCCACAAATATAGCGAGGAAACACCAAATAAATACAGTGTTGAATCCGATTAAAACCCGAATTTCACTTCGTCACCAATCCCATTTTTGTTGGATTTTTCTGCCTGTAAACCCCGGTGTCGTATGCTTCCTGAGATGCGCCGCGTCCCTGAAAAATCAAAGATATACCAAAGCGGATGATTAAAAATGAATTCCGGTACACACCACAGGGGTTACCGTGGCGGTTTTTCAGTTATTTTGACGGCACCCCCCTGAAATCAAGGCTCAGTTTATCTTTTATTTCCCGGATCAGTTCGATATACTTTTTAATGACCACCAGCTGAATATCCGATATTTCGCTTAGAGCAAAGATATTGTCCGGTTTCTGCCCCGCTGCATACCCGGCAGCCTGATGTTTTAACCGCATCCTGGTGATTGCGTCGTATGCATAGATCAGGTTTAAGTAGAGCGGCCTTGCCAGTAGTCCCTTTTTATAAAGCAGTTCGATGCGGCGGATGGTGTTTAATTCTGGCAGGGAGTGCTTCAGGGAATACAGCCTTGCAAAGTCTACCACCGGAAGGAGCAGTAATTTACTGTCTATCGGTCCTTTTAATTTTGCCATTGATTCCGGGAGCTCAAAAGATGCCACCGATTCCGAAAGGTAAACAAAAAAAGCATTGTTGCCGGAAAGAAGACGGGTGATATGTCCGCGTAACTGGTTTTCAAAATCTGTTTCCCCGCTCACTGCCCTGAAGTCAAAACTGATTTTCAATTCCAGCAGATCCTGGGGGTTGGCATCACTGATCCAGTGTGTGAACTGCTGCTTCCATTGAGAGAAAGATTTACACCACTTAATATTGCCCGCCATTATTCCGCCTTTGCAGTACTGGTAACCAATCGCGTTAAGCCCCTCCGAAACCCTTTTTCCGAGGCGCAGGAAGTATTCCTGAATGCCGGGCATTTCTTCGGGCGAAGAATCTTTAAAAATAATAGCGTTGTCCTGATCGGTCACCAAAGACTGCTCTTCCCTCCCCTCGCTTCCCATAGTAATGAACGCGTAGCTGACCGGAGGACGCCCCAGTTCCGCCTCCGCAAGATTCAGCAGCCTGCGCGTAATGGTATCGGAAAGCAAAGAGGTAAGTTTGTTTATTCCGTAAAGATCGCCGTTACTTTCTATCAGGCTGCGTACAAGCCGTAAAACCTCTTCGTAACTTTGTTTTATTGCCTCCGCCGAGGCGGCCTGCTCTATATGCCGCAGGAAAAAGAGTACATCGCCCCACGATGCCTCGAAGATCACCTTGCCGGTTATTATTCCCGACGGATTATCGTCCTCTTCAGCAACAACAAGCGCGTCGGTTCCGTGCTTTTTAAACAAATGCATCGCATCCAGCAGCGTGGCATTGCCCGGTATCTTGTGAACGGGAGAAGTCATTATCGAGTAAGCAGGCTGAGAGATTTCCTTTTTTTCATTCAGCAGGCGCACCCTTATATCTTTATCCGCGACTATTCCCAGCGCTTCCTGTTTTTCGCCACGGACCAGTACGTGGCTGCTCTGATGGCCGGTCATAATCATAATTGCATCCGCAACGGTTTGATCGAAGCGGCACGAATGGAGCGGTTCTATGAACGGCGTGATTCTCTGGCCGAAAACGCTTACGCTGTTCTGCAGATCCGCGATAAGTTTTTCCTGTTCGGTCCTCACCCGGTATTGTTCCGAAACATCTTCGATTATCCCTTCAACTGCCACTGATTTTAACCGGTTGTTTTTTACCACCACCGCGGAAACTCTTGCGATGTATGAGGCGCCGTCGGTTTTTTTGAACTGCAGTATCCTGTTCAGCAATATCCCTTTTGAAAACAATTCCTCAACAAAGTCGCCGCGGTCCTGATTATTGGTTATAAAATCAAGTATGGAATTTTCGGCGACTGTTTCATCACTCTTCCACCCCGTTAGCAGAGTAAACGCGGGATTTCCCCCGGTGAGTATCATCCTTTTATCCGGGATTGTCCTGAACACTCCGGAAGAAATTCGCGAAGCGAGCGTGGAAAAGAGATGTCCTGACGTGTCCGACAGCTCGCCGCTTGTCTCCGCAACGCTCATATCCTTTATGTTTATAACTATGCCGGAGTTGCCTGCTACCGTGATGGGAGAGAGCATCAGAAATACGTTCAGAAACTCGCCGTTTTGTTTTTTGCAGGTGGTTTCAAAGTGTTCTATTGCTTCCGGCTTATCGTTTTTCCGTTTCATCGCCACAAAATCAAACAGGTCTGATTCCGGAAGCTGCACAAAAATCTTTTTCAGATCAATCAGGGGCGCGGATTCGGGGTAACCAAAAATTTTATAAAATGTTTTATTAAAAAATATTTCTTCGTTATCAAGCGCCAGAATCAAACCCTCGCCGGATGCCTCCACAAGCGTCTTATACTTTTCACGGGATTCTCTCAGATTTTCTTCAGCTTCCTTGCGCCCCTTTTCCGTTTTCATTGTATGATATCCGATATATAGCAGCAGGAGCGAACTGATTATTGTAATGATGATCGAAATTGTAAGCGTGCTTGATTCCAGTTTTTTTATCTCGAGCCGAACATCCTCAATATATATACCCGTGCCCACAACCCACCCCCAGGGAGCGAACAACCTGACATAGGAGAGTTTCGGGACAATCCTCGTGGAGTCATCCTTCCACTGCCACATATAATCCACATACCCCTCTCCGCTCTTCTTAACAACCCGCGCCATTTCAACAAAAAGTTTTTTCTTTCTTGAATCCTCAAAATCAGCCAGGCTTGTGCCATTCAGCTCCGGGCGGTAGGGATGCATAACCATTACCGGCGCGAGATCGGTGATCCAGAAATAATCTTTTCCCGCTTCGCCGTATCTTAAGATCCTGATCTGTTCAGCCGCCCCTCTTTGAGCGTCAGTTTCCGAGAGCGCGCCGGATTTCTGTTTTTCATTCCAGCTTTGGAGTATACTTATGGTGGAAGCGGTGAGCTCTCTTATCATCTCCCGTTTACGGTCGAGAATAATATTTTCGAATTGAGGAATTATTATTACAAAGATGGCAACAATGAAAAGAATAATGGTGAGCAGCGTGGTGAAAATAATCTTCAGGTAGTTCAGATTGCCGAAAAATGTGTTTTTATTTTTAGCCGTAGGTTCAGTCATAAACTCACTCCTTTTTCATTGAATTTCTGCTAAGGGGAACCGCGCGCAGTTCGCGCAGGCCGGTATCATAGATAGCCACTCCGTTGGGACGGGTTGTACGCGCGACACAGGGAACGACGATCCAGTTAAGCTGATCATCCAGGATGTGCCGCCCGGCTTTATGTACTTTCAGCGTTTCCGGTCCGGCAATGAGAATCCCCGCCGGGTGGCCGTGGCCGGAGACTCCGAGCGTGCAGTTTGCGGTTTTCATTTGCTCAAAATGATTACGTAGATGAAAGGGTTCCGCGGGAAAGAAAATTGTGGAGCCGGTATAATCGGGATAGCAGAAGTGTGAGCACTGAATGCCGCCATCATCATAGGGAACGCTGAGAACCTCGGGCAGATCAGCCAGATATTCAAAGGATTCAGTATTGAGCCGGCAGCGGAGTTCGTTATCTTCATAGAGCCATATCTTATTGCGCGCTCTTTTCTCCCTTGTTTCGTAGGGTAAGGCGTACCAGTCGGGCCCATACTCAAAACCCGCGTTGTTATTCGGAGTTTTTTTAACCGCGTAGAGGTCGTGGTTACCCGCGACGCAGAGGGAGCAATTTTC
>JABWCL010000088.1 GCA_013360295.1 Ignavibacteriaceae bacterium | reverse complement strand
GCGAAGTTCAATACGGTGATACGTCAGGCAAAGGCAGGTACTGTAAACAATCTTAATGATTTAATACAATACCAGAATATTTTTGCCGCTAATACAAATGCCCAAGATTCTGCAGGGGATGTTCGTCAGTATGATCCAAACGTGCAACTTGACTGGCTTTATGCAGTTACGGGCGGGTATTATAATGAGTTTTATGCTTCCCGGGCAGATGACTTTAGTTTGGCTGGTCAAACAACCAACCAGGAGTTTTGCCTCGAACGTGGGACAGATTATTTCGGTGATAAAAAAACGATAACGATTAATGGAGAAGAGAAGGAATGCTTTTCTTCAGGTATTGATGAGGCTTATAAGGATAAAATTCTCGTTCGTGGCCCGCATTACTATCAGCACCAGGGGTATGAACTGTACTCACAGGACATGGACAGACCGATAACTTACAATGCCAAATTTATAATCTATCCCGGTGACCCAACAATTCCACTAAATCCGCAATATAATGCCCCTTGTGTAAGAGTGTCGGTTTATTTTACAGATACGGTTCGCCAGTTTCCGTACGATCAGTCCGCGCCGCTTATGACGAGAGTATATCGTCTTAGGTACAGTGAACTCAGCGCGACCCAACTTATGAATAATCCGAATCAGACCCTAGATTATATTTATGATAGAGATACAAATAGTCAAAACATAATTATCCAACAGGCTTATATGGAGAATGAAAAGCTAGGGACAGAATTCGTTGTTGAATGGCTCGGAAATGTTGAAGTATTAGTCCACAAAGTGGAGTTCTGGGATCAAGATATCTGGGGGCGTTATGGAAAGGACGGAACACAATTTGATAATTTTAAATTTAAAGCTGATTCAATCCTGAGATTATTTTCAAATGACTTTAAAATCAGACTCCGAGGCTGGCAGTCATTAAACGAGCCCCATACAGTGGATTTACTCAGATCGTTTCGATTTGTAGATTCACTTTGTAACGCTCCAGGCGGCTTTAATACTGCCCCAATGTTCACAATGTTTTACCCGAACTGGAATAATAATATAGACGGGCGGGACTTTCTGAAACAAATAATCAGTATAGCAAAACCTAATCCATTGTTTTATTGGTATTATCCATTTGATGTCGGATATACCGATTTGAGCGGATTGTACAATTTCCATACAAAAATATTACACACAGCCGCTAAATACCTGGCTGATGACGGGATAAATCATTACTACCCTGATAAGGATTGGTATTACACAGCTCAGTCTTGGGGATACCGGAAAGCCGGAACAAGCAGTGAGTATTACAAATGGCGCCAACCCAGCGGACAAGCGCTGAGAGCTTCGATTTTGGCTGCTTTGGCGTATGGATGTAAAGGAATATTTATTGAGCCCTTCAATACATATAAGGGAGATGAATGGAATGGTGGAGCAGGATACTGGACAGAGGGATTATTTGAAATAACAGAAGATCAGATTACGGGAATACCTCTAACCTGGAACTCTCTTGGAAAGTTCGTCAGGGATAGCCTTTCTCACCGGATGACAGGGGTAATGTCAACAAAATTAGCAAAACTGCAGCTTGAAAAACCGGATGATGTAGTGGCTTTTACCGATGGAATCACTCAAGCTGAT
>JABWCL010000087.1 GCA_013360295.1 Ignavibacteriaceae bacterium | reverse complement strand
CTAATTATTTAATACCGGAGAAACATATGAAAGTCGGAATTATCGGCAGCGGGCTTGTCGGGGCCACGGCTGCTTACGCGATTATGATGAGGAAAGCGGTGCGAGAAGAGCCGCTCGGTTATTTTTTCTTTAAGTACAGCTCTTTTTCAAAATCAAGAAAACTGTCAACTCCGGAAATGAAATATTTCTTTTTTGCCTTCATTGAATCCATCAATGCTTGTTGCTTCGGATCAGAACCCAGTCCGTATTTTATTTCGCAAATTATATCGTCATAGTAAAAATCGAGTTCTGTTCCGTCCTTATAAATATAACTTGGCGATTTGTCTTTTATCAGAAGATAAAAGAGATTTTCAAATAAAGACCCTTTGTCACGGAACCCCGTGATGTAGTTTCGTATTCCGGTATCCGCCGCATAAATCTTTTTCGGTGCACGGATTCTCTCATTAAGTTTGCCGTACCGTTCCATTGTATATATCAGGTATGTCTCCCGGAAATAGTCAAAATATCGTTTGGCTGTTTGGGTGGAGATTCCCATTATATTGGATACTTTATTAAGACTCAGTTGCTTTCCGGCACGTTCCATCAGAACGCGGAAAAATTCTTTAAGTGTTGTTGTGTCGCTCACGCCCCTGTAAAAAGCTATATCTTTATATATAATGGACTCGATAAGGTTCTCAAGGTACGCTGTATCTGAGGTAAGAATAAATTCCGGTATGCCTCCCATACGCATATAGTCTTCGAAGTACTGTTCCGTCAGATATTGTTCTGATTCTTGTATCTTCAGGTTTTTGAAATTCAGGTATTCGGAGAAGTCAAGAGGCAATATTTCGATACGTTTTGTTCTGCCGGTAAGCAGCGCGCTTTTATCTCTGAGAATTGAAGATGAGGAGGAGGAAACAAATAGCTTAACATTCTCGGAGTCGTAAAGGTTTTTCAGTTCCCTGTTTATATCCTCTCTGTAAGCGGCTTCATCAAAGAAGAGGAATATTTTCTGATCTCTTTTCAGGTGATGTATTTTTCTGAATTCCCTCACCAGATAATGAACGGAAAATTTCTCGAGAAGGATTGAATCAAGAGAAGCGTAAAAGATCGTCTTCGGGTTTTCAGTATTGCACAGATCCGAAATGAACTGCTTCATGATAGAGGTTTTTCCGATTCTCCTCAGCCCTGTTAATATTATGATATCTCTCTGCTTAAGCGAAGCATTGAGCTTTTGCAGATACTTTTCGCGCCTGATAAGAGCCGGTTTATAGTCTGCCTCCCACCAGGGATTAAAATTGTAAAGTTCTTCTTTAATGTTTTCCACGGCGGTCCCGGATTGTGTTTGATAATGTCAAACACAATATAGCTATTCTGTTTGATATTATCAAACACTTTTACCCGATTCTGTTTGATACCGTCAAACACATTGCCGGATTTTAGACCGGGGAATTTGAAGTGAAGTATTAGCTGGTAACCCGTCAAACCGTCGGGAGCGTTGGCTCAAACCAGCGCCTGATCAGCCGGAAGAAAGTAACGCAACTTTCATAAATTCAGGGGGTAAGATACGGAAGGGAGGGGGGGTATGGTTCAAGGCTCAAAAAATATTACCCCGTGTCACAGGAATTTTGTTTAATTTTGGTTTGTTGCTATAAATGTGTTACTAATTATTTAATAC
>JABWCL010000006.1 GCA_013360295.1 Ignavibacteriaceae bacterium | reverse complement strand
TAAACGCCTTAATTCCACCTGATATGAGCCGCGCAACGCTTAACATATCGCCGGAAATAATAGAAAAGATTGAAACAGAAATTCTGCATTTAAGATAAAAGGAGAAATAATGAACAGAAACGAACTCACAAAAGAAATCGCCGTAAGGCAGGACTACAGCAAGGGTATAAAGAAACTATTCGGGTTTTATAACACGCTGCCTGACCCGGACCCGATACTTTCCAAAACAGGGAAGGCATTTGAAACATACCGGGAACTGACATCCGACGCGCACCTCTACGCGAATATTCAGCAGCGGAAGGCAGGCATAGTTTCACTTGAAAGGGAAGTTGTCCCCGCAAGCAACGACCCTTTATCTCTATATATAGCCGGTTACCTGGAAAACGAACTCGATCCGGATAATATTATCAGCCAGATTCTCAACGCGCCCCTGTACGGATTCACGGTACTTGAAATCGTCTGGACACAGGTAAACCTCCGCTCAGGAGAGTACCTTCTGCCGCTCAGGATTGAAGAGAAGCCGCAGGAGTGGTTTACGTTCAGCCTGAACAATGAACTGCTTTACCGGGGCGAAAGCGACCAGCCCCGTCCGGTGCCGCCGAATAAATTCATTCTCATACAAAACAACGCGACTTATATGAATCCCTACGGTGAGAAAGCGCTAAGCAGGTGTTATTATCCTGTTGTATTTAAAAGGAACGGCCTTGACTATTGGGTAAGCTTCACTGAGAAATACGGAATGCCGTTCATCGTGGGTAAGCAGCCCCGTACAACGACCGATGAAGAAGCAGATAATCTGCTGACAATACTCCAGGATATGCCTCTGAATAATGTGGCCGTCATTCCTGATGATTCATCCATTGAGATCATCTCCTTCCCTTCCGGCGCCTCCATAGACGCGTACCGCACATTCCTTGAATTTATGAACAGCGAAATATCGAAGGCAGTACTGACGCAAACATTAACCACCGAAATACTCAGCCGCGGTTCCTACGCCGCCACGAAGACCCACAAGGAAATGCTTTCGCTCTTAACAAAGAATGATATGAAGTTAGTCGAGAAAGGGATGAATAAAATTATTAATATGATTAGTAAACTGAACGGGTATGAAAAAGCAGTGGCGGAATTTAAGTTTGTTAATTCAAATTAAGAATTAAAAATTAAGAATTAAGAATTTAGTAGTTAGAAAAAATATTCTGCGCAAATTGAAAATCCCCCGGGTAATGGCTGGAATTTTCCATAACATCTCCTCCCCTTTTTACACCTGCCCCACAGGGGGAAGGCGGTGCACTGATCCCGATTCATCGGGACGAAGTGGGAGGCTGGGCGCCGCGCTGAGTGCCGGAGGATATCGAAGCGAGGGGTTATCGAAACTGACTACTTAAACCGGCACTCATCTTGTCAGATTCATAACTTCACCCCTCGCCTCCTGTCATCGGGCGACATATCAAGTCGCCCTATAATTTTACTTCAGATACAGCATCTTCTTTATTGACTTAAAGTTCTTCGAGCCATCGGCCGAGGTCGCTTCAAGTGAGTAGAAATATACTCCCGTTGCAAGGTGCTGCGTTACCCACGCGGCCTTATGATACCCGGCTGATTTGTATCCGTTAACAAGTTCACCGATCACCTCGCCTGCAACGTTGTATATCTTAAGCTTTACATAACTCTCATCCGGCAAACCGAACTCTATTGTCGTTGTTGGATTGAACGGATTCGGATAATTCTGTTTGAGCAGATACTCATCAGGTATTACCGCAAGCTCTTCTTTTGCAGATACCACGTTGCGCAGAATAGTCCTGTCACCGCCGGTACGCCTGTTATCCGACTGGAACGTACCCCACTGAGGCCTGCCGCCCAGCATTTTATCTTCATTATCAGTACTGTCAAAAAGGGCGATTACCCTGCCATTAAGATTCGCGAAGTAAACCATTCCATAATCAGTCAGTATTGAATTACAAACAGCGGATGTATCCTTGTAATACAAAACAGTATCACCGTTCGTGCCGAAAGCAAATACTTCACCCAGGCTGTTTCCGACATAGATCTTATTAGAATAAGAAATGGCAGCTGTTGTGGTAATCGGACCCTGAGTCTGCACCGACCAGAGCACTTCACCGTTATTGGCTACCTTAAAGAACCTGCCGTTCACTGACCCGATAAAAACACTTCCAAAGTGATCAATAACGGGTGATGCTATAAGCGGCAGCGGCGCGCCTCCGGCATTGAGTGAGATATCCCATACTTTATTTACTGTTCCGGGGCCGTCTTTTATAAGCTGAATCTTATACAGCCTGCCGCGGCGGCTTCCGAAATAATAGTATCCTTCTTTGTCAATCGCGGGTGATGTTGATATGGAATCCCCCAAATTAAACATCCACTTGGGCTGAGGATTAAGCGTATCCATCGTCCGGAAATTAAGGAAGCCGTATACAACTCCCTTTGCAGTGGTGAAGAATAACACTGTCCGGCTGGTATCAATGACGGAACTTGTATATACAGCTCCGTCAGTTACCATAGACCACACCTGATTACCGGTTACTCTGTTAACGGACTGGAATCTGTTAAACTCAACTCCTATATACATTCTCTTATTAGGATCTTCATCATCAATCGTAGGCGTAGCCGAAAGCCTGCTTCCCAGGTTCAACTCCGGCCAAAGCTGCGTCAGATTATTTCTGAAACCGTACAGCTTAAAGTCTGTTGATCCGAGATAAATATTGCCGAGTGTATCAATAGAACTGGTTGAAAGCACTTCGCCGCCAATCTGGCCCGAATATGCAAGATTTATATTCCCCATACTGTCCAGCGCCCAGAACCCGTTATTTGTTCCACCTTTAACAAACACATAGAACCTGTTCTGGAATTTGGAAAGGCCCGCGGAGATCTGCCCCCCCATATACTGCTTAAACGCGGTCACATTAACCGTGCGCGTAACCGAGTCCATCGCGCCGTCATTATCTTCAACCACAAGTTTAATGTAATGCGTGCCCTGTTTAACACTGAAGTTGATCAGGTCTTCTCCGCTGTAGTACTTGTTATCAATATACCAGCGTTTTGCGACAAGCGCGCCGCCTTCGTTTTCATCCTGGTCGCGGCTGCCGAAACTGCTGTATGATGATTCATAAAGGAGTAACGCGCCCGCATTCGGCACATACTTGTCCGGTTCTGGTATAACCGCGATAGGTGGACGGTTGTATGGCGAACCTTGTATACTATCACTCAGTACGCTTATTGCACCACTGACTGATACCGCCTGAATCCTGTAAAAATATACTCTGCCGTTAACAAGAGGCGTATCCTTGTATGTTTTCGTGGTTGTATTTCCGATCATCTGGTAGCCGGTCAGGTTATCCCTCCTGTATACCCGGTACTCGGTTATATTGCTGTCCGGGAGCATAGTCCAGGATAGGCGCACTTTCTTGTTACTGCTGACAGCGCTAAGATCAACAGGAGGAGGAACGATTGTACTGAAGTTCCAGACATTAGAATAACTGCCCCAACCGCCCTGGTTCTTTGCGCGGACACGCCAGTAGTACTTAGTCGAAGTCCCCAGTACAGGCAGCAATCGCTGAGTGCCGGTAAGAGTTGAATCGTTATAAATTATCTGATTCTGAGCAAAAGCAGGATCCTTTGCCACCTGCACGTGATAAGCAGTAGTGCCTGTAACAAAGTTCCACCTGAGCAGCACATTCTGTACAGGGTGATTTACGCTGCCGCTGTCAGGAGCAATTAACACAGGAGCGACCGGAGCCGGGTAATATACAGTAAACTTTCTCCTTTGGGAAAAATCACCGTTGTTCTGCCCGCTGCGTGCCTTTACTCTCCAGTAATATGACTGCCCGTAAACCAGTGTCGGCATTGTGTAAAACGAATCAGCAAGATTCTGATTATCTATAAACGGAGTTGTGAAACCCGTATCGGTTGCAACCTGTAAATGATAATTCTGCGCTCCTGTGACCTTAAACCAGGTAAGCCGCGGTATCTGAGTATTTACCGTTGAATCATTGACCGGTGCCGCCAGTACAACGGTGGCAAGTTTAACTGTGAACCGCCGCGCCGAGTAACTTCCGTATCCACGAATATTCTTACCGCGTACACGCCAGTAATAAGTCTTCGAATACTGCAATCCGCTCAACTGATAGGAAGTATCCACGCGGTTTGTGTCATTTACAATCATAAGGGAACTAAAGTCGGGCAGCTCCGATACCTGCAAGTGATAGTTATCCGAAGCCTGCTCTTTCCTCCATAACAGGGTGACACTGAGAGGAATATTCAAAGCTGAATCCGCGGGCTGAACAAGAGAAATAGTCCCGGGCACCGGATAGATGGTCGTAAACTTACTCCAGTATCCAAACACACCCCATCCAACTTCATTCCGTGCCTTTACTCTCCAGTAGTACACTGTGTTATAAGAAAGAGTGTCCACTGTCTTTACCGTATCATTTTCTGTAAGAAGCGTATCACGGTTAACATAACCCGTTACGGTATCGCGTGTAAGTTCGAACCAGTATTTATTTATTGCCTCTTTTCCGGAGGTCCCTTCATTGCCTCTCTTCGGACGCTCAACAACAATATCACCCGCCTTACGCCATACAAACTGCACAGGTATCGTAACGTTTAGCTGGTTAGCAGCCGGCTGAACCAGCTGTACAGGCGCTGCCGTGCCTTTCGTTTTGAACATATAGAATTGTGAATAAAGGCTCATTCCGTACTGGTTTACAGCCGCTACCTGCCAGTAGTGATTCGCAAGCGGCACGAGATTACCAACCGTCTTGCTTAATTGAGCGGAAGTATCATTATAAAGGATATTAGAGAATAATGAATCGGATGCTATCCTTATCCTGTAGTGCGAAGCGCCGGGAACCTGCTGCCAGCTAAATACGATCGTCAGTTCTTGACCTATAGTATTATTGCCCGGAGCAACAAGCTGCGGCGAGGCGAGCATAGTTCTGAAATTGTTTATTCCGCTCCACTCGCTTTCTTTCAAACTGTTCTTTGCCTTAACTCTCCAGTAATAAACAGTATTGTTTGCAAGCCCTGAGTAAGCATAACTGTTTGTAGAGAGCGACTGCTGATCAATTACCAAACCGGTAATGAACAGCGAATCCGTACCCGCCTGAAGGTGATATGCTGCGGCACCTGTTACCGCGCCCCAGATAAAGGTTGGGTTTATCTTAACGTTTACCGTATCATCCGCCGGGTGCATCAGCACCGGGGACGCGAGCCGTGTGGTGAAGTTCCATACAGGTGAATAAACGCCCTTGCCGGCAATATTCTTTCCGCGAACCTTCCAATAGTATTTGGTATTATAATTAAGAACCCCGGTAACCACTTTGAATGTATCCGAGACCAGCGTATCATTAACAATGATAATCTTCGACTGGAACAAAGAATCCGTACCGAGTAAAAACTCATATTTTTCACTTTCTGCTTCCCTGTTCCATCTGAAAGTAAGATTCAGCGGAAGATTGATGCTGTTGTTCTCTGGCATCGCGAGTGAAATCGCCGCGGGTATCCTCTTTATTGTAAACAACGTACTGCTCGAATCAGATACACTGCTGTTATTTGCATCCGAAATCCTTATACGGCACTGAGCTGAATTTATGTCCGGCACCGTCCACTGGTAGCTGCCGGAAGCCGCGTTAACGCTTGCCGCCACCGTATTCCAGTCAGATCCGTTATCAGAAGTGAACTCGATTTTCAGCGATGTAACTCCGGTTGCCGTCCAGGTTACATTGTAAACACTTCCTGCCGCTATTACTTCTCCGCCGTTTGGTTTTACTAGGTTAAGGTCATTCCCTGTCCAGCCCCGCTCACGGTATAGTGAATCAACTTCCGTCGCGGTAAGCAGGCGGTTGTAGATGCGAATATCATCAATCGCGCCAAGCAGGTAGTTTGAATTGTAAGCCGATTTACCCAGCAGCGTGTTGGTGCTGTTCGGTAATACAGGAGTAATGCTTGCTGAAGAAGATGATAACTGGCCGTTGATATAAATCTTCCCGGTATTAATCCCGTCGTAAGTTGCAGTGATATAATACCACCGGTTAGGCATTAACTGTGCTGTATCGGTAATATTGGAAGCAGTACCGGTAGTAAGTTTCCATTTGTTACCTCCCGCGCTTCCGGTATGAAGGACTTCATAGCCCGCTGACTGATTTGAATTTGAGAATAGCGCGGAACCCGGCGTACCGGAGGCCGGATCAAGTTTAACCCATCCGGCAAGCGTGAACTGGCTGAGAAGTTCTATCTTGCCGATATTTATGTAAGAGTTTTCATTACCGTTTATATACGCCGCCCTTCCGTTTGTACCGAACCGGTCAGATGTATAACTTATGTTATTAATGGTACCCGGCGTCCAGTTGCTAGTAGTGTCGTTCGCGTTATTGTTAAAAGGATACCAGGCAATAAGTCCCGTGGGCGCTACTGCCACTTCATTACTGTAATCGCTTAACTGGCCGGAACTGTCAACCGCCTTAACCGCGTAATAATATTTCTGGCCGTTCTTTAGTCCGCTGAACAGTTTTGTCGTATCGTTCGGGCCCGCGGTTGAATCATATAAAATAGTTGCCGGGCTGTTAAGGCTTCGGTAAATTTTATACTTTCTGATATCGGAATCAACTGATTTATTCCATACAAGCCGTACCTGTTTATCGAGGGAGATGCCAGTCAGATTTGTCGGCGGTGCCGGAGGCGCGTTATAACCACCTTCGCGGTACAAAGAGTCAACTTCATCCTGTGTTATCGCGCGGTTATAAATACGAATATCATCAATTAGTCCAATGATGGAAGAAGCCGGATGTGCAGGTTTCCCGATTCTTAGAGCAGTATTTGTATTATTTATTTGTAAAACAGGAGTAGTGATTTCAGCATCCTTGATTCCATTAATATATATTGACTGTTTTGCATTAATTCCATCCCACTTCAATAAAACAAAGTACCATTTACCTGTGGTTAGAACCGTGTTGCTCTCTACTCCTTTGAAAACCCCGGGCCCGTTAACACTAAATTGAATGATGCCATTATAAATATTGCAACTGAAATCATCATCCTCCGAACCACCCGTTCCGAATTTATCTATGACATAACCATTGGAAGCCGAATTTAATTTGACCCACACACCAACGGACAATTGCTTGGTTGCCGTGAAATCAAAAGTAGGCCCGTCTGCGACTTGAATGTAATCACTTGTATTTGTAAAGTTATATGACTTATTTCCATTACCAAATCTGTCTGCAGTCAAACTCGCCCCGTTTACAGTTCCGTTATTTCCATTGCCGCTTTCATCATTAGCGTTTCCGTTGAAAGGATAATATGCTACCAGTCCGCCCGGGAGAATGATCTTAAAGTTAACATCGCTTGTATCATAAATCGCACTATTAGCCGCATCACTTATCCTGATCCGGCAAATTGCTGAAACTGTATTTGGCACTGTCCAAACATATTTCCCTGTATTCGCCGGTGCACTTGCAACAACTGTACTCCAGTTTGTTCCGTTGTTAGTGGTAAGTTCTATCTTTACATTTGTTACGCCGGTGCTTGTCCATTTAATTGTATCCTGTGTGCCGACGACTTTGTTTTCACCGCCGTTGGGAGAAACAACCGAAATGTTTTGCGTTTCATTTTTGATGCAACGAATGTTGTATCCGTGCCCCTGAATGGTTGGTCCACTACCTATATTTGCATCCTGGTACAGATACATACCATAAGCATATCCCGGTTCACCTACTTTAGAAGACCAAAAATGTGCTGCTGAATTGAGATTCTGAAATCCACCGCTTGAGATTTTCATACCGGCTAAATAGGCTGAAAATCCGCTTGTATTTGAGGCATTCAATAGAAGTGCATTAGAGCTATTATTCACATAATTAATGAGAACCTGAAAGTCCGCCTGTGTAGGTATATGCCAGCCGAACGGACAAATACCCTGTGAACCCTCTCCGGCAGCATACTGCATTGCTTCACTCCACTGATAAAATCCGCCGTAAGTATCACAATTTGCGGGAGTGTTATCGAAACAGTATTTTTCAATTATACTGTTATTGCTTGCATTCTGGCTTCCCTCTATCATATTGCCGATATCAAGATTTTCTTTAAGCCAGGTTTGTGTGCCGATATTTATTGTATGATAGGTTTTACCCCCGTATGAAATGCTACCATATCCCCCTTCATAATACAATGAATCTACTTCTGATTGAGATAATGGGCGGTTATAAATGCGAACATCATCGACTTTCCCTTTAAATTTACTGTTTGACTCACCTGGTTGTCTGCCGATAAATAAATCAAAACTATTTGACATTATTGTTCCCGTAAGAGGGATTGATTTGATTTTTATCGCATCTTGAAAAAGGGAAACGCTGTCATTACTTTTTACCAAACAGAGAAATCTCCAAACATTATTCTGTAAGACAACGTTCGACTTTATTGAATTATTGTTTATATGTCCGCCTATGCCGGATCCTACAGAAGTTTCTACAAATAAATCATATTCATCTAATCCTTTAGAAACAATATGTCCATTATAACTCGCCCCTTCGTAATACACCCAGGCTGCGATTGACAAATAATTTGGATTAAGTGAAGCAGAGTTTGATGCTCGTATGGGTTCATCAATTCCGTTGAAATAATACGCAGAATTTTGTTTTCCGAACCGATCAGAAGTTAAGGTTGCTCCGTTAACTGTTCCATTATTCCCATTCCCGCTTTCATCATTCGCGTTGCCGTTAAAAGGATAAGACGCCACAAGTCCATACTGTAGCTGCGATTGCATCTTAAATATTCCGTTGCTTGTATCGGCAATTGCAGCATTCGCTGCATCAGATATTTTTATCTTACACTGGGTTGAAGGTGTATTCGGCACCGTCCACACATAACTTCCAGTACTCGCCGGAGTACTCGCAACAACCGTACTCCAGTTTGTTCCGTTGTTTGTAGTAAGCTCTATTTTAATATTTGTTACACCGGTACTTGTCCATTTAATCGTATCCTGCACGCCAACGAGTTTGTTCTCGCCGCCGTTGGGAGTAATGAGCTGTAAACTTGAGGTTATCTGTACATCTTTTAGACACCTGACACTAACAGCGCTGATTTTTGAATAATATTGGGATGATATAATATCGTCAGTATGGTATAAATATACTAATGCTCCGTTGTTTGCATCCTGTTGGGAGGAACTAAGTAGATAATTATGTGTTCCTAATGTTACAAAAAACCCTCCGTTATCCCGATTGCCTGCCAGTAGAGCGCTAAAACCTGTACTGTTTGTGCCTGCTCCGCTGCCTGTACCCTGCCCTATCGCCTTTAATGCGTTAGAACTGTTATTCGCGGCACCTGCTAAAATTTGATAATCACTCAGTGTAGGTAAATGCCAACCATCAGGACAAATACCTTTTGCCCCAGGAGTTATACTGTACTGCATAGCTTCATCCCACTGGTACAATCCACCATAAACATCACAATTAGCCGGCAGATTATTGTAGCAATACTTTTCTATTGTTGAATTATTTGTTTGATTGATTGCCCCATCAATTCTGCCACCTATATCAAGATTTTCTTTCAGCCATGTTTGGGTGCCTATCGTTACTGCATGGTAAGTTTTGTTACCATAGACAACACTATTGTAACCGCTCTCATAATAGAGTGAATCAATCTCAGATTGGCTCAAAATTCTGTTGAATATCTTTATCTCGTCAAGATTTCCGGTTCTATATGCAGTGCCGCTGTAATAAGTTCCCTGCTGCATTGTAACAGGGATCGGGAAACCTTTTATATTCAAACTTGAAATAGAGCCTTTATATATTCCGTCAATATAGATTTTTAACTTATTGTTCGCAGGAAAATTATTTGATCCCACGACCACAAGATGATGATATCCCTCAGTCCCTATCGAAATTGGCTGACTATTTACCAGTCCGGTTCCCCAGTTAGTATATCCGTCATAAACAATACCAACGTTTACTTCTTGTGCTGATATGTCAATTGCCCATCTGTCAAGACCAGCTCCGTATGCCTGACAAAGAGGCGTAACATAATCATTAGGATTAGTTGAATTTAACTTAAACCAAACAGAAATACTTTTATCAGTGTTCTGATCCCCAAATGGTATATTAGGAACAGAGATATACTGATTAATGCCATTAAATGAAAAAGCTTTCCCTGAGTTGTCAAATCTATCCGGGGCGGATATAGCGCCATGGTTTGTACCGTTATACCCGTTTCCGCTTTCATCATTTGCGTTTCCGTTGAATGGATAATATGCAATCAAGCCGTACTGTAGCTGCGTCTGTATCTTAAATGTTCCGGAGCTTGTATCAGCTATTGCGGAATTGGAAGCATCAGATATTTTTATCTTACACTGTGTCGAAGGCGGATTCGTGACCGTCCAAACATAACTTCCAGTACTCGCCGGAGTACTCGCCACTATGTTAGTCCAGCTCGTGCCGTTGTTTGTGGTAAGTTCAATCTTAACATTTGCAACGCCGCTGCTCGTCCATTTAATTGTATCCTGCGCACCGACGAGTTTGTTTTCTCCGCCGTTGGGGGACAGAAGCGAAATCGAAGCACTAATAGTGAAACTCATTTCGGGAGCGAATTGAGAACCCGAAAAAGAATTGTCAATTGACTGAACCGTCCAATAATAAGTGCCTGGTTTTAAATCCCTTAGCCGCCATGAATTATTGAACTGAACATTTCCATAGTCAACCAATAACCTTTTACCGCTGTTGAGCGCTAACACACTTTTTATCTGCGAGCCTCCTGGTGTTGTACCTATCCTCAAATTATAAGTCAAAGTGTTTTGTGGTGTACTGATATCAGTTGCCTTATTCCAACCAAGGACAACCTCATTGCCTATTATTTGTTGATTTAAGGCAGACGGTGCTGATGGGGGCGTGTTTACCTGAAATATATTGTTCCCAATAACATTATTTCTATAGAACTTTGTAGATTGAGAGGAAACCAGGACATCCATATCACCATCATTATCCTGATCACCGTTAACAAAATAATAATACTCATTGTCCATCCCCGAAGGAACTTCACTAAAAACACCTGTATTATTCTTAAATAATTTAACCTCATTTTTTAGGTTTCCATTTACCCAGCTTCGTCTGCTTAGTTGAATATCCCAGTCACCATCTGTGTCATAATCAACATAATTGATTATAATTTGGCCAAGTTGTCCATTTTGAGTCGGCAAACTGACCTCGGTGAATATCCCGTTATTGTTTTGATATAAATGAATATGACACGTATCCATAGAACCTACTTCATAATAATACCCCCCGATCAGAACATCAAGATCACCATCATTATCATAGTCAATAAATCCTCCTCTGCCTCTGCCATCCAAATTGTAAAATGGCGAAAGGACTTCAGTTAATTGTCCCGCATCATTTCGAAAAAGTTTTGTAAAATTTTTTGGAATATTATTATAGCTGTATCCACACACCAATAAATCATCATCCCCATCATTATCATAATCGCCCCAGGAAGGATCCATGTTTGACGCACCGGATAGGCTTGTACTAACTTCTGTAAAATTACCAGAACTATTTAAATATAATTTGCAAATCCAGCCGCTCCCGATATACCCGTTTAACATCAGATCCGGTGTTCCGTCACCGTTAAAATCATGCCAGATAATATTGCCGGACATATTTACCAAACCGGAATTTACTAATGTGAAGATGCCATTATTATTTTTATACAATCTTGTGGCGTGCTGCCATCCGCTAGATTCAATTGCCCCTGTAGTGATAATATCGAGATCGCCATCCATATCATAATCAATCCATGCAGCCTCTACACCGTCATAATAACCTAGCAACCCAGCATTGATATTTTGAAAAGTCCCATTATTATTTCTCAAAACAATTATTTTATAATTGTAATTAAGGCTATCATATAAATACAGCAGGTCCAGATCCCCGTCATTGTCATAATCTCCCCATCTTGAGGGTTCAAAATGATGATTCTCTGTACCCGGAAATATAAAGTTTGACGCAAGAGAGAAAGGTTCATCAGTAATTGTGAATATATTATCGCTGGTATCATTTGTTGAGGAATTTGCCCCATCAGATATTTTTATTTTACACTGTGTCGAAGGCGTATTCGGCACCGTCCAAACATAACTTCCGGTACTGGCGGGCGTACTCGCAACAACTGTACTCCAGCTCGTTCCGTTGTTTGTAGTAAGCTCTATTTTAATATTTGTTACACCGCTGCTTGTCCATTTAATCGTATCCTGCGCGCCGACGAGTTTGTTTTCGCCGCCGTTGGGGGAAATAAGTGAAATAGATTGTAAAGCTGACCCGTAGATATGCGCCCGCTCTGATTCAGTGAGTTCTCTGTCATATATCCTTATATCATCAATATATCCTGAAAAGAACCAGCGCCGGTCATAATCAGGATAAGATCCGGAATAATAATAGTTGGAATAGGAACCCACCTCCAGCGGCCTTTCAAACAACGCGCTCGTGGGGAAATTCGTGCCTGATGAAACCAGTTCGTTATTCAGGTATAGTTTGATATTACCACTACCGTCATTTGTTACACAAGCCCAGTACCAGTTATTTGCCAGTACTGAATTTGTGTTTGAAGTCAGCGATCTGCCGCCATAGTTGCAGCCATTGCTGTGCAAAGAAAACTCAAGCCGCTTAGAAGTACTATTGACAGTCAACGCCCAGAAATTTGAGCCCCAGTCGGTACAGTTACCCGAACCGGAATAACCCTGCCCGACAAGGCCTCCTTTGTCGTTTACTGTATTATTACTGCTGGACTTACCCCAAAAATCACCGCCGTCCCAGTAGAACCAGCCGGTAATTGTATTTCCCTGTCCGATGTTAAATGAATGGTTCCCGGGAGTAATAAGCCATTGCTGCTGGGAGGAATTCTGCGTGAATTTCACCGAATAGTCACCGGTTTTTTTAAATGATGTATTGAAAGCAGCGTTATTGACATTCAGATTAGCAAACCTGCCCGCGCCGGATAATTCATTGGCATTACCCTCAAAATCGTACCGGGCTATCAGTCCATTTTGAAGAATCAAAGAAATAGTAAAAACATTATCACTTGCGTCAGTTACAGCCGCGTCCGAGGCATCACTGATCCTGATTTTACACTGTGCTGAAGGCGTATTCGGCACCGTCCAAACATAACTTCCGGTACTGGCCGGCGTACTCGCAACAACCGTGCTCCAATCAGTTCCGTTATTTGTAGTAAGTTCTATCGTTACATTTGTTACACTGGTGCTTGTCCATTTAATTGTGTCTACACTTCCAATAATTTTTGATTCATTCCTATTGGGAGAACTTAGCACCAACATAGCTAAAGATAATTCGTCCTTGATGCAACGTACGCTATATCCCTTATATTTTTCTTGTGCTTGCAACCCTATACCCGCATCAGTTCTTCCAAGAGCCATTGCATTTACGAAGCTAGCATTATACTCTGAAGAAGTCCAGAACATCCCTTGATATGTTAATTCATTAAAATTCGGATAAGTTATAGACCTTCTGTACCATCCCGCTAGCAAACCTGAAAATCCACTGGTATTCGTTCCTGCACCAGATCCACTACCTTGCCCTGTTGCTTTTAACGAATTCCCATCCCCGTTGACGTATGAGTAAAGAGTTTGATAATCGGATGCATTCATAACATGCCAGTCTGTCGGACAAATTCCCTGGGCCCCAGCAGTTGTAGTATATTGCATTGCTTCGTCCCACTTATATAGTCCACCATAGACGTTACAATTGTTTGAATCATTGTTATAACAATACTTTTCGAAAATTGAATTATTGGTTTGGTCTGAAGCCTCATTAAGCATCACGCCAATATTCATATTTCCCTTCAGCCATATCTGCTTGCCGATTTTAACCGAGGGATACAATTTGCCACCATGTTCGATAAGCGCATTACTATATTCATTATAAAGCGTAGTTATTTCAGACTGTGAAAGCGCACGATTAAAAATATAAGCATCATCAATTCTTCCACGATAAAAATCATTACCTAAACCATTTGTTGCCTTCCCAAAAATCAGATCTGCAGAAGAATTGATCATTACCCCACTGCTAAAGTAACTGTAGCCATTATCTAATATTCCATTTACATAAACATTTATACTATTATAAGTGTTAAAAACTCCAACAATATGCATCCATTCTCCAGAATTTATATTGCCATTGGAATGCCTCACTCCTCCTATACCACCCCCATAACCTACTCCCATTTTTAATTTTTGATTATTTACCTCGAGACCATAATCGCCGGCAGAATTTGCACCTATCGCCTTACAAATTATACCTCCAGTGCTAGAAGTAGTGTTAACCCAAACACTGATTGAAAAAGGTGATCCCGAAAAATCTAAAATACCAGTGCTTGGATCAGAAATTCGAATAATATCATCAACCCCATCGAAATAATACGCACTGTTCGATTTTCCAAATCTATCTAGCACTAATAATGCTCCCTGCACCTGACCGTTATTACCATTCCCGCTTTCATCATTCGCGTTACCATTAAACGGATAATATCCAACCAGTCCGTTTGTTAGGACCTGTGCGGTTAAGTTTAAAGTGAATAGTATTACAAAAATTAGAGTTTTTTTCATAAAGACACCTGAAGTGATGATATTTTCATTGAGTGAATTGAGGAGAGACAGAGCTTGAAAAAGTTTTGGCACATAATTGTATAATATACAGCGGAGGAATCTTCCGTCGGAAGGCGCCGTATTCTTATGAGCCGCACGGACTTTTTATCCGGCGGAGTTATCCGCGTGGTCAGCACGGAAGAGAGTACTAAATCAGATCCCGGTTCCATAATGTTCCCGATTTTATGGTTTCCTGATTGAGATTAAAATAAAAGTTAAGTTAACTGAACAAATAACTATTACTGTACTGTTTAAAATATTAATAATATAACTTATCTAAAACAGTCTAATGACTTTTAGAGCAAATTTTATGCCGGAATTTTCTGGTGGTGATTTAAATCACTACTGGTAAAAGTATCATTTTTAAGTCAGATTCAATTCAATTTTCAGCTATTACAAGACCAAGGCCGGCTGTGATACAAAGACTGTTACCAATATTCCCATTTTCGGCAAATCCATTTTCTAAAATGGGAAAATCCCACACACATCCCCGTACCGCACTTTACCAAAGTGCCCTCCCAATCATCGTACTGCACTTTACCAAAGTGCCTCCCAATCACCGTACTGCACTTTACCAATGTGCCTCCCAATCATCGTACTGCACTTTACTAAAGTGCCTCCCATTCATCGTACTGCACTTTACTAAAGTGCCTCCCATTCATCGTACTGCACTTTACTAAAGTGCGGTACGTATTCAAATCTAAAGTGCGTTACGGATCATAATGCATTAATAAAGCAAATTATTGTTTATGTGGTTATGTTCCCATTCTTCCTGAGAAGCGGCCAGTCCCGCCACTACCGGATTATTCAGCACATACTCTAACGTGAAATAGAGCTCTTTATCATCCCTTACCAGCCTGTCATAACTTTCCTTCTGCCAGAAATGCCCTTTTTCGCCGAGCACCCGGTTAATATCCCTCCCGGAAATTCTCTTTATCGACTGCATAATTTTGCTAATTCCCCTGTTCCCCTTCAATAACTGAAAGACCAGGTGCACGTGATTAGGCATTATGCAATACGCGAGCAGATTATACTCTTTACCTTCAGGAAAGTGAATAGTATATTTTACAATTTTGTTTATTTCAGGTCTTATCAGATAGTCGCAGTGGGGAATATTTTCATTTAGGGCTTTTTCATATTTGTCGAAGAATTTTTTTTGTTGGTAACCGGTGAGTGATGAGTCCTTAAGAGCAAGACGGTAATCTTCCCACAATTCACGTATATAGTTTTTCGCGATGCTGTTCTTTACACGGTAGGTAACAAAATAAACACCCTCATTAAAATAGAGATGCGGAAGCCTGCGGCGATGGAAATGTCTCTCTAACATTGAAAAACCTTAAATCTTTATTTGAAAAATAATAAATTTTCCCGTACCGCACTTACGCGCCGTAATTTCGTAGCACTTTACTAAAGTGCGGTACGGGGATTGTGAATTTTTTGTATTTTTGTAATTAAATTTTTATATGTGGACTGTTTGTTTCGCTTTTTATTATTAGCCTGTTTTTTGCTTTCCCCCATTCTGCTCTTTCCGCAGAAACTCCCTTTCCGTTTTTACAGCGTTGATGACGGCCTGCCCCAGTCTTCAGTAACAACCATACATCAGGACAAAAAGGGCTTCATCTGGTTCGGCACACAGGACGGCATAAGCCGCTTTGACGGAATTAATTTTGTAAACCTTTCCGTAACCGACAGCATCGCCGGGCAAAATGTATTTGATATATGTAATGACAACGATAATAACGTGTGGGTTGCCAGCCGCGGCGGATTAAATGTTATTTTAAATTATGAAACGGTTTTAAAATATAACTCGCGTAACGGGCTTCCCGCTGACTCGGTCAACGCCGTGGTATGCGACAGGAACGGCGATATATGGGTCGGGATGGACCGGGGTGGCCTGCTGAGGATAAGAAATTTTTCTTTCACTCATTATACCACAAAACAAGGGCTCATCTCCGCTAATGTAAAATCGCTCGCCGTCACGGACGGGAACGAACTGCTTATCGGCACTGACCGCGGACTGCAGTTATACAATATTAATAATTCCCGTTTCGGTGCAAACGTTCTTCCGGGTACCAAAGATAAATTCATCCGCTCACTTTATTTAAGGGATAACGGGGAAATACTCGCGGGAACAGCTGATGACGGGCTCTGCTTTATATTCGGTAATTCATACCGGTATTTGACTGTCAGCGAGGGCCTGCCGCATAACCGGATCTATAGCATCTCGGAGGATGCTAACGGCAATATCTGGACCGCGACACGCAACGGTCTTGCCAAGATAGTGATGATGAATGTCCTTACCTACGGTGCTTCAGAGGGGATGCCGGCTAAAGTTCCGCTTTCCGTCCATTGCGATTATGAAAATAATCTTTGGATCGGCACCTTTGATGAAGGGCTGTATAAGCTTACGAGTGAACGATTTTCAATTTATGACGTCTCAAACGGCCTGCTTCAGGACAAGGTTGATGCAATACTTGCTGATAAAAATGATATATTGGTGGGTTCAAGCCAGGCATTAACAATAATAAGAGGAGAGCTTTCTTATATCCGTCCTGCTGTCATAAGCGGGCGCCTCGCGGAGATAACCTGTATGGCTTACGGGCCGGAGGGGAAAATACTGATCGGATCATCTGAAGGAGTCCTGATTTACAAAAACCTGACCCTTTCTTCACCGCAGCCTTATAACGGCATAAGAGATATTGTCAACGCGGTGTTTATGGATTCAAAAGGACGGGTATGGATCGGTACAAATTCAAAAGGCGTTTATAAAATCGTTAATGGCGCGATTGATAATTATACAACGGCATCGGGCCTTACGGATAACCAGGTGCAGTCAATAGCAGAGGACGCAGATGGAAACATCTGGATTGGCTCTTTTGTTAAGGGGATCACGATATTCGACGGGAAGCAATTCACTCCTCACGGTAATAACGATCTTTTCAGTGGTCATAATATTTTCCATATAGCAAATCTTGGCGGAGGCAGGATGGCAGTCAGCACCAAGGATTATGGCATTTACCTGATCCGGCCGGGAGAGATAAAGAATTACAATAAGAAATCCGGGCTGATTAATAATACCTGCAATTTTACGATTAGCGACACTGCCGGTAATCTCTGGATAGGAACAAACCAGGGACTCGTTAAGTTCAACGGCTCCTCGTTCGTTGCATACACAAATAAATCCGGGCTTCCCTCCAGCGAATTTAATCGCGCCGCGGCTTACAGGGATTCATCGGGCACACTCTGGTTCGGCACGGTTCGCGGCCTCGTTAAATATACTCCGTCACTGGATCTGCCAAACAGGTATCCGCCCCGGATTTATCTCACCAAGTTCCGGGTATTTGAGGAAGAAGCCCCGATGAAACAGGATACGGTTTTCAGGTGGACGGACAATTATATGAAATTCGATTTCAAAGGATTGAGCTACTCAAACCCCGAAGACCTGACGTACATTTATATGCTTGAAGGAATTGATAAAGGGTGGCAGTCATCTTCATTTAATTCTGTACAGTACACGGAGCTTCCGGACGGTGAGTTTGTATTTAAGGTAAAAGCGAGGAACAGTGATGGGTATGAGTCGCTGGCTCCGGCGGTATTTTCGTTCACCATCTCCCCTCCGTTCTGGCGGACTAACTGGTTCAGAATTTCTTCGGTTCTGTTGATTATAATCGCGGTTGTCGCTACTTTCAAGATAAAAACATACCAGCTCCAGCAGCGGGCTAAAGAACTGGAAAGATTGGTAAAACTCCGGACAAAAGAACTTGAAGCGGAGAAAGATAAAACTGATGAACTGATCCACAATATTCTCCCCGCGTCTATCGTTAAAGAGCTTAAGGACAAAGGTGAAACGACACCAAAAGAGTTTAACTCGGTATCCATTTTATTCACTGATTTTAAAAGCTTTACCTCCATTTCTTCAGGGCTGCATCCGAATGAACTTGTTGCAGAGCTAAATGAAATTTCGCTCGCCTTTGACAGGATTATCGAGAAGTATAAAGTTGAGAAACTGAAAACCATCGGCGACTCCTATATGATCGGCGCGGGATTGCCCGACGAAACCCAGGACCACGCTGAGCGGCTGATAATGGTGGCATTTGAACTGCAGTGTTATATTACGGAACGCGCAAAAACAAACGATATCAAATGGCAGATGCGCGCGGGAATACACTCCGGGCACGTAGTCGCGGGAGTGGTAGGTAAAAAGAAATTCACTTATGATATCTGGGGAGATACTGTTAATACCGCGAGCAGGATGGAATCAAACAGTGAGCCGGGCAGGATAAACGTTTCTTCCGCGACATATGAACTTGTCAAAGATAAATTCAGCTTTGAGTACCGGGGAAAAGTATCAGCCAAGGGGAAGGGGGAGATAGATATGTACTTTGTAAATGCTGTTTCTGACTCGACGCTGCGGAAGTATCCTGATAATAATATTTCCGGTTTTATTTCCGGCGTCTAACTTCGCAAAGCTTTAATGCTTCAACTAAACGCTTCGCTAACCGGGCTGGTGTTCAGGCGGTAGAGGAGGTAGGCGCAGTAGAGTATCGTCGCGAGGGCGAAGACGAGGGTCATTATTGAAATGAGACTGAAGCCGCCGGAGACGGAGGACATTAACGGATCAGTGGTGAGGAGTGCTGATACGCGCTTCATAAGCACGTGGTTAATATATGAGAAATAAACGGTGAATATCATCACGGCAAAGAGGACTAACGACGCGCCCAGTTTTGCTATCCGCTTCCGGAATAACAATCCCGCTCCTGAGAGTATCGAGAGTACCGAAAGCAGATCCCATACCACTGACATATCATCCATTGTTTCAGTCATAAGCGATATTTCTTCCGCCATCGCGCTGAAGCCTTCACCGGCAAGCGGCGACTCGCCTGTGTATCCTTTCATCATTTCTGCCGCGGCTTTCAGTTCATCGGTGTTTATGTCAGTACGGTTGCATCCGGCGTAATTAAAAAGAATGTTCAGGACACCAAGTATTATCAATGCCGCAGCATTCCTTTTTATGAAGCCTGAGGATTTCCTGTCATCATATATCGCTCCCCCTTTTTCAGAAGCGAGTTTTATTTTAACCCCAGCGAGTATCTTCTTCCTGCAGTCGGGGTCGGGACAGTAATTCATTCCGTCTATCAGTGTGATACACTCACTGCAATAAGCCCTGCGGCATACGCTGCAGGTTTTAACCGCCTCCCTTTCGGGATGCCTCGCGCAGGGTTTCACATTCTGCATCTTACTCGCTGCCGCCTGCTTCAGGTGAAAGAATGAGCAGGGCTTTGTTCTGTTTGATCGAATTGATATCCGTCTTTATTTTAAAGTACCCACCCTTAACCCAGTTAATGGTCATATCCTTGTAATGCGTACTGAACGGGTTGCCTGACTGTCCACCGGGCATAACAAAATGGAACTCATCAGGGTTAGCGAAGTCATATATTAAGCGCATTGAAGGGCCGAGGATGTTTTTAAAGTCTTCAGTCTGCATAGATTTGACCGGCCCGCTGTATTCCCTGAATGAGTACTCACCGTTCATAACAGTGGTGCCGTCGCCGCCGGTACCATAAGGCCCGATATTAAGAACTGTATTTACAATTGAACCGGGGGAACTGAAGAGGTGTTTCAGTTCAACCTTATGTATCCTCCCCCATTGCCATTTGGACATATCCTTGCCGTGCTTTTTTTCCAGCTCCGTTAGCGCGTCTGAAAGGCTTTCGCGAAGGATCATTTCCCTCGTTTCATATTTCTCCGTACTCCTGTCGTCAAAGAGGATGTTCGTACTATCCGCAATTATCCGTTCCATTACCCTATACGGTACATTCGCCACGTGGAAATATTCATTCAGAAGGGATGCATCCATTTCATCGGCAAAAGTCTTTTTCAGAAGCTGCCTGAAGAAGGCAGAATAGATTGCGGGTACCTGGCTGAAAGCGTCAAAGGAATAGTCCCACGTCTTTAAGAGAGAAAGTGCTTCCTGCAGATGGCGGTCATTTACTTTTACTTTTTCAAACGAGCGTAACAGGTAGCGGGTCATCTTTGCGGCGTAGGGAGAAGTTATGTCAATCTGGTACGCCTTGTAATCTTCCACGCTGTGCCGCGGTTTCGATTCAAGAAGGGTTTTGATCCGTGTAATGCGGGATGACGGCTCCCAGAGATTCGAGATATAATGCGGAAATGACTTAACAGTTTTATTATTTGCTGAGGCAATGTAATTCTGAAGGGGATTGTACAGTGAAGGCATCTGCGCGGCGGGCAAATATCCTTTCCAGTCATTGGCTGATGAAGAGCCGTCCATAGCAAACATCGGGTTTCCGGCTCCCCTCAAAGCTAATTTCGCCCCGCAGATGTAACCGATATTCCCCGCGGCATCTGCATATACAAAGTTTTGCCCCGGCACCGCGAAAAGGCTCACCGCATTCCGGAAATCATCCCAGTTTTTTGATTTGTTAATTCCGTAGAAAGCCCTGAACTCTTCACTGAATTCAAGCCCTGTCCATCGCATACTCAAAGCCGGTTTGTATTTGTACGGGTCATCTAACACCAGCGTATAAGGATGTATCTCATTAACGATCGGCCCGCGGTGAGTGAGGTAAACATCCAGTTCCACGTCCATACTGTCTTTAACCTTAATCAACTCCTTCACTTTTCTCAGCGGTTTCTCGGCGCCGTCGAGCAGGTAAGTTCTGTTCTTCAGGTTCACCTTTTCGGTATAAAAGTCGGCGTCATCGGCCATAACATTTGTAAGCGCCCACGATACCGAAGCATTTTTCCCTATCACGATCATCGGCACTCCGGGGAGAGAAACCCCTGCCACATCCAGCGCGCCTCCCTTAACCACCGCCGCGTACCACCTTCCCGGAGCCATAAACTGCAGATGGGGATCATTGGCGATAATCGGCCTGCCCGAAGCGGACATATTTGCATTTACAACCCAGTTATTCGAGCCGATATGCGTCCCCCCTTTTCCAAAATACGCGCGGAAAGCGCGGTCGGTACTGATAAGTTCAAGGCTTCCCGGCGGAAGCGCCGCAAGCGAACCGGGGACGATAACGGGGGCGTTTTCAGGGTAATCCGGCAGAAGGAGCGAAGCGCGTTCCGTGCCGAGAGTCTGCACGAGGTGTGTAAAGGCAATGTCCTCCCACCACGCGATGTTCAGTTCCCACGCCATCATTCTAACTATAAATAGTGAGTGTTCGGGTTTCCAGGGATAAGGCTCATAGCCTAAGAGATCAAATTCGATCGGGAGCCTGCTGCGGTTATTGTTAATAAAATAATTTACCCCGCGCGCGTATGCCTCAAGGATCTCAATCGTCTTTGAGTCGACGCGGCTGTAATTATCACGTACCATCCTGTGGATACCTACTGTGCGGAACATCCTGTCGAAAGGGATGGTTTCCGTCCCCAGGATTTCACTCAGCCGGCCTTCCGCGGCGCGCCGGGAAACATCCATCTGGAACAGCCTCTCCTGCGCGTGGAGGAAACCCATAGCAAACGCGGCGTCATTTTCATTTGCGGAAATAATATAAGGAACGGCCAGGCTGTCGCGGTATATTTCCACAGGCGCGGAGACACCCGCTGAATATAGCGTTCCTTCCGTCTGGGCTGTTGTGCTCTTGAACATTCTGAAAATGAAAAACGCGGAGACAACCAGAATGATAAGCAGGGACGCGACGATAACTATCGCGGTGGTTAATATTTTCTTCATCTTATAAGTACAATAAATTATTCCGTAAAGATAAAAAGAAAATCCCCTACGGCGACACAGCGCGGGAGGGGATTAGAAAGTAAAAATGCGTATGCGGGCGGTTCCTTACTTTTTATTCCTCACAAAAACTGCTACGACGGCTGAGGTAATCACCCCTGTGATTATTGCAAAGGGGAACGCCATAAGTACATAAGACTGAAGGTTAAAATATGCCTCTGCTTCTTCGGTTGTCTTTAAATTGTTCTTAACAGCATAGTCTATCGCGTTGCGGAAGTACTCAGGGGAAATGACTTCAAGGCTGATATATTGCGCGAGTGGACTAAGAAGCGCGGCTACGATCGTAATTATCAGCCCGGAAAAGAAACCCTCTTTCCAGCTTATTGAACCGCCGTATTTTTTCTTACGGATATCAAGCAGCGCAACCACGTAAACGAGAACAGCAATAATTGCAAAAAAGTTGGTATATGATGCGTGCTTGTCTATATTAACATCGTGCCAGCCCATCAGTTTCTCAAAGAACATCCAGATAAGCATAACGACTATAAACAGCACACCCCAGAATACCTCAGAACGGTATTTGGACATAAAAACTCCTTAAATGATTTATAAATAGCAACACACTAGGGGAATAAAGTAAGCATTTTTTTAATTCCCGCAAAAAGAAAAATGTTATTTCCACCAATGAATAGATAATTTTCAAATAGAATTGTAATGCAGGTCGTGACCTGCGCCTCCCCAGCAGCCACCCTTCATTCAGGTCATGACCTGCGCCTCCCCAATAGCCACCCTTCATTCACGCAGGGCCTGCACATAAAGAAATTACTTCCCCATTCTCACCCTTGCATCTAGCACTACCAATTCACTATTTTCATCAACCGCAAGCGGATTAAAATCAAATTCCAAAATGTCTTCATTATCCAGCAGCATCTGAGCGGCGTTCTTAATTAGAGACGCGAGCATATCTGCTTTAACTCCGTTCTCTCCCCTCACTCCGAGTACGATCCTTCCCCCTTTAGTACCTGTTATCATATTCAGAATGTCTTCATCAGAGAGACGCGCGGAACGGAGCGTAGTATCATTAAGCGCTTCAACATATTTTCCGCCGGAACCGAACATAATTACCGGGCCGAATGTCTTATCTCTGTATCCGCCTAACAGAAGTTCATACTTAATTTTCACATGCTTTTGAATAAGCCAGCTGTGCGCCGTAATGCCCTTAACCTTAAGGCCCGCCCTTATATCATCAACCGCGGCGATAAGTTCTTTACTATTATTTATCCCAAGCCTTACGGCGTTAAATTCTGTCTTGTGGACAAGCCCCTCCGCGGAGGCTTTAAGAACAACAGGAAAAGAAATGTTTTCGGCCCGTGACTCAATTTCCGCGTCACTCAGCAGCACCGACTCAACAACCGGAAGGTTGTAGCTTTTAAGAAGCGTTTCTGTTTCTTCACTTCCGATATAGCCTACCGACGCGAGTTTATATTTGGAAATAGCAGGAGCAATCCGCACCGATTGTTTTGCTGAACCGATCTTTAATAAATTTGCGAGTACAATTCCGGGAGCTTCAGGTGTACGGTATAGTGGCTTTGGCGCTTCTGGTTTATTGTAATAGGTGCTCCAGAACTCCGGAAGCGGCATAACTGCCTGCACTATTGGTTTCGGTGAATGTATGGAATAAACTCCTTCAATCACCGGCGCGGGGGGAACCATCACCGGCTCAACAAATATCGAAACTACAGCGTCGGTATTCTCATCTGCAGCCAGCAGTTCCGTTGCTTTTTTATATTGTTCCGCTGATCCGCCGGGGAGAAGGTCAATTGGATTATTAACACTTCCTTCAGGATGAACAAATTCACGCAGGAGCTGCTTCGTGTTATCGGTCAGTTCTGCAAGGCATAATCCGTTCGCGTAAAGAGCGTCAACGCACAATATCGCCGGTCCGCCAGCGTTAGTCAGTACAGCCACCCTGTTCCCTTTTGGCAACGGGAAATGCTCATAGCCAGAAGCGGTATTGAACATATCGCTAATCGTTTCCGCCCTGATCACTCCGAACTGATCAAGGACTGCATCCACGATCACATCGCTTGCCGCCAGCGCGCCTGTGTGCGAAGAGGCTGCTTTCATTCCCCCTTCGCTTCTTCCTGCTTTAACTATGATAAGGGGCTTCCTGATCTTATTTTGCAGCAGCAAGTTTATGAACCCGCCACCGTCTTCAAAACTCTCAAGGTACATAGCCACTGCTGAAATATTATCATCCCTCTGCCAGTATTCAATCATATCGTTTTCATTTATATCGGCTTTATTTCCCACGGAGACAAAGTGCCCGAATGTATAGTAGCTTTCCCTCAGCTGGTTAATCACTGCCGCGCCAAGGGCACCGCTCTGCGAAAGGAATGCAAGTCCGCCGTGCGCCGGTTTTTCCGCCACGAACGTGGCATTTAATTTTATATCCTTGTGCGTATTGATAAGCCCCATACAGTTCGGGCCTACAAGCCTGGCTCCTGACTTTTTCACTTTTTCAACAATAGCCCGCTCCTGTGCCGCGCCTGCTTCGCCTGTTTCCTTAAAACCCGCTGTGATGAGCACCAGCGCTTTAACGTTTTTTGCCAGCAGCGAATCAATAGTTTCAGGGACAAACGCTTTCGGGACTACAATGAACGCGAGATCAATTTTTTCATTTATATCCTCCACCCGGGGATAACACTTTACTCCGAGTATCTCATCAGCCTTTGGATTTACCGGTAGTATCTTTCCGGTATAGCCGTACTTCAGGATTGTATTAATAAGTTCATATCCTATTGAACGCTCCTTAGAGGATGCGCCCGCGATGCAGATTGACGTGGGGTAAAAAAATTCTTTCATAAAATCTTTGTTTCTTTTTTACAAATATACAAAATGCCGGTATGGTTATGTGTGAGGTATAGGGAGTAGTGAGTGGCGAGGGATTAGTTGTGAATTTACTTTTCGGGATCAATCCTGGAATTTGTTGAAAGCGAAAGGAGGGAAATTTGATAAGGTTTTCAAATCAGAACTTTAATCCGTACCAGATTACATCAGGATAGATCTTTACTGCCGGCGCGGGAAGGTGGTAGAATGAGAGGATGCGCCGTACGGGATTGAGCAAACCCCAGTCATCTTTTATGTTTTCAAATGCCCAGTCAATACCGATATAAAATTCGTGATGCCCTCCGCCGGGGAGGTCAAGCTGTTTAACTGAGTGCCCGAGCGCAAGGTTTATAAATGAAGGGTAGTACTTCCTGACATCATCGGGAAGATAATTCCTTATGTTTATGCTCAGCCAGTCGTAGGTGCTTTCGTAGTCGTCAATGATAGTTGTGTGAGAATTATTCCTGAAACGCGGGGACGGATAGTAGCTTATCTTGGGCGAAAAGTTTTGCAGAGCAGGGTACCTTTTTTGAAGTATCGGGTACAGCGCGCCTAAGGTATTTGCGGCAAAATCAGCGGGAGCAAATCCCCACTCCCGGGAGTATCCGTCTTTAATTTCAACGTAAGTCTGATAAGCAAACGCCAGCCCGGATGCATAAAGCAGTGAATACTCTTCGTCAATTCCCGTCCAGCGGAAAATATCAGAATAAATATTCGCTGCCATATACGGGAAATAAAAATGTCCGAACTTATCAGAGCCAAGAGCGTATTCCCAGTCCGCTTTCCAGTTGAGGCGGAACTTGCTTTTCTCCCCTTTCCACCACATATTTGTATTTAGTATGTGCCCGTAGTAGAACGCGCCGCCGGTTGCCATTGCGACCGCGCCAAGTTTATAATAGTTCACTTTCGCGGAATCATCATCCTGCCCGCGCAGAGCAGGAACCGCGAAAATAATTATCAGCAGGAGCGCCCTGAAGCGAAACATTTTACTTAAAGAGAGTAGAGAATTTGGGCAAAATTCTCCCTGTCGCTTTTTTATAGTCATTATAAGCCTGCCCGAACTGAGCGCTCAGTTTACGCTCCTCAAACACAGACCCGATATAAAAATATAGAATAAAACAGAGAGTTGAAACAAAATAAAGCAGGTTCATTACCGGCTGCGCGATGAGTATAATAATACTGAAAAGGTATATCGGATGCCGGCTGTATTTATAAGGTCCTTTGATCATCAGTGTTGATTCTTCGTCAAGTGAGGAAAGGTCATATTTCCCTTTTAGTTTCCTTACGATCTGGCGAAGGCCGAGGAACTCCGAACCGTCAATATGCCACATCACCCAGAGGAATCCAGCCACTGCGCTTAACTGAACAAGCAGTATTGGAAGTTTAAACTCCGGAAGTACACGGTACACGACAACCGGGGGATTCGGGGCAAAATAATAAAGGACACCGAGTGTCAGGAATGATATGAGGTTGTAAATAAAACGGTAATAGGGCATAGCGGCGGGGAACGCTGAAAGGAACCATTTTTTTAGTCCGCGCGATGCGAACAGCGTATGTGAAACAGCAAAGATCAGATTAAGAGCGAGTATAACAAAAATATCAGCCGGGATGCTGCCGTAAGTCAAAGCGCGCCCCCGGTCAGGCGATTTTTCTCAGCCGCGCTATAGGCAGCCGGAGGCTTTCCCTGTATTTAGCGACGGTTCTGCGGGCAATATTCACGCCTTCTTTATTAACAATACCGGCGATCTCTTCATCGCTAAGTGGTTTTTTCTTGTTCTCACCTTCAATGATCTCTTTTATTCGCTCCTTAATCTGGCGGTTTGATATCTCTTCTCCCGTATCGGTCGTGATGGCTTCGTTAAAAAAGTATTTCAGTTCGTGAATTCCCTGGATGCTCTGAACGAACTTCCCGTTAACGATCCTGCTGATGGTGGAAATGTCGATCCCGATCTCTGAGGCAATAGTCTTATAAATAAGCGGTTTCATAAACGCGGGTCCCTTGTCAAAGAACTCATACTGGTACTCGACAATCGCTCTCATAACCTTGAGCAGGGTCTCACGCCTGTGCGCAAGGGATGCTATGAACCACTTGGCGGACTCGAACTTATCCCGCAGGAATTTGTGGACTTCCTTCTCGCGGTTGGAGATTTTTTTCTTCCCGCGGTTCTGCTTCAGCATATCCAGATAGGTCTGGCTCAGCACTACCGACGGCATATTTTTGTCATTCAGTGTAATTACAAATGTATCCCCTTCCCGCTCGACGATAAAGTCCGGGGTGATCTGGTTCATTTCCGCAGAATCAATATTCCCTTCGCCCGGTTTGGGGTTAAGCTTATGGATGAGGTCAATGATAACCTTCAGAGTGTCTTCACTGAGGTTCATCTTCTGTTTAAGCAGGTCGTAACGTTTCTGCATAAAAAGATTAAAGTGCTTTTCGAGCATTTCCACCGCGAGGAATGTGTAATACTCATCAAAGGTCGAGTGCTTCGCCTGGACAAGCAGGCACTCCTGCAGGCTGCGGCACGCCAGGCCGGCCGGCTCAAGAGTCTGGATAACACCGAGGACGTTCTCTGCATCCGTCATATTAATATTAAGATGCTGAAATGTGTTGAGGTCTTCCACGATCTCTTTCAGCTCAAGCTTCAGATAACCATCTTCATCAAGATTGCCAATTATCTCTTCACCGAGTATGATCAGCGGTTCATCAAAATCATACATATGAAGCTGCTCGAGAAGCCTTTCGCGAAGAGTCACCCTCTGAGGGGCGATCGGCTGAAAGTTTTCCTCTTCGGACTGGCTTGATTTTCCTTCAGAAGGATCATAATAATCATCATCATTAAGGTAATCTTCAACGCTGAATTCATCGTCGGATGAACTTTCCGCGGATTCTTCCGCCGGTTCATCATTCGATGTGATCTCCACCTCCTCTTTATACTCCTCTTCCTTCAGGTCCATATCAAGGACTTCATCGAGCATCGGATTGATCTCAAGTTCGGTCTTTATCCGTTGCTCAAGCGCAAGTGTATTAAGCTGTAGCAATTTCTGGTACAGAATTTGCTGCGGCGTAAGTTTTTGCGTCTGAAGCAGTTTTTGTGAAAGAGAAAGCATCTGAAAACTATTTAACTTTTATTTCTTTTAATTTAGTGAACCATTTTTCGCCATAATACCTTATTATGGCTTCTTTGCAAAAATCTAATAATTGGGTCCCCTCCTCATTACCCTTCTCTAAAGCAGGGCGGCATACATCGCTCCGTTCATAGCGGACAATTTCCCCGCCGAAATTCGAAATCCTGATCGGGAAAAGGTGGCACGAAACGGGCTTCCTGAAATCCGATTTCCCCTCAAAATAAGCCTTTTCGTAAGCACATTTTGCTATATCCCCCTCGTAGTAGACAAAGACACAGGCACGGTCACGGTATACACTTGTATAATAGGATCCCATATTCCTCCTGTGCCATCCTTTTTTGGCAATTACGTCAAGGTGTTCTTTCGGGAGATAACTTAACGCGATTTTCAGGTTTTTTTCCATTTTCGGCAGTTCTTCTTCCAGCAGCGGGGCGCCATTCGGGCCCTCAATCGTGCAGCAGGCCCCTTTGCACTTTGCCAGGTCGCAATGAAATTTTGTGGTTAATACGTCAGTATTAATCATAACTTCATCTATCGTAACGAACTTCTTGCCAAACATTGGTATAATTTTTGATAGGAAAATACGCATTTTATGGGAAAATTAAAATTCATAATGCCAATAATTGCACATCAGCAAAGATTGCTAATATTATCCGGCAGTTTTTATTATATTAAGTTATCTAGTTTAATTTCGAGATCATAATGAAGAATATTCTCCTTCTCAGCATTTTTATATTAACCGGATTCACCGTGTCCGCACAGGAAACCTCTCAGCAGCAAGACCGGCCAGATACACTTTATTACCCCGCGATAGCGCAGGAGTTCAGCTCCACCCTGCAGGGAATACTGATGGCAGAACTGAAAAAAGGCGGAACACTCGGGGCTGTTTCTGTATGCTCGGATACAGCGCTGAAACTTACGGGAGAGATCGGTAACAAGTACGGAGTGAAGATCAAGCGTATTTCAGATAAAAACCGTAACGCAAAAAACGCTCCGGCAAACGAAAAAGAAGTAATGATACTCCAGGTTCTCCTTGAAGAACATAGTCTGCTTTCCGCAGAGGAAAAAGATGAAGATGCGATCAAAGCTCTGAACATAAAGAAGGAAAAAATAAAAACACCCGGCTTGTTTTTTACGCCGATGAAAACCGCAGGCGCGTGCATCCAGTGCCACGGAAACGAAGATCAGATCGCGCCGGCAACACTTCAGAAGATTAATGAACTATACCCGCACGATAAAGCGCGCGGTTACAAAGCGGGTGATTTCAGGGGGGCGATAGTAATTGAAAAGAAGTAATCGCTGCTTTAGCGGTATTAATATCCCCGGATATGATAAAATTATTAATCCCGTATTAATTATTATTTTTTTACTGATCTCATCCGCGGTTCTGTTCACAGGCTGCAAAGAAGATGGTCCTGCGGGCACCGGTCAGAACGACGTAAAGACAGAGGTTGAAGGGGCTTGGTCGGGAATTGAAATTTCGGGCGCCGCGGGGAGCTGGAAATTCAACGTGAGCGGGAAAAGCGCTTCCATTACCGCCACGTACCCAGTAATGTCTTATAGCGGGAACATAAGTGTAGATACAACCACCAATCCGCGAAGGCTTGACCTGGATATTACCGTAAGTACGATCACAGAGTATATCGGAACTAAATCACTGGGGATTTATAAGATCTCCGGGGACACTCTATACTATGCCGCGGGGGAACCGGGAGTGACATTCCGCCCCAGGGGTTTTGTCGGGACGAGTACTTCACGGGTATTTATATTGCTAAACAAACCTTAGATTTATTAACGCAGAAGACCTACCGGCCGCGCCGGTAATTACCGGAAGAAACCATTAATACTTATTTGATCAGAGCTAAAATGAAAGCTTTATTCATTCTTCTTCTCTCAGCGATCACAGTATCAGCCCAGATGTCGTGGCAGGCGGCAAGCAACATCACCAACACATCAAACGCAAGTTCAACATACCCCAAATTATTTGATAGCGGAATATCCTATTACCTGACCTGGGTTGAAAATGACGCGATTGCCTTTAAATATTCATACGATCTCGGTGGAAGCTGGTCAAATACACTGTTGATTTCCGGTTCATCAAATCCGTGCGGGGCTCCCGATGTAGCTACAAATGTGCCGAATGTGTATATCGCGTATCATCAGTACGTCGGAGCTTATGAAATTATTTTTCAACATTCTTCCGACAACGGTTTAACCTGGAGTGCGATGAGCGGTGTAACGGGTATGAGCAGCCAATCGAGTTATCCGAAACTTGCGTCTTCCTCACAGTATGTGTGGATGCTTTACGAACAACTCGTTAGTGGTATTCCAGAAATATATTATATAAGATCTTCGAATCACGGAACGGATTGGACCTCACCAGTAAATCTTTCAAATACCCCACTAGCTACATCTTACGGCGCCCAAATTACTTATTCTTACGGCCATCTCTACTGCACCTGGATTGAATCACCTCAACCTGCAACTTCAGACATCTATTTTAGCGGCTCATCCGACAACGGCGCCACGTGGAGCCAGCCGGTTAATATTACAAATAACGGCAGGTACAAAAGGTCTATAGATTTGTTGGATCACGGTAACTCAGGAATTTTTATAGCCTGGGATGAAATGAATGAGGCACTCGCTTTTGATGTATTCCTTGCTAAATCCTTTGATACGGGGAACACCTGGTCTGAACCTGTGAATGTCACAAACACATCGGGAGATTCAAGGACCCCATCGTTAGATCTTTTCGGAGAACATCTTTACCTGGTCTGGTCTGACAACACACTGTCCCCTCCGCAGTCTCCTGTTCCGGATATTTTTTTCAAGAGGTCAACTGATCACGGCCTGACCTGGAGGGATTCAGTCAACATATCAGGCAACGAAGGCGAATCTCACTGGCCCAGCATATGTGTTAATATCTACGGCCCCCTTCCCGCTCCCTGGATTGACATCTGTGTGGTATGGTTTGATAACCAGACTAACGTAAATGAGTTGTATGTGAGGAAAGGGAAGCACGACGCGTTCCCGCAATCAGCAGACAAGGAAAGAAAAAAAAGCGATGCACCGGTCCTTGCGATTTTCCCTAATCCCGTTAAGGGAAAAGTGGAATTCCGTTATGAAATCTCTTCCGATATTTATACCAGATCAAGTCAGCAAGTAAAAATACTGATTTATAATTCACTTGGGGAAGCTGTTGCAGAAGTTGTAAACGAGGAAAAATCTCCCGGTGCCTATTCCGTTAATGCTGATATCTTACCGTACCCTGCCGGAGTATATTATTGTATACTTACTTACGGAACAAAAAGAGAGAGTTCGAAATTTGTTATTATGAAATAATGCGTTGAAGGAGGGGGCGATCCGTTAAGTGAGCCCGGGAATGATTATTCCGGTTACAAAATGCTCTGCGGGTCGGGATCAACGAGTACGCGGACATTGCTCACAAGATTATGTTTAGCGGCGTGGCTGAGGGAATCCCTTACGAGTTTACGCAGTATTGACCCGGACGGATCAAAGTTGCGGTTTGAACGGAGCATAATCTGATAGCGGCACTCCCCTCTCAGTTTAAAGATCACCGCGCTTGACGGCGGCGAAATCTTTACTCCCGCATTAAAAGAGATAAGGGTTTTATAAAGATCGTTTATTGCCTTGCCTGCAATCTGGGGATTTGAATGTTTTATCTCGATCATACACATCCTTGAAAATGGCGGGTAATTGCGGGTCTGCCTGTCGTATATCTCTTTTTCATAAAAGCCGTAATAATCTCCGTGGATCACCTTTTGTAATACAAACGACTTGTCATTCTGGGTCTGTATCACCACTTCCCCCGGCTCCTGCCTGCGCCCCGCCCTGCCGGAAACCTGCGTAAGAAGCTGGAATGTCCGCTCATCTGACCTGAAGTCGGGCATCCACAGGCTTGTCTCGGCCGCTATCACACCCACCAAGGTAACTCGCGGAAAATCAAGCCCTTTGGAAACAAGTTGTGTTCCTACAAGTATATCAATTTCCCCGGCGTTAAACTCAGCGAACGTTTTAGGAAGCATTCCTTTCTTCTGTATTGAATCGGAATCAATCCTGCTGATAACAGCCGTCGGGAAATGATACTGCAGTTCATCCTCGACTCTTTCAGTACCGGTGCCAAAGAATTTAATCGAATGAGAGCCGCACTTGCTGCACTGCTTTGGCGCTTTCCTTGTATCACCGCAATAGTGGCACTTGAGAGTATCAGTATTGATATGATAAACCATACTTACTGAGCAGTTCGCGCACATTTCCAGTTCGCCGCAGTCAAAGCAGTAAAGTTGTGTGGCGAATCCGCGCCTGTTCTGAAGTATAATCACCCCCTCTTTTTTGGTGAGCCTCTGCGCGATCTTATCAAGCAGCTTTTTCGAGAAACTGCTCTCCATCTTTTTTTCATCCCTTTCGGAAACTATATTTACTAGAGTTACAAGCGGCAGCCTTGCGTTATCAATTCTTTCCGGCAGAGAAAGCAGGGTGTATTTTCCGTTTTTCGCATTATACATACTTTCAACGGAAGGAGTGGCTGAACCGAGTACAACCGGGATGTTGTGCATCTTCGCTTTCATTACGGCACAGTCACGCGCGTTGTATTTAGGTACCAGGTCATCCTGTTTATAACTCTGGTCATGTTCTTCATCAACAACTATCAGCCCCAGATCCTGCAAAGGAGCGAAAAGCGCTGAGCGTGCACCAACGGCGATTCTTGATTCGCCGCGCAGCAAACGGTTCCACGAGTCGTACCTTTCCCCCGCCGAGACCCTCGAATGAAATACGGTAACATCCCTTCCGAAATTATTCATCAGCCTCCCTGTCATCTGCGGCGTAAGGCTTATCTCAGGTACGAGTATCATTGCGCTCTTCCCAAGTTCGAGCGTTTGTTTGATCAGTTCAATATATACTTGTGTCTTGCCGCTGCCTGTTATCCCGTGCAGCAGATATGGTTTGAACGTGAAGGGGTCAATCGATTTACGCACCTCATCTATCGCCAGTTTCTGTGCCTGTGAGAGTTCAAAAACAGTAATCTCTTCACGGTATGAGTCGGTGTGAAAACGCTCAATCTTTTTTGTAAGCGTGGTTATCAATCCTTTTTTCACCAGCGCTTGCAGCACGGATTCATTGACTCCCGCGTCCTTGATCACGTCCGCAGCCTGCTGTTCTCGGTCAGGCCTTTTAAGCAACCTGAGCAGTACCTCCAACTGTGCTTCGGATTTACTCTCAATCTGCGGAAGTACATCATAAATCTCCTGTACCGGTTTCGCGAGTTTAATGAACCTTGCTTTTTTATCTTTTACCGATGCCCCTCTTACTTCGTCCCTTACGAGTATGGCACCCTGCTGTTCGAGTGATTCGAGGACACTGTTCAGGCTTTTCTTTCCAGTGAGTTTTTTTAGCTGGTTGAGCGTTACGTTTTCGCGCGAGGCCAAAACTTCGAGCACGGCTATCCTTGCGGAGTGTGACTTGCTCTCTTTGGCGAGGAGTTCTTTGCAAAATTCAGGATCGGCGGATATCTTTTTATCGGACTGAACCTCTGTACCGGGGGGAGATGCAAGCCGCATTGCTTCGCCGAGTGAACATATATAATAGTCTGCGAGCCATTTATAAAACTCGATTTCTTTTGAAGAAATGAGAGGGATGTCGTCAATGATATCTCTGATCGGTTTTATTTTTTCCGCGGAGAGGAACGCGGGTTCGGGGAGGGCGTTAGTAATGAAACCGGTTATGACCCGTTTACCAAAAGGAGCGGAGACACGCTTCCCCGCTTCCGCTTTATCAACAAGTTCATCCGGTACTGAGTAAGTAAATGCTTTCTCGAACGGGAGCGGGAAAACAACTTCTACATACATCTATTATTTTAATTTTCTGAAGTGGCTTACAAGTTCCCTGGTATTGCGTTCCGGTTTATCCGCGAGGATTTCAAACTGTAACTTCTTCGCGTCGCCGCTCCATATTATTCTTTTATACAAAGGATTATATTCGATTGAGCCGTTGGTAGTCAGCACACTGTCTTCCGTCTGTAAAGTCAGATAGTAGAGGCCGCTTTCGTACCTGATTCCTTCAACTTTATTTATATCGTCGAAGTCATAAACGGCAACACCGTTCAGTTTATTATCGTTTACGTCAAGCGTTCTTTTCATCAGGTACTTACCTTCGGATTTCAGAGACTCAATGATCTCGCCTCCCCTGTAAAGGTATTCAAATAGGTTCTTTTTATCCTCCTCGAATTCCCTGTTGCCGATCGCGTCACTGCGAATATCATAAAACCTGACCGTGGCGGTCCCCTTTTTCTCGGTCTTCATCTCGATGGTATAATTTATCTTGTAAATTACCAGGCATCCCGGCGAGAACACCAGGACCGCGATGAGCAGAAATAAAAGCTTCTTCATAAAAAATCCGTTTCTATAATTAACAGAGATCACTATTTCCTGCGCTTACGGAAAAGGAAAATTATTACTATGACAAGCACTGTCATTGAGAGCGCGTAGATCCACCAGGGGGTTTCCTTCAGTTTATACGGCCGGTAGGTTACTGAAATCGTTTTTCCCTTACCTATTTCCGAAACAGTATAAGCCCAGACAAGTTTCTTCCCGTCAATGTTTGTAGCGTTATGCACTATGATCTCGCCGGGGAATTCATAAATATACTTTACCATAAATTCCGAACCGTTAAATCCAAAACCCGTGGCTATGGGAGCAATAAACTGGGAAAAGATAAGCTGCCCTTCCGCGCCGTCCTTAAGAGAAAAGTTGGCATCGCTGAACGGACTGGTAAGATTGAGCGAATCAATATGCACAAAGTTCAGCTCAATCTTTACGTGTGAGGTTGAATCAAGAGTATCGGAATAAACTTCAATCTCCTCAATCTCCATATAAGGAGAAGTAAACTGGGAGGTAATGGAATCCTTATTAAATAAACCAAGCTGTTCGACCGCGAGCTGGTTATTCGGGTCCGATACTTTCATCCAGTAATGGATTTTCATAGACCCTGAACCGTCAAGATTAAAGCTTATCTCTTGAGTATAGTTAAGGCACCCGCTGAGGATCAGGGGGATAACTATCAGCAATATAAAACTAATTTTTCGCAACTGTCTGCCTGCTAGAATGATTTAATAGTATAGACCCTAATTTATGGAAAATTTTAGTATTTTTCATTAAATTTGCCCCTCTAAAAAGTGATGAATTTTGACATTATTTAAGGAATGAATATGCCTACTTATGAGTATGTATGCAAAGATTGTAACTATACTTTTGACCTTTTCCAGACAATGACCGAAGAGCCGATAACAGTATGCCCCGAATGCAGCGGCACCGTAAAACGTAAAATCGGCGCCGGCGCCGGCCCCATCTTCAAAGGCTCCGGTTTCTATCAAACCGACTATAAAAAACCATCCACTGACGATAAAACCAAAACTTCTAAAACTACCGAGAGTAAGCCTGAAAGCAGTTCGCAATGATCAATGATCAATGACCAATGATCAAAGTTTTAATTATAAGCCTTGAATTTTTAGGGTGAGTTTTCGGGGTCAATCCGGGTGGTTTTTAGAATTTTAAACATAATTCTGCTTAACTCATCACAATCGTCATACAAGTTTTGAAATTGACGTGGAGTTATTAAATCAGTTTCCTTTAGCAGCTCCAGCCAATATTTGGTTTCAAGAGATTCTTTATATGCTATTGATATCTTTTGGCTGAAATCAGCTCTTGAAATAGCCCCGATAGCTTCAGCAACATTAGCGCCAATCGAGGTGCCACTTTTTAAGACTTGCTTTGATAACAAATATTCTTTTTTATCAGCGACAAGGTATCTCTGGAGTTTTACTATCCTTATAGAAAACTTCAGAGCTTTTGGGTAGAGAATGGTATCCAATCAAGTTCCCTTAAATTTATTGAATGTTGTTAGCCTTATGCGAACATAAAATTATATACCCCATAATCCACGAGAAAAATCACCAGAATTACATCCCCCGGCATATTTGTTTTTCTATTTGTGTATTACTTAAAATTTTGATCATTGATCATTGGTCATTGATCATTGTTGAAGTTTTTTCTGAGTTCGAAGATAGCGATTCCGTATGCGACGGCGACGTTCAGGGATTGTTTGATTCCGTACTGGGGGATTTCAAGGGCGAAGTCGCATTCCCTGATCAGGTCGTGGGATACGCCGGTGATTTCGTTTCCTACTACAAGGCAAATCGGGAAATCCTCATTTTCTACTTCATAATATTTTCTGCCGGAGTCGGTTTGCTCAAGAGCAGCAATCTTTACTCCTTCACTTTTCAGTTTTTTTACAACCTCTGCGGGGTCTTTAACGTATTCCCAGGGAACGCTTTCAGTGGCGCCAAGCGCGGTCTTAAGTATTTCTTTATTGGGGGGATGAGGTGTGTAGCCGCATAAAAAAAGTTTTTCTATCATAGCTCCGTCTGATGTGCGGAAAATTGATCCGACATTATAAGAGCTTCTTACACTGTCGATCAGGGCGTAAATGGGTGCTCGTTTAACGGTGTGGAGTGAATCGGGTTTCGCGCGGTTAACCGATATCTCCGCGTGTGAAAGTTTTTTCATAAGCTTAGTATTTTATGGCAAGTTGTCCGCACGCCGCGTCAATATCCTCTCCTTGCGTGTTACGGAGAAAAACGGAGATATTGTTCTCTCTTAGTTTATCAGCAAACTTTTCTATCTTTTCTCTCGATGTGGGAATAAGTTCCGCGGATATTCCTTCGGGATTCATATGCTCGAGTGAATTGAAAGGAATAATGTTAACTTTGGATTTGATGCGCCTGCATAGTTTGGTAAGAGCCTTAATATCTTTCTCTCTGTCATTTATCCCCCTCAGCATCACATATTCAAAAGTAATCCACGTATCGGTCTTCCTGGCGAAGTATTCAATTGCTTCCAGGTTTTCTTTCAGCGAATATTTTTTATTGATCGGCATTATCACTTCCCTTTCTTCTTCAAAACAGGAATGAAGCGAGAAAGCGAGTTTTGACTTAAGCCCCGTATCCGCCAGATCAATTATTTTATGCGGTATTCCCGCGGTAGAAACTGTGATCTTCTTGTGGCTTATCCCCTTATTAAGTTCATCAGCAAAAATCATCAGAGTTTTTACTGTCTGCTCGAAATTAAGGAGCGGCTCACCCATTCCCATAAATACAATATTGGTAATCGGTCGGTCATACAACCGCTGCGCGAGCGCGTACTGATCAAATATTTCCCCGCTTGAAAGGTTTCTCTTATAACCCATCAGCCCCGTCGCGCAGAATTTGCAGTCGAGGGGACACCCAACCTGGGTGGAAACGCAGAGAGTCACCCTTGTTTTCTCAGGCAGTATCACTGATTCAATCAAATTCCCGCCGGAGGTCTCAAGTAAAAGTTTTACTGCTCCGTCAATAGCTGAGACCTGTTTCTCCCGGAGTGAAAGGGTGTTCAGGAGGGCGATATCGTTCAGTTTTACTCTCAGTTCTTTGGACATATTCAACATCTCGCTGAAGTTTTCAACACGGTAATTATACATCCAGTTGAAAGCCTGGTCCGCGCGGTACTCCTTTTCACCGATCGAAAGGAAAAAATCACGGAGTTCACCCCGCAGCATCCCTTTCAGCAGGGTTTTCTTGTTTGATTTCTTTGTTTCTTCTGATAATGAATTCATATTCCAATATTGCTATTTGCAGGATTGCAATATAAGCATTAATGAGGTGCCGGATTATCCCGGGAAGAATGGAAGCCTTCTCTCCCCCTCAAAAAATTCCGGTTTGTTCCATTACCCCAGCCGATTTTTCTTGACAAAAGCCCAAAAAATGCTATATTGACAGTTTCCGGCATTGAAACTGTTTCAATTCCCTCTGTGTTTAATAAATAAATAGTAAAGGAATACGATGCAAAATAAACCAAGGAAAAATCTTAAATCCATTATTGTTAATCCCTTCCTCCAATTCGTAAAGATCGAATCAGCGGGTGGGATTATACTCCTCTCCTGCGCGGTACTGGCAATGATAGCCGCCAATTCGCCGGTTACCCAATACTACTATGGGCTTTTTAATACCCGGTTTATGATAGGTTTTGAGTTTTTTAACATAAACAAACCATTGCTTCTCTGGATAAATGACGGTTTGATGGCGATCTTCTTTTTTGTCGTCGGGCTTGAAATAAAGCGCGAACTTCTGGCGGGGGAACTATCATCATTCAAAAAAGCCGCACTCCCCGGTGTGGCAGCGGTTGGCGGCATGGTTATACCGGCGCTTATATTCACCTTTTTTAATTATAACAAGGTAAGTATAGCCGGATGGGGAATCCCGATGGCGACTGATATCGCTTTTGCCCTTGGCATCCTGAGCCTTCTTGGTAAACGGGTGCCGCTGGCGCTGAAGGTATTCCTGACAGCTTTCGCGATAATAGACGATCTTGGCGCGGTGCTCGTGATTGCGTTCTTCTACACCAGCGAACTATCCACAACGAGTCTTCTCTTCGCGGGAGGTTTATACTTTATTCTAGCAGCCGGCAGCCGTAAAGGAATAAAGAACCTATTCTTTTATATCTTTTTCGGGATCTTTCTCTGGATCGCGATACTTAAATCAGGAGTACACGCCACAATCGCGGGAGTGCTTCTGGCGACTGTAATACCTATGTCCGGAGGAATGCTGAAGAATCTCGAACATCAGTTACACCCCTGGGTAGCATTTTTCATAATGCCGGTATTCGCGTTTGCTAATTCGGGCGTAACGATTGAAGGAAGCCTCGCGGATGTATTCAGGAATGAAATATCACTCGGAATTATCCTCGGCCTTTTCTTTGGAAAAATGTTAGGTATCTGGTCATTCACCTGGCTCGCGGTTAAAACAAAAATTGCGGAAATGCCTGAGAATGTTACGATGAACATGATTTTCGGAGCGGGAATTATCGGCGGCATCGGGTTTACTATGTCGTTGTTTATTGGAGGACTTGCCTACACCGATTCAGCCGAAATGCTTACCTACGCCAAACTTGGTATTCTTACGGGTTCACTTATCAGCGGCGTAATCGGTTACTATATACTTAGCCTTATATTAAGTAAAAGATCGCCGCAGCCCTCTGCGGAAAAGTAATCAATAACCGTTCACAATAAGCCGGGACCTCTCATCCCGGCTTTATTTTTTTATAGCTTCTGCTTCATTATATTCGGTGTGTTTTGTTTATCATTCAAGGAAAAAATCATTTATGCCCCGTTCTGTAAAAGAGAGCAATGAAGATTTAAAGTCTGTTTTCGAAGAATTAAAAAAAGTAATATCGCCATTTACGAAGAAACTTAAAGTAACCAAAGATGAAAAGTCCGGTTATACAGTAAACGCCGATTACAGTGAAAAGTATAAAAGGGAGATATTCTTCGGCGGAATAGAAATTAAAAAAATTTATGTGAGTTACTACCTTTTCCCGGTATATATGTTCCCTGATCTGCTGAAGGGAATATCCACTGAACTGAAAAAGAGAATGCAGGGGAAGTCGTGTTTTAATTTTGACAGGCAGGATAAAGCACTTTTTGCCGAGTTAAAAAATCTCACAAAGCAGGGATTTGAAAAAATGAAAAAGGAAGGATACATTAAAGTTTAATATGGCTGATAAAGTAATTCTCATAACCGGATCCACTGACGGAATTGGTAAACAGACCGCGATAAAGCTGGCTGGGACCGGAGCTGCTGTAGTCATCCACGGAAGAAACAAAGAGAAGTGCGTTCATACACGCGATGAGATATTCGCGAGAACCGGAAATACTAAAGTTGATTTTCTGGTCTCAGACATATCAACTAAAAAAGGTGCCGAAGCGCTTGCCGCCGCTTTCCTAAATAAGTATGACCGCCTGGATGTGCTGATTAACAACGCCGGCGTATTTATGAAACAGCGTGTGCTAACGGAGGACGGGTTGGAGATGACTTTCGCTGTTAATCATATGTCATACTTTATCCTGACTAACCTTCTCGCACCGGTACTGATCACTTCAGCCCCTTCCCGGGTTATCAATGTCAGCTCCATCGCGCATCAGAACGGCAGGCTCCACTTCGAAAACCTGCAGGGGGAGAAAAAGTTTGACGGTTACCAGGCATACGCGCTTTCAAAACTGGCGAATATTCTTTTTACGATTGAAATGGCTGAAAAATTAAGGGACCAGGGTGTAACAGTAAACGTACTGCATCCGGGAGTGATCACCACCAATCTGCTTGCCGCCGGCTTTGGTAGTCAGGGCGCGCCCGTCGAAGACGGAGCAGAAACACCCGTTTACCTCGCTACCTCCGACGATGTCCGCGGCACTACCGGTAAATACTTCATCAAATGCAGAGAAGCAAAATACTCCCCAATCGCGAACGACGCGGAGACGAGAAAACAGTTCTGGCGGGTGAGCTTGAAACTGGCGGGAATGAAGAATTAAAAATTAAAAATTAAGAATTCTTATATTTATTATATGAAGATTTTGTTTCTGGTAATTCTTCACTTCTGAAGGAGTTAGTGAGGCTTTAAGAAAATTGTGGTTGAAACCATACGAATATTAAAACAAACCCGCTAAACACAATTTTCAACTGCGTAAACTTTCCACTTTTTTAACAGGGGAAAGCAAGGAAACCGGAATTTATTTTAAATTTTTAATTCTTAATTCTTAATTTTTAATTACAAAGATGACCGCGATAGAGATAATACGTAAAAAGAGGGACGGCGTTGCGCTGGCTCCTGAAGAAATTAAATTTATTGTCAACAATTTCACCTCCGGTAAAATCCCCGATTACCAGTTCGCCGCTTTCCTTATGGCTGTGTACCTGAAAGGAATGACTAAGGGGGAAACTTCCGCTCTTACTAACACAATGTTATACAGCGGTAAAGTGATTGACCTCTCTTCAATACCCGGTTTTAAAGTTGATAAACATTCAACCGGCGGAGTTGGAGATAAGACTTCTCTTATACTCGCTCCTCTTGTCGCGCTTGCGGGACTCAATGTTCCGATGATCTCAGGCAGGGCGCTCGGACACACAGGCGGCACCCTTGATAAACTTGAATCAATCCCCGGTTTTAACGTAAACCTCAACCTCACTCAGTATAAATCCGTAATTAAAAAACACGGCTGTGTAATGATAGGTCAGACGCCCGATATTGCTCCCGCGGATAAAGTGATCTACGCGCTTCGCGATGTCACCTCCACTGTCGAATCCATTCCACTGATTACCGCCAGTATAATGAGTAAGAAATTAGCAGAAGGAATTGACGGGCTTGTCCTCGATGTTAAAACAGGCAGCGGCGCGTTTATGAAAAAGTATGAGGATGCCAAAGCGCTTGCCGATTCTATGTTCAATACAGCGGTTAGTTTTAATAAAAAAGTTGCAGTACTCATCACATCAATGAATCAGCCTCTCGGTACACACATCGGTAACCTGCTGGAAGTAAAAGAATCGGTGGAAGTCCTGAGCGGCGCTGATGTTCCCGATCTGAACTATGTTACGTTTATGCTTGCCGGCGCGATGCTTTATCTGGGCGGTAAGGCAGGCAGTATTGAGGAAGGCGCGGAAATGATCAAAAACCTTACAGGTAAAAGAGCAGTTGAGAAATTCGCGGCGATGGTAAAGGCACAGGGAGGAGATCCAAATTATATTACTGACCTGAGGAATCATCCTAAAGCTAAGTACAGAGTTGAAGTAAAAGCAGGCGAATCCGGGTACATTAAAGCAATTGATACTTTCTCTATCGGAATTGCCTCAAATTCACTCGGCGCGGGAAGACTGACTAAAGAAGATAAAGTGGATCCGCTGGCAGGGATAGTGTTTTATCCAAAAATCGGTGATTATGTCACGTCAGGACAAGTGATAGCCGTTCTGCATACAAACAATAAAAAATCAATTAAATCGGCAGAAGAAACAGTGTTATCATCTTTTTCTTTCAGCACAAAAAAACAGAAGAAGGATAAACTGCTGGTCGAAGTGATCCAATAAGGAGCTTTGTCACTTAGAGCTGAATTTATTCCGGATTAAGAATAAGTTTATATTCCTCGACCGCTGAATTATTTAACACATTACAGTACTGATCCGCTGATAATCCCTGTTTGTTAAAACCGTTCTTTATAAGCACCCTGGCTGAGGCTGGATTATTTTCAAATACGCGTGCGATGACCGTGGCGATCTCCTTTTTGCTTCTCAGGTATTCAATCATCAGCCTGACCGCTTCAGAGGCATAACCCTTACCCCATTCGCGTTTAGCGAACCAGTAGCCAATCTCAGCCTGCTTCACTTCATTACCGCTGAACAAAGCACCGATAACCCCCGCCAGATTTCCCGTTCCATTAACCTCAACTCCGAAATGACCAGATTCCCCGGTAAGGGCTTCGCGCCCGGCAAGTGCAATAAATTCATACGCGTGTTCCAGATTGTAAGGGTCGGGAAGCCTCCTTAATTGTTTTATCACATCAGGATCAGTTACATTATTATAGAGGAATTCCGCGTCGCTTTGCTTAAGCGGACGAAGCGTTATTATCTCAGAGACAGAAGAAGTCATAATGATTTCACAAATTTAAATAAAAAAAAGCCGGCGTTGAACCGGCTTAAAATTAACAAATTACTGCGGATTATAAATCAGGCTTGCACCCGGCCCGACAGGAATATCAAACAGTACCCAGACAATGAGCAGAGCAGTCCAGCTTAAGAAGAATGCTATCGTGTAAGGAAGCATTGTGGCGATAATAGTCCCCATACCGGCGCTCTTATCATATTTCTGCACAAAGGCTATCATCAACGCGAAATAAGACATCATCGGAGATATAATATTTGTAACGCTGTCTCCCACCCTGTAAGTTGCCTGTGTAAGTTCCGGCGAGTAGCCGAGTAGCATAAACATCGGGACAAAAATCGGCGCCATAATAGCCCACTTCGCGGACGCGCTTCCCATCACTAAATTTATAATCGCGGAGACAATCACAAACCCAATTAACAGTGGAATTTCTCCCAGCCCTGAGTATTTCAGCAGTTCCGCGCCTTTGACCGCGACGATCATTCCGATATTGCTCCAGTTGAAGTAAGCCACGAACTGCGCAGCGAAAAACACAAGCACCATATAAGAGCCCATTGCTTCAATTGATTTACTCATTCCCTTTATCGCGTCCACATCACGAGTAACGGTCTTCGCGCCAAGCCCGTATGCGATACCAGCGACTGCGCCTCCGACAAATATCAGAGCAACAATTCCAGACATAAAAGGGGAGCGGAGCAGATCACCCGTTTGCGGATCCCGTAAGAAACCGTTCCCGGGAACAATTCCCCATAATATTATCGCCGAGAAAACAACCACCGCGATCACTGTGAATTTTAATCCCCGCTTTTCATCTGCACTGAGAGTTTTAATTTCTTCGGCTTTACCTTCCCCGTTATATTCTCCCAGCCTCGGCACAACTATTTTTTCTGTGACCCAGGTGCCAACTATGGTTATAAGGAAAGTTGAAACCGCGAGAAAGTAGTAATTAGCCGCGGGGCTTACGGTTACTCCTTTATCAATAATATGCGCGGCTTCTTCAGTAAGTCCTGCAAGCAGCGGATCGATTGAGCCAAGGAGCAGGTTAGCCGAGTATCCTCCCGAAACACCTGCAAAGGCCGCTGCAAATCCTGCAATCGGATGCCTGCCGGCAGCAAGGAATATAATAGCCGCAAGAGGAACGAGCAGAACATAACCTGCCTCGCTCGCGGTATTCGACATTATTCCCGCGAAAACAATCACTGAGGTAAGCAGTTTCTTTGGCGCGCTTAGAACCAGAAGCCTGAGAGAAGTGTTGATCAGCCCGCTTCCTTCTGCAATTCCTATACCAAGCATTGATACAAGCACCGTGCCAAGAGGAGCGAATGCCGTGAAATTATGGACAAGCTGTGTGAGCATCCTGTGGAGCCCCTCAATTGAAAGCAGGTTTACCGGTTCGATTATTTTACCGGTACCGGGATGGGTGACCTGAACCCCAAAAGCGCTGACGACCGCCGAAAGAATAACGATCAAAAGCGCAAAACCGGCGAAAAGGGTAACGGGATGCGGGAGAGCATTCCCGACCTTTTCGACAATAGACAGAAATTTTAGCTGCTTCACTCCCTGCTGATTTGACATTAATGAACTCCGGATAAATTGATGAAGGTAAAATATAAGAGGCCGAAAGATATAATTTTATCGATTTTGGTAAAAATAAACTAAGGGTAATTAGTAGTCCCTTCCGGTCCGACTTCGGGAACGATCAAAAGTTTTATCCAGGTATGTAAGAAGACCAATAACTTTGAAAACGATCAGGATAGAAAATCCTGTTTGATTATAATATATTTACAAATCATTAATCTTCTAATTATGAAAACCACTCTATTATTACTGATTATATCGACCGGGGTGTATGCCCAGTCGGGATTTGCCAAATTCATCAGCTATCTCTACTCTATCTCCGACCCCGCTGTCCGGACGGAAAAAATTGACAGTTTTATGCTGGCTCACAAGGCTTCGGGTTTCCCTGTGATTGACGGAGATTCGGCCAATTTTATTTACCGCGGGAGCGCGAGTACCGTTACTGTTGCCGGCGATTTTAACGGATGGAGTTCTTCTTCAGCCGCGATGTCAAAGGTGCAGTCAACAAACTTCTTCTACTACTCGCGCGAATTTGAGATGAACGCGAGAATAGATTATAAGTTTGTGACTAATGGCAGTTCGTGGATACTTGACCCGTTAAATCCTAGAACCTGCGCCGGAGGGTTCGGCCCTAATTCAGAGCTGGCTATGCCACACTATGTTCAGCCGTTGGAAATAATTTATAACCCTGCTGTTCCTCACGGAAGGATAATAACGACTTCGCTGCAAAGTACAAACACCTCTTCATCGTTCCAGATAAAGATATACCTTCCGCCGGGTTATGATTCGCTCTCGGCTGACCGTTACTCCGCTGTCTATTTTCAGGACGGGTATGAATATATTGACCTCGCCTACGCGGTAAATGTTCTTGATAACCTTATTGCAGCCGGTGATATCGCTCCGGTGATAGGTGTGTTTGTCCGCCCGAATAACAGAAATAATGAATATGCCGGGACTCTAAGGTCCGCTTATAAAAATTTCTTCGTTTCCGAACTCGTGCCCTACATCGACACTAATTATAAAACAATTTCATCCGCCGCAAAGAGGCTGGTACTCGGAGATTCCTATGGAGGGAACATATCCGCGTTTATAGCCTACCATCACCCTGATGTCTTTGGCAATTGCGGAGTGCATTCAGGAGCTTTTCAGCCAAACAGTTATGAAGTTTATAATCTGTTTGTGAATAACCCTGCTCTTAATGTAAGGTTTGTCTCTGTCTGGGGGACGTATGAATCCCTCTTTACTAATATGAGAATGTTCAGGGATAACCTTATATCAAAAGGCTACTTCTTTAAGTGGCTTGAGCTGCCGGAAGGGCATAGTTGGGGGCTGTGGAGGGCAACGCTGGATTATATTCTTGTTAATATATTTCCTCCGGCAACCAGTATTGACAAAGGAGAACCGTATATTTCCGGCCGGATTTCTCTTGTTAGCTATCCGAATCCTTTCACGGAGACGGCTCACATTTCTTATACAGTGAGAGGCACTGAAGAGAACAATGAACCCGCGGCAGTTACACTCGCAGTTTACGATTTGCTTGGCAGGGAAATAACTGAATTAGTAAATACAACCCGGATGCCGGGCACATATGAAGTTGAATTTAATCCGGGAAGTATAAACGCTGAAACTGCCGTAAGCGGAGTGTATATTCTCCGGCTGAACGTAAATCAGGAAGTGATAACAAAGAAAATTTTATTCATTAAATAGCACCAGATGAACCAGGAAAGAAAATATTCAATTTCAATAAACCCCGCCACGGGAGAAGAAATAGGCAAAACACTTGTTAATACAACTGAAGAACTGAATGAAGCGGTCAGGAAAGCCGCTGTAGCACAACCCGTTTGGGCGGCGGCAGGTTTTGACGAGAGAAAGCGCTGCCTGCTGAAGATAAGAAACTACATTGCCGATAACGCAGACCGTATCGCGGAAGTGGTTTCCCTAAGCGCAGGGAAGGTGCTGGTTGACTCGATGAGCACCGAGGTTCTGAATGCCGCTATGGCGGTTAACTTCTACGCTAAGAACGGAAAGAAAGTTTTGAAAAAGAGAAGGCTCGGCGGCGGCAATATTCTTACTTTAAACAAGATCTCGCGTCTGGAATACGTCCCTTTTGGCGTGGTTGGAATAATCAGTCCCTGGAACTACCCCTTCTCAATCCCCTTTCACGAGATCGCTATGGCGCTGATCGCAGGGAACGCTTTAATATTAAAAGTTGCCTCACATACGCTTGAAGTAGGCAGGGTGATCGAAGAGTGTGTAAAAGCGGGCGGACTTCCCGAAAACATTTTCACCCTGATAAATCTCCCGGGCAGTATCGCCGGCGATGCATTTATAGAATCCGGCATAAACAAACTTTTCTTTACCGGCTCCGTACCCGTCGGCAAACAACTTATGAAGAAAGCTTCCGAAAGGCTCCTCCCCATCTCTCTCGAACTGGGAGGCAACGACGCGATGATCGTTTGCCGCGACGCCGATATCTACAGAGCCGCCGGCGGAGCCTTGTGGGCGGGACTAGCCAATACCGGGCAATCGTGTGCCGGCGTGGAGCGGCTTTATGTTGATCATCATATCTATGACGAATTTGTAAAGGAACTTAAAAGCAGGGCTGCGCGACTGCGCTTTGGGCTTCCTGATGACCCCTCCGCTGAGATCGGATCACTCACCACCGAAAAACAACTGAAGACCATAAAGGAACACGTGAAGGACGCTGAAGGGAAAGGGGCCGAACTCACTAAAGTGGAACCGCCGCCTGACTTCAAAGGTTTTTATCATCCCGTCGTTATCGTCGAAAAAACCAGCGATAATATGATAACTATGAAAGAAGAAACTTTCGGGCCGGTCATAGCAGTCACTCCTTTTAACAGTATTGAAGACGCGATCAGGATGGCAAACAATTCAGATCTTGGCCTGACTGCTTCCGTCTGGACAACCGACATAAAAAAAGGAAAAGAGATCGCCTCGCGCATTGAAGCCGGCAGCATAATGATAAATGACCACCTAATGAGCCACGGCCTTGCGGAAACTCCCTGGGGCGGATTTAAAAATTCCGGGTACGGCAGGACGCACGGGCCCCTGGGGCTGCTCGCAATGGCCCAGCCCAGGGTGATAATCAACGACATTCTTCCGGGGGTTAAGAAAGATATGTGGTGGCACCCATATAGTAAGGAAGTTTATGACGGACTCCGGGGAGCTATTGAATTCCTCTATTCAGGGAATATGAGCCTGAAGTTCAACGCGATGTTCAGGCTCGTTAAAACGTTCCTCAGGAGTTTCAGGAAGGATTAATACCCATTAACCAATAGGAAAATTTATTAAATTGCACGCGCATTAAAGGGAATTTTATTCCCATTTAGTGTGTTTTAATTCATGGAATACTAACAAAGACTTATTAATGGAATACATTCAATATTTAATTGATTTTATAATACACGTTGACGACCATCTCAACGATCTTATTCTTGCTTACGGGGCATTTACAAACGCGATCCTGTTTATGATCATTTTCGCCGAAACCGGGCTGGTTTTTACCCCCTTTCTCCCGGGTGATTCACTGCTCTTCGCAGCCGGCGCTTTTGCTGCCCGTGGCTCGCTCGATCCTCACTTCTTGTTCATTATCCTATCCATAGCCGCAATTATCGGTGACACGGTTAATTACTGGGTTGGGCACTATCTCGGACATAAAATGTTTGAAAAGTACCCTAATGTTCTTAAAAAAGAATATCTTGACAGGACCCATAACTTTTACGAAAAGTACGGCGGAAAAACAATTATCATTGCGCGTTTTGTGCCCATCGTCCGGACTTTCGCTCCATTCGTAGCGGGTGTTGGGGCTATGACTTATTCCAAGTTTATCACCTATAACGTTGTCGGAGGTATCGTGTGGGTGGGGATATTTATCTACGGCGGTTATTTCTTCGGTAATCTCCCGTTCGTACAAAACAATTTTTCTTTGGTTATTATCGCGATAATCATCCTCTCAATTTTACCCGGAGTAATTGAATATCTGCGGCACCGTAAAGAAGGTTTGGAAAACACCTGATACTGATAAAGCTGCCCCGGCATTCAACCGGGGCAGCCTATCAATCACGCTAATCCCCCATTTATTTTATATACAACATTTTCTTAACTTCCCTGCCTGCGCCCCGCCTGATTTCATAAAAATACGCGCCGCTTGTGTACCCCGACGCGTCGAATGTAACTTCATAATCCCCCGCAGCCTTAACTTCGTTAACCAGCGTGGCGACCTCCCTGCCAAGAGAATCATATACTTTTAACTGAATCCTTTCGCTGCCCTCATTTCCAATTTGTTCCGGAACGTGATACCTGATTACAGTTGAAGGATTGAACGGATTCGGATAATTTTGTTCGAGCATGTATTCACGAGGGGAATTACTTCCCGCTCCTTTTGCTGAAGTATATACAAATCCCCTTTTAACCGGCCAAATCGCGCCGCCAAGATGCCCGACATATTCCATCACCGCCTGAAACTCCGTTAATGTTGTATCAACTACAGGATTAAGAATGTTAACCCCGAATTGCGCAAGCGCCGCTACAAGAAATTCATTTGCCGTCACTGAATATATTGCGCCGGTATCGACAGGTGTACCGTTCACATATACTTCCTGTACTCTGGAGAAAGGAGGCTGTGCAGGATCAAATTTATATATAAGCCCGCTTACCTGAGGAAGCAGTTCATCGTTTAACTCGATTCCCTGCAATCCAATCTCCAGCCCGGTCCACAGGTCAGTTCCTTTCAGTTGAAAAGTAACCAAACGGTAACCAAGCCCGTTGACCTCATTAAAACCATAACCAATCATTCTGAATATATCCACGGGGACTAATTTCCCCTGGTAGAGCGGCTGGGCGGTAGAACCACCAACCTGAATCGATATCTGGGTTCCGGTCTTCCAGCGGAAAGCATCGGTAACCAGATTCCCGACAGGAGTATCGAATGTTTTCCCGATCTCAGTAAGGGAGTCCGCTACCTCTTCGAAAAATTCCATAGCCGTTCCGATTTCCTGACTGAAAAAATCAATCTGCCAGGTGTTCTCAATATCAGCAATCAGCAGATTCACGACACTATCCACTGAATGTTCTTCAGGAATATTACTATCCAGCATAATACTTTCATAAGAGAGTTTACTTACCGTGTTTCCCGTAACAGCCAGTTTCAGTTTCCCGATGTTCTGATAAAACGCGTCAGTCTGTACAATGTAAGTAACTTTATTATTAACCGGATCAGGTATCTCAACCGGCTGCAGGGTACGGTAGTGATCGTGCGCGCTGATGATAATATCAATTCCCGGCACCGCGGCGGCGAGTCCCATATCATAATATATGCCCAGATGTGAGAGGCATATTATCACTTTGCATCCCTGGTTTTTTAAATTAGTCACCATAGTTTGTGCTCTCGTTGCATACCCGGTATCAATTACTACCGGTGCCGGCAAGGAGAATAAATTTGTCTCCGGTGTCGTCAGCCCGAATATTCCCACTTTGGTGTTACCAAGCATCTGAATTTTATGATCTTTAATATGCGTCCCCAGAGATGGCATTCCGTCCAGGATCAGGTTTGAAGATATCAGTGGGAACTGAAGGAATGATGAATCAAGCGCCATTTGCAATGCCGCGGGAGTGAGGTCAAATTCGTGGTTCCCAACCCCCATAGCGTCAAAGCCGAGTGAATTCATTATCTGAAATTCCGCGACACCGAAATATTTATTAAAGAAAATATCGCCTACAAAAACATCGCCGCCGTGTAGGGTGAGAACATTCGGTTCCGTCATCTTTGTCATACCGATTAATGTTGCCGCGCGCGCGATACCGCCGACCGTACCTTTAAGGTTATTATCCCTTGGACCGAGCGGCGCAAGAGTTGAGTGTGTATCATTCACGTGAAGAATGGTTATTGTGTCCGTCTGCGCGTAGAGCGCCAGAGAAAAGAGAACAAAAAGAATAAGTAATGCCTTTTTCATTTTATTGATCCTTTATAATTATTTTTGAGAAGTTTTGTCTATTGCATAACCGAATATGATCGAGGCGCGCAGGCCTTCCGGATTTGTAGCCACTGCCAGATTAAGAGGGATACTTACGCCGCCGTACTGAAATCTCTGTCCCACAGCCATAATCAGCGCCGGGGAGAATCCTTTATCAGTAAGCACCAGATTGGGACCCATACCGAATTCGAATCCGCCTGGGAACCTGATTCCGAAAGCAACTGTAGCCGCGGGAATGAGTGTAGCATACTCGACTCCCCCCGCAAGAGGAACGAACTGAATGACAAAGGAAGGCCCTTCCGTTTCAGGTACGACCTGGTACTCAAAATGCCAGCCGAACTGGCTGACAAGCGAACCGATCTGTTTTTTGTCAAGCCTTTCCTTCAGTTCACCTCGTGCGTTAATGAAGGTTACTCCGAGTCTGGGGCCGCCCAGATTCCTGCTCACGAATTTAGGCGGGGCCTGCAACGTGCCTACCTGTGCATAAAATTCGGAAGCGAATAGTATTACCGTAAAAACGGCAGCGAGGAAAAAATATTTTACTTTCATTAGCGTGTCCTTTCTGAAATAATCTCTGGGACAAAACTAATCTTTGCCTAACCCCGAATTGTCACGGAGTTGTCATTTAATTGTAAAAAGGATAATAGGGAATCAGTGACAGCGGCAGTGTCAGTAACAGTGTCAGTGTCAGTAAAAGTGTAAGTGTCAGTGACTGTATCAGTTTCAGTGCAGGGACGGCGGCTTACCCTGTCCTGCGGTGCTGTGGAAGGGGGTCAATCATCGTAGCGGGTAATATCATTCTCCGCGTGAAGCGAAATCAGAGGTCAGGGAACAGTGTCAGTGACAGTGAAAGTTTTAACGCAGGGACAGCAACCTTCCCTATCCAGCCCTGTTCATCGCAACTGGAGAGAATCAGGGAACGGCGTTGGTCTGGGAAAGGCTATTTGATATTATGAATAATTTTTAATTCTGAATTTTTACTTACCAATCGCTCCTCTAACAAATCCATCCGCCTTTGCCAGACGTTCCATCGCCTCTTCAACCGATACTTTAGCAAGGATCATCACCAGCGCGGTCTTGACATGACCGCCCGCCTTCGTAAGAAAATCTGCTGCTTCCTCGTATGATACGCCCGTTACAGTCATAACAATACGCTTTGATCTTTCAACAAGTTTCTTGTTTGTCATCTGAAGATCAATCATCATATTGCCGTAGGTCTTACCCATTCGCACCATTGAGGCGGTGGTCAACATATTACACACCAGTTTTTGAGCTGTACCGCTCTTCATCCGCGTACTCCCCATTATAACCTCCGGGCCGACATACGGGCACATCGCGATGTCAACTTCCTTTATGTCAAAATTTTCCCTCGGATTTGTGGTAATATACAACGTTGTCGCTCCGAGTTCCTTCGCCTTTTTTACGGCACCTACAACATAAGGCGTTCTTCTGCTCGCGGCTATTCCGCACACAACATCCTTTTCATTAACGCCTGCTTCCATCACATCCTTCGCGCCGTTCTCTTCATAATCCTCCGCGCCTTCCTGCGCACGGAACATCGCAGCCTTACCCCCGGCTATATATCCCTCGATCATACCAAAAGGCGTACCGAATGTAGGCGGACACTCAGAAGCATCGACAACGCCTATCCTGCCGCTGGTACCCGCGCCAAAATAGAGAAGCCTTCCTCCGCTTTTCAAAGATTTTACGATCACTTCAACAGCCTTCTCGATATAAGGTAATTCCTTTTCCACAGCAAAGGCAACGGTTTTGTCGTCATCATTAATGATCTTTAATATCTCCGCTGTAGAACGCGCATCAATATCCATCGAACGCGGATTCCTCTGCTCCGTAGTCAGATTCGCGATTTCTTCAAATAGTTTCTTGTTATGTTCTGATGTTTTTTGCATTTCGTTTTTGTTTCCATATTTAATTGACATTATTCATTCAGGAGGGGCAAATCCCTCCTCTGCGATTTTGTTTTTACCCAGATATTCGAATTTTATTACCTAACAGATTAACTTTTAACTCTAAACTTTTAACTACAAGAGTTTAATTCTTAATTCTCCCCTTCCACCCCTTCATCCCCTCCGGCACACCCAAAAGGATAAGCAGGTGCTGAAACCAGGAATCCGGAAGCAAACCGCGCAGCCTCGGATTGAGATTAACGGTAAAGGGAATCTTCGGAGAATATCTCCCTTTCTTTATTGCCCTTTCGACAATAACCTTCGCAACGCTATCGTGATCCTTTATCAGCGGAACTATCAGCCTCGCGGGAAAACCGAGTTTAGCGCCTTCAAACAGCCCGTGCGCGATATAACTCGGATGTATCGATGAAAACTTTACCCCCCTTTTCCCCGCGGATATTGCTTCAAAACGCAGTGACTCCGTTAGCCCCCACACCGCCCACTTGGTCGCGGTATAAACCGAAAGCCCGGGCACCCCCAGCGTGGATGAAGCAGAAGAGATGTTTACCACACACCCTTCGTTACGGAGATACATATCCTTAAGAAAAGCCCGTGTAGTATAAACTAAAGAAGTGAGATTAATTTCAATAGTCTTTTCCCATTCCTCGTCAGTCCTTTCAAGGAAATCTCCGCCGATAACAAATCCTGCGTTATTGATAAGTATATCCACTCCTCCCATTTCGGCTTTGGCTCTTTCTGCAAGTTCGTAGACCCGTCCCTTATCGGTAACATCACAGACGTGCGCGTAAACCCTTCCCGATTTTTTAAGTTCTTCGTGTGCTTCAGCAAGAGCATTACCGTTAATATCCCAAATCGTAACAGTGCATCCTTCCGCAAGTAACCTTTTTGCAGTGGCAAACCCAATTCCCATCGCTCCGCCTGTAATAACAGCTCTTTTATCATTTAGTTTCATTAACCGGCTCCGGCTTTCTATTTAAGAAAAAAATAAATTACCATACCCAAAACTAGGGAAGAAGTTGTATATGTACCAACTTTTGGATGCAGCCCTTTTATATATGTCCATCCTTTAGCGGAGAATATCATAAGCACCATCAGCAGTATGGTCGCCGAAATACTCTCCAAAACTCCGAAAGATTTATTTACCAGTATGCTAAGACTGGTTCCCGGAACGACGTGCCTGTATAATACCTGAAGATGCAGCCAGTAAACAAGCAGCGATTCTTTACCCGTATCCGTCACGAAGTTCCTTTCGAGGCCAAACTTCAAAGAATAGTAATACGCGAATGAAAGGAAAACCAGCACATACCCGAGACGGAGAATAAAGAAAAAAGGATTGGGTTTTGGTATCTCAAAATGGAGCGGTGACAACTCCCAGTATACGGCATAACCGATAATGATAAACGCGATTCCTGCCTTTAACATAAGTTTGAAAAATTTATCCTCTTCGCTTCTATCCTTATACTTAAGATAAAGCTGACAGATATAGGCTCCTGCAAGAATGAATCCCACCCACGGGAAGAGAGGAAAGAGAGAACCGTGCGTCGGGTTGAAATAGCCGGCGATGAATGGGTGGAAGTACTGCCGGAAATCAATCCCCCACAAAAAAGTGGAAACAGCTATCCAAAGAATTCCTCCTCCTAAGGTGAACCATTCATAATGCTTGTCCTTTTTCAGAAGAAGCCTCGGTATAAAAAGTATCAGAAGTCCCGCCGCTATACACTGCAGAACATCAACACCGTAAAAGGCTCGCATCTGTTCTGGGGTTGAATCCCTCATAAACCTTGTTAGGGAAAAGTAAGGGAGATGAATTGAATACCCGACAAGCCATATAAGCCCGATCCTCCCTATCTGCTTCCAGAATGCGTACTTATACTGCCTGAAATCATCCAGTTTTTTACGGCTCGCGAGCACAAACGCGAATCCCGAAATGAATATAAAGGAGGGTGCGATCAGCCCGTTAATAAAATTGAGAAGTAAGAACCAATCAGCCTCTTTTATTGTTGGTATAAGGAAAGAATTGAATACGTGAACCTCGATCATTACCAGGAGCGCCAGCCCCCTGAGAAGATCAACAAATGCTAAACGGGATTGCTTTGCCAAAGAGGAACTTCAATTAGTTTATTAAATGATTATTTAAGTGGTTAAATTAATTATAATTGATTAAACATTCTAAAATATTATGAAAAGAATTGCGATTGCCGGCGCTACCGGACTGATAGGCACACGGCTTACATCCCTGCTGTTAAAGCGCGGATATGAAACAGTAATTATAAGTACGAACGCGAAAAAGGCAAAGGAAAAATTTCCAAAAGCAGTTAAAACTGTAAGCTGGGGAGAAGTGACACCCGATGCACTCGAAGGATGCTCTGCCATAGTGAATCTTGCCGGCGCAAACGTCGCGGGACAAAAATGGAGCAGCGATTATAAAAAGGAACTTATCTCCAGCAGAATTGACACGACCAGAGAGCTATATGACGCGGTGGAAAAAATGGGGCAGAAGCCTTCCGCGTTCATCTGTTCTTCAGCCGTGGGATATTATGGTGATGGCGGAGAGAGTGAGCTTGATGAAAGCGGCAAAAAGGGGAACGGTTTTCTGGCTGATCTTTGCGAGCAGTGGGAAAATGAGGCCGCTCAATTTAAAAATGCCGGGCTTAGAGTAGCAAGTATCCGTACCGGCGTTGTGCTCGACCCATCTGAAGGAGCACTTAAAAAAATGCTTCTCCCTTTCAAACTTGGAATTGGAGGGCCGTTAGGTAACGGCAGGCAGTGGTTCCCGTGGATACATATTGATGATATTGTTGGTATCTACCTATTTACATTGGAAAACGAAATTAACGGCGTATATAACGGCACCGCCCCGGAACCAGTAAGGATGAAGGATTTCGCCTCTGCAATGGGTAAGGTGATGAAACGCCCTTCGCTATTTCCCGTTCCGGCATTTGTGCTTCAGCTTATTATGGGCGAATCCGCGGGTATCGTACTGGAGGGACAGAGGGCAATTCCGGCTGCGATACAGAAAGCAGGTTTCAAATTTCAGTATCACAATCTGAAAGATGCCCTGCATAATCTGCTGGGTTAAGGTATTTAAAATATAAAAGGGTGCAGCGCCAATTAATTGAGCACTGCACCCTGAATTGATAAGAGCTTACGCTTTCTTTACCAGCTGAATTTCACAAACAAGTTTAACATCTTCACCTACAAGTACTCCGCCAGTTTCAAGCGCGGCATTCCAGGTTAGGCCAAAATCTTTTCTGTTAATTTTTCCGTTCAGGATGAAACCCGCCCTCGTATTTCCCCAGGGGTCTTTCATCAGTCCGCTGTACTCGGCATCAAGGGTAATTGGCTTTGTTACGTCTTTGATAGTAAAATCACCGGTAACTTTATATTCTGTTTCACTTAACTTCTGCATCCCGGTTGATACAAATTTTAATGATGGGAATTTCTCAACATCGAAGAAGTCAGCGCTTCTGAGGTGGTTATCCCTGTCGCCGCTGGCAGTATCAATGGATTTTACATCCGCGGTAAAAGAAATTGCAGAGCTTTCAAACTTATCATCCTGGTTTGTAATCTCAGCTTCGAATGTGTTGAATTTACCGGAAACGTTGGTAAACATCATATGTTTAACTTTGAATCCGATTTCTGAATGTGAGGGGTCAATTGCCCATACTGAATTTGACATTTAGTTTTCCTTTCTTTATTGTTTATAAATTTTTCTTCTGTTTAAGTATTGAAACAGAAACGTAATGTTTTAGGTTCCTGTTTTTGAATAATCAATACTCAAATTTAGGCTGCCCGAGCCCGGATAAAAATAAAGCAGATTAGGAAATTTTATTAAACCAGATTAAGATTTTTTGCGGTTATGCAGTTCGCCGCGTATCTTGCTGAGGAATTCGGGAGTAATGCCGATGAAGGACGCAATTTGTTTTTGCGGCAGTTTATTTATTAGTGAGGGATAAACCGCACAAAATTTCTCATAACGTTTTCTGGCGGGGATACTAAGATTATCGAGCAGGCGCTGGTGGCTGCTGACCAAAGATTTTTCTGTAAGGATCCTGAAATAACGTTCTGTTTTCGGGACTTTATCAAAGAGCTCGAGCTGATTCTCGCGTGAGAAGAGTAAAACTTCGGAATCAAGGATGGCATCTATATTCAGCCTGCTTTCTTTCTGAGAAATGAAACTGTACATATCGCTGACCCACCAGTTAACCGGCGCAAACTGAAGCACGTGTTCAAATCCGTTTTCATCTATTGAATAACTCCGGAGGCACCCTGAAAGTACAAAAGCCGCTGTTTTAGCGATCTGGTTTTCGTGGAGGAGGAACTGCCGTTTCCTGATGCGGCGGCCGGTAAGATAAGAAGATATAAGTTTTTCTTCCTCTGCTTCCAGGGGAACAATTGCTTTTATGCTCTCGATGAGTTTTTGTGAATTCAACTGCCGGCTGCTATCTAAGTTTCTTTACCTGATCTGATACCGAGCCCACAAATAACTTACTTCAGTTTCATAGGTTCAATAAATAACTTCTGGATCGGGGATGTGATTATGTTATTTTCAAACACACAGTTCATCCCGACGATTAGCTGCAGGCTAATTGTATCCTTGTCATTCAGCCGCGAACCGAGGACGTAAGTGATAATTCCGTCTTTTCCGGCATCCTTAAAAATGCCTCCGCTAGCCTTAACTTTTCCTTTCGGGGGATATACCATCTCCAGCCAGTATGTGGAGTTTCCGGTAAGAAGTACAATTTTGGCGCCTTTCGGCAGAACACTAATATCTATCTGGTGGGACTGATTAAACCTTTCACTCAGTTCATCAATCTCAAGTTCTCTCTCGTTCACTAAATTCCTTAAAAATTTGTCTGTTTAATCTAATTCTTAATAAAAATCAAATTAAGCTTAAGCCTCTTTCCAATATAAGAAAAGAAAGGGAAAACGGAGGTTACCTTAAAAACACACATCCATCTCAATTACGGCCGAGAAAGTTCCAGCCGGTTCAGAAAAAAATTACAGAGTTTCGGTACGCCTGATAAATTCATAAATGGTATGGTCGGTAGAATTAAGCAGCGAGTCCGGAGAACCCGTAAAGTAAACAACTCCTTCGTGCATCATTGCCACACGGTCGGCCACATTTTTCACACTGAACATATCGTGGGTAACAACAATAGAGGTTACTTTCAGTTTACCCGCGAGTTCTTTAATAAGATTATCTATCGAATCTGACATTATAGGATCAAGGCCTGTAGTCGGTTCATCATATAAGATATACGCCGGGTTAGTTACCAGCGCCCGGGCAAGACCAACTCGTTTCCTCATACCGCCCGATAATTCCGCTGGTTTTAATTTTTCTGTCCCCGGCAGTCCGACAAGTTCAAGTTTCTCTGCAACAAGACGGTTCATTTCCTCCTTTGAAGGAGGCACTGCCGATTCTTCCAGGGGCATTGATACATTTTCACCTACGGTCAGCGAGTCAAATAAGGCAGCGCCCTGGAATAAAAATCCGAAGAGGCGCCTGGTATCATAAAGCTCTTTGCGGGAGATCTCGTGAATATTCTTCCCGCGCACCTTAACAATGCCCTGGTCAGGATGAAGAAGCCCGACTATGTGTTTAAGCATAACGCTCTTGCCGCAGCCGCTGCGCCCTACTATAACTAAGGTCTCACCGTCATTAATGGTGAGGTCAACTCCGTTAAGCACCTTTTTGGTCCCGAAGGCTTTATGTAATCCTTTAATCTCTATCATATATATTTTTCAAATTAACTGTCAAAGATATGAAAATGGCGGGAAATATTAACCGGGTCTTGAAAAATCTGATGTACCCTTCCTATGGATTTCAAAGATAACTTCTTCAATGACTATTAGTACACCTAAAACTAAAGATGACCCGCACATATTGAACCGGAAATCAATCGCTAAATTTCCTCCAGTTTCTCAACAAGCTCTTTCAGATAATAAAAATCTTTCATCGTGTACCAGTGTTTCATAAGCACTGCCCTGAGTGAGTTAAAGTTGTGGTTATGCGGGTTAGAGTATTCGGGGAATAATCTGCATGCAGTTTCCGACGGCAAAACAAATTTGGAAAGGATAAACTCCGGGTTTTCCGCTTCGACACTGAACTGATTATAAATGGCAAGCGTCGCAGTATTGATCTCATCTATCGTATTCCCGTTATCGGTTTTGTAGAAACAATTAATATCAAGATCAGGATACGTTAGGTTTTTGTACTTATTGCTTTGAGAGAGCATCTCATATAATTTCCGGGATGCGGAAATGCAGTTACCGATGACTCCCCCGACTCCGGCATTGTTAAGCGGTAGCACTTTATATGTAAGATAGCAGGCCGCTGCCATAGCTCCGGGACGGCTCCCCTCAAGGCTGAACATACCAATGTTCGGTTTATCCGTTTTGTGGTAGGTGTAGGGGGCGGTATTAAGAATGACGTTCCGGAGTTTCTCATTCTTGTAAAGTACCGCGCCCGCGCCGTAGGAGATCAATCCCTGTTTATGCGGGTCAATCGTTATTGAGTCCGACCGTTCAATCGCCTTCAACTGCCTGAAGGTGTGTTCGGAGAGCACCGTTTCACCGGCAGAATTTATCTCTCCGCCGTTTTCATCAATCAGGAGCGTGCGGAAAAAGCCGCCGTAAGCCGCGTCAATATGCAAATGAAAACCGTACTTCTCCTTAAGCGATAGAATCCCTTCAAGATCGTCAACACTTCCCGTACCCGTAGAGCCACAATTTGCCATTACAAACATAGCCTTTTTCATCTTCAGTTCGTCCTCAAGTTTATTGAGGTCCATCCTGAAATTCCGGTCAACAGCTATTTCCGAGAATTCACCTATTCTTAGTATAGTGCAGATCCTTTTCCACGAATAGTGTGACACCTCTGAGAAGAACACGTGACCCTGTTTATAATAATCCCTTGCCGCCCAGAGCGCCTCCATATTTGCCAGCGACCCGCCGCTTGCCAGGTGCCCCCATCCTTCTTTATATCCGCACATCTTCAGGAGCATATCAGTTACCTCCATCTCCATCTCGGTAGTGACAGGCCCCCCTTCGTAAGCGTGATTATTCGGATTAGAAAGAACAAAAGTAAGCATACCCAGCACCGTCGGGAGCGACGGATCCTTCAGCATCTGTGCCATATAGCGTGGATGGAAATATGGAAAATTCTTTTTACTCCTCTCAAGAAATTTATCCAGTTCCTCTTCAAGCCTGAAACAGGTATGCGTGTCTGGGTCAAACAAACCCTGGTCATAAGGATAAGCGCTCTTCCGCCAGTTAGCCTGCGTTTCAATAACCTTATTAATCAGGCGCGTTAATAATTCCGCATTCTCTGCTTTCGGACCGAGAAAGGTATTAAATTCTTCTGGTATGTGGTTCATAAAGCTCCGGAAATAAAATACAAGTTTTTAATAATACAATTCATTTTGCAATCTATGACAATCTGCTTGCTCTGTGTTATCTGTGTTCCCATTATATAAAGCTATTCAATCCGTCCATAATAAAAATCCCCGCTTCTCTTCTTCCCCTTCTTCTTACCTTCAATCCTTGCGTGCAGGGAATCATCACTGATAAACCTGTAAATTATTCTCTGAGGATAGTCGTGTTTTTTGTTTTCAAAAATAAATGCCCCGACAGGTTTTGGCTTCAGTAAAAACCGGACCGCTTTATTCTTGTTCTGGCCTGTAACGACAGGCATATACTCCAGCCCGGATTTAGATTTCCTGATCGTAATCGTCTCGAGCAGGGTTGTGTCCTTTCCCATTACCATATAGCTCTTCCCGCTCATTTCATACTGCGATATTATTTCCCATTCTTCAATGACCGACGACTTTTCCTTCTTCATTTCCCACACACCCGGCAGCCTGTTGAAAAGTTCATCCTGCTGGGCGGATGACTGTACACAGTATGATAAAGTCAAGAGTATGATAAATATCAGTCTGTACATCAACTCAAATCCTTACTTTTACTACTACTTTTTTAACTATGCCATCAGAGATCATAGGAGCGTGCGCGTCACCCGGGAAAAAGATTGTGTAATAGTTTTCGCGCAGGTTAATATAAAAATCCGGTGCATCCTTAAAAAGCATAAAGTCCTTTTCTTCGTTATATTCTTCTAAAACCAAACCACAGAAATCAACCGGCCGCCAGCCAATTTTTTCCTTTCCCGCAACGAGATACTGAATATCAATATATTTCCTGTGCGCTTCCAGCACGGCATCTTCGGGATTCTTTCCTTTTGCTTCCGATACAATAGCGTAACAGTCTTTACCGGAGATTTCATAAGTCCCGGCAGGCATCTCCTTCAGATCATTTGATTTCAGGAAATCGAACCCCGCCTCGAAAAGTGAATTCAGATGAGTGTAAGAGCCGTAATTATTTAGGGTGTCTATGATCATACTAATGATTATTTTTATTAATAGTTATATGAATGAACAAGGAAAATTGTTCCGTTGACCTGTTAAATTAGCAATTATTATTGAATGCGCCCGAATGAAAAAAGTAATTACGACTGAAAAAATTCCGATAAAACTGTGGCTCGACGAACTTGACGAGGATACATTAAAGCAGGCGAAAAACCTTGCCAACCTTCCCTTTGCGTTTAAGCACGTTTCAATAATGCCCGATAGCCACGTCGGGTTTGGTATGCCTATAGGGGGAGTATTCGCGGCGAAGGATTATGTGATCCCGAACGCGGTCGGCGTAGATATCGGCTGCGGGATGTGTGCCGTAAAAACATCTCTCACTTCGATTGAAGCCGAAACTCTCAAAAAAGTAATGAGCCGGATCCGCGAACTGATCCCCGTTGGTATGAAGCACCACCAGAGGAAGCAGGATGAATCGCTGATGCCGGATGAAGAAACAAAAGGGACAATAATTGTTGATGAGGAGTACGAAAACGCACTCACGCAGGTTGGGACACTCGGCGGGGGTAACCACTTCATAGAAATCCAGAGAGACCGCGAAGGTTTCTTGTGGATGATGGTCCACTCCGGCAGCAGAAACATCGGCTTTAAAGCCGCGGCCTACTATAATAAGCTTGCGACACAGCTGAATGAAAGATGGAAAACCGGCGTGCCGAAGGAATGGCAGTTGGCATTCCTACCCATTGATTCTGATGAAGGAACACAGTATCTTCGTGAAATGAACTACTGCATAAAGTTCGCGCTCGCCAACAGAAAATTAATGATTGAACGAGTCAAAGAGGCTCTTGAATCTGTTATTACGGGCGGGATAAAGTATGAGCCGCTGATTAATATACCTCATAATTACGCGGCAGTGGAAAAGCATTTTGGGCATAATGTGGTTGTTCACCGCAAGGGAGCAACCAGTGCACAGGATGGTGAGACGGGCATTATCCCCGGCTCGCAGGGAACTAAAAGCTATATTGTAAAAGGAAAAGGTAACCGCGAGAGTTTCACTTCGTGCTCTCACGGAGCCGGAAGAAAACTAGGCCGAAACCAGGCAATTAACACTCTCTCATTTAATGAGGAAAAAGAAAAACTTGATAGGTTGGGAATAATCCACGCGCTCCGGTCAAAAAGCAGTCTTGATGAAGCTCCCGGCGCATATAAAGATATAGATATGGTTATGCGAAACCAGGAAGACCTTGTGGATATACTCGTAGAACTCTCTCCTCTGGCAGTAGTAAAAGGTTAGACTCTTTTTATGAAGCCAGGCGGCTGAAAAGTCAGTAATAAATCAGAACAGATTATACTGCAAACCAAGTGAGGTTGTATAAATCTGCGGCGTATCACCGAACTTTGACAGGCTTCCGTTAACCGTAAGTGATATATTATTTTCTATGTAATAGAGAAAAGAAGCATTAATCACGTGATCATCTATAGTAGCCCCGGCAGCCGGCTGACGCAGGTTTAAGCGGTAAGTGGCTACAAAGTTAACCCGGCTCCCTAATTCATAGATAAATTCGGTCAGTGAGCTGACATCAACTTTCTTAAATAACGCTGAATCAATCGGTGTTTTCACCTCAAAATCTGTGTTTACCTGAAGCTCCCAGCTTATCGGATATGAGTAACTGGCCTTGATCTGAAGTTCGGGTTTACCGACCGGTACGGCTTTGGTTTCTTTGGAGAGGGGCTGTGAGAATCCCATTGACACAAGCCAGCCATAATAGCGGTTATTGACGAGTTCGTTTATGCCAAATAGTACCTGGCGCATTCTTAATACAGCGAGAGCCGTTTTACCTACCTCATACTCAAACCCTGCTTTTTTAATCTCTCTTTCGATATCATTAAACCAGTATGTTTCGTACGTGGCGCCGTAGATGATGCGGTACTCATCCTGCCTTTCTATAATATTTGCTATTGCAATCAATGTTTCTTTCGGAAGGTATTGTGAAAGGACCCTGTCGGCAAGAAGGTGTCCCTCAATACGCACTGCCTTGGCAAGCGCTGTAGCATTGATATACCTTCCGTAACCGTAACCGATCGAGAGGTCAGATTTAATCTGCTGATAAGTGTTTTTATGATCCGCTTTGATGGTGGTTGTGCCAAACCAGTCATTATGATCCCAGATATACTTTCTGAAACTTGCTTCAGTATTTATGGAATGGGAATATTTTTCGAAGGTTTTTGTGCCTGTAGCGTCAAGGTCAAATTTCCAAGCAAGAGGAAGAGAAGAATAGAACTGCCGGAAGACCACATTACTGTTCGCTGTGTTGGAGGTAACGCTATCGCCCCGCTGCGACCAGTTCCAGTTACCGTTCAGCCTGAGATTCCGCGCCTCGCTCACCGGTACCTTGTAATCAGAAACTTTAACATTCTGCGGAAAAACAGTTTGATATAAGCAGAAACAGAAAACAGCAACTACGAACCGGTTCATACGGAATCTCCGGATAAATTTATCAATAAAAGGCGAAGTTAAGAATTCCTTTATTAAAAGTCAAAACAATTCAATGATTTAAAAAAATTGTTTTATATGAATTATTAAGATTTTATTTGTCAGTGGTTATCTGAATTGATATTTTTAACTGTTACTATTGTTTGCTTTTACAGGCAATAACCGGACCTTAAAACCGGTCGTTTATTATATATTCATATTTTACAGGAAGCGAAGGTTTATGCAATTCAGTTACAAACAGTTTTTCCTTCTGAGAACAATTGCCCTCCTATTCAGCATAAGTTTCTTACTGCCGGCGCAGACGTTTATAACGCAGCCCCCGAAGGGTTATACGCCGGGTAAAGCCAAACCCGAATTAAAGCTCTTCTACGCCCCAAACGACAGCATCATCCTTGAATGGAACAAGACTCTCTCCACAGGCGCAAACCTAAAAGTCGGTACTTCGTCAGGTGTTTACACATTTGCCGCAACCCCGACAACAGGAAAAAGAAAAGCATTCAAGTCCAATACGGCGCCTCTGAATCTGCCTATCGGGCGTTACTACGGAATAATAACAAATTCAACGCAGAATACGCTGAGCGGTATCCGCTCAAACGCGGCGTCCAATCCCGCAATTGATTATTCCAATGAAATTCAATTCGTGGTTGAATCACAGACCGCGCCAAACCCAACCGCACCCCGCGGATCTATTACTAGCTCAACCCCCACCTTTAGCTGGGAGCCGATTGCGGGAGTAACTTCATACTGGTTGATTGTTTCAAGTACGCCGTTTCTGGTTAGAACCGATTCTCTCGGGAATATCAGCGTGCAGGGTGCTAACATTGTCTGGGATTATATCGCAAGCACAAATTCAGCGGTTTACGGGCAGGTAAGCCCTTCATCACCTTTCACTCAGTCCGCTATTCCTCTCATCCCCGGTGAGGATTATTATTATACAATATTAAATGTTTATGATCAGGGCAACGTCGCGTACGCGAGCACTGTTTTTGGTGGTGTTGTAAGTTTCAATTACCAGGCAAGCACTGTTATTCAGGCTCCTGTTCTGACCGCTCCTGCAAATAACTCGACAATATTCGGCACCTCAACTGTGCGCTTCCAATGGGACCCGGTACCAAACGCGAACAGTTATACCGTATTTCTTTTCAATCGTGTTACTCAGTTTGCCGGCAGCAACCAGGAAATTGACGTACCGATCTGGAACGGGAACACTACAAACACACTGATTGATTTTCCTGCAAGAACCAACCTGCTCCGCGGAAAGTACGCCTGGTTCGTTATTCCTAATTCCACTACCGGTTCGGGAAATGCCAGTGTTACCAGGGTATTCAATTATCAAATCGCAATGTCGAAATTCAGGGTCGAGGCAAAAACGTCGCTGGATAACACAAACCTGCTTAACTTTGAGGTTGTTATCAATTCAACTTCAGGCGGATTTTCTCCTTTCAGCCCTTACATCGTTTCAAACAGCCAAAGCCTCTCCGACTCAATTCCTTCCGATGTGTATCTGTTCACAGGCAGGAAAACTGGTTACGTTGATTCAACCATCACAGTCACTTTATCAGGATCAGCGATCACACCCGTAACACTCGTCCTGAGGCCCCTCCCTTCAACGGTTACAGGAGTAGTACAAAATCAGGCCAATGCTACCGTCAGCGGGGCAACTGTTTCCTTTACTAATAATTTGAACGGTGCCGTTAAAACAATTTCCAGTTCAAACTCCGGTAATTTCAGTATTAACCTCGAAAGAGGATCTTATAATGTATTTGCAAATAAAGCCGGGTTTATCGCGTCCACTCCGTTTAATCTGAACGTGGATACCGGCCAAGTGATTCTTAGTTCCGCATTAAAATTAACTGCCGATAACGCGTACGTCTCCGGTAAAGTGCTTAATGATGAAAACGCCGCGGTGCAGTTAGCCACGGTTAAGGCAACCAAAGGAAACCTCGTTCAGCAGGTTGCAACCGACGGAAGCGGAAACTTTTCATTTAATCTTTCTTCGGGACAGTGGGTGGTTGAAGTATCCAAAAGCGGATTTATTAGCCCGACTCCTAGAACATTTAACCTGGCAACCGGAGATAATCTTACTAACCAGAACTTTACCGTTGTTCCGAGAGCAAACCAGGTTACAGGATTTGTTTACAGAACCGTTACGGGTACCGGCGGACAAACCAACCAGGTCCCTGTTCAGGGTGCGACAGTAAAGGCAACCCCTACAACAGGTCAGGTGGTAACCGCTACAACCGGTACAAACGGACAATATTCACTCAGCCTTAAAAACGGCTCGTTCACCATAACCGCTGAACTGGCCGGTTATACAGTTAACAGCGCGACACAATTAACTCTTACTGTCGCTCAGACAGTTTCAGGTGTGGATTTTATTCTTAATCCAAATCCGAGTTCAGTCTCCGGAGTTATTACGGAACCGGGCGGAGCTCTTATCGGCGGCGCGGTAGTAACTGTGCAAGGCGCCGGTTCCGCCACATCATTAAGCAATGGAACCTTCATTCTAAGCCTCCCTGCCGGAACTCATATACTGCGAGCAACCAAAACAGGTTATGTCACTCCGCAACCGGTTACTATCAACCTTAACGCCGGACAGCAATTAAACGGAATTAACTTCCAGATGGCAGCGAATGCGGGTGTTATGTCCGGTACTGTTACAAGCCTGGGGCAGCCGCTTGCAGGTGCAAACGTCACCGCGACTAACGGAACCTCAACCGTTACGGTAGTTTCGGATAATAACGGAGCATATACTTTGAGCGTACAGGCAGGCAGATGGGCAAAGTCAGCCTCAAAATCAGGATTCATTTCCAGCGCAACCGATACAATTAATATTGCTCCCGGCCAGGTTAGTGCTAACAATAATTTTAACCTTGTACAGAATACAGCTGTTGTTCAGGGAAACGTCAATGCCGGCGGACAACCTCTCTCTGCCGCGACAGTGCTTATAAGAGAAACCAATAATCCATCGGCCCAAAGCACGACAGTTACCAACGTTAACGGCGGCTACTCCGTTACTGTTGAAGCAGGTAAAGCTTATACAATGGTTATCTCAAAAACCGGTTATTCCACTGTTACAAGTAACCGCGGAGTGTTGGCGGCATCTTCTACCACGATCGCTAATTTTACTCTCGCAGCACAGCCTGCATCCATTACCGGACGTGTAATTAATAATTTACAGCAAGCTCTCTCAGGCACCGTGGTCAGGTTGATCAACGCGACCACAAGAGTTACCGTTGACAGCACCACCACAAGCCTTAATGGTAATTATACACTCGGCGCGACGGCTGGTAGTTACAAGATTTTGGTTTCCAAACCTGGACATACACGTGACAGTCTTGCGGTTACTTTAAGCCTCGGGCAGGCTCTGTCAAATGCAAATTTTACACTGAATGAAAACTTCGGTATCGTGACCGGAACTATCACCGCATCCGACGGCGGCAATGTTAGCGATGTGGTCGTTAACCTAACAAGCAGCGCCGGTGGACTTACAATACTTAGTAACACATCAGGCGTCTATACAGCACAGCGGCTTATCGGTTCGACTTACAGCATTTCGTTCTCGAAGACAGGATTTAAGGACACGACCATTGCCGGAATTGTTCTTAATGACGGACAGTCAAGAATCCAGAACCTTGTAATGACAAGGCTTACCGGTAAAATTCAGGGTTCTGTCACAGCTTCCGGTTCGGCAATCCAGGGTGCAAGCGTGCTGGTAACCGCTGCAAGCGGCCAAACCTTTAACGCAGAAACAAATGCGAGCGGAACCTATGAAGTACCCGGCCTTAATACCGGAAGTTACACGGTAAAGGCAACAAAGTCCGGCTACCGTTCTTCACAGGTTAATAATGTTACTTTAACTCTCTCATCCCTGACTGTTACATCTAATATTACGGACCTTCAGCCGAATAATCTGGTTATCAGCGGCGTGATTAGGGACGCAGCAAATAATACGGTGCTTAACGCTAATATTTCAGTATCCGGATCCGAAGGAAGCGGCGCCGCGGTTACCAACACATATGGCAGCTATTCTGTCGGCGGACTCGCTCCCGGCAACTATACCGTAACTGCAAGTAAGACCGGTTATATAACAACTTCAACGCTTGTCAACCTGACGAACAACCTGAGCGTTCCCATTACGCTGCCCGCCGGTTCTTCAAAGATCATCGGCCGTGTTACTGATCAGACCGGTGGAGCGTTAGGTTTCACCGCGACTGTTAAGGCTGTCTCCGCCAGCAATCTCTACGAAACCACAACCGACGCAAGCGGCACTTACAGGATAAATGACGTTAGCCCGGGAAATAATTACTCCGTGTTTACGGAGATATTCAGGGAGGGTTATACAAACGACTCTATGACTGTCAGCCTCCCCGTTGGTACTGATAGCTTTACAAACGCAAACCTCTCTGTTTTTGTTGCTAATGCAAACCTGAACGGAAGCACGGGCACGGCAGGAGCAACCGTCTCACTTACAAACACAACCACGGGTAATGTAATAAATTCAAGTTCTTCAAGTACCGGCGCGTATTCTTTCTCGTTCCTGCCGGCAGGGACTTACACTGTTGAACCTTCAAAACAAGGTTTCACTTTTACACCGGCTAACAGGAATATAACGCTCGCGCTTAATCAGACATTATCGGCGGACTTTACCGCGCAGGTAAACGCAGGCAGCGCGGTGATAACTTTAGTTGATTCATCCACCAAAGCTCCGGTTGAAGCAGTTCTCGTAAACATGGTCAGCTCCGACGGCGTGACTATACTTTCAGAACAGTCGAATTCATCCGGAGAAGTAAGGTTTACAGATATACCCGCGAAACAGTATTCCATCACCCCATCACGGAGCGGATTTTCATTCACTCCGGTTTCCGCAAATGTTACAATTACCAACGGCGGAACAAGTAATGCAAGATTCAGTGTCCTGGCGAACAACTCAACCGTAAGCGGTAAGATTAAGGCGAATAACGGAGGCGTTATCACCTCCCTCCCGGATGCAACTGTCACCATACGTATTACCGAAAGCGGGCGCCAGTATACCGCACAGACTGATGCCAACGGAGATTATATAATCAGAAATCTCTCCGCGGGCTCATGCGTTCTGATCGCTTCAAAATCAGGGTACGTGCCTGATACACTGACATTCACACTCTCACAGGGTCAGTCTCTCGGCAACCGTGACGCAACACTGGACAAATCATCAGCAATTGCAAGTGGATTTGTTTTTAGTGGCACAACCGGAGTACAGGGTATCACTGTTACTGCCACATCCTCGGAAACGTTTAGCGCGACCACTGCGGCAAACGGTTCTTACTCATTCAGCAATCTCCCGGTAAGCCCCAGTGCTGCAGATACAACTATTTACCTGGTAAACATGACCGGAACCGGTATCACATCACAGTCAAAAGTACTAAAACTGCTTTCAACATCTATCGGACAAACCGTAAAGATTGATACCTTCAGGCTTCCAACAGGACAGGTAACGGTAAATATTACAGACGGGACTAACCCGCTTGATAACGTTGACCTTATTTTTACCAGGCCAAACGGAACGAGTACAAGATTCATTACTACCTCAACCGGACGGTTCCGCTCTGAAAATACTCTTCCTGCTGGACGTTACGAAATCAGTCTTAAAAAGAGCGGATATCTAATGCCGGATGCGTCTGTTACACAGATCAACCTCCCGGCTGATAACTCACAGGTAACAAGGGATGTAAGGCTTCGTTACAGCTACACACCTGTAACTGAGGTGGCTGCAGATCAGGCATTCAGTATTACTGTTAACGTTAACGGAAGTACTTCGAACCTGCAGGGAACGGTATTGTATAAAAATACCAACGCTATTGCGTTCACCTCTGTCGCTATGACAGTAAGCAGCGGTAAATTGACGGCTTCTATACCTGCTCAGTTAAATCTCAGTGAGGTGACATATTACATTACGGTTAGAGAAACATCAAATAATGTTACATATACCAGCCAGGAATATTCATTCACTCCGACAGCAGCCGGAATACTTAGTACCATTAAGATTGATCCTGCACTCAATAACGCTGTTCTCAGGAAAAATGATTTATATGACCTGAGACTTCTGGTGAGGGACGGAGTAAACGCATCACTCTTAGGCAAATTCACAGGTGCTTCGGCCCAGGGCAAAGTGAAGTGGGAAGTGGATGATGTTTCCGCGCTCGAGATTAGTTACCCGGTTGCGGGAGATTCCACACAGCTGAGAATCAAACCTACAAAAGAGGGTACATATAAACTGACTGTCTCGGCAAGTTATCTTGGTGTGACTCTCAAAAATACATTCGATATTACCGATACTGACGCTCCTCTTAAAACACTGGCAGTAAACAGCCTTGAGGACAAACTCAATAACCGTGCCGGCGGCATTCAGTTCAGCCTATCGGCGCTTGACACTTCTTCAAAGACAGTTTTCCTTGGCAATTCCCTGCAGTGGAGCATTACTCCTCCGCAGGCAGGAACGATTACAAACAGCGGATTCTTTACCCCTGTGGATTCAACCTATATCGGTAACGTCGCTGTAAAAGCATCTGACGCGTCATCAAAGATCTCCGGAAACTTCGACCTCAGCGTTTATGCTGAAGTTAACCCTAACACAAATATTGTTCTGACAAATAAACAGGGAATGAATTTCACGATAAGCCCGAACAGCGTGAACTCAACGATCAAACTTACTTTGGCAAAACAACAGTTCGGCCCTGGCAAAAAGAACTACAACCCTGTCGGTTCGGAAAATTCTTTTGTTGCCTCGGACATACAATATTACTTTATTTACGAGGGAGACGTCTCGCTGAAAGGCGATTCACTCCTTAAAACCGCTATACTTGAAGCGCCTTACGATAACTCTCTTAGCCTCTTTGAAGGCCCGAGGGTGCTTGGGTTCTACAACTTTGAAAGCAATACGTGGGATGTAGTTCCGGGCGTTACTTCAGGCTCGACGGGATTAACTTTCAATTCTCTCCGCAGGCTTGGACAGTACGCGGTACTGGTAGCGAATGAACCACTCGGTATCAAATATCTCTCCGTGCTGCCGTCGCCTTTTTCACCGGACGTTGCTCCGATGAAGATAGCATATTTCCTGAACAGCACTAAACCCCCGGTAAGCGTGACTATAAGGATCTTTAATATCCGCGGAGAACTTGTACGCACACTGATACAAAACGATTTGCAGTATCCGGGCAAATACGGAAGCAGGACGGGTATCCGGGAGATCTCCTGGGATGGCCTTACGGATGATGGTTTAATGGCACGAAACGGGCGATATGTTCTTCAGATAACTGCCAAGGACCCGACGGGCGAAGTATCTGAACTCAAACAGGTCGTTTTAATTAAATAGCCGGTAATTAAACTAAAGATTGGATATTAAAAATGAAAAGCAAGATCATATTAACACTATTACTACTGATTAGTATCTCAGTTTCACTTATCGCTCAGGAACTCTCCGGCGTACCGGCTGCTTTTGTTGATGTCGGCTTCGGCGCACGCCCGCTTGGTATGGGTGGCGCTTTTGTGGGACTGGCAAATGACGTTCACAGCGTCATCTGGAATCCCGCGGGCCTTGCGAAAACTGAAGGCAGAGAAGCAACCTTCGCGGTTCAAAACCACTATAAACTCGTTAAATACAATTTTCTCGGTTACAGTATGCCGTTCCAGAGCGGAATAGAGGGGCTTGGATTCGCGTTTATCTATACCGGCGATGACGCGCTGAGTGAGATGACACTCCAGGCCGCCTATGCCCGTGAAGTTCTTAAAGGACTATCCGTCGGTGCTTCGCTTAAGTACCGCAGGGCTTCATTCGGAAACAACTCGATCAACGCTTCCGATTACATCCTCTTCGAACCTGACGAAATACAGGAAGGAATACTGAACCAGGTGAAAGGTAGCGCGAACGGAATCGGTTTTGATATCGGCGCGCTCTACAGACTTAATGAGAAGATAATGCTCGGCCTGATGCTTAAAGACATCTACTCCCCAGTTTTCTGGGACAGTAAAGTTGACAATCCCGATAAAAAAGCAAAAGGAAGCTACTCTGAGGTGGTTCCTTTTGAGACTACGATTGGGAGTTCCTTCAGGGTAATTGATGAACTTCTTATAACAGCTGATTACAGCCCCTCGTTTGTTGATGACGTGGATAATAAGATCCGAGGAGGCGTTGAACTGAGGCTGTTCAAAATATTATATACAAGAATAGGCATACAGAATAATATTAATAACGTACGCGATGAAAAATTTATGCTCGGTATCGGGCTGAATATTGGATTCTTCAAGGGATCCAGACTGTTAATTGATTATTCAAATGTGAGCGAAGAGATTTCGAGCACATCGAGAATTTCTGTCGGATTTGAGTTTTAAGAGAGGATGCGCAAAATGAAAAAGATACTTATTAATTTATTGGTTTTATTCGCTTTCAGCATACCTGTCTGGAGCCAGTCCTCAAACACACCGTCAATGAAATATTACAGTGGCGGCGAGTTCAGTATGAATATGCAGGCAAGCATTAACACTATGGGAGGCGGCCTCGGTTCGGGTAACTTCGGACGTGTTTTCTCCCCCCGTATCGGTGTCAGCTCCGCTACAATTTTCAGCAACCCGGCAGAACTTGCACTCCTTAATAAAGCAAGTATATTCTTCGATTCAAAATTTACTATTACTTCATCTGCCCTCGGCGTTGATTTTAATAAACTGGTAGACGAATCGTTAAAATTAACAACTGACGATTTTCTAAAGGATACAAACACCTTTATACTTGATAAAAATGGCTATAAGCAGTACGGAAAAACTTCGAGTTTCGAATTTGGCCAGCCCGCGGCGTTTGGATCATTCGCGATTTCCTTCCCGGTTTACGATAAGTTAGTGCTTGGTTTCGGTGTTTATTATCCAATGGACCTTTCCATTGATATGTATATGACCGGAATAAAGACGAAGCTAAACTCGACAAAAAGCGTATCAGGCAAAGAAGTTATAATTGATTTACCACTTCAGAGCACCTTTGCTTTCAACTTTCTGTTCCGCGTAAACAGTATGACGTTGGGAGGCGGATACCAGGTGTATAACGGAAAATACGGTACTACCAACATTGGCCTTGCGGTAGCAAGATATGAGGTTACAAATTATTTTAACCTCCTGCTGAATGTGGACGGAATGATAATAATGAATAAAAACCAGGAATATCATTACAATAATCCGAATGACCCGAACATCAACACATCTCTCGGCGAATCAAATAATTTCAACTGGAAACTGAACGGAAATTTCACTTCAACAAAGTGGGGCTTCCGTTTCGGCGCGACTCATAACTTCCGCGATTTCAACTTCGTGTTCGCGGTTGACATTCTTCCGAAATTCGAACTCTCGGATGACGAAGCATACAGCTACGGCCATCAGCCCAGTTTTATGAAAGGAAGGCTGCTTGGAGAAGATGAGGACGCGCTCGATATTCTCATCGATTCGTTAAAACTCGATAAGCCGAATCTTACAAAACCCGTTAATAATCCTTTCCCGAAAGGAGCCGAGTTTTCATTCCCGTCAACTATCACAATAGGAGTTGACGCGCCTGTATGGGAACACGCGGTTGCGTTCAATCTTGTCAAGTATATCAGTGATCTCTCCTACAAACTTGAACCGTATGAAATAACCAAAAAAGCAAATATCGGATTCAAGGGCGCGATTGACCTGAAGTTTAAGGATGAGCTTAAAGGATGGGGCTTCGCGCTGCTTCCCTTCAGGGCGATGTTCTTCGATTTTGACGGACTGATTTTCCAGTTATTCAGGAAATACACCAAATATACGAATCCGCATTACATTATGAGCGGCGGATTATTTATTGGCGATGCCAATGTGAAAGGCTTCGGCGATCCGTCACAGTCGAAATCACTGAAAGATTTCCTGAACCTTCCGCTCCCGACAGGGCTTTCCCTCAGCAGGGAATATACAATTTTTAACTCGCTCCGTGTGGGCGTAGTTGTATTTGGCATCCCTGACTTTGCCCTCAGGTTTGGAGTTGATCTGAGTATTTAACTAATGATTATTAAATCTCCAACCCCTCTCCCTTAACAAGGAGAGGGGTTTGGGGTATAGTTGTATCCGCTCATTTTTTCCGCCGCATATATGCCAAACGCTGAAATCATAAACATAACCGATCCAATATATTGCATCTGCAAAATATTCACCGGCGCCTATACGTTAACGGACAGCTGCATCTCGCTTGTCAGGGAGTACCTTGACGGGGCCGGCATCAGTCACAATCCGGGCACAGGAGTATGTATATTATTAGATAATCCCCTCGGGAAAACCGGAGAAGAACTGAGAAGTATCTGCGGTGTGGTTGTCCCGGCAAAGTTTGAAGTCCCCGAACCATATTTTTTAATGGAACTTTCAGGTAAATACCTGCGTACCCGTTCTCAAGGCCCCCTCCCGGAAATACGCCTTCCCGCGTATCAGTCTCTTCTTAATTATATAATTGACGAACAGGTGGTAACGGAAAACGGTGAAAAGATTGAAATCACCCGAATGAGTGAAGGTAAAAGTGTGTATGAAATTTATTTAAGAGTCAAAGAATAAAATACAGCGGTTTAACACGCAAAATGATTAAAGCTTCTGGCTAATCCCCAATTGTAGCACCGGCGTAACATACTTCCTCAGCCTCCAGGTACCTTCAAGAAAAATTCCGGCACTTCTGGTCAATTCAAACTCTACCCCAAGCCCAAACAAACCGGTAAAGACATTTGAGGACGAAGCCTCATATTTGAGGTAGTGAAAGTATGCTCCGGAACTTAAATAACCGGAAGAATATGTAGCGGTATTTTTTTGAAATGAGTAGCCCGCTCCGCTAATAATATAGAACCAGCCCCACCGCTTTTTAAGATTAGCCATTAAATCTATCACCCTGTTCTTACCCCTCTCAAGCGATTCGGTATAATAAACCTCTTCGCCATATTTATTATAAGAAAATTCAACGGTGAATTGGGTGTGCCAATTATTATTTAGATCAGCTTCCACTCCGGCACCAACAATCGGTCCAATATACCACACTCCCGGCCCGCTTCCTCCGCTAATCTGCAAACCCTGAACTGAACCATATTCAGATACGCCGGCTTTTAATATCAATTTGAGAGCAGGGCTTTGCGCAGAAATGTTAGCCGATAGCATTATGCAAAGAATAACTGAGCCAAAAACAGTTGTTTTCAATAAATCCATCTAAGCTTTAGTTTTCCAATGTTCCGAATATTTGCAGGAGAGTCCTTGCTTATTTCAGAATACTTATAAATTAAAATACCGATTATATTCTATCTCCAAATGCCATAAGCCAGTCAGAAACTGAAGTTTAGTGAAAGTCGTTTTGTAAGGTGGCATGCTTTTAAGAATATAGTGTGCGGGCAGAGCGTCTGAATTGACATAAAATATCTCATAGGAGCTGTTATCATAATAATAATGAATAACAACCTGATAACTCTCAGAAGATGCTTTATAGATAGCAGAAAAGTTTATTGTTACTCCGGCGCTGTTAATCCTCACACTTTCACCGAGAAGCAAAGTAAAGCGTCGCGGAAGCGATTCTCCATTCGTTGTGTCCGTTGCATTCCATCCTTCCGGATATACCAGAGGAGAGTCGTCATAGGAAGTACAACTGTTAATAATAAAGATCCAAAGGAAAAATAATAATACTTGAAGAAGCCTCATACTTATCCTCAAAACTTATTTATCCATTAATTGTTTATCACAAAATATTAAAAAGCGGAATTTATTCAAACTGTCAACTATCAATTTGTGTGGAACATTTCGCATTCGCATTTTGATTGATAATCGGCAACTATTCACATTTGGAAGCTGATTATTTTCGTTTCTCTTCGCTTTTTATTTACCTCCGAGTTAAACATTATTTCGTGGCTTTATTGTTTTCAATCAAATGCCTGTTTCGATTAATTCATCCGCATCAAAGTTGTCTTCGAAATTGCCCCGGGGCGTTCATATACCGAGTTTAATGTGCCATCTTGATTGAATGAATAAGTGATTTTCACCTGTTGCTTTTTGTCCCTTATCGTTAATATCCCGTTTTCAATAGAAGCCGTATATCTCTGCCATCCGGGCGTTCCAACTCCCCACTGAAAAGCAACACCCCAGGAGTAAATTACTTCAGCCTCGTGGCGGTTAATAATTTTTTCAACTATCAATATATTATCAAGAATACCATCAGCCACTCCAAACCATTTCCCCGAAAACTTTTTTAATTCATCTGGAATACCAACAGATGGAGGAACTATGCTGAACTTCTCGGGCAGTACATTGGCATAATTATTTTTTTTCAGGAATTCATTAAATGGTTCACCGTATCTGAACTGATAGCTATTCCGGTTTTCGAGCCACCTCATAACTTCCTCCACCGGCTGATTTGTATCAAGCCAGTAATCCGGAATATATCCAAGGCATTCTTCTAAAGCCGGTATGATCAGGAACTGCCTGGGTAATCTCAGAATGAACTTTGAATTTGGCAGATAAAATTCGCAGAGGTCAGAAAATTGGGCAACACCGCCAGTATTCTCACCAATAATAATTCTATTCTTCACCGACTGCGACGCCCCGATCATCCCCTCCCCTGCGGATAAAATTCGCCTGTTGGTCAAAATGATCAGTCTTCCCTCATAGGTGCCTTTCTTTCCCGCTCCGCTCGCAGCGCCAAATTCCCAGTCCTTTACCGGCTTTCTTTTATAATCTTCAAACTTATCAGAATTTATTTTGATCCAGTTTTTGTATTGCGGAGAGATATCCTTTATGCTGCTGATGTCGATCTTCGCGAAGTACTCCGTTATTGCCGGAGATGTCGTCATTGCCCAATTTATATCCCAGTCAGAATTTCCGTTAAGGTTCTTCATAAAAGTTTGCGGATAATACGAAGAACCTCCTCCATGATAGAATAGGTTTAAGATTAACGTCTTCTCATTTTTTAATTCATTTCCCGCTTCCATAAATTTCAGCATTTCGGGATAAAGATGATCCGCAGAACTTGTTACCCGTATAACAGGTATGTTATTTAACCGGTAGATATAAAAAGGTTTCGGATCTTTAAACTCTGAATACATCAGTCTGCTTTTGCGAAAATAAATTTCAATCTCTTTATCATTGAAGGAAAGTTTTTGCGCATAAACGTTAACCGGTGAAATCTTACCAATAAGATATTGCTTCACCCTCTCGGAAGAAAGAGTACGAAACAGAAACTGTTCGGGATTAACCTGCGTGAATGTGTCACCCTCTTTTACAGATGGATTTTTCGAGTCAATTACTTTGTAGGTTCCGTCGTTCTCCTTTTCGACAATAATATCACAGAAATAAGCAGCTTTGTGCTTATATGCCCAGTTGTGAACCCGCCCCCCCAGAGCTATGTGTCCATCGTAGATATTATTGAAAATGTTTGAAAGTTCTTTTTCAAGGTCATAGGTGGTAACTGAATCATTTTTATCAAGGTTTTCAAATATGCCCTGATAAAAAGCATTAAAATCAACTCCCTTAGTGATCCAGTATTCATAGCCGGCATATGAAGTTCTTATAAGATATTCCATCATCAGGACATCCTCCTTCGCCTGTTCGCGGGAGATGATCTCAGGGATTTTTAACCTCCCCTCTCCGTGAATAGGAAAAACCTCTCTATACTCCACGGGGACCGAGTATTCGTGCAGGTACTCTTTGTATTCGTTAGGAATTTGCCTGCAACTAATCAATAAAAATTCAAGCATTATAACACATGAACACAATACTGCTTTCATTGGAGTACCTTGATTTTAGTTTTGCTTAAAATCATCTTTATACAAAGTATTATGTATTTCGATGCCCATCTTTGAGATATAATCACCTTTAGATGCAAGAAACGCGGAGACATTCGTGAGAAGAATAATAGCTTTTTTTGTCGTCCGCTCAAAGATTACAATGCAGGAGTATCCGCCGGTACCACCTGTTGCGTCAACATATCTCCTGTTCTTAACTCTGTCTGCATACCACGCCCAGCCAAGTCCGGCAACATTATTTTCAGTGTATTGGAATGTGGGTTTCTGAGTCAGGTAATAAAATGTTGTATCATTTATCTGTGCACTCAGATATTTCGATAGATCTTCAGCAGTTGATTTTATCCCGCCGCCGCCGGTGAGTACATTCAGATCCCAGTTAGCAGTTTTATCTCCTGAAGGAGTTCTTCCGGGTACCAGATACTGAAGACGTGCGCTGTCAATGGAAACAAAAGTTCGGATCATGCCCAGGGGTTCACAGATCGATTCAAGCAGCAGGCTTTCATAAGAAGTATTTGTGATAAGTGTAAGGATGTGACCAAGCAGTCCGCCTCCAAGATTTGAATATTCCCTCTTTTCCCCGGGCACGGACCGAAGAACAAGCTGCTGAGAGATGTAATAATAAAGGCGGGTCTTATCATAAACCTTATATGGACTGCCCTCTATGGACCAATCAAAACTTATATTCTCCGGCTCTTTTGGGATTCCTGACGTATGATTGGCAAGATGTTTCAGGGTTATTTCTTTACCGCCCAGAGAACTCTGCCGCATTTTTACCGGAAGGAATTTTTTCACCGGATCATCAAGTAATACTTTCCCTTCATATGCCAGTTTTGCGAGCAGAGTGGCAGTAAAGGTTTTAGTGACTGATCCAATCTCAAAAGCTGAATTCCTGTTATCAACTGATATGAGCGAATCGTTCCTGCGCTTGATTCCATAGTAAGAAGTTGAATCGCCGGAAATAAGCCCGATGGCTATTTCCGTTTCGTTAGGAAAATGTTTTACATATTTAAATATGATTTGTTCGAGTGATGAGTCGGGAGGATTATTGCCGTAGGCCGGGATAGGAAGTACCGGATCCTTCTGTGGCAACTCAATACACGATGTGATACAAACAAGAAAAACACAGAAGGCAGAATAAATTGCGAGTTCTTTCATTTTTTGCCGTAAATAAATTTCTGCAATAAAATCAATGAATTAATTTGCCAGTGTGAAATATTCAGGGCGCCGGCAGATTTAACTGAGATTAGTAATTTCCCGGACTGACTACAGTAACATAGATAAAAGCCAGAAAGAATAAAACTAATTTTCAAAGTTATTTGAACCGGAAACTCCTATATTTTTAATTCATAAATAAAACTTTCACCGGAGATGCCGGAGTATTCCTTCTGCAGAGGCGAATAAAACTCCCAGAGTATATTCTATCTTAGTTGAAATTTTATAGAAAAAGGCCCCCAAATGATTAATTTTATAATTGCAAACAAAAACAAATCAAAAAGGAGCCTTTATAAATGCAAGATACAAAGAAACCATCTGAATTCACTGTAGATGAGCTTAAAAAACTACAGAAAATAAATCCCGATTTCTTCCTGAGAGAAGTACTGGCAGAAACGTTACGGAAAGTAATGGCCAGGGAGGTGGAAGATAAAAGCGGAGAAAAATATGAAAGTGGGAAGGAATATCCCCGGTGGGGCAGCAATCCGGGAAGTTTCACAACGCAGGGGGTAAAATCACCGATAGAAGTCCCCAGGTTGCGGCACAAAGTCAGCAGGGAATGCATCGAACCGGAAGCCTACAGAAGAATACGAAAGGATGTTACGATACCGGTAAAAATGGTCAAGGCGATTGTAAATGGAATAAGTCAAATTAAGTATGGGTTAGTTGGGTAGACACTGGCAGATAGTTTTGGAATCAGTCAGAGTGTAATAAGCCGAAAGTTTGTAGTAAACGCCGAAGCTGCAATGAAAGAATTCTTTGAGTGCGATCTTGGCAATTAAGACATAGTGGCAATGATGATAGACGGAAAATATTTTGCGATGGAACAAGTGGTTCCTGCGGTAGGGATCACTTCGGTGGGAGACAAGATAATGCTGGGTTTTGTGCATACGACGACAGAGAATGAGGAGTCAATCACCGGATTGTATACTGATTTGATAAGGAGGAATCTAAGGTTTGAAAACGGATTATTAATTGTCTGCAACTGATTGCGAGGAATAAAAAAGCGGTTGACAGCGTATTTGGGAAGAAAGTGCTGGTACAGAGATGTCAGTGGCCTAAACGAGAAAATGTCGTCAGCTACTTCAGCGATGAAAACAGGAGGAATACCGGAAAAAGCTACGGTTTGCCAATAGCCAGGAGAGTTATGATGAAGCAAAGCGTGGGTTAATAGACATAGCCTCGGAGCTGGAGAGGATAAACACGTCTGCTCACAGATCGTTGCTGGAAGGAATGGAAGAAACATTGACAATTCACAAGTTGGGACTTAAGAAGCATCTCGGAAAAAGCTTGTGCACAACGAATATAATCGAAAACGTAAACTCACAACTTGAGAAACGACTGAGGAATGTTAAACGTTGGAGAACCGGCAAGATGAGGTCATACTGGATAGCTGTTACTTTATTGGATAATGAGCGGAATATGAGAAAAATAAATAATACAGATAAAACATTTTTACTTAATCGAAAGCTAAGTGAACTGTCTAAAACGAACTCAAAGAAAGTATCTTAGTATTGTAGGAGCCTAGGGTATTTCGACTGGACTTGCATAATCTCCCTATCAATTTGTGTATAACATTTCATATTCGCATTTTGATTGATAATCAGCAACTATTCGTATTTGGCAACCGATTGTTTCTCTTTTCTGTTGAATAAGAGCTTCAACTATTCTTAAATTTGAAGTACAGTTTTGGATAATTAATTCGACTTTACTTTTTTTAATGACAGACAGTATTCCTCTTCTACCTTTACCACAATTCCAATTACTATATTTTGAAATAAACTCTTCATCAGAATTTTATGCATATTACTCTTAATCTCAGTTCCGGTGCGTTTGCCGGCGAAATCAAAGACATCTCCGGCGCAAATGTATTCGACTGCTATCAATGCGGTAAGTGCGCCGCGGGATGCACAGTAGGCGGTTATATTGATGATACCCCAACAAAAGTGATCCGCTTCATTCAGCTTAATCAACGGGATAAAGCCCTCGATTCAAGAACTCCTTTCCTTTGCGCTGCCTGTAACACCTGCTCCGAACGTTGTCCGATGGAAATTGACGTTGCGAAAATTATGGAGTCGGTCAGGATACTTGCGCTAAAAGAAAAAAGAAAACCTGAAAGGGATGTCGCGGTTTTTTCTGAACTGTTCCTTGGTTCGGTAAAAACAACCGGCAGGCTTTTTGAACTTGGGCTTACCGCCGGTTTCAACCTGATGTCCGGGCAGCCGGTTAAAGACGCTGAACTTGGCGCCCGCCTCTTCCGTAAAGGGAAAATAGCCATTAAACCGGCAATGAGCGGGAATAAAAATGTAAAACAAATTTTTGATAAATCTGAAGCTGTATCCGGTTCTTCATCAAAAGAAGAGAAAGCTGAGCATTAATTATGAACTACGGTTATTTCCCCGGCTGTTCACTTCACGCGACTGCCAAAGAATTTAATGATTCAACAAAATTAGTATGTGACAAACTTGACCTTGAACTGAAGGAAATTGATAAATGGATATGCTGCGGCGCAACCCCCGCGCATACGACCAATCAGGAACTTGGTATTGCGCTTCCCTTCGCTAACCTGCAACTTGCTGCCGACCAGGGTTTCGACACTGTCGTCGCTCCCTGTGCCGCCTGTTTTAACCGGCTCCGTTCCGCGGACTTTGAAGTAAAGCACTCCGGGTACACCGCTGAAAGAGTCGGATATATCACCGGAAGCCGGACCGATATAAACGTCCGTATTCTCCATATCATTCAGCTTTTCCGCGATGAATACGGCTATTCACGGTTGAAGGAAGTTTTTTCCAAGCCACTGAAGGGATTAAAGGTTGCAAACTATTACGGATGCCTTCTTCTGCGTCCTTCACTGGTAATGAAACTCGACGATCCGGAGAATCCTGTTATAATGGATGAGCTTACGAATCTGACTGGCGCGGAATCAGTTCCGTGGGCATTCAAAACAGAATGCTGCGGCGCAAGCCTCGCTATTCCGGAAACAGAGATCGTTCTCGACTTGAGTAAAAAGATAATTGACTCAGCGAAGAATGCCGGCGCGGATGTAATCGCGGTCGCTTGCCCGCTTTGCCACGCTAATCTCGATATGCGGCAAAAGCAGATTGGCAAGAAATTCGGTGCGGATTACAGCACACCCGTTTTATACATTACTCAGCTTCTCGGACTGGCATTAGGGATTGACCCTTCCAAACTTGGGCTTGACTCCCACCTTGTTGACCCCTATCCGGTACTCAGAGCTAAAAACATTTTGTAATTGCAAGGTTTTAATCAGGTAAATATATGGCACGAATTGGAGTTTTTGTTTGTCATTGCGGAGAAAATATCGGCAGGACTGTTGACTGTTCGGTAGTGGCAAAGGAATCGGCTAAACTGAGAGATGTGGTTTATTCGGTTGATTATAAATATATGTGTTCGGATCCGGGGCAGATTATGGTTAAGGATGCTATTAAAAAGCATAATCTGACCGGCGTTGTTATAGCAAGCTGCAGCCCCCTTATGCACGAAAAAACTTTCCGGCGCGCGGTGCAGGAAACGGAACTAAGCCCATTTCTTTGCGAAATGGCGAACATTCGGGAACAGTGTTCCTGGGTGCACGAAGATAAGGTGCTCGCCACTAAAAAAGCGGTTGACCTTGTAAGGCTTATGGTGGAGAAAGTTAAAAGGAATACGCCTCTTGAACCGATCCGCATTCCTGTTACCAAGCGAGCACTTGTTATCGGCGGAGGTATAGCCGGTATTCAGGCAGCGCTGGATATCGCGGACGGTAATCAGGAAGTTGTAATGGTTGAAAAGTCTCCGTCCATAGGGGGACATATGGCACAGCTTTCCGAGACATTTCCAACTCTCGACTGTTCGCAGTGTATCCTCACACCAAAAATGGTAAGCGCGAACTCTCATAAAAATATCAAGCTATATACTTATACTGAAGTTGAAAGCGTGACCGGCTACATTGGGAACTTTGACGTCACCCTTCGAAAAAAAGCACGATACGTTGATGACTCCATCTGTTCCGGATGCGGCATCTGCCAAGAAAAATGTCCGCAGAAGAAGATCTCTTCAGAGTTCAATACAGGTTTGGGAAAGCGCCCTGCTATTTATATTCCTTTCCCGCAGGCCGTTCCGAACATTCCTGTTATTGATAAGGAACGATGCACATATTTTAAGAACGGTAAATGTAAAGCGTGCGAGAAGTTCTGCGACAGGAACGCGATAAAATTTGACCAGACTGACGAGTTTATAAATATAAAGGTTGGCGCGATCGTCGTCGCCACCGGATATGAAATGTATAATATCGGGAAGAATAACAAGAACGGTATTAAAGGATATGGCGAATATGGATGCGGAGAAGACCCCGACATTATTGATTCTCTTCAGTTCGAAAGGCTGCTGAGCGCTTCCGGCCCGACATTCGGAGAGGTGAAAAGGCCCTCAGACGGCAAAGTCCCGGAAACGGTAGTATTTCTCCAGTGCGTCGGCTCCCGTGATAAGGCGAAGGGAATGGAATACTGCTCAAAGATATGCTGTATGTATACGGCAAAACATACGATGCTCTATAAACATAAAGTGCATCACGGCCAGGCATTTGTTTTTTATCTGGATATACGGGCCGGCGGAAAAAATTATGATGAATTTGTGCGTCGTGCGATCGAAGAGGACGGCGCCATCTACCTCCGCGGAAGGGTATCTAAGATCTACCGTGAGGGTGATAAACTGATCGTTAAGGGCGCGGATACTCTCAGCGGTTCACAGGTTGAAATTGCCGCCGATCTTGTTGTACTTGCAACTGCCATCACCGCACAGCCGGATATTGTACCGCTCGCCCAAAAACTCGGAGTCGGCTATGACAAATATCATTTCCTTTCCGAAGCCCATCCTAAACTTAAACCGGTTGAGACAAACAGCGCCGGAATATTCCTTGCCGGAGCCTGCCAGGCGCCGAAGGATATACCGGAATCAGTCGCGCAGGCATCCGCTGCCGCGGCTAAAGTACTCGGATTGTGCAGCGCGACGGAACTTGAACGTGAGCCTTATGTAGCAAAAGTTTATGAAAGCACCTGCGCCGGCTGCGGCTTCTGCATCGAGGCGTGTCCTTATAAAGCGATTGATAATAAAGCCATCGTCAACAGGCAGGGAAAACTTATTAAGAACGTTGCTTACATAAACCAGGGCTTATGCCAGGGGTGCGGAACTTGCTTATCTGTCTGCCGTTCGAAGTCAATTGATCTCGCGGGTTTTACTGATGAGCAGATCTTTTCGGAAATTAATTCGTTATTTGTGTGAGAATGATATGAGTCAGCATAAAGAAACAATAAAACACGATTTTGAACCGAACATAGTTGCCTTTGTCTGCAACTGGTGTACCTACACCGGTGCCGACCTCGCGGGAACGAGCAGACTGAAATACGAACCTAACGTTCGTATAATCAGGCTCCCCTGCACCGGAAGGATTGATTATAACCTGCTGCTTAAAGCATTTGAAAGCGGCGCGGACGGAGTGCTCGTAAGCGGGTGCCATCCGAATGATTGCCATTATAATCTCGGTAACTTTCACGCGCGTAGAAGATTTACTGTATTTCGCCAGCTTCTTGACTTCGTAGGTATAGATATCAGAAGAATACAGTTCGCCTGGGTCTCCGCGGCCGAGGGCGCTAAGTGGGCTCAGCTTGTAACACAGGTAACTAACGAAGTAAGGGAACTCGGCCCCTTCACGAACTACAAGAGGATTTCTGAACTCTCTTTCCCTTATAAGGAACTGGAACCGGAACCCCTTGAGGAAGTAACTGCATAAGGAAAAAATAATGGAAACACTTCAGAATATAGCACAAGGATTACTTGAACGCGGGGATGTTTCGATGGTTATCGGCTACACGCCGGGTACCATCCCCGGTAAAACTAAAACAATTTTTGCACGAACGCCTGAGGCAGCACAAAAGCTGACCTTTAACGAAAACTGTGTTAACAATTTATCCATCTATCTTACCAGGCAGTACGGTAACATCGGGGAGAAACCGGTAGCCTTGGTTGTTAAAGCCTGCGACGCAAGAACCGTGAATGTGCTCATACAGGAAAATCAACTGAAACGGGAACAGGTATACCTCATCGCAGTCCCCTGCAATGGTGTGAAAGATGAGCACGGAGTTGAGCAGGGAAAATGCAAGAGTTGCGCGCAGCGTGTTCCGAAAGATTATGACGCCCTCGCCGGTGAAACCCCTGCTCCGGTTGAAATCGACCCAACATTAAGATTCAAGGCGCTTGAACAGTTTGACGCAATGTCTCCGGATGAAAGATGGGAATTCTGGATGAAGGAATTCGAGAAATGCGTTAAGTGTTACGCGTGCCGGCAGGCTTGTCCGTTATGCTACTGTGAGCGGTGCATAACAGATAAGACGACCCCGAGATGGATTGAACCCGATACTTCTACCGCCGCTAACCTTAGCTGGCATATCACGCGCGCGTTCCATCTTGCGGGGCGCTGCATCGGATGCGGTGAGTGTGAGAGAGCCTGCCATCAGAATATCCCTCTTGGTCTCCTGAACAGGAAAATGGCTAAAGAAGTCTTTGACAATTTTGGTTATCGCGCCGGTGAATCGGCAGAGGCTAAACCTGTCTTTGCTGACTTTCGTTATGACGATAAAGAAGAATTTATTAGGTAGGAAGACAAATGAAGATTTTTAAGATCACCGGAACATATAAAGACCTGGTTGAAACATTGCTTTCTCTTGATTATAAAGTGATCGCGCCGGTAAACCGGAATAAACTTACACGTTTCGATTTCATTAACAGCGCTGATGAAGTCCTTTCCCCTGATGAAGTACTTAACACAGTCCGCCCCGCGAAGGAACATCTCTTCCCTATGACAGAAACGGTAGCGCGGTTCTCGTATGAGGGGAAGAAACTGCGGATTGGCGATGTTGAAGTGCCGGAAGAAAAAAGCGTTATCATTGGCTTGCGCCCATGTGATGCCGCCGCGTTCGATGCTATTGATAAAATATTCTCTTATGTGTATCAAGACAAGTTCTACCTTACAAGAAGAAACAACACCACACTCATCAGCGTCGCGTGCGAGCATCCCGACAATGCCTGCTTCTGTACAAGTTTCGGGATAAGTCCGGACAGCGCCAAAGGAAGTGATATCCTTCTGAAGAAAAGCAAAGACAGCTCACTCTTCGCGTTCATTTCCACTGAGCGCGGGGAAGATCTTGCGCGTACAATAAATAACATAATACCGGAGGAACAGCCTGATCCGGGACGCGATCTGTACGAGGCCGCGGAAAAGAATATGCGCGCCCCGCTGGATTTGCCAAAGATCAAAGAAGCGCTGAACACTAACTTTGAGAGTGAATACTGGAATGAATTCAGCAGATGCCTCGGCTGCGGAAGCTGCGCCTACCTTTGCCCGACCTGCCACTGCTTCGACATTGTTGATGAGGTGAGGTACGACAAGGGTATCCGGAAAAAGAACTGGGATGCCTGCCAGTTCCCTCTCTTTACTCTGCACGCCTCAGGACACAATCCGCGCGATGCCCAGAATAAACGCTACCGCCAGAGGCTGATGCATAAGTTTAAATATTATCACGACCGGTTTGACACGCATCTCTGCACAGGCTGCGGAAGATGCATTAGAGAGTGCCCGGTGAATATTGACATATACGAAGCCGCCGCCGAACTGTGCGGATGTGAAGCTAACATTTAATATCCTATTGACATTGATATGGAAAACATTTATAAACCCTTTACAGCAATAATTGATGAGATCAGGTGGGAGACTGCCGATACAAAAACATTTAAGCTTCATTTTGATGATCCGAAGATCGCGGAAGCGTTCACCTTTAAGGCCGGTCAGTTCGGAGAGTATTCAGTATTCGGCGAAGGAGAATCTACATTCTGTATAGCCTCATCTCCGACACGGAAAGAGTACATTGAATGCAGCTTTAAGGTAGTCGGAAAAGTAACAAACGCTCTGAGGAGTCTTGAGGTCGGCGATACAATCGGTTTCCGCGGGCCATACGGCAACCATTTCCCCATAGAAAATATGTACGGAAAGAACCTGATATTCATTGGCGGTGGAATCGGGCTGGCGCCTCTCCGCTCCCTGATCTGGAATGTGCTCGATCTCAGGGAGATGTTTAATGACATTACAATCCTTGTTGGGGCACGGTCCGTTAACGACCTGGTTTATAAAGACGAACTTACCGGCTGGGAAAACAGAAGCGATATTAACTTCATTAAAACTGTGGACCCGGGGGGAGAAACAAAGGAATGGAACGGCAAGGTTGGCTTTGTACCGACCGTTCTTAAGGAAATCGCTGTATCCCCTATGAATGCCGTTGCGATCACCTGTGGCCCTCCCATAATGATCAAATATGTTCTCCTTGAACTTGAGAAAATGGGATTCTCGCCGTCACAGATCGTCACCACACTTGAAAACCGGATGAAATGCGGACTAGGAAAATGCGGAAGATGTAATATCGGCAGTACGTATGTATGTATCGACGGCCCTGTCTTTACTGCGGAAGAACTGAACAAACTCCCGATTGATTATTGAGGTCGAATTATTTTAATAAAAACACCAGTTAGACTTTTCTTCTTAAGAATAATTGCAGCGATGGGACACAGATAACACAGATGCGGCGAATGACCACAGATATCCTCTTCTCCCACCAGAATGAAGTGATTTTATTTTTATCTGCGGTCATCTGAATTATCTGCGTCATCTGCGTTCCAACTTGGTGTTATGAAGCCACAGACTTATTTAATCAATCCTCATCCTCTTCATCATCATCTTCCCGGATATAATTTATAAACGCGCTGCGCACGGGCGGTGGCATTACCGAATTCGCGCCTTTTATTGACTTCCAGATTATTTCGTTAAACTCAACATCCGGTATCGCATCTTCTACAGCAAGGTTCAATTCTTCACAACGTATGCTGCCATATGCATCAGGCGGATTCATTTCTTTAATATCCCATTTCGGGGGGACTGATTTAAACGGCTTAGTATCTGCCGGAACCTTAAATACGTTCAATATTGGCCTGGCTGAGAGATCATACTGCGTCATAGGCGTCAGCCCGAGTATCAGTTCAATCGTTTTAAGAACGCTCGAAGTAGTGTACATATTATGATCAACGTGATTTCGTTTTACGTACGGGCTTATGACCATCAGTACTGACCTGTGCGCGTCCACGTGATCTGAACCGTTCTGCGCGTCATCCTCAACTATAAAGATCACGCTCTCCTTCCATATCTCGCTCTTTGAAATTCTTTCTACAAGTTTCCCGACCGCGAAGTCATTCTGCGCGACAAAGGCGCGGGGAGTTAATGTACCCTTCCGTGTTCCCGCGGTGTGGTTATTACCCAGCCTGATTATACTCAGATTAGGCACCGTCTTTCTTGCTTCAAGCAGTGTGAAGTCACGCTCCCATTCTTCATATCTTGTTAAGTCGCTTATCGACATATCGAACCCCGGGAAAGTAGTACAAGTATGCGGAAGCAGGTATTCATCTTTCGGAACATATTTGAATTTATCTTCTGCCTCAATTCTTCTTACGTATTCGCCATAGTTCCGGAAACTTAAACCCGCACCCATTACTTTGTTCCAGATGTAACCTGATGACGGAGACGCCAGTTTTCTCCCTCCCTCGTAATCATACCTCCCCCCTCTGCCGCCGTAATATGTCGGCCAGGTCTTTTCAACAAAATCCGACGCATATGCTGCCATTGACCAGTTGTGCCCGTCCGCGCTAACCTCCGCATCAACATAAAAATTGTCAAATAGAACAAACTCTTTCGCGATTTTGTGCTGGTTCGGCGTTATCATCTCGCCGAATATACAAAGAGATGAATCACCGTTTCCTTCCTTTATATCGCCGAATACCTGGTCATACGTCCTGTTTTCCTTTATCACATAAAAAACATATTTAATCCTGTTGCTTTTTACTTTACTGTGCTTGGAGGGGACAACGCTCTGCTCGCTTGGTTCGGTTTTATGAGTATTGGTTAGAGGAGTATTGCTGTAAACCTGCAGTGAGTATTTAACCAGCTCATTTCTTGTGTCAGGATACGGGATGACTGAAAGAGTGCTTGTCATTATATCAGCAATATACTGTTCACCCTTTTTATTGTAAAGTGGATTCGGCCCCTGGGGATTCGCCAGGGAGCCGCTTCCTTTACTATTTCCTACAAAGATTCTGTTATCGCTTATCACTCTCACTACTGATGGATACCAGCCTGTCGGAATGAATCCTATGCTTTGCGCCCTAAACGGATCAGATACATCGAACATCGTTAGAAAATTGTTATCAGCGTTTGCGACAAACAGTATTTTACCGTCGCCGCTTATAGCCAGGGAATTTGGCGTGCTGCCCGGCGGCAGATCAGGCGCGATGGCTGCATTTAGTTCCACGATCAATTTACCAGTTTCGCATTCTATTACCGAGACAGTATTTGTATTTGCGTTTGCAACGTAGAGGTATTTAGCTTCTTTGTCGAATAACATTTCCGTAGGGTGGTGTCCGACTTCAATCTCGTTCACTATTAGCACCGAAAGAGGATCTATCTCAAGCACTGCTTTTGACCCCCAAGAAGAAACATACAGTTTCCCCGTAACAGGATGAATTACAATATCATATGCTTCCGCCGGTAGTTTAATGCGCCTCTCTACCGCCCTCTTCACCGGGTCAACCGCATACAGGGAATTATTCTCTTTAGAAACTACAAATAACTGCTTTCTTTCTTTGTGGTAACAAATGCCCGTCGGCGAAACGATTTCCTTTAATCCTTTTTCGATCAGCATTATTGAGTCTCTCAGGCTGAGTTTTCCTTCTCTGAAATCCAATACGTAAATTAAATGATTCTCACCTCCTGAGGCGTACACGACTGATTCATCCTCACTGAAGCAAATACCTCTCCATATCTTATCAATCAGGAACCTCTGAGCCTCCTTACCTGAATCGGTACTGATCACCGAAATTGAATGGTAGGAATAACCTGAATTCGCACTGAGAATATATTTTTCATCTTTCGTGACGATCATGTTCAGGGGCATCTGCCCTATCTCGTGCTGTGTTCCTGCGGGAGTAAGCCTCCAGCCATTCGGGAGCAGCGTGTAGTCTTCGTATGTGCCGGGCTGAGAAGGAACATTTTCCTTTTCCTGTATTATTGCTAACGGTGAACACGCTGAAATTGATATTGCGATAAGCAATAATAGCAGAAATACCGAATTTTGTATAATCTTTTTTGCCATTTTGAACTCCTACAAAAAATTTACGTTCAGGTTTTAGCTTTAGTTTTAGTATTGTTAATCACACTTAAATGTTTCCGGGTAGTCAGCAAGAAAAGTTATTACTTCTTCGGGCAGACCCGATCCATTCAGCATTCTTCTGACGAATGAATGATTCCCGGATTTGGTGTACGCACGAAAACGAGAATTCACTTTACCACCGGTTGTTTCTTCTATTTCGAGCACTTTCAGCCCTTCTTTACAATCATTATTAAAATAGGCAAAATCGATTTCTCTTACTGAGAAATCTGATTTAGTTTTGAAATAAACCTTCAGGTTTTTCAGATCGAATACAACAGTAAACTGAGTCCCGTAATTCTCGGGAACTTCTATACTGTCCGGCGGGGGATATTTATTAAAACCAATATCATGCAGAATAGAAAAGGCCGACTCAATTACTCCACTCCCTTTTTCACTATTGAATTTTTGAATGCCGCGGCAGCCGATTGCCATAATTTCCTCCACACCGAATACTTTTTCAGGCACGGGTTTTTCACCTCCGAATCCGGAGTACGCTTCAAGGTACTTCAGTGATTTTTCATAGCTGTCATTACTTATCAGAGGATAAGGCATGTTTGCGGTTGTGTAAACGACGAGCTTTCCTTCTATAAACTCCAGGATAGCTTTTTCCCCCTTTTTATCACAAACGAAATAGTGTTCCCGTGTTATTGATTCATCATCTATTCTGATTTTTTCTGCCCCTGTAATAACTTCCTCAGTGTTTTCGCAATTATCCAGCAAATAAGCAATAAACTGGATCTGATCAATTACTGGCCGATCGTCTTTTGGCGGATACTTTGCTTCACTAAATCCCATATGCCCGATTGCTAGTCCTGCTTCATTCATCCCAAGAATGGCAAACCCTGCTCCCAAACCTCCGAATGTAATGCTTGCGTATTTTGACTTCCACTTAGGGACAGCCTCACCCGGATATTCAAAACCTTCCTTATATATGCCGGCTGGGTTATAAACGATGAGTGTGTTTGAAATATTTCCGTCGTGATTTCTGCCAAACACAACTGTATCGCCGGATGACAGACTGATAGATGAACAATTCTGAAGCAACTGCGGGTTTATGGATAAACCCGGAATGGTTAAGAAAGAGAGGAAAAAGAACAGAACCTGCATAACTGCATCCTGCCTAAGTCTAATTATTTATATATGTAAATTAATTCCATTCTACCCCAATACAAAATTTTTTCTGCCTCCCTGCATAGGCATTGACTTCATCCCGTAAAGGATCGACCCGAAAAAAAAGATATTTTTCTGCTTGACAAACTAAACACCGTTTAGTATATTAACTATGTTAATTAATTTTTAGGTATTTATGGGTATCACCGAACGTAAAGAAAGAGAAAAAGCCGGAATGCAGCGCCTTATCCTTGATACGGCGATGAAGCTTTTTATTGATCAGGGCTATGAATCCGTATCAATGAGAAAGATTGCATCAATTATTGAATACAGCCCGGCAAGCATTTACACTTACTTCCCTGACAAAAGCAGTATTTTCTATGAGTTACACATAGAGGGCTTTACCAGGCTTTTAAGGAAACAGACGGAAGTGCAGGGAGTTATGGACCCCGCGGAGAGGCTCCTTCAGCACGGCAGAGCCTACCTTGAGTTCGCCTTTGAAAATCCGCAATACTATGACCTTATGTTCATAATGCGTACTCCGGCAGAGCAGATCGTAAAGAATAAAGACTGGGAACACGGGATGCGTTCCTATGAACTGCTGAAAAGAAATGTGCAGGAGTGCAGGAACGCAGGATACTTCAAAGAAAGTACCGTGGATTCTGTGGCGCTTATGATGTGGGCGGTTGTGCACGGAATAGCCGCGCTCCATATTCGGCAACGGCTGATACTTATGGAACTCAACGCCTCTTACTTCGAAGGACTGATTAAGGATTCATTAAAAAATCTAAAGAATCTTATCAGATAATTTTTTCTTTTAAACTGAACACCGTTTAATTATTTAATGATGTTTTACAATGGATTGGATTTTATGAACTGGTTTATAATTTTTTCGTGCCTGATGTTTGCCGCGCAGTCATTCCCGCAAGCTCGTCTTGATAAGTATATCAGGCAGGGACTCGCTGACAATATTGTACTGCGCCAGAAAACGATTTCATATCAGAAAGCAACTTACGCGTTAAAGACTGCGACAACATATTTTTTCCCCACGGTTACCCTGAAGGCGGACTATACAAGCGGTGAAGGAGGGCGCGCGATTTCAATTCCCATCGGCGATATAATGAACCCGGTATATAACACGCTTAATATGCTTACTCAAAGCAACGCTTTTCCACAGATAAGTAACGTGGAGCAGGACTTTTTCCCATACAAGTTTTATGATGTTAAATTCCGTGCTTCAATGCCGCTGCTTAATAGCGATATATATTTTAATCGTGAGATAAATAAAAATAAAGAGCAGATCAGCACTCTCGAACTATCCGCATATAAACGCGATCTCGTTAAGGAAATCAAATCAGCATATTATAATTACCTCAGCGCGGTTAACGCGGTTAAGATTTATGAATCGGCGATGGAACTGGCATCGGAAGGGAAACGGACAAATGAAAAACTTTTGGAAAACGGTGTGGGCCTGCCGGTTTATATCCTAAGATCAGAGAGTGAAATCGAAAATGTCCGCTCGCAAATAGCAGAAGCCAAAAGTAACAAGGAAAACGCAAAACAATATTTTAACTTCCTTCTGAACCGCAGCCCAGAAGATGAAATATTAACGGATACGGAAGAGCAATCATTAGACCTCCCTTTAACACAGCCCCCGGCTCAATTTGTGCGTGAAGAATTATATATGTTAAACGCAGCCGTGGACATTAACCGCTCTCTCCTCTCGATGAAGAGGTTCAACTGGATACCCAAAATAAACGCCTTTGTTGATTACGGCGCGCAGGATCAGGTGTGGAATATGAAGAAACAGTCCCGCTATTACCTGTTTGGTTTTATGTTAGAGGTCCCGCTCTTTGAATCGTTCAGGAATACTTTCCAAACAGAAGAGTCTGAACTCTCCCTAAAGTTCACGGAACTTGAACTCGAAAAGACAGCAAAGCAACTAGAACTGAGTAAAAGCATGAGCATAAATAAACTTGAGGCTGCACGCCAGAATTACAACTCAACCCTTAAGCAGGAGGAAACAGCAGCAGCCTACCACCGTCTCATAAACAAAGGCTACCGCGAAGGAATTAACTCTTTTATTGAAACCGTGGACGCAAGAACACAACTGACACAGGTACGCCTGTTATTAAACATAAATAAGTATAAATATCTGACAGCGCTGGCTGAGTTTGAACGTGAAGCTGCCGCTCTGGATCTTAATCAGTATAAATAGTCACAGGAGAAAAAATGAAAAAAATTGCATTATCCGTCATTTCCCTTTCTATTCTCCTGCTCCTTTCGGGATGCGGGGAAAAAGAAGAATCTACAACAACAAACGACGTCATCCCGGTCAGGGTTGTGCTCTTAACAAAAACGCCCGTAAAGAAAAATATATTCTCGTCCGGACAATTCACAACCGGAGACGAGGCCATACTTTCATTTAAAACCGGAGGTGTTATTAAGTCAATATATGTAAAAGAAGGTGACGCTGTAAAAAAAGGCCAACTCCTGGCTTCGCTTGAACTAACTGAAATTGAAGCGGGAGTGGAACAGGCTTCTGCCGGATATGAAAAATCGCTTCGGGATTATAACCGCGTGAAACAACTGTATGAGGACAGTGTGGCAACTCTTGCGCAGATGCAGGACGCTAAAACCGGCTTTGATGTAGCAACACAGCAATTCGCCGCGGCGAAATTTAACCGAAACTATTCAGAGATCCGCGCGCTGGAAAACGGTTTCATCCTGAAAAAGATTTCGAGCGAAGGACAAATAGTCGGGCCAGGTACTCCGGTGCTTATGACCAACGGCGCCGGAAGAGGTAACTGGAAACTGCAAGTCGCTGTAAGTGATAATGAGTGGGCTGCGGTTAGAGTTGGGGATCAGGCATTTATCGAAACTGACGCGGCACCGGGAGAAAAATTCTCCGCAGTTGTATCAGCAAAATCGGAAGGCGTTGATCCGTATACGGGCACCTTCTCACTCGAATTAAGACTTACTTCCCGCCCGCGTCTCCTTCCCGCCTCCGGGATGTTTGGCAGAGCGGAGATTGTCCCTTCATTGAAAAGAGAACTGTGGACTATCCCGTTTGAGTCGGTCCTTGACGGAGAAGGAAGCACAGGGTATGTTTTCGTGTCTCGTGACGGGGAAACAGCACAAAAAATAAGAGTCACTATCGCGGACTTTGACGGCAAAGAAATATTCGTGAGCAGCGGACTGGAAAACGTTAAATATCTGATCACAACCGGCAGCGCCTATTTAAGGAATAATTCAAAAATTAAAATATCAGGAAACAAGTGATGAGAATATCTGAATATGCCGTTAAGCATCCGCAGGTTACGATACTTCTGTTCCTGATGATAATTGTTGTGGGTGTCTCAACACTTATTACAATTCCCCGCTCGGAGGATCCCGAACTCAGTTCACCTGAATTTCCGGTAATAGTAATTTATCCGGGTACCAGCCCAAAAGACCTGGAAGAACTGGTGGTTGACCCTCTTGAACAAAAGCTATCCTCGCTAGAAGGTGTAAAACAGGTCGTAAGTAATATCAGCGACGGTATAGCGTTTACACTCGTAAGATACAAACACGGCTACGATGTGGATGAGAAATTCCAGGAAGTAGTGCGTGAAGCTAACGGAATGAGGAGTGACCTTCCGCCGGATATCTACAGCCTTGAAGTCAGGAAATGGCTGCCTTCAAATGTTAACGTTATCCAGGCGGCTGTGATTTCGGAAAATGCTCCAATGGAAAAGCTTGAGTATCACGCTAAAAAATTCAAGGATGAACTTGAAAAACTTCCGCAGCTCAAGAATGTAAAGATATTCGGGCTGCCGGATAAAACCGTGAGAGTCGAACTCAAACTCGATAAACTGAATGGGATGCGTGTTCCTCTCGAGGCTGTTCTGGGCAGTATCCAGAGCGAAGCAGTAAACATTCCCGGCGGAAGTGTTGATGTGGGATCAAAAGTGTTTAACATTCAGACAAGTGGAAATTACTCAAGTATTGATGAAATTAAAAATACTATTGTGTATTCGGCAATGGGAAGGAACGTACTGCTCAAAGATGTGGCGGATGTCTATCCTGATTATGACCGCCGAAAGCATATAGCAAGGCTAGACACTTATCGCTGTCTCTTTGTCGTTGCCGCGCAGAAACCCGGTGAGAACATTACCGCTTCCCAGCAGGTATATCTTCCCGCAATACAAAAATTCAGGGAATCCCTTCCTGAGAACATTGACCTGGTGCATCATTTTGATCAGGCTGATAATGTAAATAAACGGCTTGCGGGATTAGGCCTCGACTTTCTAATCGCCATCGGCCTTGTCGCTATCACGCTTCTTCCCCTGGGCGGAAGGGCGGCAATCATTGTCATGATCTCCATCCCCCTCTCATTATCAATGGGGGTGGTTATGATACAATTTCTCGGATTTAATCTTAACCAGCTAAGTATAGTTGGCTTCGTTGTGGCGCTCGGGCTTCTTGTTGACGACAGTATAGTTGTAGTTGAAAACATTGAAAGATGGCTGAGGGAAGGTTATAGTCGGACGGAAGCCGCGATCAGGGCTACAAAGCAGATAGGCCTCGCGGTTGTCGGATGCACCGCCACGCTTATCGTCGCGTTTATGCCCCTTGTATTTCTCCCCGGGGCTTCGGGTGATTTTATCAGGAGCCTCCCGATGGGAGTGATTACAAGCGTGCTCGCGTCAATGATCGTCTCCCTGACGTTCATCCCCTTTCTTTCTAATTATATTTTGAAGGAGCAGGCGGGGCACCCTGAAGGGAATATGTTCCTTCGCGCCCTTAAAAAAATAATTCACGGCAGCTATGCCAGGATACTCGACAAAGCACTGAAGAATCCTTTGCCGGCACTGGTGATCGCGTTAATCATTTTCGCGGCTTCACTGGGACTCTTCCCGGTTATCGGATTCAGCCTATTCCCGGTATCCGAAAAGCCGCAGTTCCTGGTGGACATAATAACGCCGCTGCAGTCGAATCTCGAATACACTGACAGCGTTACAAAACAAATTGAAAATGAACTTAATGCGATTCCTGAAGTGCAGCACTTCGCCACGAATGTAGGGCGCGGAAATCCACAGATATATTATAATGTTTTCCCGGAAAATGAGCGGAGCGACTACGCGCAAATCTTCGTTCAGTTAAAGGGAAATACATCCTCAGCCAGGAAACTCGCCATCATAGATACTTTACGCAAAAGGTGGACTCCCTACCTCGGCGCAAAGATCGAAGTCAAGAATTTTGAACAGGGCCCGCCCGTTGATGCTCCCGTCGAAGTCAGGCTGCTGGGCGATAACCTCGATACTCTCCGTGTGCTTGCCGCGCGTGTTGAAGACCTGGTAAAAAATATTGAAGGAACGATATACGTTAAGAACCCTTTGAGTAACCTCAAATCAGATATTGAAGTAAAAATAAACAAAAGCAAAGCGAGTATGCTCGGCGTCCCTACAATAAATATTGACAAAACTGTGCGGATGGCTGTAGCCGGACTCGAACTCGGAAAGATGACAGACTCCGAAGGAGAGAATTATAAGATCCTCGCGACCAAAAAGAAAGCCGATATTCACTCTCTCGAAGCTTTTAACAATCTCCACGTTAACAGCGTAATGGGAACCGCGGTACCACTGTCTCAGGTTGCGGAACTAAAACTTGTTTCATCCCCCGTAACCATAAACCACCTGAATAAAACTCGCACGGTATCGGTCTCTTCTTTTGTTAAAAAGGGGTACCTGAACGATAACGTGATCCGGGATGTGGAAGAGAAAATGAGCAGCCTCGCTCTCCCCGCCGGTTACAGTTATGAATTCGGCGGCGAAGTAGAACAGCGCGAAGAATCGTTCGGCGGTTTCTCTAACGTAATCATCGCTACGGTGTTCTTGTTTGTCCTCATTCTGATCCTTGAATTCAAGACTTTTAAAAGCACGATAATTGTACTCTCTGTTATTCCGCTTGGTATTGTCGGGGCGGTGATTGCCCTGCTTATAACGGGCAATTCTCTTTCTTTCGTTGCTATTATCGGACTTATCGCGCTGGCAGGTGTTGAGGTCAAGAACACTATCCTGCTTGTTGACTTCACAAATCAGTTAAGGCAGAATGGTATGGGTATCGAAGAAGCAGTGCGGGAAGCGGGAGAAGTCAGGTTTCTCCCCATTATTCTTACGTCAATGACGGCTATCGGAGGATTACTCCCGATTGCGCTCTCCGTGAATCCGATGATTTCACCCCTGGCAATTGTACTCATCGGCGGACTGATAAGTTCAACACTTTTATCACGAATTGTCACTCCGGTAGTTTATAAACTGATACCGCCGAAGATTTAGCACATTTATATCTCTCTCTCCTGCTGTTAACTAGCGGGAGAGAGAAAAAACAGGTAAGGAATATATATGGCAGTTGAAAGGGATAAATATATTATCCGTCACCGCCGAATTCTCTTTATTTCTTCGCAAGCTTAAAAATTATGAACGCAGCAACATAAGCCTCCAGAAGACTGAGCGGAACCGCGGCAAACAACAATCCGAATGGAAGCACACCAAGGTTTCCGATTACTATCCACATCAGCACAAAACCCAGCACCCAGGAAAGAATGAAAGTCTCTGTTAGTGTATGTTTTTTCGAAATGTAGTAAATAATCGCCGAGAAAATTACAGCCCAGACTCCCCACATCGCGCCGTTCACGGGGGCATCAGGGAATTTCAGCCCCATCTGCTCATAATGAGAGACCCAATAGGATTTGAAAAGAAACTCATTCCGGATAAACTCGGACACACTTATCCATACCGTGGAAAGGAATACTGGCAGGATAACCTTCATAACACTTTTCCTCTGATAAATACAAAATGACTGTGGAATTCGCGGGCAATATATTAAAAAACAGGTAAAAAAAAGTGTGACATTACTGTTTCCCCTGATTATTTTCCTTTTTATATTTGTTGTGTAAACATTTTTCTTATAACAAACATAAGGACCGGAAAAATGCAGACTGATAACCTCTCTTCCCCTAAGACGGATGCAAATACAAACCAATCCGATCGCAGACCGGTTATTCTTGTTGTTGATGACGAGAAAAAAATCCTCGAAGCCTTCGAGATATTCCTCGCCGCTGAAAACTGCGAAATGATCTCCGCTTCGGACGTGGACGAAGCCTTAGTGAAAACTGAAGGCGTTAAACTTGATCTCATTATTACCGACTTCTACCTCAAGACCAAATCAAGCATTGAACTGTACACACTTATTAAAAAATCGAATCCCGGTGTACCAATTGCAGTGATTACCGGGTATCCCGAATATATCAGCGAGGAAGATGTTAAAATATTCGGCGCTGATTACTTCTTCACCAAGCCTCTCGAACTTGATAAACTTAGAATCCTGATCAGGGAATGCTGCCCCCGGAAATGAGTTGCAGAAGTTAATAGTGATGAATCAGGAGGGGTACAATTAACTTTGAAAATAATTAGTTAATACTAAGTTGTTTCGTTGGGACGGAACACAGATTACACAGGTGGAGCGGATGCTCACAGATAAATAAAATTCAAGCAGCCGGCTATCCCCATTTTTGAAATAGTTTAGTTTAATACCAAATTCTCAGGAAATTTATTCCTGAGAATTAATTTCTTATATCATTTTTTTAAGAATCGGACGCAGATACTCTGCCCACGCCCTGTAACCCGCTTCATTCAGGTGAAGTCCGTCGTAAGTAAATTCTTTCTTCAGTTCGCCTGACGAACTTCTGAACACCGGGTGCAGGTCAATATACCCCGAATTATGTTTTTCACTCACTTCTATGATCATTTTATTCAGTTCATCAATTACACCATTTGGGCGGGGATCATTATTAAGTGTCGGCAGAACCGAGGTAGTAAATATTTCTGATGCCTTCAAACTGGCTTTTATCTGACTGACGATCTTCCCGATGTTCCCTGAGATATAATCAATACTTCGCCCCTGAGCCAGATCATTTGTCCCTATAAGTATCATCACAATATTAGGCGCGGGAACGATAACATCCTTATGGAGCCTACCGAGCAGATCATCACTGCTATTCCCTGAAACTCCGCTGTTCGTAATATTGAATTCTTTAAGCCAAAGCCCGGTATTAAAATGGTCGGTTATGGAGTCCCCCGTCATCAGTATCTGTTTCATCTTCCTGCTATTAAATTTATATTAATTTTCAAAGTTAATCATTTTTTCGTGTTATACTTAGGGCTACATTTAATAAATTTGAAATCCAGTAAATAACTATTATACGGAACTACGATAGAAGAAGCAGCAAAATATAAAACCAATGCGTCCTTAATGGAAACCAGTACTGCCGGGAAGTTCTGGATTGTTTCCGCTGATATGGGATACGGGCATCAGAGGGCTGTGGCACCGCTGAAAGATTACGCCGAAGGAGGAATAATTACCGTCGGCGACAGCGCTACTATATCAAAATCTGAACGGAGAGCCTGGAAACGGATGCTGTTTCTCTATGAAGCGCTTTCACGTGCCTCCTCGCTTCCCGTGATCGGGAAACCCCTTTTCGGTATTCTGAACACGTTGCTGAAAATCCCCGCTTATTATCCCTTCCGGGATCTGTCCCACCCAACATTTCAGGTTAAACGTCTTGAGGCGGCAATTGATAATGGATTATGCAAGGGTATGCTTGATGAGGTTATGACTCGGCGGCTTCCGCTTGTAACTTCTTTTTTTGCCCCTGCTATCGCCGCGGATATGTCCGGGGTGGGCTCTGTATATTGCATTATTTGCGATTCGGACATCAACCGTGTTTGGGTCGCGAAAAACCCGTATGAGAGTAGAATAATCTATTTCAGCCCCTGCGGAAGGGCGACCAGAAGGCTGCGGCTATACGGAGTGCCCCCTGAAAGAATCCACACAACGGGCTTCCCGCTTCCTGAGGAGTTACTCGGCGGCAGGGATCTGTCCCTCCTGAAACACAACCTCAGTCAAAGGCTTTATCTGCTTGATCCCAAAAGGAAATTCCATACTATGCACGGAAAAAGTGTTGAGTATTTCCTTGGCGATAGAACTGAGTTTAATAAGGACAGGCTGCTCACGATCACTTACGCGGTTGGAGGTGCGGGCGCGCAGAAGGAAACTGCCGATAGAATACTCAGAAGCCTGGAAGAAAAATTAAAGGAAGGTGAAATAAGGATTAATCTGATCGCCGGCACAAAAGAACCGGTATTCCGCTATTTTAATGATCTGAAAAAGAAATACGCGGACGGAAATGAGAACTTGAACATTGTCTTTGAACCTTCCCTCGCGGAATATTTCAAAAAATTTAATTCGGTGCTTCACGAAACTGATATACTTTGGACTAAACCGAGCGAACTTTCATTTTACAGCGCTTTGGGAATTCCGATTATTATTTCACCTCCGATCGGCTCTCACGAAAAATTTAACAGGATCTGGCTGAGGGAAATAAATGCAGGTATTAAACAGATCGATCCCGACCACACATCAGACTGGCTCTTTGACCTTCTGAATAAAGGTCGTTTCGCTGAATTAGCCTGGAGCGGATTCCTGAAGGGAAGGAAACTCGGCACCTATAAAATTACAGATATACTCGTAAACGGTTTTACATCAGCAGGAGAATCACCTCTCGAACGATGAACGGTAAAGAGCACATATTATTTTTCTATATGAAAACAGGCGGCGGCCATCTCGCCCCGGCAAAGTCAATTGCCGCTGAGATCACACGCTCCCATCGTGAAGGTTATGAGCCTGTTCTTTGTGATGTTCTTGTCGGTGCACCGCGTATCGTAAAGTTCATTCTCGAAACCGGCTACAGGGAACTGCAATCCTGGGCGGTTTGGTATTATGAATTTTTATACCTGACAAATAAATTCCGCCCCATAGCGCTATGGAACCGCTGGCTGGCAACGATCAGCATTAAGGAGCATATAAAAAAACTGATCATCGAGCATAATCCGAAAAAATTAGTAGTACTCCACTTCTTCATATATAACCCGGTCTACAAAGCTGTGGAAGAACTTGGCAGGGACATAAAAATATATACGATTGTTACCGACCCGTTTACCGCGCATCCGCTCTGGTTCATAAAAAAGGAACAGGAGTTTATTATCTTCAGCGAAAGGCTGAGGCGGCATTGCCTGAATCTTGGTATAAGTGAAGAAAGGATACATCTCTTCTCGCCAATTATTAATAACCAGTTTAATGAAAGGATGACTAAGGAAGAGATATGGTTGGCTAAACAGGAACTCGGTTTATCGGATGGTAAAAAGACGGTCCTGATGCTTGGCGGCGGAGACGGTGTTCCCGGCGGAGCTAAAATACTTGAAAAACTTTTACGAACCAAACCCGACTACCAGGTCATAATCGTCTGCGGCAGGAATAACGCGCTCCATAACGCGGTCTTATCAATTAAAGAAAAATACGATGCCAAAAATGTTTTTATATTTAAATTTGTGGACTTCGTTTATAAATTGATAAATGTATCCGATGTAGTGATTACTAAATGCGGCGCTTCAACAATTATGGAGATCCTGTTGCAGGGGAAAGTGCCGGTCATCATTGAATATATTTGGGAACAGGAACTGGGGAATATGGAATATGTCATAAACAACGGAATGGGGCTGTATATAAAAAATCACAATAAACTTAAAGAAGCGATTAACAGATTACTGCACGATAACGCCTACTATGACGGGTTCGTGGAAAACATAAATAAAAATATTTTAAAAAACGGAACTGAAGACATAACCAGATTCATTATTTCATCCGGATCATAATTAATACAGGAATCAGATTTGAAAAAGACTCTTATCATAGGCTCCCGCGGGAGCGAACTCGCTCTCTGGCAGGCCAACTTCATAAAAGATCAGCTTGCAAAAAAAGCAAAAGGTTTTACGGTTAAGATAAATATTATTAAAACGAAAGGGGATAAGATCCTTGACGTTGCTCTTTCTAAAATAGGCGACAAGGGTTTGTTCACCAAAGAACTTGAGACTGCCCTTCTTTCGGGAGAAATTGATGTCGCGGTTCATAGCCTGAAAGACCTGCAGACGGCAATACCTGCCGGACTTGAACTCGCTGCGGTAACAAAGCGCCACGACGTGGAGGATGTTCTGATCGCACGAAAAAAGGGTATGACTATCCATGATATACCCGAAAACGGTAATGTAGCCACCGGATCATTAAGGCGCAGGAGCCAGTTGCTTCATCTCAGGCCTGACCTGAATGTACACGAACTCCGGGGCAACGTACCTTCAAGGATTAAAAAATTTCTTGACTCGGATTGGGATGCAATTATCCTCGCCCGCGCGGGTGTTGAACGCCTCGGACTAACAAAACATATCTCTTCGTACATTCCAAAGGACCTTATGTTACCGGCTGTCGGTCAGGGTGCATTGGGGATTGAGATAAGGGAAGGCGATGATGTTTCCAAATCTGCGGTACGGAAACTTCATCACGAAGATACATACAGCGCCGTACTTGCGGAACGGTCTTTATTAAAGGAACTTGAAGGCGGCTGTCAGGTACCGATAGGCGCTTATGCTAAAGTTTCATCAACCGGGCTCTATCTTGATGGACTGGTGGGTGCAATTGACGGATCGGTGACATTCAGGAAAAAACTCCGTGGAAGCAAAAGGAATCCCGAAGCGCTTGGCAAAAAGCTTGCAAATGACCTGGTAAAAGCCGGCGCGGGTGAGATACTGAAGGAGATCTATAAAAACGCACGGAGACAATGATTTTCAGAGAACAGGGAACAGAGACCAGAATTCAATGATCAAAGGTCAGAATGATTCTACGTAGCGGGGAATATTATTCTCCGCGTACAGGGGAATAATCTATAGGGAGCAGCTTATTACTTTAGTCCCCGTCCTCCCACTTCGTCGAAATACATCGGGGCGAGAAAAGTGTTAACTATAAGCTAAAGCTATAAATATTCTTAATTCTTAATTTTTAATTCTTAATTTTAATTACAATAGTCCAGCCGCCCGCTCATCAAGCAGCCATTCCACAGACGCGGCATTTCTGCTAATTACGGCCGCCGGCATATTTTCAGAAGCTTTCTTATTACTAAGAATCATATCAACTATCTCGGCCTTGTCAGCTCCGGTAACGATAAACGAAATGCGTGAGGCGTTCAGAATTGTATCGAGTGTGAGGGTTATTATTTTCGATTTTTGAGAGGGGGTCCGGATCACTCCGCATATATTTTCTTTTGCATATTCAAATTCAACACCCGGATAAATTGAAGCAACATGCCCGTCCATCCCCACACCAAGCAAAATCCAGTCAAAAGACGGCAGCGCGCCTTCAGGGCAATGGGTAATTTTTTTAATTTCTTCGGCATACCGGTTTACTTCCGGTATCGGCTCGCCTTCACCGCGAATTTTATGAATGTTTTTTCTGTTGATAGGAATATAATTCAGGAATAAGTTCTGAGCGTTTCCGAAATTACTGTCAGGATGTGAGACGGGAACCATCTTTTCATCCACCCAGAACAAATGAGCCGAGTTCCAGTTGATGGCTTCACGGAAAGTGCTGCTGCCCAGTTGTTCGAATAATAACTTTGGGGTATTGCCGCCGGAAAGGGCAATTGTACCGCTGCTCCCCTCATCATTTTTTTCATCTAGATACTTCTGAATATCGAGAGCTAAAGCGAAACACAATTCGTTCGGATTTTTAAACGTAGAATAAAGGGAACCGGATGACATAGAAGAACTTTTTGGGTAAGCCTTTTATTATTTGCGCGGATATATAGTAATTTTATTCATACTATTACAATAATATATAATAAAAATAAATCCGTCAAGTACTCCCGTAATTTTTTTGTTAAATAAATGTTATGGTTTTATGCAAAAAACGGGGATTTTTACGCTTTTCGGTTAAAAATATGCTCCTCAAGTAATACTTATTACGAATTTAATATTACAAAAAACCCCGGACGAGCCGGGGTCTTTCGTAGGTTTAATCTGAAATTACTTTAACAGCATCAGTTTTTTACTGATATTAACATTCCCGGAGGATAGTTTATAGATATATACTCCGGATGCAAATTTCGAAGCATTAAGAAGCACCGTGTGATTTCCGGCTTCCTTCACTTCTGATACCAGTGTGGCAACTTCTTTACCAAGAATATCATACACCTTCAAAGTAACCATTCCTGATTTTGGCAGGCTGTATGAAATAGTTGTAGTCGGGTTGAACGGATTCGGATAATTCTGTGAGAGCGCGTACTCTGCCGGTAATGCTCCGCTCTTATCTTTTGCTGAAGTAAGCGGTGAATTATTCAAAAGAATTTTACCTTTAGCTGATGCTAAAAGTTTACCGTCTATTCCGGGGAATGAGGCTGAGATGCCGTATCCGCCAAGTCCAAGATCAACCCAGCTGTCGCCAAGATCAGCAGAAGCGAAGATACCAAACATCCAGGAAGAAACGAAAATATTGTTATCACCGTCTATTCTAACCGCGTAAATCGGACCGTCAGGTATTCCTGACATCTTTGTCCAGGTGTTGCCATTATCATAAGAACGGTAGACTCCGTCAGCAATAGTGCCCACAAAAAGAATACCTTCGCTTGTTTTATCAATGCAAGAGACAAAATCATAAGGGAAGGCAAGGCCCATCCAGCTCGTTGCGTAGTTGAATGAGGCAGATACTCCGCCGCCGTATGTTCCCGCGAAGACTGTGTACTGCGGGCCGTGCTCAAAGCGGTCCATAATTGTAGTAACAATATTGTTTGAGATACCGTCATTCTTCTGAGCCCAGGTCCAGCCATTGTCAGTAGAACGATAAACACCATAGCCCCAGGTGCCGGCATACTGGTAACCATCGCTGCCGAGGAGAACCGAACGAACATCTTTCGCAGGCAGATGATTAACCCACGTTAATCCGTTATCGGTTGTACGGAAAAGCCCTATGTCGGTAGCGGCAAGAATGTGTCCGCTGTCGTTAACGGCAAGTGAATAAATAAAAGCAGCCTGCGGCATTGAACCATTCATTACCGGGCCAAGCACGCCAAGGTTATCCATAGTATAAATCCTGCCAACGTTTGTGCCCGCAAGTATTGTGGAGGCGTCCTGCCTTGTCATAGAGATAACCATCTCTTCAGCGGGCAACACGGATGCTACAGACCAGACTCCGTTTCCTGTTGTGCCGAAAGGCGTAGTTGTATTGATCACAACGGTAGCCGGATTGTTATTATTCGCAGATACCAGGTCAACAGAGAAACTCGAAGTAACAAAAGGCAGAAACGGGATTGTCCTGTTAAGAGGCACATAACCAAGGAAACTGTGGTTCATATGAGAAGACCCCCCCGGGCTGACCGAATTCGCGAACACCTGTCCGCGGAAAAATGAACCTGTGCCGCTGACAGTTGCGGACGGAGCAAGAATACTTCCAAAGAATGATGTTCCAAGTATACTCAAACTGGTCGCCTGATGAAAATTAAACATCACAAAATTGCCGAGGTTGGACTGTATATCAAGTGTTCCGCTGTACGAAATATTTGTACCGCTTACATTGATAATTGCTACAGCCCCTTTCGGAACATTTACGTTAACCGTCGGGGAATTCTGGAAATCTGAACCGTTTACATTAAATACATTAAGGTAAATATCAGTTCCCGTAAGAGTAAGATTACCCGGGTTTAGCGTTGTCGTACCGTTAATGTCATATCCGGCGAGGTTTGATGAAAGCCCGGTCAGATAACTTCCCAGACTTGCAAAATTCAATGGAGAAGAGTTCACAAGCGTTCCCTCAGGATAAGTTACATCCGGATCGGGAAGGTTTGTAGATCCGCCGTAAACAACGTTGCCATTACGCACTGTCCCGGATTCGTAAGTCAGATCATCGCCTACGATTAAAATATCCTGCGCCGGATTCCTGAGTTTTGCCTGGCTGCCGATATTCGTTCCCGCCAGTGTAGCGTCATCACCTGCAGCAAGTTTTCCTCCGAGGAAAGAGCCTGCCAGACTCACATCATTTAACGCAAAGATGCTGTACTCATAAAAGTCTCTAAAATCATAAGCCTGGTTGAAGTAATCAACCGTGTCAACTATTGTAAGCGAAGCAGATTCGCCCATACCAAGATCGTTGAGAGTCCAAACTCCGGTAACAGAATTGTATGTTGAGTTTACGGGGTTTGACGAAGCATACTTAAATCCTCTCGGGATAGAAGCTGACATCACCACGTTCTTAGACGAATCAGGCCCGTTATTGGTGATTGTAAAATTGTAAGTAAGTACTTCCAGGTTCAGCGGATTTGCTTTATCGACCGATGATGCAAGCGCAAGGTCAGCCTCAGGCGGAAGTGTTGTAACTGTTACGGTATCTGAATTTGTGCTTGTTCCGGCTGCATTATACGCGCGTACCCTGAAATAATAAGGATAACCGGGCAGCAAACCTGTAACTGAATATGTGGTAACGTTGGCAACATCAAGATTATTGAACCCGGCAACGAATGTCGTAAATGAATTATCCTTCGCGACATCAAGATAGTATCCTGCCGCGCCCGTTACAGAATTCCAGTTTGCGCTGAAACTGTATTTAGTAATACTTGTGCCTGCGGTTGCGTCCGGGGCATCCGGGATGGTAATAAGTGACTGCGAAGAAGAGTTGGCACCGGTGCCGGTAGTGTTATATGCGCGAACCCTGAAGAAGTAATTAGTTCCAGATGTCAAACCTGTTACTGTATAGGTCAGAACATTCGATACATCCAGGTCATTAAAGCCTGCAACAAAACTTGTAAAGCCCGCGTCTGTGGCAACATCAAGCCTGTACCCGGTCGCACTCACTACGGAAGCCCAGTTAGCGTCAAAAGTTGTAAGAGTAATCGCTGTAGCCGCGGATGAAACAGGAGCATCAGGCAGAGTAAGTGCGGAGATAGTTCCCGAGTTAGCTCCTGTACCTGAAGCATTATAGGCTCTTACTCTGTAGTAGTAGTCCGTTCCTGGACTTAAACCGGCAACAGCGTAAGTCGTAACGTTAAGCACATCAAGATCGTTGAATCCGGGGACATAGCTCGTAAACCCCGCATCTGTGGCTACATCCAGCCTGTATCCGGTCGCGCCCGTTACAGTTCCCCAGTTTGCTGAGTAACCTGCGGCTGTGATTGCTGATGCGGCAGATGCAACAGGTGCATCAGGCAATGTAACCAGTGAGACCGCTGATGAACTTGTATTGTTCGTTCCGGAGGCATTATATGCTCGTACCCTGTAATAATAATCTGTCCCCGCGGTTAATCCGGTGACGGAATAAGTAACGACGTTTGTAACATCAAGATCATTAAAGCCGGCAACAAAACTTGTAAAACCAGCGTCGGTTGCAACATCAAGCCTGTATCCGGTCGCGCCGGTAACGCTTCCCCAGTTAGCGGAAAAACCTGTGGTTGTAATCAATGATGCAGCGGATGATGTCGGAGCATCGGGTAAAGTTGTTACGGATATTGTTGAAGAGTTAGTGTTATTTGTTCCTGAGGCGTTATAAGCACGTACTCTGTAATAATAATCTGTTCCGCCGGATAATCCGGTAACGGAGTAAGTTATAACATTTGAAACGTCAAGGTCGTTGAATCCCGCGACAAAAGCGGTAAAGCCGGCATCGGTTGCAACATCAAGCCTGTAGCCGGTTGCGCCGGTTACCGAACCCCAGTTTGCCGAAAAACTTGTGTTTGCAATTGATGAGGCCGCGGATGAAACAGGTGCATCGGGTAAAGTAACTAAAGAAATAGTCGACGAGTTTGTGTTGTTCGTCCCGGAAGCATTGTAAGCACGTACTCTGTAATAATAATCTGTTCCTGCGCTTAGGCCTGTAATGGAATAAGTAGTAACGTTTAGCACATCAAGATCATTAAAGCCGGCAACAAAACTTGTGAAACCCGCATCAGTCGCTACATCGAGCCTGTATCCTGTGGCACCCGTAACACTTCCCCAATTCGCTGAAAAGCCTGAGATTGCAATTGAGGATGCCGCCGAGGCAGTTGGAGCAGCCGGCAGGGTAACGAGCGATATTGCATTTGAGTTACCGCTTGTGCCGTTTACATTATAAGCCCTTACACGATACCAGTAGTCAGTGCCTTCAGTTAATCCCGAAACGGAAAATGAAGTTACATTCAATACATCAAGATTATTATAACCGGCAACAAAGGAGGTAAATCCCGCGTCCGTAGCGACATCAAGATAATATCCGTCCGCGAGGGCGGCACTGTTCCAGTTGGCAGTGAAGGAGGTAGTACTAACAGACCCCGCTGCTGTTGCGACCGGATCAGCAGGAACCTGAGCGAAGAGAGAAACTGACAATAATAAAATTAGTAAGGAAAATTTTCTAATCATATAAACACACTTTCAGAATAATACAACATTAGTAGTGATTTGATTAAGTAAGAGCGCCCCTGAGGCGGGACGCTCGTAAAAAATCTTATTTAAGTAGCATTAGCTTTTTAGCCATTACCTGGCTGCCGGAGCTTAATTTATAGAAATAAACTCCTGAGGAGAGACGGGAACCGTCAAACTGCACAAGATGTGTACCCGCTCCTTTAACTTCAGATACAAGGCTCGCAACTTCCATGCCCAGAATATCATAAACTTTCAGGGTTGTAAACCCTGATTTGGCAAGGGTGAACCTTATATTGGTTGAAGGATTAAAAGGATTTGGATAGTTTTGTTCTAGATTAAAATCAACAGGCGACATACTTCCGCGAACGCCAGATACGCCGGACTGATTAGTCAATATCTGACCGCTTCTCGTTGCGACCATAACGATTCCATCATTACCGGGATACAGCGCTGAAACTCCGTAACCGCCGAGGCCAAGATTTGTCCACGTATCACCAAGATCAGATGAAGCGTAGATGTCATTAAGCCACGATGAGACGAAGATATTATTATCCCCGTCAACTTTAATCATATAGACCCAGTTATTGGGCAGCCCGCTAAGTTTATGGAAAGTATTTCCGTTATCATAAGAGCGGTAAACTCCGTCTGTTTGTGTTCCAATAAAAAGAATACCATCACTGGACTTTGCAATATCCGTTACATATTCATAAGGCATAGCAAGAGGCATCCAGGTATCAGCAGAATCCCAGGAAGCGCTCAAACCTTTAAGGAAGCCCCCGGCGAATAATGTATATGGAGTTGAAAGAGCGTTTGTGTCAATCTTATCCATAAGGGTATTAATTACAGTGCTGCCGATGTTGTAGTTCTTCTGCTCCCAGGTGTAACCCTGATCCGTTGAGCGGTAAACGCCAAAGCCCCAGGTGCCGGCGTAGTAATTGCTGTCTAAACCAAAGAGTATTGAACGGACATCCAGATTGGGGAGGTGCTCAGTCCAGGTGGCGCCGGTATCATTACTCCTGAAAAGCCCGTTACTTGTAGCAGCAAAGATATGGCCGCTGTCATTCACCTCGAGCGACCAGATCGCCGAAGCCGGAAGCAGAGCGTCGTGAACGGTGGTATCAATTACTCCGTTATTATCGAGAAAATAAATCCTGCCCGCGAATGTTCCCGCCAGTACACGGTTGGAATCGAACCTCTTCAGGTCAAGCACCCAAACGCTATCCGGAAGTAATGAACTGACAGACCAGCTGCCGTTACCGGCACCGCCGAATGGAGGTGTGGTATTAACATTAAGCGGAACAACAACCGGATTACCGCTATTCGGGACCACATACATATTAATAAGCCTGTTGAGAGGAATATACCCCACAAAATTATGCAACTGGTGTGAAGAGATTGTCTGCAGGTTGTTCGCGAAAACCTGTCCCTGGACGAGTGTACCGGTGCTGTTAATATCAGCAAACGGCGCGAGTATAGCTCCCTGCCAGCGTGAACCGACTATACTTAAGTTTGTTGCCGTCGGGAAATTGAAAAGAATGAAATTATTGAGGTTATCTACAATATTAACATTACCGATAAATTCAGCGGTCGCGCCGATTACGTTAACAATACCGATAGAACCTTTAGGGATTGTAATGACGATGCTGTCAGAATTATCAAGGTCGCTTGTAGTTACGGCAAAAATATTCAGATAAATATCTGAGCCTGTTAGCGAAAGGTAGTTTGATGAAAATGTTGTTGAACCATTAATGATGTGTGTTGCCAGTCCCGCGGAAAGTGAAGCGGCGTATGCCGAGTATGCGCCGAAATCAAAAGGAGTACCGTTGACAAGTGAACCGTGCGGATAATAAACGTTCGAATTCGGAAGATTGGTGGAATCACCATACACAACATTACCCGTAAACACCGCGCCTGAACTGAAATTAAGATAACCTTTTGCGTTCAGAATATCCTGGACCGGAGAGAGAGTCGGAAGCTGCCCGCCGATCGAAGTACCGACCGCACTGATATTTCCTCCCGCGCCGACTTTTCCGCCGACAAATGTTCCGGTGAAATTTATGTCATCATTTATAAGAAGGTTGTAGTTATAATACTCGCGCACATCCCAGGCAGAATTAAAATAATTTACGATGCAGGTTATTTCAAGGCTGACTGATGAAGAAGGCGATACTGTCCCTACGTTCCAGACTCCTGTATTTTCGTTATAACTTCCCTGGTCGGGATCGGCCTCTAAAAACTTAATGCCGCGCGGAACAGGGCAATTTACAACAACACCCACAGCCGGACTAACCGTGCTTGGGTTCTCCGCCGTAATTGTGTATTTGATCTCTTCAAGGTTGACTGGATTAGCCTTGTCAACATTCGCGGTCATTATTACCTGTGCGCTGACCACCTGAAGAGCAAATATGAATAAAAACAGGACTGCTTTGAAATTGAATCTCATCTGTATACCAACTGGAATAATAAAAAAAACTGCTACCTATAAACCTATTTAAGGCCGCCCCGATCCTCGTTAAAAGATTTCATGTATCTTAAGAAAATTATGGAAACGAGGCACTATTGGCCAAACACAAAAACCAATAACAGAAATACCGGTAATCTTTTGTTCCTAAGACTTAACTAAAATGGAAGGAACGGAAACAATAAAAAATAACACACGACCGGTCTCGGCTATGGGCTGAAACGGTAATAAGGCGATAACAGATGATGCAATATAATAAATAATTGCTATTTGTCAAGTGATTTTTTACACAAAAGCGGTTGGGCTATAACTGATTGAAATAAAAGAAGATACGAGAACAAGAAACCGGGCGTACCTGGAGAGGAACGCCCGGTAACGGTTTATTTGAGAAGTGTTAGTTTTTTGGCAATCTTGGCTTCACCGGAGGTCAAAACATAAAAATAAACACCGGATGGATGGCCTCTTCCGTCAAAGGTAACGGAGTAGGAGCCTTCGTTCATAAAGTCATCTGTAAGTGTAGCAACTTTATTGCCAAGCAGATCATAAACCTTTAGGGATACCCTTCCCGGTACTCCGATAGAAAAGTTAATTTTCGTTTCGGGATTGAATGGATTTGGGTAATTCTGCGCAAGATTATATCCGACGTTTCTGTTGCCCATAGGATCCACCGTGGAATAGACCGTCGTGTTTGCCTTTCCGATTGAAGGTATCGCCAGCACGAATGAGCCTGTCCCGTTCGGAATTCGGGCGTATGATAGGTTAGTGGATTCGTCGGAGAATGAGACTGTATCGAGCACCGAACTATCTCTGTTCATAAAACCGATCATTCCCTGTCCGACTGGGAAACTGAAGTTCGCGTGAAGGCCGGCCTGTAAGGTGTCATCATCAAGCCAGACTACCAGATAGCCGTTTGCAGGTATGACGGTGCCTTCAGGGAACTGCCACTTTCCCCCTTCACTAACATCGTTTGTAAGGAAAGCGCCGGCTATGTTTACCTCTCCCCTCGACTTATTATGGAGTTCAACCCAACCCTCAAACTCGCCTGCCGGATCAGGGATGGAATCATTTGCGGTCATAAACTCGTTGATAACAATATCCCCCTGATTCAGCAGCACAACGGTATTACTTAGTTTGTTCTCCCTGCCGATTGTCGGGTTTGTTTCCGTAAACTGCCCCGTTCCATTTGGAATTCGTGACATAGATTTCCCCATTGTCTGTGTGCCGAAAGTAATTGTATCAATAATGCTGCCGTTAAGATTTCTGAGGAACAGAGTCCCGCCGGCATCTGAAAGATCAAAGTTGGCGTGAATCCCGCCCTGAGTGAGGTCATTGTCTGCCCATACAACAAGGTAATCACGGGCTTTGATGACAGTCCTTTGGGGTATCCTGAATTTTGTGGGTTGTCCGGAAGCATTCGAAAGATACCGCCCGCTCAGAGTAATGTCATCATCTGTATTATTGTAAAGTTCTATCCAGTCGTCAAATTCCCCCGCGGGATCAGGAATAGAATCATTTGAAGCCATAAATTCATTGATCACAATCTCGCCGCTGTTGATTTTTCGTATCCCCGGATAGTCCATTCCATAACGAAGCACCCGCACAATCTCACCTCCGCGGTTGTAGTTCCAGACCGTATTCCCGGCCTGGTTAACTTCGAACAGATTGCCGCTCGTGGATTCGGATATAATGGTGTTCCCATTTGGCAGCCTCTGCACGCCGCCCAGGTGGTTTGAATAGAACCAGGAGGCGGTATAACTCCAGTAAGGAGCAGCCGGCCCGTATCCGGTACCAGGTGTAAAAACATAATTGCCGAGACTATCAACAGGCGGAACAATCTCAACTATCATAGATGTCCCCTGCCCTTCCCTGTTGTTAAAAGCCATTATGTGGCCTTCACCCGGCAAACCCTTAGGCACCCAAACAGCACAATGGACTACCTTAAAAACCTGAGCGCTGGTAGCACGGTAATTACTGGCCTTTCCCCAGCGGTAAAGGATATCCCCTCCCTTACCCCAGCGGCCGCCTGTATGTCCCGCAGCTTCTGCCGTGGTAGTGCTGTGATCAATAACGAACAACTCGTGCAGATTATGAGACGAAAAAACAATTTGATCTAATTCCGGATTGTAACTGATGCCGTTAACATGCATCCAGTCTCCGGAAGTACTTCCTACGTTGATATCAAGCAATTCAGGATGATTAGCGACTACTCCGTAATTTGCTTTTGACGGGTCGTAATCCTGGATCAGGTGGTCCCAGAAGTGCCACTTCCAAACTATGTTACCGCCGTTTGTTCCTACCGGCTGTACCTCAATTATATGGTCAGGCCAGATCGAAGAGCTGTGGTTGAGCCCTGCCGCGACAGCCTGTGCCGCGGTCTTTACTTCCCAGGCAATAATAAGAACATTACCGTTTGGCATCGGTTCAATATCGTGATGAGCTTTGTATGTTGATGAGGAATAAGTGTATTCCCAAAGCAGGTTCCCGTTCCAGTCAACACGCTGTACCACTCCTTGCGCGCCTCCTCCATTCAACCCTCCGCTTGCAACAGCCGTTCTCATCACACTGCCGTCTTCCAGCAGATAATAAGTGTACCCGCCGTTTTTTGTGTGAGTCCAGGTTTTCACAACAGTATTATTCATATCAACAAGATATGTGTAGCGGGAATTGTGCGGCCCGAATAAAGTGTATCCGTTATAAGCCTGAGGATAAACGGAGATAATAAAAAAGAGCGCGATTGCAGCCGCAGCCCGAACTTTTAATACCATTAAATTCTTCCTTGAATTAATAAAAACATTACCTGCTAAGAATCATTTTTCTCGTGATTGAGTGGCTGCCCGCCGTCAGCCTGTAAAAATATACCCCGGAACTTAATCCCGTGGCGTCAAACTGAACTGTATGGGTACCGCCTGCAACCACATTACTGAGAATCGCTTTCACTTCCCTGCCCAAAATATCATAGACTCTGAGGGTGACGTATCCTGATGCCGGGATAGAAAATGAAATGTTTGTTGATGGATTAAAAGGATTAGGATAGTTCTCATACAGCCTGAATGCGTCAGGAATCCCGGCATTTCTATATTCTCCGGTTCCGGTAGTTCCCCCGGAGGTGGTTTTAAGAATAGTACCGTTTTTGCCTGCGACATAACCGGTATTGATATCATTAAAGAACACGGAACTGAGATTATTATTTGTTCCCGTTGCTAGCAGGTTCCACGTAATTCCGGCGTCGGTAGTCTTCAGAACAACGCCGTTGCCTCCGGAAACGTACCCGACATCCGTTGTCGGGAAACTTGCCGCGTAGAGGTTAACCTGCGACGGAGGAGTGCGTTTAACCCAGGTCGCGCCGCCATCACTTGTATATAGAATTGTGCTTCCCAGCCCTGTATTAGAGCCTCCAAACACGTAACCTGAATTATTACCCACGTAAGCCACCGCCCAGTAGATCTGCTCAGCTTCGGTGTAAACCGTTGTCCAGGTCGTGCCGCCGTCGGTGGTTTTACTGATGGAGCCGATGCCTCCGTAACTCTCTCCGCCCGCGGCAATACCGATATTTGCGTCCATAAAACACATTCCGCTGATCTGGTTTGATGTACCCGTGTTGAGTGTAGTCCAGGTCGCGCCGGCGTCAGTAGTTTTTATCATTGCTCCGAAATAACCCGCCGCATAACCGGTAGAGGGCGTCGGGAAACAGATCGAGAAAAGCCACTCTGTAATATTTGTATTTAGTTTATTCCAGGTTGCGCCGGCATCAGTTGATTTTATCACCGTGCCGAAATCGCCTGCAATATAAATGGTATTTGCGTCTATAATTTCAATGGCATAGAGTAAATCTGATACCCCGCTGTTCAGATTCGTCCAGGTCTCCCCGCCGTTTGTAGTTTTTAACAACCTGCCAAAATCTCCGCAGGCATAACCCGTTAAGGCATTCTGGAATACAACGTCATAGAGCCAGTCAGTCTCACCAAATGATGCCGCGACCCAGGTGTTTCCGCCGTCACTGGTAAGCATAATCCTTCCTGTCTCTCCTACAAGAATACCGTTATTAACGTCGCTGAAGGAAATTCCCTGAAACCAATCGGTAACGGTCGTAACGACATTATTCCAGTTGGTTCCGCCATTTGTTGTTTTTAATATTGTACCAAGATATCCCACCGCATATCCCGTTGTCGCGGAAGTGAAAACAATGCTGCTAAGCCAGTTGAAAGTATTACTGTTCTGTACTGACCAGTTTGTCCCGCCGTTAGTGGATTTCAGAATCAACCCGCCGGTGCCGGCAGCATAAACGTCATTATTATCAGTAATCGCGATGGAGTAGATACTGTTCAAAGTGCCTGTGGTCTGGCGTGTCCAGGTAACACCGGCATCGGTGGTTTTAAGCATCTCACCGGTCATACCTCCCGCGTATGCGGTATTATTGCTGTACAACTTCACGGTGTATAGCGAAGCGGTACCATAAGACCTGTCAACCCAGGTAACACCGCCGTCGTTTGTCCAGAGTATCACATTACCCAAACCCGAAACAAGTTCTCCTACCGCACAACCCGTCGCGTGGTCTGAAAAGCTGATTGAATAAATTGTATATGCGGAGTTCTGGTTCACAGTCTGCCAGGAAACACCAAAATCAATTGTCTTCAGGATGGTACCATCTTCACCGGCAGCAAATCCTGAACTTGCGGTGAGAAAATGAACAGTGTAAATGAGTTTCGTGGTTCCCGTCTCACTCCTTACCCAGTTCATACCATCAGTAGATTTTATTATCGTACCTCCTTCACCGGAGGCATATATTGTTCCAAGCTTCTGAACCGCATAAAGTGAATTCCCCTGTGGCTTAGGATTCTGCCAAACCCAGGGCTGGGCGAATGCCGCCAGGCTAAGTACCATTAAAAGTAAAAAAATCTTTCTCATCTTTATTCCGTTTCTCTATTTGATATGCATTATTTGCTGAGTATAAAACCTTCCGTTAAACTTTGCCCTTACGAAATAGACGCCGCCCGGTAAACTTCCCGCGTTAAACAACAGTGTATTTCTCCCCGAAGGGTATTTCCTGAAAGGATATGCCTTCACTTCCCTCCCGAGCGCGTCATATATCCTGAATTCAATTTCAGAACTTCGCGGAAGGAAAAAGTTGATGTTCGTACCTGAATTAAAAGGATTAGGATTGTTATGGTAAAGAATGAACTCCCGTCCCTCAGCGGCTGCTGTTTCCTCAGCGTCTGATGTACCAATATTCGCGGCACCAATGGTGGGCGTTGTAAACACAAAACCACCGGTTCCGTTTGGTATCCTGGACATTGAGACATCGCTCGTCTGTGCTCCGAATTTCACGGTATCCAGAAGGCTGCCGTCTGTATTTGAGAGAATGAGCTGTTCACCACTGGCGGATATTTTGAAGGATGCGTGCAAACCCGGCTGTCCTGCGTCCTCATCAGCCCACACCACAAGATAAGCTCCCGCGTCTATGGTGGTGCCTGACGGGAAAGTCCATTTCTGCGGCGATGTATAACTATCGGAGAGGTACATCCCGCCCAGATCAACTGAGTGGTTTGTATTGTTGTACAATTCAACCCAGTCATCATACTGTCCCGCAGGATCAGGTATCGTGCTGTTTTGCGCGAGGAATTCGTTAATTACTACGTCTCCGCGTGAAACCGTAAGCGAGCAGTTAACGCCGAGTGCTGTTAACTGATTTTGTACGCTCGTCTGCCTTGCGGATATAAATGACTTAATCCCGGGGATCCTGTTGGTACCCGCAACCCCCTGGATATTAAGATCACTCTGGATATTTATCTCAAACTGGTTGTTGGTGTATTGTTTCCGTGAGTCTGCGTATACATACGGACGAATTGTATTTGCAATAGAATCTATCTTCGGGAATAATCGCGTGGTATTAAAATACCCGGTAAAAATCAGGCACAGGTTCCGCAGGTATTCATTTTTCAGGGCAATGGTATTAAGTATCTTCGCGAAGAGCGGGCGCTGTGTCTGATTAAGGACGTATGTAACACTCAGGTTCTCAAAATTCGAAACTCCGCCGCTGTAAACACCGAAACCCAAACCCACGTCCCACATTATCCATTCCATTTTCGAGGTGAGTGGATTAAAATAAAAGTAAAAGTTCCTCCCTGAGTTAATGTATGAATCCAGGTTACCGAAGATTATATCCGCCGCGAACGCCTTATAAACCGAATTAAGATTAACAACGAACGGAAGCGCGGAGATGGTGTTACTGTTATTGTTGAGGCTGTCAAGTAATTTTATTAGAGCAGGCCAGGCGGTTGTGGATTCGTCAGTTTTCATTTCGTAGCGCGTGTAATATGAATCCGGTACGGCAGAGTACCACTTGAAATCGCTCGCTGCCGAGAGGCCTTCAAAAGCGTCAACCGCTTTGAACAAGTCACCGGAATTAACACCAAACCGTGAACTGAGCAGCCTCTTATCAACGTGCTCAATCAGACTGTAAAAGGCAAACAGTGTATCGTTTATGTAAACATTGGCGTAATTAGCCCTGGGGGCATTTATGCCGGCATCGCGGCAAAAATCAAGCATCACCTTCTCGCGGATAAATGAGGGATCACCGTAAAAGTTATTTAGGTGTATCCCTTTCTCGCCATCCCACTTAAAAGTACTCACATACTCATCAAAACTTATACGAAGAGATTTTTTGTTATTCGGGTGGCTGAAGGAGGAGTTTCCTTTGAACCTCACGCCTACACTGTCGAATAAAACACCGTTGATAGTCACCGCGGCTGGGATATACTCCTCTGTACCGAGGTTGTAGTAATAGGTAAGGCTATCCCAGTAATTAGCGTACTTGAACTGGAATTTAATTGTATGGACCTGAGTCCCGGCAAAAATGACATCGCCCGCGTTCTGAGCCTGCAGGGTAAATGAAAAAAGGACAAATAAAAGAAGTGGGTACCTTCCGGAGATGGTACTGGTGAGTTTCATTCTATACTCTCAAATAAATCTTAAAGTGCTGTCTTCGACTAATGTTGTGTACAAAAAGCGTTCCATAAAATTAGACTAAATTTTCTTTGTTTTCCTTCTATATTTATTATAATTCTTATAATTAAGTACAGACCCAGTGTAAATCCTGCTGTGGGTGCGAATATTTTTCGCAGGCGAAATGTCTCAAATTTTATTAATTTAAGGAGTGTTAATTCAAAGGCTGCGCGGGCGGCTAACAAAATCAACAGAAAAATTCTAAAGTGTTTTCAGGGACAACAGGGACTATTACGACAATTCTGAATCCCTGCCCCTGACGTTACTTAGGTCAAAAAAATGAAAGACAACCATACACGAAACGATGGATTTATCCCCAGGCACGGCGGCTACCGAAACCTGATAAGCTACCAAAAAGCCGAAATCATCTACGATGGGACAATAAATTTTACTAAGCGGTTCTTAAAAAAATATGACCGCACTATCGACCAGATGGTACAGGCTGCAAGAAGTGGAAAGCAAAATATAGCTGAAGCGAGTATGGCCTCCGGAACATCTAAAGAAATGGAAATAAAGTTAACTAATGTTGCGAGGGCTTCTCTGGAAGAACTTAAAATTGATTTTGAAGATTTTCTAAGAACAAATAAATGGGAGATTTGGGGAATAGGCCACAAATACACAAAACGATTCAGGGAAATAAACAGAACACCTGATGCTACTTATGAAACTTATAAAAACGCTATTGAGCATAGTAAGCCAGAAATATGTGCTAACTCCATGATTTGCCTTATAAACATAGTTAGCTATTTATTGTCACAACAAATCAAAAAACTAGAAACAGACTTCCTGAATGAAGGCGGACTAAGAGAGAGAATGACGAAGGCTCGAATCGATAAAAGAAATGAAAGTAAAAATCAAAAATAAGTAGGGGCATTAACCAAAAAACAAATTCGGAAATCCCGAATTTCAGCAATAGTCTTGGAATAGATAAAAAGGGGTATTAAGATATTGCTCGGATCCTGATGGAATACCAAATGTACTTCAAATTCGATCTTACGCAGACAGACGGATTAAAGATAATATTATAAGAAGATTTCTCTTAAAAGCGAACGGTTTCGAGTGGTAATAAATTTAGTTATTTTACTCTGTGCAAAAAAAGAATGAGGTCATCCTTATTGGTAGTCAGAAATAACCGCAGTAAAAATATTGGCACTGTGATAAAATAAATTCCCTGGATGTCCCTTGCATCCCTAATGTCACAGAAAAAATACAACAAATTAACAAAGATCGGATTTTCTCGATTTTGCTTCTGTTGACAGCTGCCCAAAAAGAGATTATTGAGACATTCCGCTGACTGAAACTATTAAAGGAAAGGCTTATTTAAATACCGAGAAACTGTACATAATAAACGGACTCTAAAGAGATCATAAAACTTTTACCGAAATATTAAAAACCTCAAAATCTAATAATAGTACTTAACCATTTATCATAAATCATTAAAAATTTATAATGACTCATTCTCCCAACAGACTCATAAACGAAAAAAGCCCATATCTTTTACAGCACGCAAATAATCCGGTGGACTGGTTCCCCTGGGGCGAGGAGGCGTTTGAGAAGGCAAGGCTGGAAGATAAACCGATTTTTCTTTCCATTGGATACAGTACCTGCCATTGGTGCCACGTGATGGAGAAGGAGTCATTTGAAGATCAGGATGTGGCGGAACTGCTGAATAAGGATTTTGTCTGCATTAAAGTTGACCGGGAAGAGCGTCCCGATGTGGATAGCATTTATATGAATGTTTGCCAGGCACTTACCGGAGGCGGAGGGTGGCCGCTTACCGTGCTGCTTACTACAGATAAAAAACCGTTCTTCGCGGGGACGTATTTCCCAAAAGAGAGCAGGTATAACCGTCCCGGGCTACTGGAACTTCTCCCGCGTATCGCTTTCCTCTGGAAGGAGAAGCGTGATGATCTCATTAATTCATCAAATGAAATTGTCGCCTCTCTTGAGCAGCAGGCTCAGGGACGATTTGGAGAAATGCCGGGAAAGGATTTACTTGATAAAACCTACGCGCAGTTCAGTTCACGGTTTGATTCGGTCTACGGCGGCTTTGGCAACGCTCCTAAGTTTCCCACACCACATAATTTTCTTTTCCTGCTAAAGTATTATAAACGAACGGGAGAAAAGAAGGCACTTGAAATGGTTGAAAAGACACTGCGCGCAATGAGGCTCGGAGGTATATATGACCACCTGGGATTCGGCTTCCACCGCTACTCAACAGATAAACAGTGGGTGCTTCCCCACTTTGAAAAAATGCTTTACGACCAGGCAACTCTCGTTATGGCTTATAATGAGTTGTTTCAGTTAACCGGGAAGATTTTTTATAAAGAAGTGATAGAAGAAACTCTTGAATATGTAAAACGTATACTAACCTCACCTGAGGGAGGCTTCTATTCAGCGGAGGACGCAGACAGCGAGGGGGAAGAAGGAAAATTCTACCTTTGGACTGAAAAAGAAATCCGCGATATACTGGGCGAAAAATCTTCAGTCGTTATTTCTGCATACAACATTTCTTCCTCAGGTAACTTTACGGATCCGTTCAAAGCCGGAGCAACGGGAGAAAATATATTCTACCTGACAAAAAGCTACGAACAACTCGCAGAATCGGCCGGTAAAACAACCGAAAACTTTTTATCCGTTCTTCGCGAATCACTCCGCCTACTTTTTGAGCACAGGGAGAAAAGGATAAAACCTCACCTGGACGATAAAGTTCTGACTGACTGGAACGGACTGATGATAGCGGCATTTGCTAAAGCCGGTGCCGTTCTGAAAAATCCGGAGTACATTGCAACAGCAGCACGCGCGGCTAATTTCATAATAGAAAAAATGAATCCCGCGCCGGGAGCACTGCTGCATCGCTACCGCGAGGGTGAAGCCGGTATTAAAGGTATGCTGGAAGACTATGCATTCTTTATATACGGCCTGCTGGAACTCTACGAAGCGGATTTTGACACACGGTGGTTAAATAAGGCAATTGAATTGACTGATGAACTCAATGCCCGTTTCCGCGATGATGTTTACGGAGGCTTTTATTTCACCGCGTCTGATGCGGAAGAACTGATACTCCGCCAAAAAGATATTTACGACGGGGCCATTCCTTCAGGGAATTCGATCGCCATATTGAATCTTATAAAACTTGCACGGATAACAGGCAGAAGTGAATATGAACAGAATGCGGCACAGTCCGCGGCTTCATTTTCCGCGGGAGTCGAAGCCTACCCGGCAGGTTATACGCAATACCTTGCGGGAGTTGATTATCTTCTTTACGGCGGAAACGAAATCATCATCTCGGGGAAAAGGGATGACCGGGAAACGACGGAAATACTCGATAAACTGAGGGGAACATTTATCCCCGCAAGAGTCATCATTTTCCGTGATATTGAGAATGATACTCTCACTGCCACAGCGCCTTACCTTAAAGATTACGGAATGAAAGAAGGGAAAGCCACCGTTTATGTCTGCAGGAATTACCGGTGTTCTCTCCCTGTGCATACCGCGGAGGAAGCTCTGAAAATGATCAATGAGGATGCAGCCATTGCCTGAATTTAACCAACTCGGCAAAATACTAATTCTGGGCGGAGTGATACTTATTGCGATAGGTTTACTTTTCTTTTTCAGCGACAAGATACCGCTCCTTGGAAAACTCCCCGGTGATATTAATTACAAGGGAAAGAACTTCAGTTTCTATTTCCCCATCGCCACATCCATTTTACTCAGTATAATTTTATCGGTCATTTTCTACTTCTTCAGAAAATAAAAAAGCCCCTGCTCAGAGGGGCTTGAATTTCTGCTTAGAGAGGTTTTTGAACATAACCGATTTTATCGATCATACTTAGGTTCGAGTGTCCGGTGTAGTAAACTCTGTAACCATCCGGCGCCTTGATCAGACACGGGTAAGCCACACTTGCGCCTGCCCACCCTCCTGCCGACTGATTATTCCTGAAGAAAGGATTGTCGGGAGCTTTCTGCCAGTTAACCCATCCGATGAGGTCGCCATCCCCAGGCAAGATGCCGGGTCATAGTTGTTAGCGTATACCATCTTAAACTGATTATTTTCGTAAATAACACTTGGTTCATATATCCCCGGCGTTTCCCACGACACCGAAGGAGATAAGATCGGATTTCCGCTGTATCTCTGAAAATTGACCCCGTCAGAAGAAGTTGCCACATATATTCTAGGATTCGATCCTATATGGTAATAGAGGAAATAAGTTCCGTTAACTTTAAGAACGGAATTACAGACGATACCCGGATATTCATTTGGAGTTGGGGCTAATACCGGTTGCGATACCGCGCGCTCCCAGTGTATTCCGTCTGTTGATAGTGCAAGCCCTGTTGCCCACACTGTACGGCTGCTGTTCTGACCGCCATAATACATCTTATAAATTTCGCCGTCTTTCATAACCGCGCCCGGGGAGACTCCGCCCGACTCCCACTCCATTGCTCCGGGTGAAAGAACCGGCTGAACATTATTCATTTTTACCCAGGCTTTACCGTCATTGGATTCAGCGTATAACACATAGCATCCGGCGCTGCTCACCAATCCCTGGTACCACATCCTGTACTTCGTGCCGTCGTATATTACCTGGCATTGCTTTACTCCCCCGTACTCATATATCGTGCTGTTAGCGGTCATAACAGGGTTGTATAAATGATCAAGCCACTGTGCAGGCGGCGCAGTTCCCCAGGTAACATAGATCACCACCGTTCCCGTTGAACCCTGAACAGGCTGAAGTGAAAGGCTGACATTGGTGACCTGGTTTGCATATACAATAACATTGGCCTGCCCCGTATACATAACCGTTCCGGTACTGCTTTTCGCGTCTACACGGAGCATCCAGGTCCCTGTGGCAACGGAAGCGAAAGAAAGTAGCGCAAGTATCGGTCTGAATATTAACGGTTGATGAAAGAGTATCGGAGCCCTCGCGGAAAAGATAGGCGCTAACGGTCTCCACCCCCGAAGGGGCATTCTGCCGGTCTATTTTAAGATAAAGTCCGCCGGCAGTGGGTTGTTTTGTGGTCGGCTCAGTCGGATTCTCTTTTTTACATCCGTAAAAAAGGATAATAAAACAGGAACAAAGTAAAAATAACTTATTCATTTAATTCACCGTAGTGCTGAATCAAACATAGTGTAACACCGGGAAATATCAAAGGAAAAATTGCATTAAGGATGATAATTATTGCCGGAAAGCACGCCCATATGCTCTCTTCAATTTCAGAGTAAGACTTCAAATAAAAATGTAATTTATTTTCATTTAACAGGCACCTCAGTATCTGAGAGGCGCTTTTTTAGAGTCCGACGCCAAAAGCCAGAATGCAAAAAAAAGTAGTTTTTGCATAACTTTTTTTGTATATTTTTGTCGTCTATATCTTTATTCATACATAAGTTGAAATCGGTTAAACACATAAGTTTCTTTTCGGCTTTGTTGCTTGTATTTCTGCTTTCTGGTTGTGAACACTCATCAAAAAAGAATGGAAATCAGTATGAGGATCTGATCAGTCAAATCGAGCACAGCCAGCCCGCAGACGAGATTGTTCTTGAAAAAATAGACTCGCTCCGGTCACTCGCAAAATCACGAGGTAACAAAAGCGCCCTGAGTAAATCTTTTTTCTATCTTGGCCGGTATCATTACGCAAAAAAGAATTACCCCTCTGCCCGTCAAAATTTTCTCGAAGCCCTTAAACTCAACGGCGAGACCACACGCGATAGTAATTTAGCCATCATTTACGATCTCCTCGGGAAATCTTATAACCGACTGCAGCACAGGGATACAGCACGTTATTATTTCAACGAAGGACTTTCTATCTGGAATACCCTCAATGATTCTGTACGAATTGGAACTTCATTTAATAATATCGGGATGAGTTTCTGGGACGGTAATATTTATGACAGCGCCATAATTTATTTCGAAAAATCGCTTGCGATCCGCGAAAAGCTGCCCGACAAAGAAGACCTGGGGTATACTCTTAATAATATCGGAACTATTTACTACCAGTGGTCTATCTACGACCGTGCACTGGATTATTACATCCGGTCCCTCGACATAAGAAAAGAGCTCGAGATAAAAGAGCTTATTCCTCTCGTGCTTGTGAATATAGGCCTCGTATATAAAGAAACCGGTAATCCGGACAAAGCAATAGAGTATTTCGCTGAAGGGCTGGCTGCTGCTTTAGTCTCTACCGACACTATGGCAACCGCTTACAGCTACTATGCCCAGGCACTTATTCACCACGACTCTAACCGCGACTCAGCAATTTTTTATTACAACAAATCCCTTACACTTTATAAACTGATCAATCACTCAGGAGGGATAATTATCTGCCTTAAAGGGCTGGGCGAAATTTATTTAAGGGAACAAAAATTTAATCCGGCATACGATATCTTTTCCGAAATGCTCTCGATCGGACTTGAAGAAAACCTCCCGCTCCGTGTGGCTGAGTCTTACAGGTACCTTGGGCTGATAGCTAAAAAGAAGGGAGATGAAGCCCTCGCCCGTGATTATTTTATAAAATCAATCGAGTTGAGCAAAAAAATAAACGTGGAGACTTTCCTGCGGGATAGTTACCTCAATCTTAGTAATGTTGAAGAACTTCTTGGCAACAAGGATGCCTCTCTTCAGGCTCTGAAAGAGTATGTGAAGTTAAAATCAACTGTTGATAATGAGGCGACAAAGAAAAGGCTCGATGACCTGAAGAACCAGCTTGAGTTCGAAAAATTCAGACGGGAGCAGGAAATTCAGAATTATGAGAACCAGCAGCAGAGAACTATCATTATGGGCGGTTTATTGCTGCTTGGTATCCTAATTGTGGCTTCGCTTTTTCTCATCCGTGCTAACCGCAGGATCAGAAAATTTAATAAAGTGCTCCAGGAACAGAACGAAATAATTCACAATAATACGGTGCTGCTTCAGGAAAAGAATAATGAACTGCAGCAATTGAACAGTTCGAAAGACCGGCTCTTTGCCATTATCGCTCACGATCTCAGGAACCCTTTCTTCCTGCTTATAAACCTTGCTGAAATTCTTCACGATGAAGACAAGACGCTTACCGAAGAAGAACGGAAAAAGCACATAAACCACTTGAGCGATGTAACTAATAAGACTTACTATCTGCTGGAAAATCTTCTTAATCTCTCTGCCTCAAGTATAGGAAGAATTCCTTTTAATCCGCAAATGATCGCGGTCCGCCCAGTTATCGAAGATATTCAGAGATTGTACAACCTGCAGTTAAGAAATAAACAGATCTCCTGGAAAGATGAGATTCCGGAAGACTTACAAGTTTTTGCCGACCCGAAGATGGTTGAAGTTATTTTCAGGAATCTGATTAACAATGCTATTAAATACACAAACCACCAGGGAGAAATCGGCATTGAAGCACGCAGGGAGAACGGATCTGTTGATGTAATCGTTCGTGATAACGGTATCGGAATAAGCGAAGAAGCACAGAAAAAACTATTTACTCAGCTATTCGCGGAATCCAACCCCGGCACAAACGGTGAAAAAGGGACCGGGCTCGGCCTCAGTCTGTGCAATGAATTTGTTAAGAAAAACAGCGGCCGGATAAAAGTAAATTCTGAAATCGGCAAAGGTACTGCTTTTACGATCACGCTTCCGGCTATAGAAATTAATAACTGATACCACCCTGCCATCCCGTTCGGAACCGGATAGCAGGACTATTCGACAAACTTAATATCCTTTTTTTATCTATTTTTCATACTGAAGTGTATTGCTGCTCCGCCGCTGGCAGCAAGTTTTACTCTGAGTTTACTGCCCGAATCAACTGTCTTTTTTTCAATTGCATAAGCGACAGGATTTTTCTGCCAGTGCGCGTCATCAGAGTCCCTGTAGATCACTGCTTCATATTTTTTACCGGCTTCAAGGAATGAAAGTTCAAACTCCATAGTCCTTTCATTTTCATCAGTAATCGCGCCAAGGAACCAATCATCTTTCCCTTTTGCTTTTCGTGCGATCGCGATATAGTCTCCCGGTTCCGCGTCAAGGATCTTTGTGTCGTCCCAGTCAACGGCTACATCTTTGATAAACTGGAATGCATCCAGATGCTTCTCATATACTTCAGGAAGGTCGGCTGCCATTTGCAAAGGGCTATACATAGTCACATAAAGCGCGAGCTGTTTTGCCAGCGTGGTGTGCACCTGTTCTTTTTTGTCCGGGAACCACTCGCTCATTTTAATTCTGAATATTCCCGGAGTATAATCCATCGGCCCTCCCATCAATCTTGTAAAAGGTAAAATCGTCTCGTGATCCGGGGGATTGCCGCGGCTCCACGCGTTGAATTCATTCCCTCTCGCCGCCTCTGCCGCGAGCCAGTTTGGGTATGTCCGGTGCAAACCTGAAAGGCGTACGGATTCGTGGGAGTTGACCATTATTTTATTCTCACCCAGTTTCTCCGCGACTCGTGTGTAATGGTTAACCATCCACTGCCCGTCGTGAAATTCACCGCGGGGAATTATTCTCCCAACGTAACCGGTCTTCACCGTATTGTAGCCGTACTTCTTCATAAAATCAATCGCTTCCGGGAGCCTACGCTCATAGTTGGTAACCGAAGATGATGTTTCGTGATGCATAATTATTTTAACTCCCTTTTCCTTAGCGTACCGGCTCAGGTACTCCACGTCGAAATCCGGGTAGGGAGTAACAAAATCAAACACTTCTTCCTTCTGGTTGCCCCACCAGTCCTCCCAGCCCACATTCCAGCCTTCAATTAAAACTCCGTCGAAACCGTGTGCGGCAGCGAAATCAATGAATCGTTTAGCGTTTGCTGTAGTTGCGCCGTGCCTGCCGTTAGGCTTCAGCGCTTTCCAATCCATTGTCTTTAATTTAATGTTTCCTGTGTCACCATAATTCCAGGATGACTTACCCACGTGCATCTCCCACCAGATACCAACATACTTCTGCGGTTTGATCCAGGAAACATCCTCGAACTTACAAGGCTCATTCAGATTAAGCACCATCTTTGAAGAGAGAATATCCTCAGCGTTTTTACTTACAATAATCGTCCGCCAGGGTGTTTTGCACGGAGTCTGAAGGTGAGCCATATCGCCCTGTGCGTCCGGTACCAGTTGTGAGGTGAGAACAAAAGTTTTTTGGTCTATCAGCAGGTGCATGGCTGTATAGTCATTTACAGCCGCCTCAAATATATTTATATAGTAACCGTTATCGCTCTTCAGCATCAGCGGCGTCTGAACCGCGTTTTTCGCGATCACGGTCTTTGTTCCTATTTCGTGGATATCATTCCCCCGCAATGCGTCCACTTCGCTTAGCCTTGTAGTGTGGTAAAAATATTCATTAGTATCATAGTCCCCCGGTATCCAGAAAGCGGTGTGGTTTCCGGTAAGGGCAAATTCGGTTTTTTCTCCTGTTACCGTGAAGTACGTCAGAAATCCTTTATCCGGAAATTCATACCTGAATCCGGCTCCGTCATCAAAAACCCTGAAGCGGATGACCAGAGTTTGATTTTGTTGATCAGATTTTCTCAGCGTAACGCAAAGTTCATTGTAATGATTCCTGATAGATTTTACCTCTCCCCAGACCGGCTCCCAACTTTCATTAAAAGCAGCCTTTTCCATTTTTACTATTTCAAAACCATCTGTCAGCGAGGGAAGGTTCTTAAGCGTCAGCCCAAGCGAAGAGAATTTAATTATCTGATCATTTTCAAATTTAAGAGAGTAAGAAGGTGCGCCATTATTCTTCAGCACAAATTCCAGAGTGATCTTACCAGAAGGTGAACTGATAGTTTCTGAGTAAAGGCTTAACTGCAAAGTGAAAATTAATAAAAGGAGATATAACTTTTTCATAAGTACGGTTCCGCGTTTGTTTTATTAACCAAAAATAATCCATTCTCCCCAATAAACCATAATATGCAGGGCGACTTGTTTAATCGCCAGCCATAAATCACAGGGCGATTATTGCTGTGGTGAGAAAAAATTTTCCGCGCAAATTGAAAATCCCCCGGGGATGGAAAGAAACTTAATTTATAGTTAAAAGGATATCACGAAGAAAATGGAACACAGATTACGCAGATGCAATGGATGCCGCAGTTTTGCAAAAGTAGGGGAGCGGGCTTGCCCCTCCCGACGGTATTTATGAGGCGTATGATTGATTAGGCTACGGAATTGATACTATAACGGAAAAACCCGTTTTCGATTTCGTGCTATAGAAGTTAATATAGAAGTTCTCCTCCGATTTTTACACTTGTTCCATAGAGGAAAGACGGTGCACTGATCCCGATGCATCGGGACGAAGTGGGAGACCGGGCGTTGCACTGAGTGCCTATGTCGTATCGAAGTGAGGGGTTATCGAAAATTGAAAGCAGATAATCTCGTACCGACAAATTATGGTACTGGCTCCGCCGGCTTATGCATTAATAATTTTTATTCTGTACGGGTCGTTGACGGGTTTTTATCTACGGTGGGAATATTAAACGGGCGACTTAGCAAGTCGCCCGATAAAAAAATTAGAAACCGTTACGGCGCCAGTCGATCATTCCGCCCGTGACGTTCTTCGCGTTGTGACCGTTTTCGATCAGCAATTTTGTTGCTCCGCGTGACCTGTTACCGCTGCGGCAGATAACCGCGATTTCTTTGCCTTTGTACTGATCAAGTTCCTTGACCCGCTGTCCGAGTTCCTGAACAGGGATATGAATTATTCCCTCTATATGTCCCAGTTCACTGATAAGTTCAGGTTTTGTCCTTACATCCAGTATTACCAGGTTTTTGTTTTTTCCCATCTGTTCCTTGAGTTCATTAACTGTCATATTCACATTGCCCTCTGATTGACTGTAACCGTAAAAACTGAAAAGGCCGACGACTAAAAGAATTAGCCCGCCTGTTATTATCTTTTTCATGATTTCTCCTTATAGTTTAAAAAAGTTAGTTGCTGCAGCAGGAACCTGAAGAACAGCTGTGCGCTGCAGGTGAAGGTATTCCGCAGCTTCCGTCAGCGCATCCGCCGAAACTGTCCGACATACCGCTTCCACTTTGCACTGAAGCCTGGAATTTTGAAAATAGCTTTTTGTTTTCTTTGGACATGCACGAAGGGCATATAACGTCCTCAAGAGAATTCACTGATTTGTGAAGGATCTCGAACTTATTGTTGCACTGCATGCATTTATATTCGTATAACGGCATTACTATCTCCTGTAAAATTATTTATTCGAAAACAATTTCGATATTCAGATTGATCTTAGTCTTCATTGAGTTTGAGATCAGGCAGTTTGCTTCTGATTTCTCGACTATTCTTTTTGCCCTTTCGGCATCCGCGCCTGCGGGTAAAACCACCCGTGGATTAAGGTCAATTTCAGACATCATAAACTTACCTTCTACCTTTTCGAGCTTACCCATAGCTTTGCACGAGTAAGATTTGAAATCAAGTTTTGAATTCTCTGCGATAGCGAGGAAGGTTGTCATCAGGCAGATGTTAGCCGATGCAACATATAAATGTTCAGGCGACCAGATTCCCGCAACGCCTTTATTAAATTCAGGCGGAGTGGCGACTTCAAGATTTTTCATTCCTGGTGCGCTTATCTCCCCGATCCTGCCTTCTTTCCAGTCAATGCTGGTTTCATAATAATGTACTGTATCCATCATTCTTTCTTATTTAATCGTTTTTTTCAAGCCCTAATATACTCACGAGTTTATGGTGAGCGTTTTCGGGCACATCTATTTCATATTTTCTGTAGAAATCTATTGTTTGTTCCACTGATTCAAAGTAGTGCCTGCATACATCACAGGATGCAAGGTGCTCCTTTATTGCCACGCAGCGGGGGGAATCAAGCTGTTCACCTAAATTCTCGCAAACGTGCATCATCACTTCTTTACATTCAACAGGTATACTCATTTCTGGAATGCCTTTGTTATTTCATTTCTTAAAAATCCTCGCGCCCTATGCAGGCGTGATTTTACCGCGGCTTCGGTTAAGCCGGTGATTTGAGCAGTTTCTTCAGTGGAATTCTGCTCAACGTCTCTTAGCATAAAAACTATCCGGTATTCCGGAGCCAGTTTTTCTATTGCCTTGTCTAATATTTCTTTTAACTCTTTGTTTTCTACCGACTTCAGCGGCAGTGTCTCCCAGTCCGTCAGATACCGTTCATCAATTACGCTTTCTTCGTTGTCAATATCGACGAACTGATGCTTCTTTGAGCGCGCTTCCATAAGGCAGTGGTTCATCGTTATCCGGTAGAGCCACGTGGAAAGCTTTGACCTGGAATCAAACTGGTAAAGCGATTTAACCATACTGAGAAAGGTTTCCTGCATGGTATTTTCGGCTTTATCCCTGTCCCGGCAGATCTTAAAGGCAAAGCTGTAAACGGTCTTCTCGTACTTTTTTACTAGTTCAGAAAGTGCGTGCCGGTCACCTGCCTTGGCCAGTTCTATTAATTTCTGTTCTTCCATTGGTTAGATGTAATAACTTTCGTAAAGATTCTGAATTTTAAGCCGTTAAGATAATAAATTTTAATCCGTCTTTTGGGGTAATCCTGTTCCCTCAGCCAACCCAGCCCGCCGAGGTCCGGTCTCTGATTTTACTTTTCCCTTCAATTTGCTTAGGTTTATTTTTATGAATACAAAATTTTACAGAGTCCCGCTTTCCGCCGTATCTGCTTTCATAGTGATCCTCCTGGTATTCGCGCCCGGCTGCGGGAGTGTGTTCAGTGATTTTTCCGATAAAAAATCCCCTCTCGAAACCGAAATTGAATCAGTTAAGAAAAAAGCGAATTTTGACGTGACTAACGTTAAGGTAATGAGGAACCCTTCTGAGTGGCGGGGAAGAACTATTTCACTCAGCGGCTCTGTTGTGCTCCAGCCTATCCTTGGTGAAATTAACGATGTATTTGAGCTTCGCGGGACAAATGACGGTTTCACGATAAACTTTATTGTCCACCTCGATCACCCCCTTCCAAATCAGACAAACATCGGTGAGTCTATCCGTACTGTGTCGCCGGGGAAAGAAGTCAGGGTTTTCGGAATCCTCAGAGGGGTTGAGGCGTATATCGGTGAAAGTGGTTACAGGAGAGAATTGCCCGTTATGGATTGTCTGCTGATCTATGACAGAAATGACTTCTACTTAAACCGCCCACTCTGGATAAGTAAGGATTTTGAACGCAGGGCTTCCCGGAAGACACAATAATTATATTGTTATTTCATAATTTACTGCTACATTTGAGTGAGGTGTATTTAGGCTGCTTAAATACTCTCAGGAATCTTCCGGATACTCTGCTTCTTTGCATCCTTCCGTTTTATTTTCTTTCCTCCTTTTAGAGAATATCAGTTTGTTTTGATACTGACTCCTAACCCAGTTAACCGGCAACTGTAGTTCGTGAATGCTTCCACGCACGTCCCACGCAAAGACGCGAAGTTGACGCAGAGATCGCAAAGATATTATTGAGGATCAGATTTCAACTGTCCTTTGAACTTTTATCTATGAGATATAAAAGTTCCCGGAAACCCCCTTTAAGATTTTTAAATTTGTTTCGATGGTTAATGCCAACTCAATGAGCCGGCAATTGTGGTTCGTGAATGCTTCCGCGCAAGTCTCACGCAAAGACGCGAAGTTGACGCAGAGATCGCAAAGAAATAATCTCTAAAAATTATCTTGTCATTTTAACTTTTACTTCAGGTCTAGCCCCGTAAGATTCACTTAAGTTAATGAATCAAATTTGTTATTCCCCAGGATATTCTTAATTCTTAATTTTTAATTCTTAATTCGAATACAGCCCTCCCGTTCCCCTCATCCAGTCTACTATCTCATCAGCAACCCGCGACAGGTCGTTATCTGAAATATCAAATTCCCTGAGAGGCAGGATTGATCCCGACGCGGCAGTGCGCATCATCTCCTGTTCTTCCATAAATATCCCGATATTATCATATTGTGAGGGATTGCCTGAAACCTTTAGTCTTCGCTCTCTCGCCGCATAAAAAGACTCATCAGACCTGGTCAGTACTGCAACGTGAAATCCCAATGGCAGCAGCCTTTTTTCAAGCCAGTTAAAATCGTAATCTCTCCCTTCGTATTTCTTCTGGTATACTTTTGTGGAAAGATGGAAACGGTCAACTATCCAGGAATAGTATCTCTGGAGCTCAAATATCCTCGCCCAGGCATCATAGGTCTCCATTGCCATTCCTTCCTCCTCGCGGTTGAAATTGATTAGTCCCCTGCCCCACGGGAAGTTGGTAAACGCGCACCACTCACCCGAGATAACTGGAGAATGGTATCTGTACTTCCTGGGACCAACAAAACCGGGGTGTTCATTAAGTGCAAATGCGATTTCGGTTTTGAAGGTCAGCCTTGTTCCCTCAAGAATTATTTTGGGAGTTAATTTTTTATTCATATTACAAAGTTACTTTATAAGTATCCAAAAATACACTGCGGGAAGTTATTCTGAAAGAGTTTGTATAATTCAACTTAAGTACTTAGTTTTGTACTTATATAAGTACTTAATTTATGAAGATAGTAAACTATTCCGAATTCAGAAGCAAATTGAAAGAATACCTCGATACTGTTGAACATGACAACGAGGTTGTATTTATAAAGCGTGGAGAATCAAATGGCTCAGTCCTCATTTCTGTGGATGAATACAATTCCATAAATGAATCGCTTCATCTCGTCAGTTCAAATAAAAACAGGGAACGGTTGGCAGAATCAATCAGGCAGGTCACGAAGCGTGAACGGGACAAATAACAGACACCGTTTATGAAACTGATCTCGACAAACATTGCCTGGGAAGATTACGAATACTGGATCTCGCGTGACAATAGGATGGTAAAGAGGATACAACAACTATTAAAAGAGATCGGGGAAAATCCTTATGATGGTTCCGGATGCCCACTCCCGCTCAAATTTGACCACCCGGGACTCTGGTCGAGAAAAATCTTCCGGGAGCACCGGCTTATTTATAAAGTTGAGGGGGAAAATATTTATATCCTGAGTTGCAGGTTTCATAATGATTAGAAATAAAAAATAAAAAGTAAATTTGTGCATTATTAAGAATAGGTTTCCGTGCGTTTTGTTTTGTTCATAATTTTTTCCCTCTGCGTCCTCCGGGTTGAAGCCCAGGAACTGCAGGTCTATCTTTCCGGTAATTTCACGACTTCGGGAAAAGTATATCTCAATCCAAAATCCGCGGATCCGACGATCAGGAATTTCTCCTATTCCATTGTAGATATTTATCACCCCGGCATAGAGATACGAGGAAGAATATATGAAAGCCTCTTCCTCTCACTCTCAGCAGACTACGTTAAAGCAGTTACCGACGAACAGAACCTGACTGTTATTACAAACCTTTTGCCCAAGAGCATCAAGATAGATGACGGATTTATCACCATTCCCGTCGAACTCACGCTGAACTACAGGCTCCCCTTTTCTGATGAGAACTTCAGGTATTATATGGGGGGAGGAATAGGGTATTATATCGGCAGCCACTACAGAAAGATCGGGGATATTACCGTAAACACAGTATCACGTCAGCAGGCATTTGGTATCCACGTAGGGTTATCAATGGAATACGTTTATCTTGAGCGATATATTATCCATACAGGAATGAAATTCCGTGACCCTCAGTACAATGTAAAAAGCAAATACACTAAACGGGAGACAAAGATTAATAACGAAGATATTCTGATCGCTCAGGAAACCTTCGATTCAAAAATAAATATTGACGGCGTTACATTTTTTATGGGCGTTGCCCTAACGATATTCTGATATGAGATCAAAAAGAATTTACCTTACCGGATTTATGGCTTCTGGGAAGAGCACTTTAGGGCTTATTCTCGCGAATAAGTTCGGCTGGGATTTTTATGACCTCGATAAAATGATCGAGGGGAAATTCGGAATGCGGGTTGTGAATATTTTCAAAGAGTTCGGCGAGGAGGAGTTCAGAAGATCGGAGGCTGAAACGCTTATCGAAGTATCAAAAAAAGATAATTCGATTATTTCCCTCGGCGGCGGCACGATAACCTTCGGAGATAATCTTCCGGTAATAAAAAAAAGCGGCGCGCTTATTTATTTGTCCTCCTCCCCCGAAAAAATACTTGAAAGGCTTAAGTATAAGGTTGACCGCCCCCTGTTTCAGACTATGAACTCGCTTCAGGAATCACGGGAGGAAGCGCTCGCGAAAATCATATCAATGCTTGAAAAAAGAAAACCATTTTACAGCCAGGCAGATCTTGAATTCAGCACCGACAGAATGTCGGTCGGTAAATCCGTTGACCTGCTTGCGCGAATAATCGAAAAGAAACTGTGATTAAAATGAAAAAGAAACTCACTTCATCAAAAAAATATTTCCACGATACCTGGCTTTGCGGCGATTTTATTAAATGCCTCGCGGAGGAACTTGGCGCAGGCTCCTATCCGCGCAATATATTTTATGTCGTTGACTCAAATGTAGATAAACACTGGGGGGAAAAGATACGGGAAGGGATGTTTGATGAGTCAAAGAAGATCTTTTACTATACTTTAAAGGCCTCAGAAAAAACCAAGCAGGTATCCTCGGTTCTGGATATAGCTTCTAACCTGGTGAATTCCGGATTCGGAAGAGATACCGTGCTCGTTTCCATAGGCGGCGGTGTTACCGGAGATATCGCCGGCTTCGCCGCGTCTGTATATATGAGGGGGATCAAGTGGATTAATATCCCCACAACCTTACTCGCGATGGTTGACGCGTCAATCGGAGGAAAAACAGGAGTGAACTTCGATGATTATAAAAATATGATCGGCGCATTCAGGCAGCCTGATTGCCTGATCATTGATCCCTCCTTCCTCTCAACACTACCGGAGAAAGAATATAAGTCGGGATTCGGCGAGGTTATTAAATACGCGTTACTAATTAACGAAGAATTCTTCAGGGCGGTAAAAGAATACTCTGTGGCACTCAGGGATATGAAAGATAAGGACATTAATGACCTGATAGAAGTTTGCATTACCTTCAAGGCTTCTGTTGTAAGCAGTGATGAAAAAGAAGGAGGGATAAGAAAGATCCTTAACCTGGGACACACCACCGCGCACGCTCTCGAGACAGCAACCGGTTTTAAAGTCACTCACGGAGAAGCGGTGGTCTTTGGCTTGATCGTTATGCTGCTCATCTCGTATCAGAAAGGATTTATCAACCCAAATAAGTTTAACGAGTACCTTTCCTTACTCGAAAGTTATAAACCTTTTTCTATCAGGAACAACGATCCGGCACAGTTACTTAGCGCTATGTATAAAGATAAAAAATCGCTTGACGGAAAAATTAATTTCGTGCTGATGAGCTCGCCCGGAACTTTAGTAATTGATACCCCGGTAGAAGAACAACTTATTATTGCTTCCATTGTAAAAGCAATTGAAATAGTAAAAAATTAATTTATGAGATCAGTGACAGATAAAAATGAAATAATCAGAAATATCGAAGCACTGGTAAGGGAAAGGCTTAAAGATGCTGAAGGGGGACACGATTGGCAGCATATTCACCGTGTAAGAAACCTTGCGCTTCACATCGCTGAATCCGAAGGCGCTGACCTTTTTGTTGTTGAGTTAGCCGCCTTACTTCACGATATTGCCGACTCCAAATTTCATTCGGGTGACGAAGAGATCGGAGTAATAACCGCTGAAAAAATAATGGATGGTTTCCTGATCCCTCCGGGGATTAAAGAAGAAGTGCTTAAAATAATAAAGAACATTTCTTTCAGAAGTGAGATTGGCGGGAAAGTTTACGACTCGCCAGAACTGTGTGCCGTTCAGGATGCCGATCGTCTGGATGCCATGGGAGCAATCGGCATCGCAAGGGCTTTTAATTACGGCGGCAGCAAAGGAAGAGAGATCTACAATCCGGAGATTCCTCCCAAAGAGCTGAATTCAACGGATGACTATAAGTCAAGAATATCCCCAACAATAAACCATTTTTACGAAAAGCTTCTGCTCTTAAAAGATATGATGAAAACCCGCGAAGGCAAACGCCTTGCAAAAGAGCGCCACGAATTTCTTGAACTCTACCTCTATTAATTAAAAATTAAGAATGAAGAATTAAAAATTTATATTAACGTTAGTTCCCCCGGAAAGGAAGTTAAATTTAATATGGCTATCCCTTAGCTCTTTTATCCCTTTAACAATCTTGATCATTGAAACCGATCTCAACTATCTGTTCTCTGATCTCTATTCTCTGTTCCCTGATCTCCGTTTTGCGAATTTCTTTTTATACTCCTTATCCATCTTTTCACAGGCATACTGGATAGTCAGTCTGGGGGCTTCATCCTTCCATTTAAGCAAAAAAGCCTCAGTAAGTAAAGGTTGCTTTTTCCACGCCTCCCTGAGAAACCAGCCCTGCCCTTGCTGAACTTCTCTCATATTGTCCCTCATCAGCGGCTCAGTTATTTCGAACAATTCTGCGAAATTTTCGGTAATTTTTAAGTATTTAATAAAGGTGACGGGTACTGACCTGCGCTGGTAGCTGTTTTTAGCTTTTATCCAGGGACGGAAGTCAGCAGGAGTAACGAGCCCCTTTTCCAGGAAATTCGGAAGAATGAACATCCCCATAATGTCGGCGTGTGCCCAGTTATAAATACTGTTTTTATACCATTTTTCCATTTTCCGGAATACACTTTTTGTATATTCTTTCCGGTGCTCATTGATCAGGAGCATAATAAACGACGGCTCCTCATAATATGGACTTGGGATTAGCTGTTCCGCACACTCTAAAAGAGTGGAAATTTGAATGTTTTTATCAATTTTATATTTTTTTACTTGCTCCCGGAGTTGCACGGTAGTCAGCCCATACCCCTTAAAGCCCCCCTTAAAATACCTTCCATATTTGGCTATATTTTCCTGATTATAATGATTTTTGCAAAAATTTCTGAAACTTTTTACTATATTTGCGCTGTTCATGTTTTAGTTTCTATTCGGTTCTTATAGGCTTTTTAGCTTCTCTGTCAAAATATCGGTGTCGTTAAAGTTCTCAAATACAATTTTCAATAATCACACACTAACTTAACTATAAATAAAGGAAAATCATATGAAAAGGATTACCCTTCTCCTTGTCCTTTTACTGGCTCTCACCGGTACAAAGGCACAGGAAACAACTTTTTGGGATCGCCTTGAAACAGGCGCCCACGCAAATTATGTTCTCCCGATGAATGATTTCGAAGAACATACATTTTCATATCTCCTCCGTGCTTACGGAAGATATTCACTCGGCGCGTTTCTTTATGGTGACTTTGGTATCGGTTTCGGTACAAACTCCGGTAAAGATTTAGACGGCGGAGAATATTCATCAATTTTACTCCCGGTCGACTACCGTGTAGTCTTCGCCCCTGAATTCCACCGTGCAATCCAGCCTTATGTATTCGCGGGACTCGGCGGGATGTATTACTCTAATACAAAGGAAATTAACTCAGGATACCGTATGATTCCTCGTGGCCAATCGGTTGAGAAGAGCGGTTTGACTCTCGTGGTGCCTCTTGGAGGCGGTTCGATGTTCAAAATCAACGACTGGTGGTCTGTTGACGTTCAGGCTGCTTATAATCAGTCACTTACAGACAACCTCAATTATTATATGGACGGTTCTCCAAAAGACGGTTATTTAAGTATTGGTGCTGGCGTTACTTACAATCACAAATGGCTCGATCCTGATGACGACAGAGACGGTTTACTCGACAGCGAAGAAAAAGCTCTCGGCACAGACCCCCTCAATCCTGATACCGACGGCGACGGTCTCAATGATTTTGAAGAAGTTAATACCTACAAGACCAATCCGCTCAAAGCAGATTCAGACGATGACAGAATCAACGACAACGGTGAAATAAAACAATATAAGACTAACCCTCTGAAAGCTGACACCGACGGCGACAAACTTAATGACGGCGATGAAGTATTCACTTATAAAACCGACCCATTGAAAGTTGATACAGACGGCGACAAACTGAGCGACTACGATGAAGTTATGACCCACAAAACAAGTCCGCTTGATACAGATACCGACAGGGACAAACTCAGCGACTTTGATGAACTTATGACTTACAAAACCAATCCGCTCAAAGCAGATACTGACGGCGACGGACTCAATGATTTTGATGAAGTTATGACCTACAAGACAAACGCTCTTGAAACTGATTCTGACGGCGATACACTCTCAGATTACGCGGAAGTTATGACCTACAAGACCAACCCGTTGAATAAAGATACTGACGGCGGTTCCGTAACTGACGACGCTGAAATCAAGAGAGGTTCCGATCCCAAAGATGCGGAAGATGATGTTGTTAAAGTAGGTGTTGCCATGGTTCTCGAAGGTATTACTTTCAAAACCGGCAGCGCGGAAATTACCCCTGAATCAGAAACCAGACTGCTTAAAGCCCTCAACACTCTGAATGTATTCCCTGAAATCTCAGTTGAAATTGCCGGGCATACAGATAACGTTGGAAAGAAAGCAGCTAACGTTAAACTTTCTCAGAAGAGAGCTGAATCAGTCCGCGACTGGTTTATCAGCAAGGGTATTGATAAGACCCGCCTCTCAGCAAAAGGTTACGGCCCGGATAAACCGATAGCCGATAATGCTACTGATGAAGGTAAAGCTAAGAATAGAAGGATTGAGTTCGTAAGAACGAAATAATAAAAGATCCGGTTATTTTACAAAAGAGGCTGTCTGAAAAGACAGCCTCTTTTTTTATGCTACAAATCTTCAGGGCATCATTGTAATAAATTAGCCGGGTTGCTGTGTATCCCGAAAGCCTTCGGGATTTTTGAAGCAACCGTTAAAAGCGGTGATTTGTTATCCGTTTTTGCTCTGGAAATCTTTCATAAAGGAAACAAGTTCTTCTACGCCTTTTTTCGGGAACGCGTTGTAGATTGAGGCGCGAAGACCGCCCACTGAACGGTGACCCTTTAAGCCGTCAAAGCCAGCCTTGGTAGCTTCAGCGATAAGTTTTTTCTCGAGTTCTTCACTCGGCAGCCTGAAGGTAACGTTCATCAGTGATCTTGAATCAGGAAGCGCGTGCCCTTTATAATAGCCTCCGCTCTCATCAATGCACTTATAAAGTATCGCCGCCTTTTCTTTATTCATCGCGTACATTGCGTCAAGCCCGCCATTTTTCTTCAGCCACTTAGCGACAAGGCCAATGATGTATACGCCAAAAACATTTATGGTGTTATAGAGCGAATCATTTTCAACGTGGGTCTTGTAATTCAACATTGTATGAAGAGAATCCTGCGAACGGGCAAGGAGGTCTTTTCTGATGATGACGACCGTAACACCGGCAGGGCCCAGGTTTTTCTGCGCGCCCGCGTAAACGAGAGCGTATTTTTTGAGATCAGTTTTCTTGTGCATAAAATCAGAGGATGCGTCGCATACCAGGGGCACATTCCCGACTTCCGGCTCATTATACCATTCCGTACCGTAAATTGTATTGTTTGATGTGAAGTGAACATAAGCCGCTTCAGGATCCAGTTTGAGTTCTTCCTGCTTTGGGATTCGATTAAAAGTCTCTGATTCTGTCGTTCCTGCTATATTAACCGTGCCGACTCTCTTTGCTTCTTTAACTGCCTTTTTCGACCAGGATCCGGTCACGATATAATCAGCTTTGTTGGCAGGCGGCATCAGGTTGAGAGGGACCATCGAAAACTGAAGGCTCGCTCCCCCCTGTAAGAAAAGGAGTGAGTAATCATCGGTAATGCCCATCAGTTCGCTCATATCCTGTTTTGCCTGAAGGTGAATTGCGTCATATACTTTTGACCTGTGGCTTATTTCGAGGACGGACATACCAACGCCGGGTAATGAAAAAAGGTTTTCCTGTGCTTCTTTTAATACTTCTTCCGGGAGGATTGCGGGGCCTGCGCTGAAATTATAAATTCGCTGCATAATTTATTCCTTAAAAATGATTTGATAATCTGAAAAAAGTGCTTTTCAAATTTACGTCTTTATATTATATCCCCCAATCTAAATCGGAATACGCTCAGATTAATCAATTATTTTTATTTTACTGTATCAGATTTATCAGATTAAATGGCAATTTTTAATAGAATTCTCTACTTTTTTCTACTCCTTTCGGTACTGGGCAACTGCCAGTCACCCTATTCAGTCAGCGACGGGGACAGGGCAATTTTACTAAGCGCGGGGGGAAGCCTCACTTTCCTCTCCTATATGTTGGACAGCAAAGTGGAGCCATTGACTGACGGGGAAGTCTCGGCGTTAAACAGAAATGAAATAAACGGTTTTGATATCGGGGCTACGTATAATTATTCTCCCGCGGGTGCATTGGCAAGCGATATCCTGCTCGGAACAACTGCCCTGAGCCCCTTGCTTTTAATGCTTTCTCCTGAAATAAAAAAGGATGCCGCCGGATATCTGATGATGTTTGCCGAAATGTCAATGTTCACTTTATCAGCCACCTACCTGGTAAAAAGTAATGTGAAGAGGATCAGGCCATACGCGTACAATGAGAATGTGCCGTTGGAGGAGAAAACCAACAGTGAAACGAGGCGGTCTTTTTTTTCGGGCCATGCCTCTTTTGCTTTCGCGTCGGCGGTTTTTGTTTCAGAGACTTTCGCGGAGTATTACCCTGAATCCAAATATAAAAATGTAGTCAGGGGGGCTGCGCTGCTGACTGCAACCGCGACAGGGTATCTTCGTTATTATGCCGGAAGGCATTTCCCCAGCGACATTATCGCGGGCGCGGTTGTGGGGGGAGCAATAGGTTATATAATCCCGAAAATCAATAAATCAGCCAAGTCGAAACCGGCAGAAAATCTGAATATTAACTTTACAATTCCACTTTAATATTTACCCAGCCTTAAGTTTCGCGAGTACTACCCTTATCTCCGCGTAACTGATATTTTCGGGAAGGTGCTTCTTCAATTCCTTCAGGTCCCTGCTTCCCTTTTTCACTTCTTCAGAAATTCTTTTCTCAACAGCGGGATCAATCAGGTTTCCTGTTGAAGTATCGGGGAAGAAAGACAAAATGGTCTCGATGTGCATTGATATCGTAGCCCCAGAGAGCTTTCGTACTTTAGCTATATCCGCGAGAGTGTAATTCTGTTCAATGAGCGCCAGTGTTTCCGCTACATTATCCGGGATGTGCTTCGAACCGGGCATTAACGCAGACTTATTCTTTACAAAGAGCGAGACCGCCTCAAGTATATCCTCACCGAATTTCGTGTACGCTCTTTCAGTGAAGCCGGGTATATTCAGTAAATCACCTTTATTGACGGGTTTCATTTTCGCAATTTTACTCAGAGTAGCGTCAGTACAGATAAAGTGCTTCGCCTGGCTGAATCTCGCTGCCGCCTTATCTCTCAGTGCACGCAGGATATGGAACAGTTCAAGATCGCTTTCATAATCTTTATGCTCTTCAACAACCGTGATCAGACCCTGTTCAATCAGATAGTTCTTCCCGGTGTTGCTCAACTGGTAGTTCTTAAGTTTGAAAGGGTTTTTCCTGATAAGCCCCTTATTCAGTGCCGATTGAATAACGATATAAAGCTCATCTTTTTTGTATCCGCTGCAGCTGCCGAAGTTTTTCACTTTACTGAACTTCTCCGATTTACTGCTGCCGAGGAGAAGGTTTACCAGGTTGTTTTCGGGAAGCCCGTCGGGGAAGGCATCTAGCGCCACCATCATAAGCTCCCGGACATAATCTCCGGTGGCCTCGGTAAGGTTTGTCTGCGAATTACAGTTATCGCATTTACCGCAGCGGTAACTCCCCGCGTCTTCGCCGAAGTAATCGAGTATAAACCTGAACCTGCAGAGGGTTGTAAGAGCAAAATCAACCATAAGGTTCAGTTTTTTATGCGCAAGGAAATAAAAATTATTTATCTTGTTAAAATCAAGGCTGAGGAACTTCGAATCAATCCGCGGATGTTTAAGCTGCACTCTCTCCGCTGAAACAGGGCGGTCATAAGTAAGGTAGCCTGAACTGTCGAGAGATATCATCAGACTGTTAATTTCATTCGTATCAAGACCAAGAGATTCCGCGAAATCCGCCGGATTAAATTCAACTCTTTGGGTAAAAGGCTTACCGCCGTACTCCCTCAGCAGCGCGATTATCAGATCAAGGCGGGCTCCTTCTTTAAGCGACTTGGTATAATTCTTAAGTGATTCAACCGATACATTAAAAGTGAAGTACGAGCGCTGATCAAGTTCAGAAGGGACATAAAGATATCCTGCTTCCTGCAGCAGCCGGAGCGTTGCGCTCAGCAGCCCTCTCGATACTTCCTTTTTAAGGGCGGCGGAGAGGTATTCATAATTTATCGGAATGTCTTTGGGTGAAAATGACCCGATAGCGATATTGCCGTAATTACACACGGCGTCATAAATATCCTTAATAAAATCACGGTCGGGATAAGCATTTTTAATGAAGAATTCCTGAATGGCGATATCTCCCCTGTCAAACAGCAGCACGGCGAAAGACTTTTTACCGTCACGCCCCGCCCTGCCAATCTCCTGGTAGTAATTCTCAATGGACCCCGGGATATTGTAATGAACAACGAGCCTTATATCGCTTTTATCAATGCCCATACCAAAGGCGTTAGTCGCGGCAATTACACCAGTCTTACCGGAAATAAAATTTTCCTGAATATATTTTCTTTGAATCGCGTTAAGCCCGGCGTGATAGGCTGCGCTCTTCACCCCGTTAGCGCGTAGGAAATCGTTTACTTCTTCCGCTTTTTTCCTTGACGAAGTATAAATGATCGCGGGCGTTTTGTACCTGAAAAGCAGTTCAAGAGTCTTTTCCTTTTTATCACGTGTTTGAATGACATTAAGGTAAAGGTTATCCCGTTCAAATCCTTTTATGAAAGTCCGGGGTTCATTCATACGTAGCTGAACCGCAATATCCTTCACAACTTCTTCAGTTGCAGTCGCGGTGAACGCGCATACTTTTTTGATTTCCGCGAATTCTATAAAATGCCTGATCTTCAGGTAATCCGGACGGAAGTTATGACCCCATTCGCTGATGCAGTGCGCTTCATCCACAAAAAGAAACTCCGGTTTCAAAGATTTGATCTTCTCGGCAAAACCTCTCTGGCCGAGCCGTTCGGGAGCGACATAAAGAAGTTTAATCTCTCCCCGTTCAAGACTGAAGAGTATCTCCTCGACCTCACGGAAGTCCAGTGAACTATTAATGAACGCGGCAGAAATTCCACTCTCGATTAGCGAATCCACCTGATCCTTCATCAGGGCGATAAGCGGAGAGATAACCACCGAAAAACCGCGGCTCATTAATGCGGGGAGCTGATAACAAAGGGATTTTCCTCCTCCCGTAGGCAAAACGGCAATTACGCTATGACCATCCAGAATTGACCGGATAATCTCTTCCTGCCCTTCGCGGAAGTTTTTGAATCCAAAATACTTGTTTAACTGGCCGTGAAGCTCCAATTACTCACCATCTTTGTACGTTAAACTGCCCTGAAAAGGCGGATCAGTTAACAGATTTAATATTTCGACTATACTTTTTTTCATTATAAGGAATTTTACCGCCGGATCCCCGCTCCGGGGACGAATTTATTCCGGCTCTTATGAAGAACTATTCTTATTGTAATCTTACAAAATAATTATTAATTTGTTAAGTTATTAACCCAAAGAAGAGTAATCACCTTCCCGGATAACTTATTCTAAAAGATAATTGTTGAAAATGAAAAATAGTTTATTAGCATTTTTGTTTGTTTTAAGCCTCAGCGCCGGTGCATACGCACAGGAGAAGGATTTTAGCACGCTTCCTAAATCCGATGTATTCCTCCAGGGGTTTTACTGGAATTCGACACCCGGAGGTATCTGGTGGGATTCACTTGCGTCATTAGCGCCAAGGCTTGCCAGTTCGGGATTCAGCGCGGTCTGGTTTCCTAATGCTGTCAAGGGAGCCGCGGGCGGATTTTCGATGGGTTATGATCCTTATGATCATTATGATTTTGGCGAATTTAACCAGAAGGGGTCACGTGAGACACGATTCGGCAGCCGCGCGGAACTTGTGAATGCAATCCGTACCTTTACCGATGTCGGTATTGATTGTTACGCTGACGCGGTTATGCTGCATATGAACGGCGGCGAAGCGCAGATTCCGTATGAATGTACCCCTTACCCCGCGTTCCCGGATTCCGCCTACTTATTATTTAACTACCCCAACGGTTCCGGGCGCTTTCCCAAAAACGCCTCCCATTTTTATCCGAATGCCCAGACCTGCGACGTAAATCCTCCTTATCACGGCCCGACAGATCCTCTTTACCAGTTTGGTGAATGGCTGGCAAAAGATAAAGCTTCCGTACGGGATAGTTTAATTGCGTGGGGAAGATACCTTAAACAGGTGCTGGGCTTTAAAGGTTTCAGGCTTGACGCGGTAAAGCATATAGACCCGGCATTTATGGGCCCCTGGCTTCAGCAGGTTAACGGCAATAACTACGCGGTCGCGGAATACTTCGGCGGACAGGGAGAAATTATTTCCTGGTACAACCAGACAAAATTTACGCACGGCGGAAATGTCGCCGTATTTGATTTCCCTCTCAGATACAGCCTCAGGGATATGTGCAATAATACCTCGGGTTCATACGATATGACCTGGCTCGACGGCGCCGGACTTGTAAATGCTGGGGTCTCCGGTTATGATGTAGCAACATTCGTGGAAAATCACGACCTGGACAGGATTGGCTGGGACAGTTCAATAGCAAACGGCCACGACCCTATTATATACAATAAAGACCTTGCCTACGCATATATTTTATTTTCCGAAGGGCGCCCGAGTGTTTTCTTCAAAGATTACTTTATGTATGGTTTCGCAGGGAAAATAGATACGCTTATCTGGATAAGGCAAAAATATCTCGGCGGCGGATCAGCAAAACGCGCCGGATTAAATGCATATTATATCCGCCAGGATAATAACCAGGATCAGGCAGTTTTAGCTCGTGACATTTATGTGGCACGCCGCAATGGTTTCGGAACACAGCCCGGAGGCTATCTCGTTATTAATGATAACTCCAGCCAATGGATTGATGTTTGGGTAGACACAGAACTTCCGGTCGGAACGGTTTATAAAGAGTTTACGGGAAAAGACGCGAACAAGGTTGTTGTTGGCCCTGCTCCCGGTGGTAATAAAAACCGCGTAAAATTATGGGCGCCAAATAGAGGATACACGGTATACGTCGCGGATACAACGCAAGCTATCAACCATCCGCCCGTCTTAGTTTCAGTTCCTGAACTTACGGCATATACCAACTCCCCTTTCAGTTATAAACTTAAAGTGAACGACGTGAACGGCGATCCTTTGTCGTTTTCGCTTTCCGGAAATCCCGCGTGGCTTTCAGTCAGCGCTTCGGGTGTATTGAACGGAACACCGCAGTTAAACCAGACGGGATCATCTCCTGTTATTATCTCCGTTTCTGACAACCGCGGGTATGTTGTATCGGATACTTTTAATGTTACTGTCATACTTAACCGCCCTCCCGCTATTTCATCTATTAATGATACGACCATTAAAGCGACAAAAAGGCTCGAGTACCAGGTTGCTGCTGTTGATCCGGATAACGACACACTTTCATTCTCATTTAACGCGGCGCCGTCCTGGTTAAGCATTACGGAAAGGGCCGGTTTGATCGTCGGCACCCCGGCAGTCGAAGACACCGGGTTATTCCGCGTGGTTGTATCCGCAACTGATATGAAAGGGGCTTATGACTCCGTATCGTTTAATTTGCGTGTTACGCCGAACCGCGATAGTGTGATAGCGACTTATAAAAAGCCTTTTATTGACGGAAATGTAAGTGTTTCTAATGACGACTGGCTCGCGGACTGGCTGATAGTTGCCGATTCAGACACCGATTCTTACTGGGGACACCCTCACCCGGATACGCTTAATAATGAGATATTGGGCATCTATTCTACCTGGGATGCGGATAGTCTATACCTCGGTATTGATTATGTTATTAACGACACATATAACACTATGATGGTTTATTTAGATGCCGGAAAAGCTGGAGGCATAACAAACTTCAACTCAAACCAGGGTTATAACGGCGACTATGCAAAGAACTTCCGGTTCCGCCCGCAGGACGCGATTGACTTTTTCATTGCCAGCTATTACCGGAACCAGCCCAGCTTTTTCAGGACTGACTCAAATACAAGCAGCGACATAACGAGTAAAATCAACGGACTCAGAGGCAATGACGGGTATGGCCTGGAACTTGCCATAGCCTGGAATGACTTGTATAACCTTGGAATTGGTATCGTCCCAAATAACATAAAACTGAAGGTGGTGGGGCTTGTCGCGGGAGGCTTTAATTACGGCGCGGGTGATTCAGCTCCTGACAATCCCGACGTAAACGGTAACGCGGGCCCGGACAGCCTGATCTTCCTCGCGATGATCGATCCCGATAAAGACGGCAACGGAATTCCCGATCCGACGGTATTTATTTCTGATATAGCCGAATTTTCCGCTTCTGCAATACCATCCGAATACCAGTTGCGGCAGAATTTCCCGAACCCTTTCAACCCGTCAACTACAATAAACTACCAGTTGCCGGTTGCGGGATTAGTAACACTAAAAATATATGATATCCTCGGACGCGAAATCGTAACGCTTGTAAATGAAATAAAGCAAACGGGAAGCCACAGCGTTTCGTTCAACGCTTCTCCTCTGCCAAGCGGAATGTATTTATATGAACTAAGAGCCGGAGATTTCAGGCAAGTAAGAAAGATGAGTCTCATTAAATAATTTTAAGGCGCGCTAACCCCGCGCCTTTTTATTTTTTATGTAGTGCAGCTCGTGAGCTGCCCGCACTTGATCCTCTCAGCGCACCAAAACCATCTTCCGGGTTTTGACCTCCGCCCCCTGTTGTATTCTGTAATAATAAATACCGCTTGCCAATCCCGCGCCATTAAACTCAACCTGGTATGTACCCGGCTCCATTTCTTCATCAAGCAAGGTTGCTGCTTCCTTACCAAGTACATCATATACTTTTATCACAACCCTTGCACTATACCTGTTGTTAACACCGTCCGGCTTCATCCCCGCTCCGACAGCATACCGTATCCTGGTAACATCCTTAAACGGGTTTGGATAGTTCGAATAAAGTTCAATATTCTTTTCCGCGACCTCAGTATCATCCACATCCGTTAACCTGGATGCAAAGGAGCTTAAAGTTACGAGATTTAATTGAGTAACACGCTTAACCAGTTCAAGATTTACCGATCCCGCGCTGTCGTAGGAAGTGTGGTATAATGGGTTGGCGGTGTAATAAGGACCGTTATTCCAGGGCGGAGCGTTTTCTATAACCAGTATTGCCTTGTATCCCTTTGCCCAAAACTGATCGTGATCGCTGTATGTGGCGTTTACGAAAGGCGGCTGATTCATAAGAATATCAATATTGAACAAGTCTCTTGCTTCGATCATCTTTTCACCGAGAAGCTGTGACTGCTGGTTTGAGACGACGGCAGTATAATAATTGGTATTATTATATCCGACCATGTCAAGAGAGATCATCCCGTGAATTACATCTCCGCGGTTGAAAGCGCGCGTTGCGTAATCTTTACTTCCAAGGTGGCTCCCCGTATAGCCCGGGGAAGATTCTTCGGCCGCGAAGGCAACAAGTTTAATGGAGTACTCGGGACGGAAACCAAATGACGTATCCGATAAAACCCTAGCCATTTCTATCAGTCCCGCCACTCCGGTCGCGTTATCATCTGCACCCGGGGCTCTTATAGTTAGATACTGCTGGTTCCAAACTGTTGAACCCATCCTGCTGGCGGAACAGTCGTAGTGAGCGCCAAGAATATAATAGCCTCCGTTTGGGTTCGTTCCCGGTATATCCGCAATGACATTAATAATCGGTTTTGTATTATATGGCGAAGGTGCGTTTGAAATGTAAAAAGTATCTTCTGTTACAGCCAATCCGGGTATAGCCCGTAATGTGTTGCTGATATATTGCCTCCCCGAATCATTTCCCGCTGTCAGCGTCACCCTGCTATAGTGCCCGCCAGCTCTTTCAAGCACCCTGATATGATGATCAAGGTTGCTAAGAGATATGGAGTCTGACATCGCCCTAATTTTATCATATACTTGTTGCTGCGGAATGATCTGAGCGCTGAATAAAATTGAAAACAGCACTACTGCTGTTAAGTTAATTAGACGGTAGTAAGTCATTTATAACTTGTAAAATAGTTTTCTGTAATAGATATTTGAAATAAGTACTTTTATAATAACAAAATAGTTGATGATTCGAAAATCCTTTTTGGCTTTCATTTTTATCTTTTTCGCTGCCGGATCAGACTCCCGTTCTCAAGCAGGGAATAAAGACGAGAAAACGGTATATATTATCAACTACGCGTGGCACACCGGATTTGTCCTCCCTGTTGATTCTTCCCTCACCGGCGCGTTCCCCTTTATGAAAGACTTTTCTCAATACAAATTTATTGATATAGGATGGGGAGACAGGGACTTTTATCAGCTGGAAGAATTCCGGCTGTATGAGGGAGCGAGGGCATTACTTGTGCCAACTCGTTCGGCTATGCGCATTGAGGGGTACTCCCTAAATATTGAGAAGGTTGCGAAGTATGTTGACAGGGTAAATGAACTAAAAATGAGTGTTAATAATTATAACCGGCTTCTGGACTTTATCAATTCATATATTTCACTCAATAGTTCCGGCAGGCCCGTATTACTTTCCACAAAATCCGGGGGAAGGATCGCGTTTTTCGCGGCGGAAGGGGAATATCATTTATATAACACCTGCAATACGTGGATCGCGAAAGGATTAAAACACTGCGGGTACAAAATAAATACCGACTGGATCTCAACGGAAGAAGAGATCTTCCGTGAAGTAAATAAAATTTCTAAGAAGCTAAGATAGATTCCGCCTGTGCATCTCCAGCACATCCAGCAACTCAATCTTCGCGCTCTCCCAGATATCCGCCACCTGTGCAATCCTGAGATTTAACTCATTTACCGGCGCCCCGGCACCAGCTTCTTTTTCCATTTGGTCCAGCATTTGTGTTATCTGTCTCATCCCAAGGTAACCAAAAGGAGATTTTACTTTATGGAGTATTCTCACCAGGTCATCCATTTTACCTGACGCAAGTGCATTTTCGATTTCCGCGAACCGGTCTGCTGTGCTCTCAAAGAAATTCGTGATTAACTCAACCGCGAATTCGCTGTCCCCAGCGCAAGTATCATCCAGTATCGCAACATCCACAAATTTATAAGCACTGACTTTATTTTCATCCGGGGCCTCAGGTTCTTCAGGAATATCGATTACGGTAAGAAGTCCAAGCACTTTAAGTATTTTCTGAACAAGCTCCTGAGGTTTAAATGGTTTCGACACATAATCATTCATGCCGGCGTCCAGCACTTTATGCTTCACGTCCAATAGAGCAGAAGCAGTCAGAGCTATTACCGGAATATCCTTGACAGGATCAGACAGATTATTCCGGATGAACCGCACGGCTTCATAACCGTCCATTTCAGGCATCCCCAAATCCATCAGCACAACATCATAATTCTGTTCCTGCAGCAATCCGATACACTTCCTGCCGTTCACGGCGACGTCATATTCCGCCCCCCATAGTTCTAAATAATTTGTAATTACTATTCTGTTAAACTCATTGTCTTCCGCGACAAGGATTCGCTTATCCTTCAGCACCTCCGCGCTGATCTCTTCACCAATTGATTCGTCAAATTCCCCGGCGTCTTTGCCGGAAATACTGAATTCCAGGCCCACAATGAAAGTTGAACCTTGTCCCACTTTGCTTTCGACACTAATCTTCCCCCCCTGCATCTCCACCAGGAGCTTCGTTATACTCAGCCCAAGACCTGTCCCCATAACCTTTGCCGAATGCCCCCCTCTCATTTGTTTAAAGCTGTCAAATACAGATTCGATTTCATCGGCAGAGATTCCGACTCCCGTATCCGCGACAATAAACTTTATGTTTGCGCGGTCTTCTTTTACCGCCGCCAATTCAATGGTTAATGATACTCCGCCCCTTTCGGTAAATTTGATAGCGTTACTGACAAGGTTAAGCAGTATTTGTCCGAGCCGAACCTTATCACCAATCAGTACCGGCGGGATTTTGGGATCGCGGTTCATAACAAACTTAAGAACTTTTTCCTCCGCCTTCGGAAGCATGATCTGCATTACCTGTTCAAACACTTTATCTATGCAGAAATCCTCGGATTCCAGTTCAATCTTTCCGGCAGTAATCTTCGAGAAATCCAGGATATCATTGATAATAACAAGAAGGTTATCAGTTGATTTTTTTATTGCGGTAAGATAATCAAACTGCTTGCCGCCCGGTTTCATTTGCAGAAGAAGGTTTACAATACCAACGATCGCATTCATCGGCGTGCGGATCTCGTGGCTCATATGAGCGAGGAACTGCTCTTTTGCGTGAGTGGATTTCTCCGCGAGCTGTTTTGCCTGGATCAGTTCTTCCATTATCTTTTTATTTTCGGAAATATCTATAACAGCGGCCGTAAAATAAAACTGGTCTTCGATCTCAGCTTTTTGAATTTTAACTTGTATAGGAAAATGAGATCCGTCTTTTTTTACGCCTTCCAGTTCCAGCGGCAAACCCAGAATACGTGACGTTCCTGAACTCATATACCTTATCATCCCCTGATCATGCAGCGTGCGGAACTGCTGGGGCATAATCATGTGCACCGGCTGCCCGATCATCTCATCCCTTTTATAGCCAAACTGATTTAAAATTTCATCATTAACAAGTACGATCTCACTGTACTTGTTTATCGTTATAATCCCCTCGCCGACCGCGTTCAGGACCGCGTTGAGCTGATACTCCGAACGTCGGATAGCCTGTTCGGCTTCTTTCAGATCAGTTATATCAAGACCGTATCCTATAAGATACTGCACTTTATTCTGATCATCCAGGATCGGGCTTATAGTACGGATGATCGTGCGGATTTTACCGTCAATGTGAAAATTTTCCTGGAAGGAACTCTGACTCCGGCTATCAAGGACTCGCCTGAGGTTTGCACTGCGTTTTTCCGCAATACCTTCATCAAGCCCTCTGTATCTGCAGTATTCATAATCATCTTTTCCTATGATCCATTCCCTGATTTCCCTGCTTTTTATACTTGCGGGATTAACAAATTTATATCTCAGGTCTCTGTCAAAAACAGCGATCTGTCCCGGCAGGTCACGTAATATTGCCTCATAAAATTGTTTCAGTTCAAGCACCTGCCGTTCTGCTTTCTTTATGTCACTAATATCACGGGCAATAACGAGTAAATAACTGACCCTCTCATTTTCGGAGATCAAGGTGGAGTTCTGACCCAGCCAGATGGTCCTTCCGTCTTTAGTAATGACCGGCAGTTCAAAATAGCTGTTCTCTTTTTCGCCTTTGAATTGCGCGATATAAAACCTGAACACCTTCTCGCGGTAATCCTCACGCACTATAGAAAGATAATCTGATTCCGTGATATCTTCCCGGCTGTAACCCGTCTTTTCGAAGAAAGTTTGATTAATAAAAATAATTTTTCCTTCCGCAGACACTTCAAATATAGCGTCATTCGCGGAGTCCACGACTTTTTTATACCTCTCACCGGACTCTACAAGTTCCTGCCTCAGCCTGATCTGAACAGTTACATCACGATAATTCCAAAGATGTCCGGCGTAATTTTCTTCTATAAAAACGGGGATGTAATCAAGTAAGAAGTATCTTTGGTCTTTTAGTTTCAGTTCGTGCCCTGAGGATATTTTTTTCTTCTCAAGAAGTTTATCGATAAGTGCGGTAAAATCTTCTGGTGAATCGAAAAGGTCTTTTGCCTGATCAAGAGCTGCCCTGCAATCCATTCCTATCAGCGCTTCGGGAGGAGCGGGAATTGCAAACATCCGGCAGAATTCTTCATTCGTCAGGACCATATACCTGTTCTCATCTTCCAGCATCACTCCTGACTGCATATTCTGTATCAGCGCTGAAACCCGCGAGAGAGTGAGGTGGTATTTATTCTGTATTTCTGATTGTAGCGTATTATCGTGAACTTCGCAGACGAACTGATTTTCAGTTTCTGTCACGGAAAATTTTAATGAGAGCCGGAGCATCCTTCCTTCAAGAGTAGCCGTTGCTTTTCCGAATTCAAAAACTTTTTTCTTCCTAAGGGCTTCTGCCAGATTTAAGGTTTCAAATTTTTCCCTGAATAATTCCGAAAATTTCACCGCGTCCGCGTTCAGAGAAAGGTTTTGTGAGAATTTTTTAATCGCTCTGTTTTTGTAAATTATATTTATCTCTTCCCTGTCAACCTCCACGATCATCACAGGCAGCAACAGATTATCATATACACTAAAGTCTGGCAATGGAGGCTTACCGGATTCTCGTCTGCGGGAAGCGAGCAGCCTTGCGGCAAATGAAAAATATTCAGTTTCCTGTTTGTTTAGCCTGTCATTTTTTTGCGTGGCAAGGAACAATATGATACGTTCATCCCCGCTGCCGCGAAGGATCAATGCGTTTATTCTTATGTCATATTTCTTCAATTTTCTGAATTTGTCCGTAGCAGAGGTGATCAGCTTTGCCGGATTAAATGGTTTTCCTGAATTATCAAACCTGTCAAATCTTGGTAATGCAAGAAGTTCTGAATACTCTTCTCTGGTCCCTGCATCCATTTTATAAGAATATAGCAGTTCAATCCTTTTGCTCCCGATGTTTTTTACAAACAGAGCAGAAGAAAGAACCTCAGGATATTCTTTAAATATTACAGGAAAATCTTTAGGAGTTGAAACGGAGCCTTCAGTTTTCCCGATAAGATTCGAGAGATTATTCAGCGAGCGGACAATTTTATCTGATCTTGACAAGTTTTTCGCGCATAATGAAAGTATAATCAATGCGGTAAATTTAATGAAAGATAAGGAAAAAGCCTTAAAAATAATGGAGAATACACAGCTAAACATCACATAAAATGAACATCCCTGCCCCGGATCAGTAACGGGAAAAATTTATTATTTTTGCTCTTCGTCAAAGCCTAAAACTTTCCCCTTGTATATATGCTGATTTATTCATTTTTTTACAGGATTAATTATTTATCACGAGGTTTTAACTCTTCCTTTGGTACTGCATTCATAAACAAGAAATTATGCGATTTTATTTTTTCTATTTTCTTTTTTCGGCAGTACTCTACTCTCAGACCGGCCTTATTGAAGGGAAAGTCATCAATAAGGTTACCGGTGAACTGCTCCCATATTCTGTCATAACAGTCATTCAGACCGATAAAAGTATTCCCGCTGATGCAAGCGGTGAGTTTCTTCTTCGCCTGCCTTATGGTAATTACACCATCGGAGTCAGGTGTGTCGGCTACGAAAGCGTCCTTATCAGAGCACAGGTTTCCGCGCAGGAACCTAGATTAAACCTGACTGCCTCCCTTTCTCCCAAAACCGTTGTCCAGCAGGAAATCGAAATCACCGGAAAACGGATTGATTTTGTTCCGAACGTCCAGGTGCTTGAAAAGAAAGACCTGGTAAAAATCCCGAATTTTAACTCCGATGCGATGCGGAGCATAAAAATCCTTCCCGGTGTAACATCAAATAATGAACTGGCAAGCGATTATAATGTGCGCGGTGGCAGCTTTGATGAGAACCTTATCTACCTTAACGGATATGAAATTCAGCGCCCCTTTTTCCTGAAGCAGGGAATCGAGGAAAACCAGAGCCTGCTGAATGTGGACCTGATAGACAGAATGAAATTTTACAGCGGCGCTTTTCCCGTTAACTTCGGGGATAAAATGTCGAGCGCGCTTGAGGTAAATTATCTTAATAAACCCGACTCGGGTAAGTACACGGTCAGGCTTGGGCTTCTCAATTCGGGTGTCGCGCTTATGGGTAGAAATAAAAACTTTACCTGGGCACACGGTTTACGTTACGCCTACCCTACACTTTTCACCGGGATCTCGCAGACGTCAGGCAAATACCGTCCCGTGTTTTATGACGTCCAGAGCCTTATGACTTTCTCAATAACAAAGTCAACTGACCTTGAGCTTTTCCTTATTAAAGCCAATAATCAGTTTGATCTGACCCCGGCAGACTGGAAAGGGAATTTCCAGACGAGCTATATGGATATCAAAGAGGTTGCAATCCTCTATAAAGGAAACAAGGCATACCGTTATGATAATCTTCTGGGTGGATTTAAAGTCAGGCACATTTTTGATAAAGGCATCCTGCTTACTTCGCATATTATGGTCGCGCGGAACAGGGAAGAAGAAAACTCAGACCTAAAGGGAGACATTTATTTCTCCGATAACGGATATTCTCCTGAGGACAGCCGCATCTATCTTGCTTCAGATTTGGAAGACATTGATAACGATATTACGACCCTTATAACAGAAAGCAATACATCCGTAATCGTGCCTGATATCCCGGGCCCGTTTGGCTCGGTCAACGTGATTACCGCGGGTTTTATCGCGCGCAATACAAGTTTTAATCTTAACATTAATGAAACCAAACGGGTAACCGGTACAACGGCGCAGGTTACCGATCCGAAGGTCTTTACAAGTGAACAGACTCTTGACCTGCTGAGTTACAGCGGTTATATCCAGGGACTAATGCAGTTCGGTGAAGAGTTAAGCGCTAATATCGGCGTGCGTTTAACCAATAATGTTAAAGCCGATGAACTGCTTTTCAGCCCTCGGGCTGTTTTTATATACACCCCTGATAAAAAACATTCATTCAGCCTGAGGTGGGGATACTATTACCAGCCGGCATTTTATCACGAACTGAAGCGGGAGACCGATTTTAGCCCGGCGAACCTGAAATCCCAGCGATCGGTACACTACGTGGGCGGATGGGAATACTTCTTCAGGAATAAAATGAAGTTCGAAGCGGAAGTATTTTACAAAAAGCTTTCCGATATAAGGCGGTTTTATGTTGACCAGATCCGGCTTGAATACCTCGGCAGGGAAAGAGGCGACGGATATGCGTACGGGTTTGACCTCCAGTTCCAGGGTGAAATTGTGAATACAATGAAAACCTGGATCGGTTACAGTTACCTGAACAGCCGTGAGAAATTCCTCTCAGCGGGGGGAAGCTATAACCGCAGGATGCTCGACCAGACCCACACTCTGAGGATATTTTTACAGGACAGGATGCCCCGATTCCCCTCAATGCAGGCGCACGTTGTGTTTCTCTTCGGCTCGGGGTACCTCTTTTATCCCTATGTGACAAGAACCCAGACGGCAGGAAGCAGCACGAAAACTTACATTGATATGGTTACAAACTCCCGTCAGACCTTCCCTTTTTATTTCAGGTCTGACCTGGGACTGAGCTACGCGAAGGAACTGAAAAGCAAGGCGACCATCACGGCATCAATCGAATTGCTGAATGTTTTTAATAAATATAATGTTGCTTCTTATACGTGGTTTAACCTTAACCCGGTATACAATCCTCCTATACGGGTGCAGAATGTTTATTCCGAACGATTTATTAACCTGGGAATCGAATATAAATTCGGGTCTTAATTTCTTTCGGAAAGGTCGGGGTACTGAGACGTCCGAACCGGACTTTCTCACTTCCGCTTGGCGTTATAGAAGCCGAGGATAAGCCCGAGCACAACCGACCATAGAGCAGCAAGCCCGATCTGAAATGGCTTGGGCAGCATAAATGTGACTGTATGCGCGGGTAACCAGAACCAGAGGAGTGAATAAATTCCTTTATCAATATTCTTCCAGTTGTTTTCCCCTGCAACCAGGTTATCGAGCAGGCGGTGCATAAGGACCAGGAACGGGCCGAACTGTAAATTCATTGACGCGGAAATGGTGAAGGCTTCCCAGAAAAAGTTTAGCGAGGGGAGCATTCCCTTATCAACCAGTCCCTGAACAAAGTACCCGTAACCTACAAAAGCATATTTTATGCATACCGCAAGGAGAGCCCATTCAAGCATCTTAAGCACCAGTACTTTAGAGGTGAAAGGAAGAAATATCTTTTTATTTACCACCCACTTCGCGATCATATCACCCAGCGTGCCGAGCAGGGCGAATTGGATCATCGCGGTAATAATGGGATATGCTTTAACGGTTTCGATGTACCAGTTCATTTTTTCCAATGGCTAAATTAAACAAAATTTCTTACTCAAATTATCGCCTGACTGATTAATAATCAAACACCCCAATATCGTTTTTCAGCATCTATAATTAATAAAACTAATTGTTTCATAATAAATAGCGGTTCTGATTTTGGGTAATATTTATTATCTCTGTCAATGACAGTTCCTCTCGCCACTTTAGGCCAACTTTAATTAATTCAATGCACAATTCTTACAGTGCGTTTTTGTTTTTGGAAAGTTTTTGGATTTTTTTTAAGTTTCATTAAGACAATTTTTATCTATTGTGTAATGAGCACGCTTACGCTGACATCTCTCTTTTCCAACCTTGCAGGCTTCCTTGACCCGCGCAGAATTATGTTTTTATTCCGGCCTTATTGTATCCTGTTTGGAAACACTTCGACTATGTCAGGGAGTATTAAGGATTTTCAATTCACAACGGAGGTAAGAAGCTCAACAGAAACAGGGGTGGTGATACTTTACAGATTAATTAAAACACAGAAACATAAAGCCTTTCTATTGGCGGAATAATGAAAATAGTCAAAATTTGGACACGAATCATCAATGCATCGCCTAATCACTTATGCAAATGCCTTAATTTAGGCGGATTAGAAATGTTCAATACTGATATAAGCACCTCATTCACCCCCGGAAAGCAAGCAATAATTATTGACAGCGGACTGAAATTATTTTACGATTCTAAAGATTTCATACAAATGAATTTAGATTTTTCCGTGGCCGGAAAAGATGCCTGTTGCCAGGTAATAATCTAAAATTAACCGGCCGGGCAGCAATATCCGGAGGCGCTTAATCACTGGTTGGGGATAAAATTATCAATAAGAATTTTCAATACTGTTCAGGTGAATGGTAATAAGATTTCTAAATAATAATTCCTTTATACTATTTAATTCTGAGGAAAGGTTAAAATTATGAAATTAGTATTTAGCTTAATCCTGATTGCCTTACTGACCTGGGATGTATCTGGTCAGTTTTTATCTTTTTGGGACGCAATCCCTGACAATATCCGGGCAAAAAACTCTTTTAAAAGATTCGAGTGGTTTTATCGGCCCAGGACGGATGAGCTTGGGAACTACCCTAAAGCCCATATCGAAAAGCAACAATTGTATGAAGAAACCCGAATAAAACAAAGATTGTCTAAGTCTAAAAATGTCTCTGACCAATGGACAAGTTTAGGCCCAAAGGGAATAAATATGAGTTCAAGTTTTGTGAATTATTGGGGAGAAGTGAGCGGCAGGGTGAGAGGATTAGCTGTCCACCCGACAAATCCGGATATCGTATATATCGGAGCGGCGGCGGGGGGAATCTGGAAAACTACCAACGGCGGCAGCAGTTGGACGGATTTAAGCAGCGGATTCGAACGGCTCACTTTCGGAGCGATTTGTATTGACCCGAACAATGGGGATGTTGTCTATGCGGGTACAGGAGAAGGAAGATGGGGGTGGAACGACAATACCTACGAAGGAGACGGGCTTTACAAAACCACCAATGGCGGTACCACCTGGACAAAAATCACAAACGGGATCGGTACCCAAACACAGTTTTGCGATATTACTGTTAGTCCTCACAATTCAAATCATTTACTTGCCGCGCTGGGTTCGGGTAACTGGAATAATGGCTTTCCAAATAATGAAGGAGTCTGGAGAAGTACCGATGCCGGTTCTACCTGGACCAGAGTAATAAACGTTGATGACGCATTTGATGTCGCTTTCCACCCTTCAAATTCATCGTTTGCATACGCTGCATCAGGAAATCAGTCGGCTTCCGGTGGCTTTTATAAATCGACTGACGGGGGTGCTACCTGGACACAGAGCAATACAGGATTACCGTCAACCAGCACCATTGGCAGAATTCAGTTTGATCTGGCACCTTCTTCACCCAGCACAATATATTCAGTTATATATAATTATGACGCATCATTTAGTTCCAGAAATACAGCGGCCTTCAAATCCACCGACGGTGGTGCGAACTGGGTACAAATATCATCCGGAGTAAATATTGCCGGCTCATACGATGGTACAAACGCCGACGACCAAGGATATTATGATCTTTGTTTGGCGGTTCACCCTACTGATCCGAATACCGTCTATTTGGGCAACGTCGAAATGAGCAGAACTACAGACGGTTCAACATTATCGCTTTACCGGAATCCTTCAGGATACTACGGTGGAACTAGAGCTTGGGATTGCTGGGTACACGTGGACATCCATAATATCAAATTTGCGCCCTCCAACGGAAATATTGTATATCTTGGCTGCGACGGAGGCGTTTATAAATCCACGAACGCAGGAGCAAGCTGGCAATCCATAAACAATAGTATTAATACAATACAGTTTTACCGGGTCGCTTCCCACCCTACAAACTCGAGTAAACTGTTCGGGGGAGCGCAGGATAACGGAAACTTCATGACGACCGATAAAGGAAGCACAGCCTGGGTATTTAAGACCACAGGGGACGGGATGGAATGCTTTGTTGATTATAATGATCCGAATTATGTTTTTATGAGTACTCAGAATGGTTGGTTATACCGCAGTACAGACGGGGGAACGAATTTCACCACGGTACTTTCCAACGTTTCGACAAATACTGCCTGGACAGCGCCATACTGGCAGCATCCTACCGATTACAATAAAGTCTATGCGGCAGTAAGCCAGCAACTCTACAGGTCAACAGACAGAGGCGCTAACTGGTCGAGTTTCTCTACCATTACTTCTACGAACAGAATAACTTCAGTCGCTCATTCTTCTGCAAATACAAATTATATGATGGCGGTTGAAAGCTATTATACTACTTCGCCAAAAGTATGGAAATCAACCGATGAGGGAGCGACCTGGACGGAGATCACTTCAAGTTTAGGATTTTCCGGAACAAATATTCAACGAGTAATATCACACCCCACTGATGCAAATATTTTTTATTTAACCCGGGCATCATATTCATCTGGTCAAATCTATAAAACAACTGATTTCGGGGCAACCTGGTCTAACATCAGCAGCAACCTGCCGCAAGTTACGGCAAATGATCTTTTTGTTGATCCCGCGAGTACGGATCATCTTTATGCTGCAAATGACTTTGGCGTTTATTGGTCTTCTAACGGAGGAACATCCTGGACAAAATTAAGCAACGGAATGCCCTTTGTACCAATTCACGATTTTAGTTTTTACAATTACTCGGGTGTCAGGTATCTGAGGGCGGCATCTCACGGCCGGGGCGTTTATGAACTGCAAATTGACAATCCGTTACCGGTTGAACTTGAGAGTTTTAATGCCTCGCTACACAAAAACATGGTGATTCTCAAATGGCGGACTGCTACGGAAGTAAATAACTATGGCTTTGAGTTAGAAAGAGGCATTAAAAAGGAAGCCGGAAACGAAGAGTGGATAAAAGTGGGTTTTATTCAGGGACACGGAAACAGTAATTCGGCGAAGGAGTATTCGTTTACAGATAATCTGTCAGATATTTCTCTGCCTGATTTCAAAAATCCGGTAACGTTGATTTACCGTCTGAAACAGGTTGACACGGACGGAAGTTTTTCCTACAGCGAACCGATAGAGGTGAAAATAGAAAAAGTTTCAATAAGTTTTGCACTCTACCAGAACTATCCCAATCCTTTCAGCAGAGCCATCAACATTGATAATGCAGCCACTAAAATTAAATACAACATTCCAATGAACGATGATCAGCGATCAATGATCAAAGTATCACTGAAGGTGTATGATCTGCTGGGGAGCGAGGTCGCGGTATTGGTTGATGAAGAGAAAGCCCCGGGTGAATATGAAACAGAATTCAAAGCAGTGAACCTTTCCGGGGGAATCTATTATTATCGGTTGACCGCAGGCAACAATACAGCAGTAAAAAAGATGGTGCTGATTAAATAATTTCGTAAATATTTATTGTGCCAGGCAAATAAAACCTTGTTGAGTTAACATAAGAGCTGTCAGAAGATTTAGCGAAATTGTAATCAGGTTAGTTTGTATTATTAATTTTTTTCCTGAGGTAACTGAAGGCGGGCAAGCCCAATTTAAGTTACTTCAGGAGTATATATACTGATATATAAACTATCTTAGATTCAATATGCCTGGTGCCATTTTT
>JABWCL010000059.1 GCA_013360295.1 Ignavibacteriaceae bacterium | reverse complement strand
AAAGAGTTTCTTGCCCGTCACGATGAAACACTCGCTAAATTTACAGCGCCACCGTCGGGACTGTTTCTTGAAAAGGTGCTTTACAAGGGGGATAAATTAAATCCGGAAATAAAACCCTTTCTGAATATCTGATCCCGTAAAAAGACTTTTAAGGTCTTCATAAACGGGTACGGGTTTAATTAATTATTTATCTTCGCTTCGAGTTCTTTTATTTTTGCTTCCAGCGCTTTGATTCGCTCAGCATACTCCGGCAGAGTCCTGACGTGCGCCTCAAGCACCTGCGCTTTTTTCTGCTCCTTTACCGGGTGGCCGAAATAAATTCCCGGTTTAGGGATCGATTTCGAAACTCCCGTTTTCGCCGTAAATATGACGTTATCAGTTACTGTAAGGTGGTCGGCAATTCCAACCTGGCCGGCGGCAATTACGTTCCTCCCAAGTTTGGTACTGCCGGCAACCCCGGTCTGAGCGGATAGCGCGGTATTCTCACCAATGATCACATTGTGCGCTACCTGAACAAGGTTATCAATTTTCACTCCCCTTTTAATGATTGTGGATTTCAGCGCTCCGCGGTCAATCGCAGAATTCGCGCCGATCTCAACATCATCCTCAATTATCACATTACCTATCTGCGGAAGTTTAATCGGATTACCCTGCTCATCGCGTATATACCCAAACCCGTCCGAGCCGATAACAACGCCGGGATGAAGGATTATATTATTTCCCAGGATACAGCCTTCCCTTATGCTCACATTCTGAAAGATCAGGCAGCCGTCCCCTATCACGACATTCTCGCCAAGCACCGTATTGTGAAATATCTTAGTGTTATTGCCGATCCTGCAGCCCCGCGGAATAACAACGTTCATACCGATCGCGGTATGCTCTCCTATCTTTGCGGATGGGTCAATATGAGCAGAAACGTGTATTCCTTCAAGCGGGTAGTCAGGGGAAAAACATCTGATCAGGACAGTATAAAAAGCCCGCGCCGGGTCCTCCACTTCGAGATAGGTGATATCCGTCCTGGACTTGTTAAAATCCTTTTTAACGAATATCACTGTGGCGCCGGAGGAAGTAAAATACTTTTCATAAGGAGAACTGCCAAGAAAAGTCAGTTCGCCCGGAGAAGCTTCCTCGATATTCGCAAGAGTGTTTATCGGTTCATCGGGATTGCCTGTAATGACCGCCCCGGTTATCAGCGCTGCTTCTTTCGCGGTTATCATATTATTTCATTTTTTCCAGAACGGTGGCTGTAAGGTCGTGTTTCTCTTTTGCATAGAGCATAAGGATACCGCCGCTGCGGTCGAATACAAAGTCATATTCGCCCTCTTCAGCTACCTGTTTTATGACAGTGAATATCTTATTCTGGATCGGTTTCATCAGTTCATCCTGCTTAAGGAACAACTCGCCGTTTGTCCCGAATTTTTTTTCACGGTACTCAGCTATCTTCTGCTCCATTTTAACAAGTTCGCCTTCAACTTCAGACCGAACCTGGTCACTCATAATAAGCTTACGGCGCTCGTAATCATTGTACTTGTCTTTCCATTCTTTTTCAAGTTTCCCCAATTCAGCCTGCCACTCCTGAATAAATCCGTCAAGCTGCCTCCTGGCATCCTGCGCGTCCGGCAGTTCGTCCATAATGGCATCCGAATCAACATAACCTATCTTAGCCTGTCCATACGCTGCAATTGAGGTCAAAGCAAACAAAAGAATCAAAAAATAGGACTTCATATACTTCCTGTCATTAATATTATTAAGTAATAATCATACATCAGGTAAAATTAATAAATTTTCAGGCAATTTTATAAATGGAAATTTTTACCCAAATCATAAAATATTTCCGGTTCTTAAATGAAGTCAGCAATCGGTACAAACTTTAAATCCGGTAACCAATATCTGTGAAAATCCGCTTGTATCTGTGCTATCTGCGTTCCATTAGACTGTTTCTATCGGCACAAAGCGACAAAAGCCATAAAAAAAGGCAGCACCAACCGGCACTGCCTTTCTTAATTAAAAGATGATAAACTTATTTTCCTCTTTTCAGCTTATCGAGAACTTTGTATGTAATATCATACAAGGGATCGGCGTAAAGTAACAGAATGTCGCCTGCTTTGTCAAAAACGAACTGCATTCCTTCTTCTTTCGCGACTACCTCGATCATCTTAAAGGTTTTTTCCTTTACCGGTTTAAGCAGTTCTTCCTGCCTGCGGTAAATCTCGCCCGTACCCTGAGCAAACTTGGAGCGCCTGTATTCTTCGATATCCTGCTGTTTCTTTACAAGACGCTGCTGTACTTCCTGTTTCTTCGCCTCAGGCATATTAGCCTGCTGTTTCTGATAATCGGCAAATTCTGACTGAAGAGCTACAGACATACTATCCACCGCACCGTTCCATTTTTCGATCAGAGCATCAAGATCGCCCTGCGCCTTAATGGCTTCCGGAAGCTGTTTCAGAATTGTTTCGGAATCAACGTAGCCTATTTTCATAGTAACTACCTGTGACATTGCCGGAACGGTCATAAGCACCGCGACAGCCAATAACATCAATACTTTTTTCAAAGTTACACCTATAATTTGGTTATTAAATAAATTACTCTTAAAATCCTTTACCGAACTGGAAGTGGAATAGCCAGGACGGTTCAAGCCCGTCAATTGACTTCCTGTCAAATCCGTATCCGATGTCAAACCCAATCAGTCCGATCGGGTTGATCATTATCCTTGCGCCTACACCGGCAGACCTCTTGAGGTTAAACATATCCGCGCTGTTTATATCCTGGTATACATTACCCGCTTCGGCAAAAGCAAGAAGGTAGAGCGGTATCGGCTCAAGCGAAACCGCGAATCTCAGCTCCGCGGTGTATCGTGCATACACTCTTCCGTTGTACACATTCCCTCTGATATCCTGCGGACCGATTGAGCGGTCGTCATAACCTCTGAGCGGCACTGTGGCAATGATAAGCCCGTTTCCGCCCATATAGAAAAATTCAAAAGGCTGTATAGGCGTGCCCTGCACAAGTTCCTCAAGGTAACCTATATCAGCGACAGAGTAGAATACAAGTTTATTTGTATTGAAAATCCTTCTGTACCACTCGGTCTTAAAATTGATCTTGTAATAATCCACATCACCAGGCATAAAAGGCCCGCCGGAGACTTCCGCATCAATGTTCAGAGTTGAACCTGTTGACGGGAATATGGGATTATCAACATTCTTCCTCGAAATTCCCACGCCGAGCGTAAACTGGTTTGTCTTCCCTTCGCGGTAGAACGTTCCTCCGTCAAGTGTATTGTTATACTGATACCGGAAGAAACCTGACAGATAGAAATAATCATCTGGCCATTTTAACCTGCGGCCCGCGCGTACCGTCAGGCCAGACTGCCTCAGGTCATAAATATACTGCTGGCGTGTATCAAATACATCGAACCCAACGAGTGTGGGAGTATCATAAAGCCACGGTTCAGTAAACCCGAGAGAGAAAGTGCGGTAGAGATTACCGACGCCAAACTGCCAGTTGAAAGACAATATCTGCCCGCCGCCAAGCTGGAACGGTTCCATAATGGAGAAATTTGTAAGCGTGACGCCGACCGCGCCGCTAAATCCAAACGCACCGCTGTAACCAATTGAGGCATTAAGGTAATCGCTCGATTTTTCTTCTACCTTGAACGCAACATTCACGGTACTGTCATCAGCAAGGCCGTAATCAACGCCTTCCTGGTAAAGTTTTTCGACGTTAAAGTACTGAAGGTTAGCCAGCTGCTGCAAACTGCGAAGCATCGCGCCGCGGTTAAAAAAGTCCCCCGGAACAGTATAAAGCTCCCTGCGGATAACTTTATCTTTTGTCTTAGTATTGCCAATTACGTCAACTTTACCGATCTTGAACTGGTTTTTCTCACTGATCTGAATAAGTATGTCCAGAGAATCATCGCCTACCTTGGTTTCGGTGGTCCTCAGGTTGAACGTAAGGTAACCGTTATCAAGATAGAGTGAAGCAATATCATTCTGCTTTTCATTCTGGCGGAGGTTCTGGTTGAACTTTTCCAGATCAAAGATGTCGCCTTTTTTGAAGCCCAGCCTCTCACTTAATACTTCTTCACTGTAAATTTTGTTCCCTTCCCAGGTAATGTTACGTACCTTATACTGAGGCCCCTCGAAAATGTCTATGATTATCTCAACGTCTTTTTTATCATTTGAGTAAATGAGGGAGTCGCTTATTATTTCAGCGTCACGGTATCCGTTTTTCTTATAAAACTTTTCAACGAGGTCTTTGTCCTCTTCATATTTTTTCAGGTCAAGTTTCGCGCCTGACCAGAATTTCCACCAGCGGGCTTCTTCAGTTTCCTTAAATTCGGAGAGAAGATCTGATTTTTCAAAAGCCTTATTTCCCCTGAAAGTAATGCTTCGGATCTTGCTTTTTTCATTCTCGGTTATGACGAGATTAACAAATACGCGGTCTTTTATCTTTTCAATTAGATTTGAATAAATAATCTCGCTCTTTTCATACTCATAGGAGTATTCCTCGGAAAGGTCGGTTACATTCTGCCATTTAACGGTGATATCATCTCCGGAAGTGTCGGCATCAAAATATCGGTATGTCTTGATTTTAATGTCTGCGTTGAAATATCCCTCCTCCTCATAAGCCTTAAGGAGCCTGTTTTTCAGCCTTTCTAATTCCTGAGGTTTGATTATCTGTCCGCGGATAAAGCTTATCTTCCCTTCGATATCCGTATCGCTAAGTTCGTCATTCCCCTCGAAAACAACTTTTTCAATTCTCGGGTATTCCTGCACTTTGATCAGGAGGAAAGCGCCGTCGTTTACTTCCCGCTCAATTACTATCTGGACATCCGAAAAGATATTCAGATTCCAAAGCTGTTTAATGGCGTTTATCGTCTGATCACCCGGGATGGATATTTCATCACCCGATTTCAGTCCGCTGTTCGCGATGATAGTTCTGGCTTCAGCGGATTTATTACCTTCAACCGAAACACCGAGTACTTTAAACACACGGGTTTTCTGCTGAGTGTATGCTGAAAATACTGATACAATTAACAGTACTATCGTAAAAAGGATTACGTTCCCCTTCTTGGGCATAAAACTCATCAAATCAAGTCCTTTTTCTTCTTTTTTATTTGCTCACTTACTTTACCAAATCTGCGTTCACGATGTTGGAACGAGGCTATCGCGTCATATAGATGTTTACTTTTAAATTCAGGCCAATACACATCAGAAATAAAAAACTCGGTGTATGCAATCTGCCAGAGAAGGAAATTACTCACCCTGTATTCGCCGCCGGTCCTGATAAGCAGGTCTGGATCGGGGATATGGCTGGTGGTAAGGTATTCCTCGAAGAGTGAATTATTCACCTCTTCGGTGGATATTTTCCCCTCTTTAACATCAGCAGCAATTTTTTTGACTGCTTCAGTTATCTCCCACCTTCCGCTGTAGCTAAGCGCGAGTATCAACTGCATACGGCTGTTGTTTTTTGTCTTCTCAAACGCGTCAAGGAATTCTTCCCTTACCCTGTCCGGCAGCTGATCAATATCGCCAATCGTGGAAAGGCGGATATTGTTTTTGTTAAGATCGTTTATCTCTTTCCTGAGAGTACGAAGGAGCAGCCGCATCAGCGTGGAAACCTCCTCTTTCGGTCGGTTCCAGTTCTCCGTGGAAAATGTATAAAGTGTAAGGTACTCTACGCCGAGTTCAGCGCATACTTCAACAATATGCCTTACTGTCTTAACGCCTTCCTGGTGTCCGGCAATCCGGGGGAAGCCTTTACTTTTGGCCCAACGCCCGTTGCCGTCCATTATTATGGCAATATGACGCGGTATGCATCCGGAAGCTTTAAGGGCTTCACGGCGTTTTTCTTCTGAATTCATTCTTTAGTGGAAATGCACCTAATATTTTAATATAGCCTTTAAAAATATCATTCCTGAGGTTCATAATCAAGGAATATCAAATAATATATTTTATTGCCCAAAAAGGGAGGGAAAATGTAAGCAGGCGTAGACGCGGGAAAAAGGGGAAAATTATTAGAGGAACTTTCCGGGGGAAAGAACCGTCTCAACCGTCTTAAATTATGTTGAAACGGTTCGTCCCTTCGGAGGCAAAAAGATCGCCAGGGATCGCGTCCGTGAGTACCACAAGACGGATCTGCTTCCTCAGATCCGCATCTATGGAAGATATCAATTCCTTCATAAGCGGATAACTTGAAGGGCTGACTCCGATAAAAAGCAGAACTTTTTTATTGCTGTACTTTAGCTTTCTGCCCGCCAGAAATGATATCTTGTGCAGTACGTTCGGCTCTCTTACTTCAGCGTCAGAAATGTAGACGGCTATTACGTGATCCTTATTGTTCCTGGCCACCACATCTATCTCATAGGTCCCTATTCGGGGAGGATCCGGAAGATATGTTCCGTACTTGCGGCTGATAGGCGTAAAACCGTGCGCCCACAACTGGCTAACCAGCGAATCAATATTTTTGTGCTGGATGTTTACTCTTGTTGCTAACATAAATACTCCGTTAATTAAATACAGGTGTTATCGGCAGTATGGGCGTGAACCTGTTGCCGGTCAGCACCTTGATGTTAGAAATTTTTGAATACTCGTATTTCTTGATCTCATTTGTTCCCGGAACTTTCCCATAGAGTACTTTCTTCCCTTCATTATTCATTAGAATAAAGTAGGGATCAACGGTGATCTCATTCAGCCCATAAAGGAACCTTATTGAGTTCCGGTTGATGATCGCGTTTATAAAGATATTTGATTTCATATTATATCTCCAATATTAATACCATCTGGTTATGCCGAGGACTACCCCGACAATTGAAAAATCTGATTCAGAGCCGACGAAGATCGGCCTATAATTTTTATTCGCGGGAACAAGTGATACAATCCCGCCCCGGTTTGAGTAATACTTAACAGTGACATCCCCGTCCAGATGAGCAACCACTATGTCATCGTTATAAGCAACACCGGACTGTTTTACCACCAGGAAATCGCCTTCAAAAATTCCCGCGTCTATCATACTATCCCCTTTAACCCTGAGCGCGAAACAGTTATTCCCTTTTTTTACGAATGAAGGGTCAACTACCAGTTCACCTTCCCTGTGCTGGTGCGCCTCAATCGGAACGCCGGCGGCTACACGACCGAGTATGGGGAGGGTTGTAAACTTGTCAGAGTAACTTATCACCTCTTCTTCATCACGGTTAACCACAATACCACGGCTGATATTATTATCCATCGTGATGAACCCCTTTTTATGAAGAGCATCAAGATGCCTTTTCACTCCGTTAGTAGACGCGATATTAAAATGTGTCGCAATCTCGCGGAATGACGGTGCATATCCTTTATCAGTCCGGTAACTGACGATAAAATCGAGGATGAGCTTCTGGCGTTCTGTTAAGTCTGTTTTCATATAGTGTCCTTTTGTTCACTACTAAAATAGTGAACAAACGTATACTTGTCAAGACCTTTCGTCAGATTTTTTTAATTTTTTTTGGGAATTTAAATTAACAGGTAGAGCGGAGGTTAAGAGCAAAATCAGGTAAAGAGAGAAAACCGGGGACTGAATGAATATGCTATTTGTTAATCAGCCTCATCAGTCTTTTACCCAGCACATCATTATGATAAAGGCCTGTAAAATAATTAGCTCCGGGCCCGAAGGCAAAAACAGGAACTGCACCCGCAGTGTGGCTGGAAGAGGCATAAGCAAGGGTATAGACGGATTCATTCAGTCTTCCCTTATTAATTATCAGGCCGCCGGTTTCGTGGTCAGCTGTTACGAGTACAAGCGTATTCTTATCCTTTTTCGCGAACTCTAGCGCAGTCTGAACGGCGGTAGTGAAATCAGCCATCTCCGTATAAATATTAACGGTATCTTTATCGTGGGCTGCCCAGTCAATCTGCGAGCCTTCAACCATCAGTACAAAACCATCCTTATCGAGGCTCAGTTTCCCGAGAGCCGCACCGGTAAGCTGCCCGAGTGTATAACCGCGCTTAGGAGCGTAACCTACCTCAGCCGTGTCAAGAAAGACCACTGTTCTTCTATTATGATTTTTAATGATCGCCTCAGAATCAAAACCCTTAATAACGGAATACCCGCCTTGGGCAAGATCATCAAGCAGGTTCCGGTTATCTTCTCTCCTCCCCCCCAGATTTGCCGGATAAAAATATGATGAACCCGAACCAATGGCGATATCTACTTGCGCCTGAAGGTAATCAAGTGCAATCTCAGCCTGCCTGTTTCTGGACTTGTTATGAGCATAGAAAGCGCCGGGAGTTGCGTGGGTAATAGTAGAAAGGATTACGAGTCCGGTTGATTTTTTCCGGTCTTTTGCGGCTTCAAACAAAGTCTTTAGCGGTGCTCCGGTGGAGTCAACTCCCACATATCCGTTTTTTGTTTTGGACCCGGTAGCAATAGCGGTAGCGCCTGCCGCAGAGTCGGTGATAAGTTTATCAGCGGAAGTGGTAACTGAAAGTCCGGTGAAAGGAAAACTGAAATAGAGAGAATTGCCGTCTTTGAGAAATTCAAGAGCGACGTGGTTCAACCCCATCCCGTCACCGATCAGGATAATTATATTTTTTGGTTTATCCTGAGCGGTGAGGAATGAAGCAAATAAAATCAGGAACAGAAAGATCCTGAAATTTTTAACGGTCATACAGCGGGAACTGGGACCTCTACTTTGACAAGCCAGTTAAACCTGTCGGGAGTCCTTCCGGTCTGAATAGCCTGTATTTCGTTGAAAAGGTCAATTTCAAGCTGTGATGGCTCGCCCTGGTTAAGAATAAGGGTTTTGTCCTTATACCTTAGCTCGCCGACTGAAGAAATGATAGCGGCAGTTCCGGATCCGAATACGGAAGTGAGCCTGCCTGTTTCATAAGCTTCAAGTAATTCTGTAAGTTGAATTCTTCTTACATTGATTGGCTTCCCCATATCTTTCAGCATTTCAATCACTGAAGCACGGGTAACGCCGTGGAGTATTCCTCCGGTGAGTTCAGGGGTAACGATCTCATCCTTAAATTCAATAAAGATGTTCATCGTACCGACTTCCTCAATATACTTAAGTTCCACCGCATCGAGCCAGAGCACCTGAGTAAAACCCTGCTTGCGGGCTATTTCAGCGCCTAAAAGGCTGGCGGCATAATTACCGGGAGTCTTACATTCGCCGGTGCCCTTACGGACTGCCCGGACGTAATCATCCTGAATAAGAATTTTGACGGGCTTAAATCCCTCTGGATAATAAGCGCCTACGGGGGAAAGCATGATGATAAGTTTATGAGTATTGGAAGGCCTGACCCCAAGCGCGGAATCCGTACCGATCATAAACGGACGAATGTACAAAGCTTCTCCCGTTTTTGTCGGTATCCAGTCGCGTTCAAGGTAGACGAGTTCTTTTAATGCTTCAACCATTTCATCTACGTCAACGGTGGGCATAACGAGCCGGCGGGCTGAATTATTTAACCGTTCGAAGTGTTTATGAGGGCGGAATAAAACTACTTCGTCATCAACGGTCCGGAAGGCTTTCATCCCTTCGAACAATGCCTGTCCATAGTGGATAAACATTGACGCGGGGTGAACGTCAAGATTTGATAACGGCTTTATCGTGTGATTATGCCACCCTTTTTCAGGGGAATAATCCATTTCAAACACATTATCTGTAAAGATCTGCCCAAATCCTAACTTTTCGGGGAGTTCTATTTTCCCTGTTCGGGGTTTTATCCGGTAGGATATATTTGCCATATTAGAACCTCAACATTAAATGAGCAAAAATGAACTGCTATTTTAAGTAAAAAAGGATTGAGAAAAAAGACAAATCACTTTACAGGGAAAAGAGAACAAAGATCAGAGACCAGGGGAAGGCAATGATCAAAGAACAATGATCAATGATCAATGATCAAAGTCACATCACGTACGGGGGAATATTATTCTCCGCGTAAGATCGAGACCAGGGGGGAGCCAATGATCAAAGAACAATGATCAATGATCA
>JABWCL010000058.1 GCA_013360295.1 Ignavibacteriaceae bacterium | reverse complement strand
TAATTTATCCCCCTTGTAAAGCACCTTTTCAAGAAACAGTCCCGACGGTGGCGCTGTAAATTTAGCGAGTGTTTCATCGTGACGGGCAAGAAACTCTTTTATTCTTTCCGGTTTTATATTACCTCTTCCCGTTTCAACAAGTGTTCCGACGATCCTCCTTACCATTTTCCACAGAAAGTGTGACGCGGTTATCCTGATAAGTATCAGGTTGCCGGTTTCTTCTATACGGAGTTCGGTCAAATCAACCCGCGACTCTTCGTGCTTCAGCACTTTATCAGTAAAAGAAATAAAGTCGTGGAAGCCGACAAAGTACTCCGCTGCCGTTTTCATTTTCATAACATCAAGTGAATCTTTAACCCACCATACATATTCTTTCCCGAACGCCGTTCTTCTTTTTGCTATCTGGTAAAGATAAGTTCGTGATACAGCATCGTGCCGGGCGTGGAATTTCAGAGGAGCTTTTTCAACTTTCAGTATGTTAATATCGTGCGGAAGACTGTCATTCAGTTTAAGCCTTATAACATCTTCTTTAAGGGTGGTTTCCGCGTCAAGGTGCGCAATCTGCTCTATCGCATGTACGCCCCTGTCGGTTCTGCCTGACCCCTGCACATCCACTCTCTCCGACTTGAATATTTCCCTAGCAGTATCAATGAGAATACCCTGAATGGTTTTCCCTTCCTTCTGTTTCTGCCATCCGTTGAATCTTGTTCCCTCGTATTCGAGGGTGAGTTTGTAACGTGCCACGGTTAAAACGGCATCCCGACTGACGTAGTATCGCTCGCGTAGGAGTCGGCGGTTTCATAAACGGTTACAGTCAGGCCGTATATATTCTGTTTTTTGATTTTCTTTTTAATCTCATCAAGCAGATAGGAGGTGATATTCTCAACTGTTGAATGAAAGGGGACTACGCAAATCTTTGTATTGAATTTCTTCAGCAGCCTTAGCAGTTCTTTATCCTGATCATACACCATAAACGCGTGGTCAAGTTTTTCTATTACCGGGTTTACAACCTTTTTCAGATCATAAAAATCAATTACAAGCCCGTTTTTATCTACGACACCGTCAATTTCAATTATCGCTTTATAGGAGTGCCCGTGGAGGTTTATGCATTTGCCTTTGTGATAAGGGAGGCGGTGCCCCATTTCCCAGTGGAAGTCTTTTGCTATTCTCATTATACACCTTTCATTTCAGGCGCCCAGATGTATTTGTGCATCTGAAGCTGAAACCTGACATTTAAGTTATCTTTTAAAATCAGTGAGACCAGGTGTTCGGGGGATATCTTCCCGAACACGCAGGAAAACAGTATCCTGCATTTCCGGTTAAGTTTATACTCGTTAATTATATTTTTTGTCCATTCATAATCTTCTTCACTGCCGATTACAAATTTTAGTTCATCTGACTCTTTAAGGTATTTTATATTTTCGTACCTGTTCCTGTGCATCATTCCGCTTGACGGGCATTTAAGATCCATTATTACCGTAACGCGCGGGTCAATATTTTCTATGGGCAGGCTGCCGCCGGTTTCGATAAGCACCGTATAACCCTCATCGCACATCCTCTTCATAAGCGGCAGGCATTCACCCTGAATGAGAGGTTCACCCCCGGTAACTTCTACTAAAGTTGATCCGTTCGTGCTCACTTCGTTCATTATCTCATCTTCCGTCATATCCTTCCCGTCATAGAAAGCATACTCTGTATCGCAGTACGTACACCTGAGGTTGCAGTAGGTGAGCCTTATAAAGGTGCAGGGGAGCCCAGCGTAAGTGCTTTCGCCCTGAATGGATTTATATATTTCGTTGACCTTGAGCATATCAGTTAATTATTGAGCCGTAAAAATACGAAGAATTGAAGTGAGGTGAAAAGAGATTATTTATTGCTTATGCTGGGTGCCGCTCTACAGAAGATCTGAGAAATCCTCCCCCTTCATTCCCACTGCAGGATGAAAGGGGAGGGAAAATCAGATGAAAATTTTTTCAGTTCTCTATAAGTTCTCTCAACGATTTATCGAGGAAATCCCTGCAGGTCAGGCCAAGGGATTTTATATCTTCGTCAGTGATAGCACCGCAGGAGGCTGCTTTAACGAAGTAATTATATAAACCTGAAGCTGAAGCGGCATCATCAAAGAAGTGTGAGGTTAATGCCTGGTTGGTGGCTGATGCAAGGAAATTCTTCATTCTTTCAAGAGAGTTGTTAAGATCGTTCAGGAAATACCTGTAAAGGGAAACATACCTCGGAATTAACTGGTAAGGATGAAGGTCCCAACCCTGGTAGATACCATTGTAAAGGCTGTGAAGGTTATTATTATAAGCAAGCCTCCAGGCTTTGTGGATCGCGTCACGGTTTGCTGATTGTACGACAACATTCGGGTGCGCGCTGTCCTTGTCCTTTGAATAGATCTCCACAGGGAGTACGTGAGTCGCGCCATCCACGAGATAAACATTTTTCTGTACGCTGAGCGGTTTCAAAATTGTCCTTAGCAGTCCCGCGAAGGGATGCTTATATTCCTGGCTCTGCGCGGAGATTCCGAGCATTGAGGTGAAATCGTAGATCCCGATATTGATACTCAGGCATCTTTCCCCGGCGGCGTCAACAATGCTGTCAATGTTAAGCTTTCCTTCATAGAATACAGCAGGAGGAGATTCGATCATCAGGTCTGCGAAAATAGAATTAAGCGGAAGGCCATATTTATTTTCGATCATCGTAAGGGCATTGTTCAGAATTTCCGTTTCACACGGATTCTCGATCTTCGGCGCGGTGACGGTAAAGCCTTTTGGCAGCGTACCGCCGTCCTTAAGAAGATTTGAGAAATATATTTCAAGCGTCCTCAGCGCTCTTTCAAGGTAAGTTTTATTAAGCGGTTTTATCCTTAAACCGAACATTTTCGGGAGTGTATTTTCCCCGATAGCTTTCCTGGTTTCCTGCGCGACCCTTACGGCTTCTTCGTCTTCTTCTTCATCGCTTCTTACGCCGTAGCCGTCTTCGAAGTCAATTCGGAAATCCTCCAGTGGTTCTGTCTGCAGTTTATTCACCAGTCGTGAGTGGATTTTCGCAAAGAGCGCCTTATCGTGCTGAGTGCGTGCTTCGTTACTCTGGGACTGGTTATTGTCGGTAACAAATATGCGTACCAGTTCGTCGCCATTCTTGGCATAACTGTTCACTCCCCGGAGAGCTATCTCTCCCATTTTCTTGGCTGTATTATATTTGAATAAATGCGCGCCTCCGTAGAATGTGTGTACGGGCTGCGGAGGGAGTATTCTTGCGGGCGTCAAAGATTGTGATTTGGCGAGCTTTTCGAACGATTCGGTGATGAATGTATCAGTAAAAATTCTTTCCATAAAAGCAGAAATGGTTGTTATATTAAAGTCTGGATTGAGATCTTGTTAACAAAATAAATACCATAGTTAAAATAGAAAATTTTCATTAGTTGGAGAAATAGTAATGGCAACTGCTAACGCAGAAGCAGTAAAGAATGAATGGAAATTTCCCAGGTCATTCTGGACGGCAAACATTGTCGAATTGTTTGAACGCGCAGCATATTATGCTGTCTTTATAGCAATTACCTTATATTTGACAGATATCGTGGGATTTGATGATATCTGGGCGGCCTGGATTGGCGGCGTATTTTCTGCCGGACTATATCTGCTGCCCCCCTTTACCGGGGCTTACGCTGATAAAATAGGATTCAGGCGGGCAATGATCCTTGCCTTTACACTGCTCACCATTGGTTACTTCCTGCTCGGCTTACTTCCATACAAACCGATTGTCCTCCCCGCGCTTGTTATTCTGATGTTCGGAGGTTCTTTCATTAAATCGGTCATAACCGGAACAGTGGCTAAGACTACTACAGAAGTTAACCGTGCCAGGGGATACTCGATTTTCTACGGAATGGTTAATGTCGGCGCTTTTCTCGGAAAAACTTTCGCCTTTCCTTTAAGGATTAACCTTGGGCTTGAATCAATAAACTACTATTCCGCGGCAATGACGTTCATCGCAGTGATCATCGTGACATTCTATTTTAAGGATATTAATACTGAAGGAGCCGGAAAATCTTTCAGGGAAGTATGGGAAGGGCTTGTTAGAGTTGTCAAGAATTACAGGCTGTTCATATTGATCCTTATTGTAACAGGTTTCTGGATGATACAGCACCAGTTATACGCCACAATGCCCAAATATGTATTGCGCACCGTCGGTCAGGATGCTTCACCCGAATGGATAGCAAACGTAAACCCTTTTGTAGTTATGACTACGGTAGTACTGATTACTTCGCTGATGAAGCACGTCACCGCACTCAGATCAATGACAATAGGAATGTTCCTTATGCCTATATCGGCGATAACAATGGCGCTTTATCCGGTTCTTCAGTCAGTAACAGGCCCCAAAGTTGATTTTATTTTGTTTACACTTCATCCTGTTACTGTAATGATGATTGCAGGTATCGTGTTTCAGGGTCTTGCGGAGTGTTTTATCTCTCCCCGCTATCTCGAGTATTTTTCCCTGCAGGCGCCTAAAGGTGAGGAGGGGCTATATCTCGGGTTCGGGCATCTTCATTCCTTTTTCGCTTCGCTTCTCGGATTTGGTATCTCGGGTTACCTTCTTACAGCTTATTGTCCTGACCCTCGTACACTTCGTCCGGAACAAATGGCAACTGCCTATGATGAAGCATATATGATCTGGGTTATTTTTGCCGGGATTGGATTACTATCCGGCATTGCGCTCATTTTCTATAATAAGATATTTTCCGCGAAAGCGAAATAATATTAAGGCTGATCCCGGAGGCAGCTTGAAAAATGCTCCTCCGGGTATCACTTACCCCGGTTTTTACCCTTACCATTAAGTCTGACTTTCAGGATATTATTTATTATCTTTAAAATTTATGTCTAAAGAAAAATGAGATTAATCCATTATTTATTACTGATTCCGTTCCTGGCATTCCCTCAGGGGATTGATACGCTTAACCTCCCGCTCATACGGATTGGGGAGAGAAGCGTTTCCGTCGGGGAATTCCTTGAAAGGTATGAGCTTACTCCTCAGGAAGGGAAACAATCCAAAGGGAATAAGTTTAATAAGATGGAAAATTTCGCTTACACTCTTATCGCGGAAAAACTGTGGGCAAAAGAAGCCGAAGCGCTGAGGCTGGATACTACCGAGGCGATGCGGATATCTTCAGAGGCTTTCGAAAAGATGTTTATACGCGATGCCTTGTATAAGAAAATGATAAGAGACAAAATTGAAATTACCCCTGAAGAGATAAAAGCAGGGATGATCCGGAATTCCAAAAAGCTGTTTGTCCGTTATCTTTTTTCCGAGGACAGGGAGGAAATATTTAATTTATATGAGCTTATTAATAAGGGAGTCCCGTTTGATACTATTCTTGCCGAAAGCCCCGAAGCTGAAGAACAGATATCTCCGGTGGAGATTGTCTTCGGACAGTTGGAACGTAGTGTGGAGGATTCTCTTTTTAACCTCAGGCTGGGAGAGCACACAGCTCCAATCATCACTCCCGACGGCTGGTACATTTTTAAGCTGGTTAACAAACAGGAACAGGCGGGAATATTTTTAGACCCTGAGCACGACAGCTATAAAGACGCGGAAAAGATTATCCGCCTGAGGAAAGAGCAGGAACTTTACGCTGAGTTTTTTGCAAAATTCTTCTCCAAAAAGAATGTTGATGCCTCGTTCGAACCTATTAAAAAATTGTCCGCCGCCATTTCGGATGTTATTTCAGCCAGAATTAATGAAGAAAAGATCAGCATCGTAAAACCTTATCAGCTTGACGCAATTGATATCGTGTTAATTAAAGAAAAACTGGGATCGTCAAACCTTGGATACACAATAGTGAATATTGAGGGAAAGATAGTAAGCGTTAATGATTTCCTTCTCGAAGCTGCATTTAATGGTTTGAACATTAAAGATCCCGGCCCCGAAGCTGTCTTCAGAGATGTGAACAGGCTGATGAGAAAGTTTATCGAGAGTGAATTACTTGCGCTCGAAGGGATAAAGCTTGGATTGAAGAACGATCCCGCGGTGATGAAAGATCTTGCTGTGTGGAAAGAAAATTATCTTTACCAGGCGCTTGAATCGCTTTTCAGGGATTCCGTGAAAGTATCGGATGAAGAGGCAAGGTATGAATATGATCGTATATTTAAGGAAAAGTTATTTCCGGCACAATTAAATCTTTTCAGAATTTACAGCAAGTCCGCCGAAGTTGCGGATACAATTACGAGGAAACTCAATTCCGGAATAATAATCGAGAACCTGTTCAGGGAGTATCAGGCTCTTATGCCTGCCGGGATACGGGGAGGCGAGTCGGGCTATTTTTGGGTAAATGAATTCGGGCAGGCGGGCGAGATCGCTTCACGGATGGAGGTGGGGGAAGTCTACGGTCCTTTAAAGATCGGAGATGAGTATCTTGTCTTTAAAGTAATCGGGAAGAAAAGCGAAAAGACGGAACTTCCGGAAAAATCATTCCAGGAAGTCAAAGAAAACATTAAATCAGAAATTGGTTTCAGAAGATTAAAAAGCAAGATAAATGCCTATACGGTTAGCCTCGCGGTAAAATACGGATTTTCATTAGACCTGAAGTTAATGGGGCAACTTGATCCCACCGGAATCAATTCGTTTGCGGTCAGGTCACTCGGATTCGGAGGGTCAACTCCGGCAGTGCCTCTTCTCGCACCGAATTATGAGTGGTTCTTCCTTTACCTAAACACCATCCAGAAAATGAATCCATAAGGGAGAATCCGCAAGTATGTACATTTTAGGTATATCCGCATTTTATCACGACAGCGCGGCCGCGCTCTTAAAGGACGGGAAGATTATAGCCGCTGCACAGGAAGAAAGATTCAGCCGCAGGAAGCACGATTACAGGTTCCCGGTAAACGCCATCAAATATTGCCTGGAATATGCCGGCATCTCCGGAAAGGAACTCTCTTACGTCGCGTTCTATGATAAGCCTTTCCTTAAATTTGAAAGGCTGCTTGAAACCTACCTTATGTTTGCCCCCGCGGGTATTAACTCTTTTATCAAATCAATTCCCGTCTGGATAAAAGACAAATTGTGGATGAAAGAATTTATTTACAAGGAACTTGATTTCAGCGGGAAGATATTGTTCCCCGAACACCACGAGTCCCACGCCGCTTCCGCGTTTTATCCTTCCCCTTTCGAAGAGGCGGCATTCATTACGATGGATGGTGTAGGAGAATGGACAACCACAAGTTACGGGGTAGGAAAAGGCAACAACATTGAAATACTTTCTGAGATTAAATTCCCGCATTCGCTTGGCCTTCTCTATTCGGCATTTACCTATTACACCGGATTCAAGGTAAACTCGGGTGAATACAAAGTTATGGGTCTTGCGCCTTATGGCGAGCCAAAATATGTTGATCTGATTTACAAACATTTAATTGATGTAAAGCCTGACGGCTCTTTCCATATGAATATGGAGTACTTCAATTACTGCTCGGGGCTTACGATGACGAATGATAAATTCCACGCGTTATTCGGTGGACCTCCGCGCGCTCAAGAAAGTAAACTGACGCAAAAAGAGATGGACCTTGCCCGCTCAGTACAGGAGGTAACGGAAGAAGTTGTGATGAGGATGGCGCGGCACGTTCATAAAGAAACAGGAATGAGTGCCTGCGTGCTTGCCGGGGGGGTCGCGCTGAACTGTGTAGCGAACGGCAAATTGCTTAAAGAAGGCCCGTTTAAGGATTTGTGGATACAACCTGCTGCTGGAGACGCGGGCGGCTCACTTGGCGCGGCGCTTGTCACCTGGTATCAGTATCTTGGCAATGAGAGGAAGACTTCTCCCGGTAAAGACACACAGAGTGGTTCATACCTTGGGCCCGATTACAGCGAAGAATACATCGAAAGCTTTTTAAAGGAAAAAGAAGCGTCATACGAAAAATTATCTTACTCGGAGATACCGTCACGTATCGCGGATATAATTGCAAATGAAAATGTAGTAGGTTGGTTTCAAGGGCGTATGGAGTTCGGGCCGAGAGCGTTGGGAGCGCGGTCTATCATCGGAGACGCACGGTCACCAAAGATGCAATCACTTATGAACCTGAAGATAAAGTTCAGGGAGAGTTTCCGCCCGTTTGCTCCTTCGGTAACAAGGGAGAGGATGAAAGACTATTTTGATCTCGATTATGACAGTCCATACATGCTTCTAGTCGCGAACATAGTTGACGGGAGGAGAAGGAAGATGACCGCTGAGGAGGAAAAGCTTTTTGGCATAGACAAGGTAAATGTCGTACGCTCTGATGTTCCGGCTATAACTCACATTGATTATTCCGCGCGGATACAGACAGTGCACAAAGATACCAATGCTTTGTATTACGATATGATAGACTCCTTTGATAAAAAATACGGGTGCCCCGTGATTATTAATACATCCTTTAACGTTCGCGGTGAACCGATTGTTAATAGTCCCGGAGAAGCCTTTACCTGTTTTATGCGTACGGATATAGATTACCTGCTTCTCGGCCCCTATCTGCTCGATAAAAAGAAACAGAAACTGCTGCAGGATGACATAGACTGGAGAAAGGAGTTTGAACTGGATTAATATGATTAAAGAAGAAATTAAAAATTTAGACCTCTCGTCCAAAGGCCTTAAGAAGTTCGGTATTACGATGGCAGTAGTCTCGGGACTCATAACACTCTGGCTCTATTTTTTTCATCCGGATTACATAATCTTTTCGGGCGGACTAACACTATTATTTGCGCTTCTGGCATTCATCGTTCCAACTTCCCTTAAGACTTTTTATCTGTTATGGATGGCTCTTGCGTTCATCCTCGGATTCATTATGACTAGGGTAATCCTTACGGTTTTGTTTTACATTATTCTTACACCGACAGGTTTATTTTTACGATTAACAGGTAAGGACTTACTTAAGTTAAAAGTAAATGGAGGGGAAGTGAGCTATTGGGAAAAGAGGTCCGGGGCAAAAAAAACAAAGTCTGATTATGAAAAACAATTTTAATACAGGTTCGTATGTCTAAATTATCAATTATCAAAGAATTGCTTCAGTTTCTTAAAGAACGGAAAAAATGGTGGCTGATGCCGATAGTAATATTTTTATTATTACTCGGGAGCCTGATTGTCCTTACCCAGGGTTCAGCGCTGGCGCCGTTTATATACGCGCTGTTTTAATCTTCAGAAAACAGAACAAATGCCCATAGTCAGCGTTATTGTCGCGTTTTATAACCGGATAGATTACCTGCGCCTTGTGCTTGCCGGTTTCGAAAATCAGACATTCAATGATTTTGAAATTGTAATCGCTGATGACGGATCCGATGAGAAGGTCTCCGCGGAGGTTGAAAAACTGCATTCTGAATTCAATTTAAGACTTAAACACTGCAGGCACGAAAAGAGGGGTTTCCGTAAAAACCGTGTGCTGAATCTTGCGGTGCAGGCGGCTTCAGGGGAATATCTCATTTTCATTGATGGGGACTGCGTTCCCCATCCTGAGTTCGTAGCAGAGCATTATTATAACAGTGAAAAGAATAGCTGCCTGACCGGGAGGAGAGTTAATCTTTCTGAAAAGTATACCGCGCTTCTTACTCCGGAAAAGATCCGCGGGAGTTTCATTCAGAAAAAGTTTGCTTTACTTCTTAAAGACGGTATCTTTGGCGGTTCATATGATGTCGAAAAAGGTTTTTATTTAAGAAATAAATCACTGAGAAATTTCTTTAATAAGAAAAAGCGGGGGATACTCGGCTGCAATTTCTCGCTTCATAAAAAGCTGGTGCTTGATATTAATGGCTTTGATGAAAGGTATGAAGCGCCTTCGATAGGTGAAGACAGCGACATACAGTACAGGCTTGAATTGCTTGGGGTGAAAATCATTCCTTTGAATCAGATAGCAGTTCAGTATCACCTGCATCATAAACTCCAGCCCCGCCCTCAGGTAAATCTTGATTTATTCGAAAAAGTCAAAGCAGAGGGCAAAGCTTTTACTGATTATGGAATTAAGTAGTTAGAAAAAATATTCTGCACAAATTGAAAATCCCCCTGGGATTGGTTATAATTTGCAATAAAATCTCCTCCCATTTTTACGCTTGTCCCACAGGGGAAAGGGGAGGCCGGGAGGGGTTATCGCAATTAATAACTTCTAATCATCTCTTATGGTACCGGCTCCGCCAACTTATGGTTTATAAAGAAAAGATAAACT
>JABWCL010000086.1 GCA_013360295.1 Ignavibacteriaceae bacterium | reverse complement strand
GATAGTGCCATATGGCGGCGAAACATGTTTAAGTTAAGGATTTCAGATATTTTCATTTTTAATTATCTCAATATATTGAAGAACAAGTAATTTACTAAACCCGGTAACACGGGATATAAACTCAGGATCAGGATTATACAAATAAGCAGTCTTGACCCTAAAGTAATCTTTACGGTATCTGTCAACAGCGCTTTGGGAATGATTAACCTCCATTGCAACCAGAGCAGGGTCTTTCTTCTCAATCACGGACTTCGTTACAATGACAGATTTATGTGAAATGGAAGAACCCATATCATGCAGTACACCGGTATGGGGAAGAATACAATCATTTAATTTTTCATACTGAAGTCTCATAAGTGAAATATTTCCGGAATATCTGTGCATGATCAGACCGGCATCTCTTGATGAAAGAATACCCCCCTGTTGATAAGCCTGTCTGAACAATCTTGCAAGAGCATCCATTGCGACATTAGTTGGAGTAACACCCCGGGTAAGTTTTTCTACATCCTCTTCAGTAATAAGATCAAGTATTACGGGGACAAATTTCCTGTCAGGAGAATCCCCTCTGGTATTCTTATCGAGAGCTATCCAGATGAGCTGACCGGGACGGAGAGAAGTAATGTCGGGGGTGATAGCCTCCAAAAAACTAATAATCTTATCAGCCAGAAGATCTCTGATATAAGGCCCGAAGAAGTGAGGGAACTCGGTTGCGAAGAAGTTCATAATCGCAGGCTTCATAAATCTTGCCTTTGCAGAAGAATAACGTTTAACCGGATCAGGACTTTTAATCAAGGGAACCTCCTGTGTATCGGTCTTCTGAGAAGGAGTTTTTTTTTAGGAAAGATTCCAGTTCAAGTATTCTGTGCTGTGGCATCTGCTTGTCATTAAACAATTTACGGTATTCTTCAACCAGCGGGGCAGATAATCTGACAAGGAAGGCAATAGTGTGGGTATCAAAACCTTCCAGAGAAAGGGCAATTACTCTCTTAAACTTGTCAACATAGTTTTGAACAGACTTCACGGAATGAAAAGCATCCCTTGAGATATCGGAGTACTCTTTACCCCTGAGCCAGAGTTTGATAATAAGGGAGCGGTGCGAGAGAGTACGGCCCATATCATGAACAGTTGAACGCAGAGGAACAAAAAGCTCTTTTGCTCTGATTGCAGCAAGGTCTCTGCTGATAGTTCTCATACCACAGTTAAACAGACGGTAAGCCAGATCCTCCGCGGTGAGAATACCATCCTGCATAAGAGCTTCGTTGCAGACCCTTATTATTCTGTGCTGACGCAGAGCAGGGACTCCATAATTCTCTCTTATGGGGAGATCTTCCTCGGGCTTATCAAGAGTAAGAGTAACGGTAACAAGTTTGCTCTCGGCAAGCGAGCGGGCAGGGGAATTATCAACGGAGAGAACTGTCATGAGTATTTGTCCTGGAAGGAGTGAACCGTTGGAAGAGAGGAAAGGGGAATAAATCCCGGACATCAACTTTATAATGGCGTCAGCTTCAAAGGGAGAGCAACACAGACCGGTAATAAGTTCGTTATGAAACTGAGTATCAAGGTTTTTCTGAGCAAGGCGATAAAAAGTCTGGAGGGAAGAGTTGTTGATCATATAGCAATCCAATAAAAATGTTGAAGAAATTTTGGTGTACTCCGGTCGGGCTACGCCCTCCCTCCGTACACCAAAATAAGTAACTGCGGCAATAATAACTAAATTATTGCATAAATTGCCATATGGCACAAATAGTGGCGGA
>JABWCL010000057.1 GCA_013360295.1 Ignavibacteriaceae bacterium | reverse complement strand
GTAATGATTAATGATAAATTGTAAATGGTTAATTGATATTAGTAATAATTCAGGCGCGTGCGGGGACGCGCCTTTTTTTGTTTTCGAAAGATGGAACGCTGATTACGCGGATGATATGGATTTTTGCAGGTTTAGCAAAAAAATGATAGTGGAGTAAAGAGAATTGATATTGACTATTGCGAAAAAATCACAATTGTAATCGAACTTAGCAATCGGGAAAATACTGCCGGTAAATTATGGCCGGGGAATACGTACAGAAAAGGTTATGAGAGGGAGGCGGCAGTGGGCTGCCGCCTCGGGAAGATTAATTTTATTTACCGCGAGGATGATAATGTGTGTGCAGTATCTCGTGACTGATGTGGCTCCCGGGTTCTTTAAAGTACTCTTTGTAGAGAGTCTTAATTGATTCGTTCTCGTATGAGCGCCGGTTTGACATCTTTTTATCAATGTCATACAATACTTTCATCCGCTTCATCACTTTTTCTGTCTTTTGGTGGATCGGTTGTCCTCCGCCGTTTACGCATCCTCCGGGGCATGCCATAACTTCTATAAAATGATATTTGGATTTACCGGCACGAAGATCGTCAAGGACCGGGCCGACATTTCCTATGCCATTCACTACCGCGATATTTATTTCTTTACCGTTGATATAAAATGAGGCTTCCTTTAACCCTTCAAGCCCGCGCACCTGTTCCAGTTCTACATTCTCAAGGTGGTTTCCTGTTAATTTGAAATATGCCATTCTGAGGGCTGCCTCCATAACTCCGCCGCTTGCGCCGAAGATGGCTGCGGCGCCTGTTGATTCGCCGAGCGGATTATCAAACTGGTCATCGCCCAGGTCGGCAAAGTCAACACCGGCAATATTAAAGAACCTGACCAACTCACGCGTAGTGAGTACAGCGTCAACATCCGGATGTGATTCCTCGGATAGCTCAGGGCGTGTAGATTCGAATTTTTTTACCGTGCAGGGCATTATTGATACCACAAAAATATCTTTAGGAGAGATGCCAAGCTTTTTCGCGTAGTATGTTTTAGCCACAGCGCCTTCCATTTCGTGCGGGGACTTACAGGTGGAAACGTGCTTGAGCATATCAGGATAGTTGTGTTCAATATACTTTACCCATCCCGGGCAGCAGCTTGTAAACATCGGGAGCGGTTTATCAGTCTGTATCCTGTTGATAAGTTCAGTGGCTTCCTCCCAGATAGTAAGATCGGCGGCAAAGTTTGTATCAAAAACTTTTTTGAAGCCTAACCTTCTGAGTCCGGCGACTAATTTACCCGTTACATCGGTACCGAGCGGGAGGTGATACTCTTCACCGAGAGTAGCGCGTACCGCCGGCGCCACCTGTACGATCGTGTATTTCTCCTTTGAGAGAAGTGCGGTTGAGACTGTTTTCAATGATGATTTTTCCCTCAGCGCGGCGGTAGGGCATACAAGGATACACTGTCCGCACAATATACAGTCGCTCGCGTTCAACCCGATATTAAACGGAGTGGTTACAGTGGATTTGAAGCCGCGGTTTGTGAAATCAATCGCGCAGACTTTCTGTACTTCGTGACAGGCACGTACGCATCTGCCGCAAAGGATGCATTTCGCGGGGTCTCTTTCAAGCGAGGCGCTGGAAATATCCACCGCGTGGGCTTTTGATTCTCCGGCAAAACGGTGCTCGCGAATGCCGTATCTTTCCGATAGGTCCTGCAGTTCGCAGTTTTTATTCCTAACGCAGATAAGGCAGTCCTGAGGGTGATTTTCAACCAGCAGTTCCACGATTGTTTTTCTCGCTCTTCTGACGCGCGGAGAGTTTGTATCTACCACCATTCCTCCGGAAACCGGGTATGCACAGGAGGGGATAAGGTTTCTGTATCCTTCAACTTCAACCGAGCAGATCCTGCACGCGCCGCTGGGCACAAGGTCCTTCATATGGCATAATGTGGGAATTGAAATTCCGACAGACTTAGCAGCTTCGAGAATTGTCATTCCGTCTTCTGCTTTTACTTTAATATTATTTATGGTTAATTCTATCATATTATTGTCACTCGCTTAATTTACTTCAATGGCATCAAAACGGCAGGCTTCAAAGCAAACGCCGCACTTAATGCACTTATCCTGAATTATATAATGTGCCTGCCCCTTTTCGCCGAGGATAGCTTCTTCGGCGCACTTGCGTAAACATACTCCGCAGCCGCTGCAGATACTGTTATCAATTGTATAAGTAAGCAGGTCTTTACATACGCCCGCGCGGCATTTCCTGTCAAACAGGTGTTCTTCATACTCATCCCTGAAGTATTGCAGGCCTGAAAGCACCGGATTGGGAGCCGACTGGCCGAGTCCGCACAGAGAGGTATCCCTTATCACGTCAGCGAGGCGCTCAAGGTGGATGATTCCTTTGAAGCGCTGCAACTGGTCGAGTTTATTTTTTGTGCTCTTGTAACTTGTAGGGATCCTTTCGATTATTTCGAGCATTCGTTTTGTGCCCTCGCGGCAGGGAACGCACTTTCCGCACGATTCATTCTGAATGAACGTGAGGAAAAACTTCGCCACATCAACCATACAGGTATCCTGATCCATCACAACGAATCCGCCGGAGCCCATCATCGCGCCGACTTCTTTTAATGATTCATAATCAACTTTTGTATTGGCAACAGATTCCGGCAGGCACCCTCCTGAAGGGCCTCCGATCTGAACTGCCTTGAGTTTTTTATTACCCGGAATACCGCCCCCTATATCAAACACAACCTGTTCCAGCGTTACTCCCATCGGAATTTCAACAAGCCCGGTGTTATTAATATTTCCTGAGAGGGCGAATACCTTCGTACCCTTACTTTTTTCGGTACCGATCTTTGAAAAGCGCTCCGCGCCCATACCGATTACCGCCGCTATGTTAGCGAACGTCTCGACATTGTTTATGACTGTCGGTTTACCCCAGAGTCCTGAGACTGATGGGAAAGGGGGGCGGGGGCGGGGCATTCCGCGTTTACCTTCGATAGAAGCAATAAGCGCGGTTTCTTCGCCGCACACAAAAGCGCCGGCGCCTTTTTTGATCTTCAGGTGGAAACTGAAATTACTTCCAAGGATATTATTGCCGAGGAGGCTGTACTTTTCACAGTTCTTTATTGTCTTTTCAAGCCGTTCAATTGCCAGGGGATACTCCGCGCGGCAGTAAATGTAACCTGCAGTAGCGCCGATGGCATAACCTCCGATGAGCATTCCTTCAATTACCTTGTAAGGATCGCTTTCGAGAACTGACCTGTCCATAAACGCTCCCGGGTCGCCTTCGTCAGCATTACAAATGATATACTTCATTTCTGATTTCTGGTTTAAGGCAAGTTCCCACTTCTTTCCTGTTGGGAATCCGGCGCCGCCTCTTCCGCGCAAACCGCTTGAGAGGATTTCTTTTACTACTTCGTCAGGTTTCATCAGCCTGAGGACTTTATCAAACGACTGGAAACCACCGGCAGCGATATAAGCGTCAATTGATTCAGGATTGATGATACCGCAGTTTTTCAAAACGATCTTTAGTTGATTTTTGAAGAACGAAGTTTCATTGATATTAATCGCTTCATCAGAAGTTTTACCGAAAGTGCCGAGTAATCTTTCGCGGTAGATTATCTTATCAACAAGAGTTTTCTGGATCAACTGAGGTACGATCTTTGGTGTGACTTCGCAGTAAGAAACTCTGGGTGAACCCGGTAATTTTACGTCAACAATAACTTCCTTAGCGCAGTAGCCGATACACCCCATCGGTTCAATCCGCGCGTTTATATTGTGTTTCGCCAGTTCTGCTTTAATCGCCTCTTCAACTTTTTTCGCGCCGGCTGCCAGCCCGCAGGTACCCATACCGATAAAGATAATCGGTTCTTCGTGGGTAACATAATTAAGGCGGTTGTTAAGGTCCTGGATCTTCTTTTTACAGTTATCATCGTGATGGCAGAGTGGGCCCTCTGCGCAGCACCTGATGAATAATTCACATTTTTTTTCATCGCTGTGCCAGCATTCATCACAGCATTTATCAAGGAAACTGTTCATTACGCACCTACCGTTTCTTTAGTTTGTTTTTCAGTTTTAGGTTTCCCCTGGTATTTCTTTATGATGTTCGGGATATCCTTGGTGGTGATCCTGCCGTAGTAGTCATCATTTACGGTTATCACAGGGGCAATACTGCAGGCGCCGATGCAGGCAACAGTTTCGAGGGTGAATTTTTTATCCCTCGTGGTATCGCCGGCTTTTATCTTAAGTGTATTCTCAAGCGAATAGAGAAGATTGGCGGAGTTTTTCACGTGGCAGGCGGTACCGCGGCAAACCCGGATAATATTTTCTCCGAGCGGGGTAAGCCGGAACTGGTTATAAAAAGTAGCCACGCCATAAACGCGGCTCCGGGAAAGTCCGGTGTGCATTGCTATATCATTGATTGCTTCCTGCGGGAGGTATCCGTAAACACTCTGGATATCCTGAAGGAGAGGGATAAGAGTACTTTTATCGTTTTTTGGGTAAGATTCTAATATTTCTTTGTGCATTCAATCCTCAAATAAGGGTTCGTATCTATAATATCAAATTGCGTGCCAATTCAGTTTAGTAAAACACAGGCTTTTTGGTGCATTTTCAATGGCTCGACAAGGCCAGGAAGTAATTTTCTAAAAAGTAAGAGAAATCATCTCAAAAAGTAAAATTAATTGCTAATTGTTATGGAACGTAATTTGCTTAGGATTGATTATACCACACAGTTTAATTAATTTAGAGTAGAGAAAAATATATGATGAGTAAAGGTATGAGAAAGAAAAGCTTTATTATAGTTATAGTTGGTGTAGCTGTTGTGTTTCTGCTTTACACCTTTGTAATTCCGGTCAGTGGAAATAAGTATTATACGGATGCAGGAGTCGCGGCAGCGCAGGCTAACCAGGTAAACCAGAATGTAATTTCCAATTCAAGAAGAAATATTATAACCGAAACCGTCGCGAACTCGAGTCCAGCGGTAGTAGGAATTAACGTAACGGAAATACGCCAGTACCGCGACCCGTTCCTCAGCCCCTTTTTTGATGATCCGTTTTTCCGGCAATTTTTCGGAGACAGGACTTACAGCCAGAAAGTTAAGGAGTTAGGCTCAGGATTTATAATTTCATCTGACGGATATATTCTGACTAATGACCACGTAGCGGGGAACGGAAGCGAAATAGTTGTAACCCTGACGAGCGGAAAACACTATAACGCGAAGATTATCGGAACCGACCCGGTTTCGGATATATGCTTATTAAAGATAGAAGGCGATAACTTCCCGTTCCTTAAACTCGGTAATTCCGATGATATAATCACAGGTGAGTGGGTTATTGCGTTGGGTAATCCGTTCGGACTTTTTGAAGTAAACAATAAACCGACTGTAACTGTGGGTGTAATCAGCGCGACGAATATGAACCTTAATAAGATAGAAAGGCGTTATTACCTTAATATGATCCAGACGGACGCCGCAATAAACGGCGGAAACAGCGGAGGGCCGCTGGTAAACAGTATCGGCGAGGTGATAGGGATGAACACACTGATATATACCGCCGGCTCACAGGGTAATATCGGTTTGGGATTCGCGATTCCGATAAATAAAGTAAAAAAGATACTTGATGAGATAAAAGAGAAAGGGAAGATTGAGCGGGATTTTTATACCGGGCTTTCGGTTCAGAATATTGATGACGTGATCGCGCGGTATTATAAACTCGAAAACACCCGCGGGGTGATAGTGACTAAGGTACTCAGGGAATCCCCTGCTTTCAGCGCCGGGATACGTCCCGGTGATGTGATACTGAAAATTGATGATAATTCTGTTGATAATGAACAGTCGCTAATGGGAATTCTGCAGGAGTACCGGACAGGTCAAAAGGTAAAAGTAACAGTTGTACGTGACAATGAAGAAAAAGTATTCACAATGAAATTAGAGAGAGGCAATTGATAACAAGATACACGCTTCCCGAGATCGGAAAGGTCTGGGAGGATGAATTTAAGTTTAACACCTGGCTTAAGATAGAAATATTAGCCTGCGAAGCGCGAGCGCTGAAGGGGGAAGTCCCCGCGGAAGACCTGGAAGTAATCAAGAGCAAAGCAGCATTTGATGTGAAGCGTGTACTTGAGATCGAAGAGACCACACAGCACGATGTGATTGCCTTTCTGACGAATGTCGCGGAGTATGTCGGGGCGCCCTCGCGGCACATACATTACGGAATGACTTCTTCTGATGTGCTTGACACCGCCGTTTCTTACCAGTTGAAAGTATCGGGAGAACTGATACTGGGATTACTTGATAAATTCAGCGAAGTCCTAAAAGAAAAGGCTTTACAGTATAAGCACGCGTTATGCATCGGAAGGACTCACGGGATACACGCAGAACCGACTACACTCGGGTTAAAGTTCGCGAATTGGTTTGAAGAGACCCGGCGCAACCGGAGGCGGCTTGTAAACGCAATCGAGACGATTAGCGTCGGGCAGATATCAGGCGCGGTGGGCACGTTTGAACATCTTAGTCCGGATGTGGAGGCTTATGTTTGCGAAAAGATGGGATTAAAGCCCGCGCCGGTTTCCACGCAGGTAATACAGCGTGACAGGCATTCGGAGTTTATTGCCGTGCTGGCAATAATCGGAAGCACGCTTGAGAAAGTTGCCACGGAGATACGGCATCTGCAGAAAACTGAGACACTTGAAGCGGAAGAATTTTTCAGTAAAGGGCAGAAAGGATCATCTGCTATGCCGCATAAGAGGAACCCGATAGTAAGCGAGAGAATTTGCGGAATGGCGCGCCTTCTTCGCGGCTATGCCGCTACCACACTGGAGAATAATGCGCTTTGGCACGAAAGGGACATCTCTCACTCCTCTGCTGAGAGAGTAGTGTTGGCGGACGCGTGCATAATAATATATTATATGCTGGCGAAGATGAACACTCTGGTTTCAAAACTGCTTATCTATCCTGAAAATATGATCGCAAACCTAAACCTTACGCGGGGATTGATATTTTCGCAGAAGATTCTTCTGAAACTTACGGAGAAGGGATTATCGCGAGAGGATGCATACAAGGCAGTGCAGGATGCTGCTATGGCAGTGTGGGGTGATAAGAGTAAGAACCTTAGAGAGGAGATTTCAAAATCTGATGTCGTAGCTGAGGTGCTGTCAGAACAGGAACTTGATGAACTATTTGATCATTCGGAACTGCTAAAAAAGGTGGATTTGATCATTGCCAGGACGGTACTGAAGAATTAAGAATTAATAATTAAAAATTAAGAATTCTAAGTTAAAGGATATCGCAAAACACTTTGATAAACCTATAAATATAACCTGCATAATAAACTGTGATGGAACACAGATTACGCAGATTCAAAGGATGACCGCAGATTGACAAAATATCAGAGTGCCGGGTTGTTATGACAGCAAATGGCTGAAGCCATTTCGCTGCTCTGGTGAAGGGATAATAACGGAGGAAAATCACTTCAGTGATTTCCGGAAGCAAGCCTGATGTATTTTCGGTGGTCGAGTTACTTCTGCAAATAGCCGAGGTCATTTTATTCCTTGATGATAGGTAGTCAATAATTATACAAATTGTCTGGAAATCAAGAACGAATAATAGATTCGACTCGATACATCAAGACGATATGTATTCCAGAATTTTTGTGGCACAAGCTCCGCCGGATTATGAACTGATAAATATTTAACTCGAATCACACAAGGCGTTAAAAATTTAAGAAGCATAAAACATCTTTTGCGTTCTTTGCGTCATTTTTGCGTCTTTGCGTTTTCAGGGACTTTAGTGACATCAGAGACAGGTAGGGTGTATAGGGTGTACCCCTTTTAGTGCACACAAAAGCGGGACAGGTAATTAAGTCGTTGGAGAAAATTTTCTGTGCAAATTGGGAATAAATGTAACTTAGATTAATAACTATGAGAATATTACAAAGGCCTACCATAATATTAAAAATATAGACTGCTCAATATTTTTTATAGACCACAGATTACGCAGATGCGACGGATGACCGCGGAATTTGTGATATTACGATTAGTATAATCATAATATTACAAATTGGTTTGTCAAATTTCCTTCATATCTCAATTAAATTAAAATCGCCTTAGTTGTTTTTGCAGGCGTATTTTATATGCCGCGTATGAGGATTTTATGTCTTCCATTGAGTCGCCGCTGAATTTCTGAAGGAAGAAATCGGCGACTGTCCAGGCGGTCATAGCTTCGCAAATAACTGCGCAGGCGGGGACGGCAACGAAATCACTCCTCTCACGGCGGGCATCAACGGGTTTTAATGTTTTCAGGTCAACGCTTTCTATGGGTGACATAAGCGTTGCGATTGGTTTCATCGCGGCACGTATAATTATCGGGAGTCCGGTGGAGATACCGCCTTCAATTCCACCTGCCCTGTTCGTCTTTCTTCCAAAGCTGTATCCGTCATAGGTAATCTCGTCGTGAACTTCAGATCCCGGTTTGTCCGCGGATTCAAATCCGGCACCGATTTCAACTCCCTTTATTGCATTTATTGACATAATCGCGAAAGTGATTGCCGCATCGAGCCGGCGGTCATAATGAACAAATGATCCGAGCCCCACAGGTACGCCCTCTGCTGCTACGATCATAGTACCTCCGAGTGTATCGCCATTTTTTTTGGCCTGTCTAATTTTGCGGATTATCCTTTCCTCCTGCTTCTTTTCAAGCACCCTGACATCGCTTTGATCTGCAATGTTTGAAAGGTCTTTTATGTGCATTAGTTCAGGATCAAAACGCTGAAGCATATTTTTAAGCGCTGAATCTGCAGGATAGATACCGCCGATACTTTCAACAAAACTGCCGACTGAGATATCAAAACTATTCAGCAGTATTTTTGCAACGGCTCCGACTGCCACTCTAGCCGCGGTTTCACGTGCGCTTGAGCGCTCAATGGAATTGCGTATATCATCATAGTTGTATTTGAAAGTTCCTGTGAGATCGGCGTGCCCCGGACGGGGGATCGTAATTTTTTCAGCCCGGTTTTTTAATGGAGATACCGACATTTTTTCCTGCCAGTTTTCAAAGTCACGATTAGTGATCTTCATTGTCAGAGGGGAACCCAGAGTTCTTCCGTAACGAACGCCTGATGTTATTTCGATCTCGTCCTTTTCAATCTTCATACGCATTCCACGCCCGTATCCTGACTGCCGCCTGGCGAGTTCAATATCAATATCATCCTTATTCACGGAAAGATTTGAGGGTAACCCTTCAATGATTACGGTTAACTCTTTTCCGTGGGATTCTCCGGCTGTTAAAAATCTGATCATAGCATTAGCAATTTGTTTTATATTTTTGAGTAACAATTTAATCATTTTTAAGGTTTGGTTTGAATTCCTTTTTTGAATTATTAGCGAGAGAGCGAGTGCTTGTCTCCGACGGTGCGATGGGAACAGAACTGCAGAAATGCGGACTGGAACCGGGAGCCTGTCCAGAAGCGCTTAATATAGAGAGTCCTGAGACGGTGAGCAGAGTACACAGAAGCTACGCTGAGGCGGGGAGCGATATTATACTTACGAATACTTTCGGGGTAAACAGGTCACGGCTGAAGCTGCATTCATTTGAAGAGCGGGTTAAAGAATTCTGCGTCGCCGGAGCAGAACTCGCAAGGTCTTTCGCAGAAAGCAAGAATATATTAATTGCTGGTTCTATCGGGCCGTGCGGTGATATTCTGAGTCCCTTAGGGACACTGGAAGAGGATGAAGCATTCGAAATATTCCGCGAACCGGCTAAAGCGCTTGCCGGAGCGGGAGTGGATCTGATCGTGATCGAGACAATGATGGCGCCAGAAGAAGCGGTAGTTGCACTGAAGGCTGTGAAGTCGGTGACCACTATTCCGGTTGTGGTTTCTATGACTTATGAAAAAGGATTATCGGGGATAAAAACATTATGGGGAACTGACATTCCGACCGCGGCAGAAATACTTGAGAAGAACGGTGCGGATGTAATCGGGGCAAACTGCGGAAAAGGTTTTGACGAAATGGAAGAGATTGGAATGCTTCTCAGAGAGAGTACCAAACTTCCTCTGTGGTTGAAGGCTAACGCCGGGATACCTGAATGGATTGACGGGAAGCCGGTATATACCCAAGGGCCGGAATATATCAGGAATTATATTGAGAAAATGGTTACTTTATATCCGTGCGTCATTGGCGGATGTTGTGGTTCAACTCCCGGACATATAAAAACAGTAAGAGAAACAGTGAATCTCTATAAAAGTAAATTCATCTAACAGGAAAAATATTTGAGGAATTTATTATGGATTACGAAGTAAAAAATTTTCAACAGGATGTGATAGAAGCCAGCCATAGTATTCCGGTACTGGTGGATTTCTGGGCAGAGTGGTGCGGGCCGTGCAGGAA
>JABWCL010000035.1 GCA_013360295.1 Ignavibacteriaceae bacterium | reverse complement strand
AAAAAGCCCCGTGAGAACGGGGCTTTTTTTAAGCTTTACTTTACCAGTTCGAATAGAACCAGTTTCTTTTCTTTTATATTCTTAATATTGCTCGGCTTATAATGGAGCTCGAACACGGTGGCTTTCTTGATGAATGGTGTGTACTTCATCTGTGCTTTCTTGAGTTCCTCATCAATGTCTCCTCCCTTGAGCGCCATCAGGTAGGCTTTGTCCTTGATAAGCGGCATTGCATATTTCACAAGCATAATGAGAGGAACTGTCGCCCTGCTGAAAACAAGGTCTACCGTTCCCGCGTGTTTCTGAATGAATTCTTCATCCTCGACTCTTGCGTTTTCAACATAAACATTGCTGAGCATCAGTTTTTCAACAAACTCAGCTACCGCGGCAGTTTTCTTTCTGATCGAATCAACGAGTACTCCGCGAAGGTCCGGACGCATAATCGCAACGGGTATTCCGGGGAAACCTCCCCCCGTGCCAATATCCACAAACTTCGTGCATTTCTCGGGTATATGCTTCGAGATGTATGAAGATATGAAGACGTGGTTTTCTATTATCGAATCAACGTCTTTACGTGAAACAAGGTTCAGAACTTCATTCTTTTCCGCAACCAGACAAGCAAAGTGAGCGAGACGTTCCATTTGCGTGATGTCGGGGTTGTAACCGTTTTCCCAGTAGAAGGCGGTTAACTGTTTAAGATAAGTATCTTGCATAGCAAGCGGTATATTCTCTTTTCTACAAAAAACAAAAATTTACTTCTTTAAATATACCAATAAAACTGAAATATCTGAAGGGGTTACTCCAGATATTCTTGATGCCTGGCCGATAGACCGGGGTTGAACTTTGAGCAGTTTCTCGCGCCCCTCTGTGGAAAGGGCTTTTACCTTTGCGTAATCTAATGTGGCCGGGATCCTTAACCCTTCGTATTTTTCCATCTTCTCCACCTGGTCAAACTGCCTCTTGATATAGCCCTCGTACTTTAACTCGATTTCAATCTGTTCAACGGCATATTTATCATTCTTTATTGTTGCAAGCTCCTCGTCACCGTTAGTAAGGGCAAGAATTTCTTCGAGCTGAAGCTCAGGACGCTTGCATAATTTGGATATGGCCTCCGGGGTGTCAATCAGATCCGCCTCTTTTGAATGAAGCACGGGATTGATATCGGCGGGCTTAATTTTTTTTCTGGAGAGGATTTCAATGCCCACGGATATTTTTTCACTCCTCATCCTGATCTCTTCATTATGTTCGTCTTCTATCAGACCATAATAGTGTCCGTACTGTGAGAGCCTGCGGTCGGCGTTATCCTGGCGCAGCAGCAGCCTGTGTTCCGCCCTCGAAGTAAATATCCTGTAAGGTTCGTCTGTTGATTTATTGACAAGGTCATCCACCATAACTCCGATATAGGCTTCACTTCTTTTAAGTACAAATTCTTTTTTACCAAGAATTTTTGCCGCGGCGTTTATCCCCGCAACCAAGCCCTGCGCGGCTGCTTCTTCATATCCCGATGTTCCGTTCACTTGTCCCGCGAAGTATAACCCGCGCACTCGTTTTGTCTCAAGAGTTAAATCAACCTGGTGGGGCGGGAAGAAGTCATATTCAACAGCGTAACCAGGACGCACCATCTTCATATCTTTTAGACCGGGAACTAACCGCAACGCTTTATCCTGCACTTCTGCCGGAAGCGAGGTGGAGAAACCGTTAACATATATTAGCTCCGAATCAAGCCCTTCCGGTTCAAGAAATAACTGGTGCCTGGGTTTATCGTTAAATCGGACTATTTTGTCCTCTATTGACGGGCAATATCTTGGCCCCACACCACCGATTACTCCGGTAAAAAGAGGCGACTGATGAAAACCTGTTTCTAAAATATTATGAACATTAACATCGGTGTGGGTTATGTGACAACTTAACTGCGGTTGATATGGAAACTCACTGCGTGGAGTACGGAATGAAAACGGCTGCGGGTCATCATCTCCCGACTGAACCTCAAGAGCATCCCAGTCAATTGAATCTTTGTGCAGGCGAGGTGGTGTTCCGGTCTTCAGCCTCCCCGCTTCAAATCCCAGGCCCACCAGAGATTCGGTTATGCCAATAGCCTTCTGCTCACCATATCTCCCCCCTTCAAACTGGTTGAGTCCTGTGTGCATTAACCCGTTCAGGAAAGTTCCGGAGCAGAGGATAACGGCCTTCGCGGAAATGGAGTGTCCTTCAATAGTTGTAACCCCGGTTACTTTTCCATCTTCGGTGTTTATTCCAGTCACCGATTCCTTTACAACCGTAATGTTCTTGTGCGAATCAATCACACGAATCGCTTCTTCGGAATAGAGTTTCCTGTCATTCTGACTTCTGGGTGACCACACCGCAGGTCCCTTTGAACGATTAAGCATTCTAAACTGAATGCCCGACCGGTCTGCAATTAAGCCCATTACCCCCCCCAGCGCATCAATCTCCCTGACAACGTGCCCCTTGGCCGTCCCCCCTATTGCCGGGTTGCACGACATTCTCCCGATAGCGTTTTTATCCATTGTAACCAGCGCAACGGAACACCCCATCTTCGAAGCAGCACAAGCCGCCTCGATTCCCGCGTGTCCGCCACCGATTACTATTATATCGAAATTATTCATTAAAAATTATTGCTAAATCCTTGCTGTTTCACGTGAAACAAAGAGAGATGGAAAAAAGTTTTGCAAAAATCGTAAAATAATAGGTGGGAAACAAGGGGATGGAACGGGGAGTGTGGATCGGTGAAGCGGTTGGTTGGTTAGTGCGTTTATAGCTTTGGTCGGTCGTTTCGATTCGGTGGTGGCTGCGACCGGTTGTTTCGATACTCCCGACTTTAATTGAAGAATGAGAAGCGGTCGGGATACTCAACAACCTTACTGGGAGTTATATTTTTAATTCATAATTTTTAATTCTTAATTGCCAGGTGGCTGAGTAGCGGAACACCGTAATTCTTCTCTTTTTTCAACTCTTTTCCCCGTTCCGCGTATCGAAGCCACCGACACACAGCGGTCAGTCGTTGTGATACCTCCGGGGCATTGACCGGTTGTTTCGATACTCCCGACTTTAATTGAAAAATGAGAAGCGGTCAGGATACTCAACAACCTTACTGGGTGTTATATTTTTAATTTATAATTTTTAATTCTTAATTACCAGGTGGCTGAGTAGCGGAACGCAACTATTCTTTTCATTTCTCAATTCTTCTCTGCGTTCCGCGTATCGAAGCCCCGGCACATAGCGAGTCAGTCGTTGTGATACCTCCGTGGCATTGATCGGTTGTTTCGATACTCCCGACTTTAATTGAAAAATGAGAAGTAGTCGGGATACTCAACAACCTTACTGGGTGTTATATTTTTAATTTATAATTTTTAATTCTTAATTACCAGGTGGCTGAGTAGCGGAGCGCCAAAACTTTTTCCATTTCTCAATTCTTCTTTGCGTTCCGTGTATCGAAGCCTCGGCACATAGCGAGTCAGGCATCTCTTTTACTTCTTCTTCCACACCTTCTTTGCCAAAGTTGGTAAAGCGCTTTCTTTTCCGAAGATCAGGGCTTCTTTTTTGCTTCTACTCCATCCCTGAATCTGTTTTTCACGATAAAACGCTTCATCTACTCTCTCATACTCCTCATAATACACAAGCTCAACCGGTAATCTTTTACTGGTAAAATTCGCGCCCTCTCCAAGCTGATGCTGTTCCAGCCTCCTTCGGAGATCGTTAGTGCTACCGGTGTAGTATTTTCCGTCAGCACAAAGCAGTATGTATGTATAGCCTTTCATATAAGCAGCTGTAATAATGTAAAATTTTTAATTCTAAAATTTTTTCCTCACCTGCCGCTAGGTGGCTGAGTAGCGGAGCGCCAAAACTCTTTCCATTTCTCAATTCTTCTTTGCGTTCCGCGTATCGAAGCCACCGGCACACAGCGGTCAGTCGTTGTGATACCTCCGTGGCATTGACCGGTTGTTTCGATACTCCCGACTTCAATTGAAAAATGAGAAGTAGTCGGGATACTCAACAACCTTACTGGGAGTTATATTTTTAATTCATAATTTTTAATTCTTAATTGCCAGGTGGCTGAGTAGCGGAACACCGCAATTCTTCTCTTTTTTCAACTCTTTTCCCCGTTCCGCGTATCGAAGCCCCGGCACACAGCGACCGGGTGACTCAACAACATTACTGACCAGAAAAAATCAACTGTTCCACGTGAAACACGTCACTTCCCGATGCAGAATTTGGAGAATATGTTGTTCAGGATATCGTCAGTAGTTACTGTCCCGATTATCTCTCCCAGAGAATTAATGGCGTGCCGAATATCCACCGATATAAACTCCCCGCTCATTTGTTGTTTTGCGGAGTCTTTAGCGTTTTCCAGGGCGATGTTCGCTTTTTCGAGCAGGGATTTATGGCGAATACTGGAAACGAGGATGCTTTTTTCCGTGTAGTTCTCTCCCCCATAAGCCCGCTCTTTCATAAGGTCGAAGAGTTGTTCAAACCCTTCACCGGTAAGCGCAGAAACGCGAATGCTGCCAGGCTGATCCCCTACTTTCCCTGGCAAATCGGATTTGTTGATTACTTTTACTATTCTTTCTTCAGAAGTGAATTCCTGTAATTCCAAATAGAGATACTCGTCAAACGGGTGGGCGGTTTCGTTAATGAATAAAACGAGGTCGGCATCCCTGACAGCCTTTCGGCTTCTCTCAACACCTTCTTTTTCAATCAGATCTTCGGTATTTCTTATTCCGGCGGTGTCATATAGCCGGTAAAGTACACCATCAATAGTGACGTCTTCACGGATTATATCACGGGTGGTGCCGGGAATCGGACTGACTATCGCTCTTCTCTCTTTTAAAATATGATTCAGAACAGAGGACTTCCCCACATTTGGCAATCCAACTAAAGCAACATTAACTCCCTCCCGGAATACTCTTCCGAATCGGTAAGTTGCAAGCAAGGCTGATATCTCTTTTTTAATTCCGGTGATCAGTTCAATTACTGCAGAGTTATCAATAAATTCCAGGTCCTCTTCTGCAAAGTCGAGTTCCAGTTCAACAAGCGATACTGCATTAATCAGCTGTTGCCGCAGTTCTCCGATCTTTTGAGAAAGTAAACCATCAAGCTGATTGCGGCTGCCCCTGACAGCAGCTTCGCTTCGTGAGTTAATTAGCTCAATCACGGCCTCGGCCTGGGCGAGATCTATCCTCCCGTTCAGAAATGCCCGCTTGGTAAATTCTCCCGGCTCAGCGATACGAATATCCATCTGGAGGAACTCGTTTATTACGGTGGCGGTAACAAGCGGGTTACCGTGTGTGCTGATTTCTACGGAATCTTCCCCGGTGTAGGAGTTGGGTTCGCGAAAGACCGAGGCGAGCACGTCGTCTATGGTTTGTGCATTGCGGCCTACGATTCTTCCGTAGTGCAGTGTGTGGGATGGCACGGCACTGAGCTTAACCTTCCCGCTGAATAGTCTGTCTGCTGCCTCTATGCAGTTCGTCCCGCTTAATCTGATAACGGAAATCGCGGCTGCTCCAGGCGGCGTTGCTTCGGCTATGATAATATCTTCGTTGTTCATACCGAAAAATAAGTATAACTTAGGAGCTTATCAAGGTGATGAGAGATCATCGTTTGTTAAATATTATTTTTTAAAGTATCTTTAAAAGATTTTTAATAATCTTTTAATCGTTAAAGAAGCAAATTGAAAATAAGACTAAGCGAAGATATTCTCCCCATTTCAGAATTAAAGAAGAATACGGTCCGCGTAATGGATCAGTTGAAGAACAGCAACCGACCTATGGTTATTACTATAAACGGTAAGGCGGAGGCTGTTATACTAAGCACAAAGCTTTTTGAAAAACTCGTATCAGAAAAAGTAAAAACAGTTTAACTAATCAAAGAAATATGATCGGTTACCTTAATAATAAATTCAATGTAAATGATCCCTCATTTATCTCTTCCCTCGATGAGGCGCCCCTTTGGTCTGTTCCTTTCGGCTTAAAGATTTTTGAACGTGTCCGCTTCAGGCAAAATATAAGAGCGCTGGATGTGGGATGCGGAACCGGTTACCCTCTTATAGAACTCGCGGAATCGCTGGGCGGGACTTGCGAGGTTTTCGGATTTGATCCGTGGAAAGAGGCGCTGGATAGAGCGAAGGAAAAGATAATGGCGCGACAGATAACCAATATAAAGCTTCTGCCTGGCTTTGCGGAAGAACTTCCTTTTGATAAGGATTATTTTCACCTTATTGTTTCCAACAACGGTCTGAATAATGTTGATGATGTTGATAAATCGCTTAGTGAAATTCATCGCGTACTGAAAGGGAAAGGACAATTGGTAATTACGATCAACCTGCCGGGAACAATGCACGAATTTTATGATGCGTTCAAATCGGTGTTAAAGAATCACGGGATGACAGAGGAGATCGCAAAGACGGAGGAGCATATACTGCAAAAACGGAAACCGCTTGTCAGCTGGATTAAACTGATGAGAAACTCCGGCTTTGAAGTTACAGAAGTAAGTGAGGATAAATTCCGTTATCACTATACAAACGGCAGCGCGATGCTTAACCATTCATTTATCCGCCTGGCTTTTCTTGAGCCGTGGATAAAATTATTGCCCGCGGGTAGAGTCGAAACTGTGTTCGGCGAAACAGAACAAATGCTAAATGAGCAAAGTAAAAACAAGGGTATGATACTGACGATCCCCTTCGCCTGTATAGATTGCCGCCCGATGTGACGAAAGATGGAATAAAAATATCTCTCTGTTCGTTACAGCCGCTTATATTTTCTTTTTATATTTGAGGTTTAACTATATCCCTTATTATGGAATGATGCGCTATATTTTTACTTTCGTTCTTATTACTATAATTAACTTCTCGTTCGCTCAGCAGCAGACTCCGCTTGAAACATCAGGGTACAAACAACTCACTACTTACGCCCAGCTAATTGACTATATTAAAAAATTTCCATCGGATAAGATCCGCTGGGAGGTAGAGTATTTCGCCAGATCGGTTAAGGGTAAAGACCTCCCGGTTATTAAATTCTCGAAAGGTGAGTTTGGCAAGGATGACGGTAAACTGAAGGTGCTGCTCTTCGCGCAGCAGCACGGCAATGAAGCATCCGGGAAAGAAGGTGCGCTTATGCTGCTCGGCAGAATCGCGTCGGGGGAGCTAAATTATCTCTTTGAAAAAATTGATCTCGCCCTGATACCTCAGATGAATCCTGACGGGAGCGATGCCAACACGCGCCGCAACGGGAACAACGCTGATCTTAACCGCGACCACCTGATACTTATGCAGCCGGAAAATATTGGGCTCCATACTTTCTTTAATAAATATAAGTTTGATGTTTCGATGGATGTACACGAGTACTCCCCTTACTCTCAAAGCTGGTTTAAATACGGATACAGGAAAAATTCCGATGTCACTCTCGGAACACTTACAAACTGCAATATATCTCCCGAGATGAGGGCTTTTTCAAACAGTGAATATGTACCGTTTATAAAAAAATATATAACCGACGCCGGTTACTCCTTCGCGGAATACACCCCGGGTGGTCCGCCTGAAATTGAATATATCAGGCACAGCACTTATGATATCAACGATGGCCGGCAGGGTTTTGGCTCTCTCGCAACGCTCTCTTTTATTCAGGAGGGAATTAACGGAAGGGATTCGATACATATGATCGAACGCCGCTCGAAGAGCCAGATGGCTGGTATGCAGGGCTACCTTGAATTTGTTTATAAAAACGCCGTAAAAATTAAAGAAATGGTGAGGGCAGAACGAGAAAAGATTGTGAACGGCTATCCGGCGAAAATAGCCGTACAGATGATACACGTAAAGGATGGCCGAAAATTAGAGATGCCTCTTTTCTCACTTTCAACAAACAGTGATACTGTTGTTACGGTTGTTGACTACCGCCCCGTAGTAAAAGCGGTTACTGAAGTTGAAAAACCCGCCGGCTATCTAATACCCGAAGAAAACAAGGAATTGCTCGCGTGGATAAAAAAACATAATATGATTTACGAAAATTACACGCCGGAGAAAAATGACGCGGCGGAACAGTATCAAATAATAAAAATAGACTCGACGGATTTTGAAGGAGATATCATTATTGATCCCGCTCTTGAAAGGAGAAAATTAAAAGCTCCGGAAATCAGGGGAAACTTTATTTTACTGCCGACTAATCAGCTTTACGGGAATATCATCGTTCAGGCGCTTGAGCCTAAAAGCCATATTGGGTTGGCGACATATAAACCTTTTGAAAGCCTGGTGACTGCCGGTACAGCTTACCCGGTGCTAAGGCTGATACGTTAGTCTGTTAATCGCTATAGTAAATTGATTGTTCACTAAGTTACAGGTATTATAACTCAAGATGAAAAAAGTATTTCTATTATTCGTTTTTTGTTTTCTGGCGGGTTACGCCCAGACAATTAAATACCCCGAAGCACGCAAGACAGAGCAGACGGATAATTATTTCGGAACGGTTGTAGCGGATCCGTACCGCTGGCTTGAAGATGAAACATCTGCCGAAACAAAAGAGTGGATCAGTCAGCAGGTCGGAACCACCGAAGAGTATCTCGCTGCTATCCCCTACCGGAACGCCATCAAGGAAAAAATCGAAAGCTATATGAACTATCCCCGCTACGGGCTTCCGTTCAGGGAGGGAAAACATTATTACTTTTATAAAAACGACGGGCTGCAAAACCAGTTCGTGCTTTACCGTCAGGAAGGGCTCGACGGAAAGCCGGAGGTATTCCTCGATCCGAATACTTTTTCCGAAGACGGCACCGTTGGGTTGCGCTCGCTGAGCTTTTCAAAGAACGGGAACCTGCTTGCGTATGGTATCTCGCGCGGGGGGGCGGACTGGCGAGAATTATTTGTTATGGACACACGCACCGGGAAAAAATACCGCGATTCCCTGGCCTGGGTGAAATTCTCGGGTGCGGCTTGGTTCGGCAACGGCTTCTACTACAGCCGTTATGACGCCCCAGCAGACAGCGGTAAACAATATTCCGAAAAGAACAAAAACCATAAAATATATTATCACATCCTCGGCGAAAACCAGTCGCAGGACAAACTTTACCATCAGGACACTTCTTCGCTGATCTTCAACTCGGTCAGTATCTCGGATGATGAGCGCTTCATTTACCTTTTTAAAAGCGGCCAGGGGCGCGGCAACGGCCTCTATTACCGGAAACTGCGCGGAGGCGGACGGGATTTTATTCCGATAAACAAAGATATGGCGGTCAGGTACTCCCCCGTTGACAACGAGGGGGATATTATTATTGTATATACAAATCATAACGCCCCGAACGGCAAGGTTATCGCGGTAAATACGGCGAAAAAAGGCGCGGTATCCGATCTGATCCCGGAACAGGAATATGTGCTTGATGGCGTGACAACCGGCGGCGGAAAGATATTCGTGACCTATATGGCCGACGTGAAGCATATCGTTAAGGTTTATAACTATAAGGGAGTGTTTGAAAGCGAAGTAACGCTCCCGGACCCCGGCACCGTTTCGGGATTCGACGGGAAGAAGGATGATAAAGTTTTGTTCTATTCCTTCACCTCCTTTACATACCCGAACACGATCTTCCGGTATGATGTTAAGACGGGAACGAGTGAACTATTTAAACAGTCGGAAGTAAAATTCAACCCGGAAGACTATGTAACCGAACAGGTGTTTTATCAGAGCAAGGACGGAACAAAGATACCGATGTTCATTGTCCACAAAAAAGGAATTAAACTGGACGGCACCAACCCCGCCCTGCTATACGGCTATGGCGGGTTTAACGTCGCACTTAATCCCTCATTCAGCGCGTCGCGCATACCGTGGCTTGAACTGGGCGGCATATATGTGATGGCAAACCTGCGCGGCGGGAGCGAGTATGGTGAAAAATGGCACGAAGGAGGAATGCTGCTGAACAAACAGAATGTGTTTGATGATTTTATTGCGGCGGCTGAATATCTTATTAATAACAAATACACATCCCCGGAAAGATTGGCGATACAGGGCGGGTCAAACGGCGGTTTGCTTGTTGGCGCGGTAATGTGTCAGCGGCCGGAATTGTTTGGGGTGGCAATACCGGAAGTAGGTGTTATGGATATGCTGCGTTACCACAAGTTCACAATCGGCTGGAACTGGGCAAGCGATTACGGCACAAGCGATGATTCGGTAAATTTTGTAAACCTATATAACTACTCCCCCCTGCACAACCTTAAAGACGGAGTGAAATATCCGTCAACGCTGGTTACCACTGCGGACCGTGATGACCGTGTAGTACCGGCACATTCTTATAAATTTGCAGCCAGGCTTCAGGCAGCACACAAAGGAGATAATCCGGTGCTGATAAGGATTGATACAAAATCGGGACATGGCGCCAGTTCCACCACGAAAGGAATTGAAAAGACGGCGGACATTTACTCATTTATATTATATAATATGAACTTCACTCCGGAATTCAGGTAAGGAAAAATTTTGAAACGGTCATCATTCTTAAAAACAGGCGCTCTAACTGCCGCTGCTCTGGGTGTCAGCGGAAAATTTAACTTAATCAACGCCCAGGGAAAGCCGCCGGCGGCAATCAAGCCGGGTAGACTGAAACAGGGAGATAAGATCGGATTGGTTTCTCCAGCGGGTTTTATCAGCGAAGAGGAACTAAACGATAGCATTACAAACCTTAATAACCTTGGATTTAACCCCGTCGCGGGAAAGTATGCGCTTAACAGAAGCGGTTATCTTGGCGGAACTGATAAGGAGCGTGCTGAAGACCTGAACAATATGTTTGCCGATAAAACGATCAGGGGTATCGTATGTACACGCGGCGGATATGGCGCGGCCCGTATGCTCCCCTATCTCGATTATCATATTATTAAAAATAATCCAAAACCGCTTGTTGGTTACAGTGATATAACCGTACTGATCAGCGCGCTCTATGCTAAAACCGGCCTGGTCTCGTTTCACGGTCCTGTTGGGATATCTACTTACAATGATTACAGCGTTAACCATTTCCGGAATGTGCTGATGAACCCCGTTGCGGAATATGAGATGAGCAACCCTCCGCTGGCAGCGGATGAGCAGTCTCAGATATACACCATAAACACTGGCAAAGCAGAAGGGATACTTTACGGCGGCAACCTGTCGCTGGTCGTTTCACTGATCGGGACTGAATACGATACCGACACTTCGGGTTGTATAATCTATCTCGAAGAAGTTGGAGAAGAGCCGTACAGGATTGACAGGATGCTTACTCAGATGATACAGGCCGGGAAGTTTGCAAAGGCGGCGGGAGTTGCAATAGGTGTTTTTTCCAAGTGCGAACCTAAACCTTCACAGTCCGGAATATCAAATTCATTTACATTACGTGAAGTACTTTCAGACAGGCTGTACCCTCTCGGCATCCCGGTCGTCTATGGTTTATCCTTCGGGCATATCACAAATAAATTCACAATCCCTACAGGAATAAAAGCACGCCTCAATACCGAAGCCGCGACATTAACACTACTCGAACCGGCTGTGGTGTAGTAATCAGTATTTAATGGAACACAGATGACTCAGATAAAACAGATTTTCGGAGATTAATATGATCTGTGTATATCCGGTCAATCTGCGTTATCCGTGTTCCATTTAAAAGTTAAGGAATAAGCACTACGTTAAAAGTAATTCTTCCGGTGACTGACGGACGGTATTTGTTGCCGTTAGCTAGTTCTTCATATTCTTCTACGAGGACGTTCGGGCTGACTGTTATATATTTGTTTGCCTTCCAGTTCAACACTGCGATATAACCGGTGCGGCTGTCGTTCTTAAAGTCTGAAGAGCTGTTGGGATCTATATAGTCGTATCGTAATGCGGCGTTGAGTTCCGGAGAGATGTGGTATTTTCCGTGAACAGAAAACGCGAGTGTGTTTCTGTCAGAATATACTCCCGCGGAAGATGCGCCGTTCTGTCTTACGGAATAAATCCCTTCCGCCGTGAGAGAGAAAAATCCCTTTTGTGTATAATCAACAAGCACAAACCCCGAATATTGATTGTTTGCGTATTCGGTTTCTGCCGACCCGGTATTGACGAGCATATTTCCGTAATTAACAAACTCGGTATTCAGCATATACGAAAAACTGCCTGCTGCAGTGCCATTGAGGGTTAGCTGGAAACTTTTTGAATTATTATCTTCAATCCTGAGTGCTGAACGGTTACCGAATAAAAATTTATAATTCAGCAGACCGTCCTCCAGTATATCGCCAGCGATACTAACTCCGAGATCGCGTGACGAGAAGAACCCACGGTAATCGCCAATGGTTTTTTCGATATGCCGGTTGTTCCAGTATCTATCGGCAAGTTCAATCATCGGGTTTGCCTGAAGCCCCAGCACAACATCTTGTCCGGCGAACGCATCCTTAACCTCCACATAAAGATCCTTAATAAAGGCTGCTGAGCGACCGTTTTGAGTAAACGATTCGTTTTCCGATTCAAACCTTAACCTGGCAGAAATATTCTTTTCGAGTTTATGGTCAAAAGTCAGGTTCATCCTCCTGATCTGGAAGCCGCTGTTATCTTTGTTCCCGGTCAGAGTGCGGTTCGAGGTTATCTGTGCGTGGTCATTATCGCGTATGACATTATAAAAATAATCACTCCAGAAATAAGCTGATATTTTAGTTTTCTGTGTGTTGTCTTCTGTGGACTGGCCCTGTAAGTGTACAGAAACCGATAATAAAAAAAGAAGTATTAGCGCAAATATATTTTTCATTTTTCTCTCTATTAATTTCTTCGACAGTAGTAGGATGTAAAAAGTGATTTATGGTTTCAAAGAAGCTAAATTGACTGCCTGGATATAATCTTTTTTTCTGTTGGGGACCACTCTAACTCACTAAGCATACTATGAAACCTTCGTGAAAAATTAATAACCAAAGTTAGTGAATATTAATTAAGAATTAAAAATTAAGAATGAAGAATTGGGGTGAGCGAAAGTTTGCCGAGTAAGCTGCCGATGTCCTTTTTCTATTTTAGGGGAAGGTGGCGAAGCAAGCGGCTTTCCTCCGGTGGCTTCGATACGCGGAGCGGTATTGAATTTAAGGCTTTTTCTTCATCAGCGGCGCTCCGCTACTCTGCCACCTGGCACCGTGCAAGGTTGTTGAGTAGCCATCGCATCTTTTCATTTTTCAACTCAGCGATGGCATATCGAAACAACCGAACACCGGCTCGAAGCCGCAATAACAGAGTCGAAGTGTGTTCCGGTGGCTTTGATATGCGGAGCGGTATTGAATTTAGAGCTTTTTCTTCATCAGCGGCGCTCCGCTACTCTGCCGCCTGGCAATAATAATTGCAAAATATTAAATATTGGGGTGCGTAAGGTTACTGAGAAGAAAGCTATCTTGTAAAATCAGAGTAATAAAAAAAGCCAATCCCGCGCGGCAGAATTGGCTTTAATAAAAATTAAACCGTTTTGGTTATTTTGATTTTCCCGTCCGGCCGCCGAGGTGTTTGGCGAAGAACTTACCCATTTCGGAATAGAAATCAAAGCGGTTCTCCTCATTGCGGAAACCGTGCCCTTCGTTATCCTTCACCATATAAGGCACTTCAATTCCCTTCTTCTTCAGAGCTTCAACCATCTGGTCTGATTCTGATTTAACTACGCGCGGATCATTAGCGCCCTGTGCAATGAAAAGCGGCGCGCGTATCTTATCAACGTGGAATACCGGAGACGCGGAGTGCATCAAGGCGCTGTCTTTTTCCGGGTGGCCAACCATTTCATAAAACATTTCAAGGTACGGCTTCCAGTATGGCGGAATTGATTTCATAAAAGTAAAGAGATTGGAAACACCAACGTAATCAACACCGCAGGCATAAAGTTCCGGGGTGAATGTTAAACCTGCAAGCGTGGCATAACCACCGTAAGAGCCGCCGTAGATACCAATACGTTTCGGGTCGGCAACTCCCTCGGCGGTGAGCCACTTTACTCCGTCGGAAATATCATCCTGCATAGTCTTGCCCCATTGCTTGAAGCTGGACATCCAGAACTCTTTACCGTATCCGGTCGAGCCGCGGAAGTTCATCTGTAATACTGCATATCCCCTGTTTGCTAAGAACTGAACTTCGGGATTGAATCCCCAGTTATCGCGGGCCCACGGTCCGCCGTGCGGATTAACAACCACCGGCAGGTTTTTCGGATCAATGCCTTTTGGCAGAGTAAGGTAACCGTGAATTGTCTTCCCGTCACGGCTTTTATAACTGATTGGTTTCATATCCGCCATATACTCTTCCTTAAGCCAGGGGGAAATATCGGAAAGCTTCTCCATTTTATCCGTTTTGGTTTCATAATAATAATATGAGCCGCGGGTTTTATCGCTGTACGTCCTGATAAGAAGCTTATCTTCTTCCTTATTGGCGTCGGTTACCGCGATCTGAACACCGGGCAGCTTTGCCGTGATCTTTTCGTAGAGTTTTTTATAATCCTGATCGAAGAAATGATATTCAACTTTTGCCTTCACGTAACTTACCGCGTAAAGTTTTTTATTCTTCCGTGAATAAAGGGGCGAGTTAATATCCACTTCATCATTTTCATAAAGTTTTTCAACTTCCGCTTTTTTATTCACGTCATATATTACCAGCGCGGTCTTATCCCTGCCAATGTTAGAACCCATCACGAGCGCTTTGTTATCCGGCGTGAACATATATGGGTCGGCGGCTTCGCGGAAGTTTGTGGTTAAGAGCGGGCGAAACTCCTGGTCTTCGGTATCGCGGTAAAGCACGCTCGTATTCACTCCATCGGTTGTAGTTGCAACTCTGAGTTTACCCTCGTGGTCAGTCAGCCACCCGGTAATGTTGCCGGGATTGGTGGCGATCTTTTTCATTTCGCCGTTATTGATATTGATGCGGTAGACGTCAAACACTTCGGGGTTATCTTTGTTCATTGAGATCAGCATTTCGCTCTCATTCTCCGGAAGTTCGTCGACCAGCATAACCCTTACTTTTTCAAACGGGGTAAGGTCTTTATCGTTCTTTCCGTTAATATCCACAGCATATAAGCGGTAGTTCTCATCTCCCCCCTTATCCTGCACGTATACAATTCTGTTATTGTTGGCCCAGAAGTAACCGGCGATATCCCTCTCCTTGGCGGATGTGATGCGGGTTTCCTTATCGCTGCCGATAGCCTGAACGTGGACGTTGAGCCTGCTTTCCCACGGATAGAGGAAAGCGACGTATTTGCCGTCCGGTGAAATGGAAAAACCTGTTTTATCCGGGTTACGGAAAAAATCCTTCATTGGAATGACGGGTGGTTGCGCTGAATTGCTCTGTGAAATAATCACGCTTGTAATAACTCCTGCAAATAAAAGTGTAAAAACAATATGCCTGAACATCGGGTATCCTTTACTTAATTAGATTATAGACTTAGTATATCTTTAAATTTTATAGACTGCCTTCTTGAAATCTCAACCTTCTGCCCGCCCTTCAGTTTAACCAGAAGTCCGCCGTTAAGCCACGGTTCGATATTCTCCACCCATTTCAGGTTTATGATATGCTTCCTGTTGGCGCGGAAGAAGGTTTTCGGGTCGAGGCGCTCATCGAGATAATTCAGTGTGCGGAGAATCAGCGGCTTGTGATCGTGGAAAAAAAGACGGACGTAATTACCTTCTGACTCCAGAAGCCGCACGTCTTCCAGTTTAACGAACCAGCATCTCTCGCCGTCTTTCACGAACACCTGGTCATCCGCTTTGAGCTTACCTGATTTTAATTCGGGCGTATCCTCCTTTTTCGATTTTTCGAGCACACGGTTTACGGCGCTTTCAAGCCTCGCCGGCTCTATCGGCTTAAGAAGATAATCAAGCGCGTTCACTTCAAAAGCTTTCAGCGCGTACTCATCGTAGGCGGTGGTGAAAATAACATAAGGAACATTGTCAAGTTCCTCAAGCAGATCAAACCCTGTTTTTCCCGGCATTTGGATATCGAGAAAAATGAGATCGGGCTGGTGTTTGCTTATCTTTTCAATCGCGTCATCGGCGTTAACCGCTTCATCAACTACCTGTATATCCTTGAACGGAGCGAGGAGCCTCTGAAGTTCGGTGCGTGCCAGTCTTTCATCATCAACTATTATAGCTTTCATTCTGTCTGCCTCCTGGTGGAATTTTTAAAATAACATTTACAAAACCGTTGTCATTTACAATATTAAATTCTGATTTACTTCCATATAAAAGATTAAGCCTCTGCTTGGTATTGTCCAAACCGAAGCCTTTACTGTTCTTCATCTCTTCTTCCGAGAAAGAGCCGGTATTACTTATAACAATTTCAGCGTGCCCGTTAACGGAGACGGCTTTTAATCTCAACTCGCCTCCTTTAGGATATTTTGATATACCGTGTTTGATGCCGTTTTCCACAAGCGTCTGGATCATCATCGGTGGAATTTCGATGCTTTTTACCGCCGGGTCAATTTCAACATTGTAATTCAGCCTCTCCTCGTAGCGAATTTTTTCAAGCGCGAGGTAATCTTCGACCGTTTTCACTTCGTCTTCAAGGGGAACCGTTTCTGTTCTTTCGATCCTGAGTGAGTACCTGAAAATATTTGACAGCTGGGTGAGGGCGGTCTTCGCGCGTTCCGGATTCTCTTCAATCAGCGCCCTTATGCTGTTCATTGCGTTGAACATAAAATGAGGGTTAAGCTGCGACTTGAGAGTTTTAAGTTCAAAATCCTTTACCGCCGCTTCCCATACGAGCCTTTCTATTTCCGAACGCTTCAGATTCTCAAAGTAATGAATGAAAAAGTAGATGGCCGACCAGAGAAGTATAACGGTACTGATGTTCACCATATTGGCGAAGATCATACCGACGGAGAAATCCTGCGCGGTAAGGAGCCGGGTTGTAAAGACTACCACGGATGTAACCGAAAAAATCACCGCCGCCCCCAGGATACTTGCAGTTAAAATCCTCGGGAAAAGTTTAGGTAAAGGGAGCGTGAGCCACTTATTTTTTTTGATGTGAAACCGGTAAACGTGAGTCGCGCTGATGCCTAATAAGGCGAGATATGAATATACAAACAGCGACCTGGGGTCAAATCCGCGGTAGATTATTTCAAGAACTATATTGATAAGAGCGTAAAATGCCCAGCCAGATACCTGGTAAAGCCAGTAAAGTTTTTCTCTGTTTCGAAGGTAGTTCAGGGCAATATTCCGGTGTTTATATTATTATTAATATTAAGAAATAAAAACTAAATAAAAAAAACGTCAGGGATACATATAATATATATTGATATGTTTTTGCTGATGAACGGCAAGGATAAGGGATGGATGGGCGGGAAAGACTCCACGCCCGGGAGTGCGGGGAAACCGATAAAGGCAGGATGTTATCCCGAGAAAATGCGCGCAACAAGAAAGCCCCTGCACAAAAACTGTACACGAAGAATTAAGGAGCGAATAAATTTCGTAGATACGGAGAATATTCGTATCTCTTTCTATAAAAAACGACTTAGAATAAATTAAAAACGGTTTTTCCGCGGCACGATTATTGTAATATAAATTCGATATTTATGGTAACCCGGAAAATGAACAAGTTGTTAGTACTATTTCTACTCGCAGGGACTATCCTTATATACGGACAAGCTGAACCAAACGGTTTTCCGGGAATAGAGATCCTGCCAAACAATCACGCGCCTGACGGGAGGTATTTGTTCAGCACCTATACAGTGCTCGGGGTGGATGTTGTTCCTTTCCTGATTGAGATGAACACCAAAGGGGAGTATCTTTTTTATAAATCCCTAGACGCCCCAGCTACAGATTTTAAGATACAGCCAAACGGACATTATACCTGGTTTGACGGCACACTCGGCAAATACCTCGTGATGAATAAGGACTATAAAATTATAGACACCATCGCGGCGGAAGGTTACGCAACCAACAATCACGAGCTTATTATGTTCCCGAAAGGGGGGTATATGATTCTGGCTGATGATACCCGGATAATGGATCTGAGTGAAATCATACCCGGCGGGCACACCGAGGCGGAAGTAACGGCAAACGTAGTTCAGGAATTTGACGCGGATAAAAATCTTGTGTTCAGCTGGAACGGGTTTGATTATTTTACACTGTTTGACGCGGCTTCGGATATTGTGCTCACCGGAGGGCGTGTTGATTTTATTCATTCAAACTCGATAGAGGTGGATACCGACGGAAATATAATCCTCAGCTCAAGAAACCTTGATGAGATAACAAAGATTCACCGGAAAACGGGGAAGATACTTTGGAGGATGGGAGGAAAGAACAATCAGTTTACTTTCTTAAAGGATCCTAAAGGATTCTCGCACCAGCACGACGCGCGCAGACTGGCAAACGGAAATATTTTAATATTTGATAACGGAAACAATAAGCCGCCGCTTTATTCGAGAGTCGTGGAATATAAAGTTGACGAAATTAAAAAAACCGCGGAACTGGTTTGGCAGTACAGGCGCACACCGGACATTTACAGCGCCGCGATGGGAAACGCGCGCCGGATGCCTGACGGCAACACAATTATCGGATGGGGATTTAATCTGACATCCGACGGCAGTGCACAGGCTGTCGCTGCCACTGAAGTTGATTCAATTGGCAACCGGGTGTTGGAGTTTACGCTTCCCCTTTATATTTATTCTTACCGTGTGTTCCATTATGACGGTAAATCTTCTTCCTCCGGTAGGGGTGCGGTATCGGATATTAAAAACATTCTTAGCGCAGAAACCGATATTAAACTCTCTCTTTATCCAAATCCCGTTTTCGGATCAGCCACGCTTGAGTATTACTCCGGACGACCGGGGGACACAAGCATAAAACTTTATGACGCCCTGGGAAGGGAAGTGCGGGAACTTGCCAATAGCAGCAGCGCAATAAACGCGGGTAAGTCTTCTGTTTCGTTTGACGGGCTCCCTGCGGGAATGTACTTCATACGTATGCAGTCAGGCGGAGAAAGTAAAACCGTAAAGGCCCTGATAATGAAATAACCGGACACGAAACTATTAACACAATGATGAGCCGGTAACAGACCCGGCGCCACAACAGATATTTTTATTAACTAACAACAATTTGAATGAAACTTTATATTACTCTTTTTTTAATCGCGATCTCCTTTAATCTCTTTTCACAGAAGCATCCCGCGTATCTCTCGCCAAAGCCAAACTCAACTCTTGTTTCACGCGAATCAAACATTATTATAAAGGACGGAAGAGAAATATCCGCCGGCACGCTTAAGGATAATATTATTAATGTTAATGGCTCTGTGAGCGGAAGAATTAAAACCGTGATTGAATTATCAGACGACAGGAAGACAGTTATAGCCCAACCAGCAACAAAATTCGCGGAGGGGGAAGAAGTCACCATAACATACTCCGGCGGCATTAACACAACTGACGGGGGAGAGGTAGCGCCATTCGCTTACTCATTCAAAGTAACCCCGCTTAAAGAAAGAATCGCTCTTTCGAAAGAACTGCGGGCGCTTCTGGACGAGGAAAATCAGCAGCCCCGGTCATCAGCTCCGGTTGGAAACTTTGTAAACCCAAACCAGACCACCGATTCGCTTCCATCCGACCTGCCGCAAATAAACGTAAACGTAAACAATAATCCGGCTCCGGGATACCTGTTTATGTCGGTAAGCACCGAGTCGCCGGGAGTAGGGTTCTATCTTTTTATTCTGGATAAGAACGGCAAATACGTAAAATACAAGAACACTCCGGAACACTACCCGTCCTGTTTTCAGACACAGCCGAACGGCCTGATCACCTTCCAGATGCCGCACGATACTTATCAGTACGCGGGCGGGGGACACTCAACCGCGATTGTTTTAGATACAAACCTGACCCAAATAGACACATTCCAGTGCGGCAACGGTTATATGTCGGACTCTCACGAGTTTGTAATGCTGCCTAACGGGCACGTTCTGATGGTTGCTTATGACTTGCAGCCTGTGGATATGAGCCAGATAGTAACCGGGGGAAACCCGGGCGCGCTTGTTTATGGGTCCATTATCCAGGAACTGGACCTTCAGAAACGCGTTATATTCCAGTGGAGAAGCTGGGACGCAATTCCGATAACAGACACATACCAGAATATGAAGCTCGCCGGCTTTGATTATATCCACGTTAACGCGATGAGAATGGATTATGACGGTAACATACTTATTATGAGCAGGCTCCTCTGCGAGATAACTAAACTCAACAGGCAGACAGGAGAAATTATGTGGAGGATGGGAGGCAAACAGAATGAATTCACGTTCATTAACGATAACCCCGCCAACGCGCCGACCTATTTTACTCATCCCCACGGATTGATGCTGCTGCCAAACGGTAATTATCTTTTCTTTGATAACGGCCTGCTTCACACTCCGCAGTACTCCCGCGCTGTTGAGTATCAGATTGATGAAGTAAACAAAACCGCCACTCTTGTGTGGGAATACAGGAACACTCCCGATATCTACGCGGCCACACAGGGCTCCGCACAAAGACTTGATAACGGCAACACTCTCATAGGCTGGGGTTCGGCTGGATTAACGGGAAAGCCTTCGGTAACGGAAGTTACTCCCGATAAACAGGTTGTGTTTGAACTGACTCTTTCTCCAAACACATTGAGTTACCGCGCGCTGAAATACCCGTTCCGGGATTTTAAGCCATCAGCCGAAGTATCAAAGGAAGACCTTCAGCCGGGCGTGCAGTATTTATTTAATGACGTGGCGGGTTCAACCGGTGTAGGGGTTTACTTCCAGCAGATGACGTCAGGGTACAATTTTATGAATATCAAAAGGTACGGTAACTCTCCGAAGAATATGGCTTTCCCGGGCGCGGTGCCGCGTGTTCTCCCTTTCCGAACTGTGGTGATGCAACTTGGTATGATGAGCTATACCGCGGAAGTGACTTTTGATTCCACTTACTCTCAGCTCCCGGTTGATCCTTCAACTATCACTATATGGAAAAGAAGCAGCGAGGGAACCGGAACGTTTACCGCGCTTCCAACTTCATACAATCCGGTAACGAAGAAGCTTTCCGTAATCACCACCGGATTCGGTGAGTTTATACTCGGGATTTCTCAGCCCGTGGTTGTCCCTTCTGCCCCGATTCCTTTCGCGCCGAAGCAGGATGAACCTGTTAATCAATCGCTTCCGGTCACTTTTGGTTACAGTTCGTTGGGAATAACTACGGGGTACCACCTCGCTGTATCAACTGATTCGCTTTTTACCACAACTATACTCAGCGATTCAACGCTCCGTGCGGGAATATTCTACTTACCAAATCCGCTGCCCGAAACAAAATATTACTGGAAAGCGCGCGGAAAGAATGAACTTGGGTGGGGCGGCTGGTCTGAAGTTAAATCGTTTTATACCACAGCGCCTTTCATCTCGCTCACCGCCCCGAACGGCGGCCAGACGTGGAAGAAAAAGAGCGCGTACTTTATCACTTGGAACAACAACCTCCCAGGATTGATAAATATTGAACTGCTGAGAGATAATGTTCTTCATGCAAATGTAGCATCTCTCGCAAATAACTGCGGAAGTTACCAGTGGACGATCCCCGACAGCATTGCCGCCGACACAACTTATAAAATTAAAGTAACGTCAGCAACAGATCCCGCTATGTTTGATATCAGCGAATCATTTTTCTCGATTGCTCCGCTGACAGGAATAGAGCCTCTGAATGAGATTCCCGTTATCTTCTCGCTCCATCAGAATTACCCTAACCCATTTAATCCTTCTACAAACATCCGGTTTGACATTCCGGAAGAAAGCCGCGTGACCCTGACTATATATAACCAATTGGGAGAGCAGGTTGATATTTTGTTGAACGAATCCTTAAAGGCGGGAAGTTACTCGGCGGCGTGGAACGCGGGAAGCTTTCCCTCGGGAATTTATTATTGCAGACTGACCGCCGGCAATCACGCATTTGTGAAAAAGCTTCTGTTGGTGAAGTAACTCCACTCCACCAGGTAACAATAAAAACCGTCCGGAAGGGCGGTTTTTTTATCCGTTATTTGTCGGTTGTCTGCCGGAATTCAGCGGGATTAAGTCCAAAAAAGGGCTGATTTCCGGGTTTTCATCGATTATTTCCACTATTTCATCGAAAAATCGTGCCATTGCGTAAATGATATATTAATTTACGGGAGTCAAAAATTAATTATGGAAGAGAATTGAAAAAGACATTAATAGCCCTTATAATTTTACCCGCGATGATATTTTTCATCGGCTGCAGCAAGGATGGCTCGGTATCACAGCCCGACCCCGTAAATAAAAATATGGATCAGCTGACGGTTAATCCTGCTTTTAATTTTGAAACGGTGAAGAACGTAACAGTTACGATCAAGGTTCAGACCCCAACCCCGGAAGCTCTGTCGGGTGTTCCCGTTAAACTTTACAAAGGTTCTCCTTCAAACGGAGGAGTATATATTGAAACACTTGTCTCGGACGCAAACGGTATGATAACTTCGGTAGTTGCCCTGCCGGGTTATCTTGACAGCCTTTATATTGTAACAGACTATATCGGTTTGCCAAATGAAATAAGCGCTCCGGTCAGCGGTACGTTTGTTGATTTTACATACAATAGAGATGTGGGCGGATTCCTTCCAAAAGGAGGCTCCTCCAACCAAACACAATACAAAACACTTGGTTCCTGGAATTCAAATGGTGTCCCATCGTATCTGATAAAACCGAGGGATGTTATCTCGCAAAGCCTGTTAAATAATATTAACACTTCTCTTCCGGAACAGAAATCACTCATCACACACCATCCCCAGTACCTGGCGGGAGTGGAAACTAACGTGCTTTTACAGGATACCTGCGAAGTATTTGTTACTTTCGTACACGAAGGCGCGGGCTACAAGAACGTGCTCGGATATTACACTTACGATAAAAATAATCCCCCGACAAAGATTTCAGATATCGAGGCGAGTATGACAATTATATATCCTAATGCTTCATATGCTGGCAGCGGAGGCGGGTTATACAGCGGAGATAAAGTTAAGATAGGAAATTTCAGCGCGAACCAGGCGATAGGATGGTTTATCCTTTCCGATGGTTACTCGTGGCCGACGCTCCGTAATGGTAACTGGAGATTCTTTTCGCACCCCAACCTTAACCCGGAAGCAAACACGTCACTGCGCCAGCATAACGTATTACTGTATGATGAGGCAAGCAATCGCCTCATAATGGGGTTTGAAGATATTAAACGGGATGAAAGCGGTTGTGATAACGATTTTAACGACGTCCTCTTCTATGTTACCGCGAATCCGTTCACCGCGATAGTTGTAAATAATGTCGCGCCGCTTGACAGCGCGGCTGACGCCGATAAAGACGGAGTAACAGACACCTTTGATGAATATAAAACTGATCCGCTTAGAGCTTTTAACAATTACTCCCCGGCGAAAAATACTTACGGCACACTCGCTTTTGAAGACCTGTGGCCGGCAAGAGGGGATTATGATTTTAACGATTTGGTGGTTGACTATAACTTTAACACCGTAACCAACGCGCAGAACAACGTTGTCGAAATGTTCGCTGATATTAAAGTACGCGCGGTAGGCGGAAGCTTTGTGAATGCTTTTGGCTTCCAGCTTCCGGTAGCGGCTTCAGCTGTTTCATCGGTAACGGGACATAAACTAACGGAGGGTTATATCAACCTTAGCGCCAACGGCACCGAAAGCGGCAATAGCAAGGCGACCATCATAGCTTTTGATAACCCGATCAAAGTCATTAACGGGGGCGGCGTAACAGTCAATACCATTCCGGGTTCAACTTATTATGAACCAAAATCGGTATCGCTGAAAATAACATTTGCGTCTGCAATTTCAAAAACCGCGCTTGGCACGGCTCCGTACAATCCGTTTATTGTTGTAAACAAAGTGCGCGGCAAGGAAGTACACCTGCCCGGCAGCGCCCCAACCGATCTCGCGGACCCGTCATTCTTCGGGAAAGATGATGACCGCACGGTTATAGCGCAGGGAAGATATTACAAGTCATCCAAGAATCTGCCGTGGGCGGTTCACTTCGGTGAGTCATTTGATTACCCCGTGGAAAAAACCGAGATTACCTCCTCATATAACCACTTTGCGCCATGGGCTGAAAGCAACGCGGGAGTGTACAAGGACTGGTATCACGACAAAGCGGGTTACAGGAATACAAAGAACATATTTTCAAGATAATTAAAGATTATCGCGGGGTGGCGGAAAACCATTCGCGCCCCGCGATGATTTAAGTTAAATAACTCACAACAAATAGAAACTATACTTGATTTGAAAGATGAAACGGTTATACTGGCGCGCGATAGGCAAATCAGGACGAATCGAAACCATTAACGACATCTCAACCGCTATCTACTCCTGCGGTTACATCAGCGAATTCAAGCGCTTCTCCGATATTTCTCTCAGTATTATTATAGAGATAACCGGGAAAAACATTCCAACCCTAACAGAAAAAATCTCAAAACTCTCCGGCCTTGACCACGGAAACATAAACAGTATCAGTGAAGATGAACAGTATATCATACTTCTCCACCTTAGCTTTCCTGAAGCCGCGGGGAATCTGGAGATTGAGGTGCCGGCTGTGCCGGGATAATGAGATGCTGAAGCCGGACTCTTTTCCCCTGATCATTTTCATCAATATTCTCTAAAGTTATAAATAACGGTAAGTATCTTCCACGTTTTTTATTATATACTTTTCAGCGTAAGGCAGTTTGTTCAAGAACTCCAATTGCTTCCCCTCCGCTTCGGAGAGATACTTCACTTCATAAACCTTTTTATCCCGCGTAATAAAATCAATCTCAAGCCCCTCTTCGTATATGTAAAACGGTTCCTTCTGTTTAAGTTTAAGGAAGACATAGTTTTCAAATAGGCTTCCTTTATCCCTGAAGCCGGTGAACAGAGTCCTTATCCCGAGATCAGCCGCGTAAATTTTCTTCGGCGCGAGCAGCTTCTCGTTTGTTTTTCCGTAACGGGAAACCAGATGAATCAGATATGACTCTGTAAAATACTGCAGGTATCTCTTTGCCGTGTCAGGCGAAAGCTTTAATATATTCGCGAGTTTGTTTATGCTGTACCTCTCTCCCGATCTCTCCATCAACAATAACAAAAACTCCTTGAGCAGCACCGTGTCTCTCACTCCATAGTGCGCGGCGATATCCTTCATCACAATATCATCAACCAGTTCTTTCAGATATTCGGGGTCCGCGCGTAAAACATATTCGGGCACGCCTCCCGTGTTCAGATATTGTTCGAAATGATACTCTGCAAGATGCTGATCTTCCGGTTTAAGTTTTATTCGCTTAAAGTCAAGGTACTCTGAGAAATCCAGAGGCAGGACCTCAATTACTTTTGCCCTTCCTGTAATAAAGGCTTTATCTCCTTTTATCAGGGATGACTGCGATGTTGACGCAAACACCTTTACATTCTGGCTGTCATATAGGTTCTTCAGTTGCTGCTGGTAATCTTTCTGATAGGCAACCTCATCAAAGAAAAAGTACACCTTTTCGGAAAACGTCAGCCCGTTAATCTTCCTGAATTCCTTCGTCAGTTCGAGAATGTTATATTTAGCGAGCAGGTAATCATCTAAACTTATATAAAAAATGTTCTGCGGCTTAACGCCTTCTTCTGAGATCAGCCGCCGGATAAGGAGTTTGAGAAGAGTGCTCTTGCCTATCCTCCTCAGTCCGGTAAGGAAAACGATATCACGTGTTGTCAGCGAAGCAGCCAGCCCTTCCATCACGGACGGGCGGTCCAGTGCCTCCGGTCTAAAATCCGGGTCGTCCCACCAGGGGTTATTTCGGGAAAAAATGAGTTTCATGGACCAAATATACGATAGTATCGTATAAAAAGTCAAGTTTTTATACGATGGTATCGTATATTTTTCGAAGTTTTTATACGATAGCATCGTATAAATCCGGTGGGCGGGGTAAAAACGAGGGAATGGGAACACAGGTGACGCAGATATTAATTGGATTTGCACAGATTGGTGTGCTTGTTTGCAGGAACTTGTATTTATCCGCTATTTCCTTACTTGACGATTACCCGCCCTGACTATTTTTACTTTCTCCTCCGGGCAATTTTACCGCAAGGCATATTAAAGCAAATTACAGCGATAACCGTAAACTAAAAACGTAATCTTCAGTCTTATGTTTAGTCAACTGCTTTGTAAAATCAAATCTTAAAAAAGTAATTATATTGTCAATTCCCAAACCGGCTTCCTGATACAGGGTTTTGCCAGCGAATGGTTCGTCGCTTAATATCCCCCCGTTATAATACGCAACAAGATCATATCTGCTGTTTTTAAGGAACGGCACTCCCAGTAAATTGAATAGTATGTTTTTAAAATTGTTTTCAACAAAGACGGCATAATAATCGCTCCCCCTGAACTCATCACTCGCGATTGTTCGGAATGTTGTAGAGGGTCCGAATAAGCCATAATTACCCGGCAAGTGAAACTTAAACTGTTCGGCTTTATCCTTTTTCAGTTTACCATAATTAAACGTAACGGTTACGTTTAGTGCCGGGCTGAATTTTTGGTGCCTTCTTAGTGATAGATACGATTGTACAAAGGAAAAATCGCTGTTTAATTTATCTGAACTGACAGAGAGGTCGTATTTTATCTCCGTATAATTCTGCGAAACATCGGCAGCGCTAATAAAACCAAAATCGTAGTAATTTTGATTGTTGTATTTAAACGAAAAGTTTAATGAGTTAAACACTCCGCTCTGAACGAAGTAAGGATTCCTGTATTTCTTTTCCTTATTGAAAAAAGAATAGCCCGTATTAACATAAGCAGGGGAATGCTTCTCGTGTAAAAAGGAAAATGACAGGCTGAGATTGTTTGAAATGTTATTATCAATGCCGGCTTCATATCCGGAGGAGTAATAATAATCGGCATAATCATCTTTGAAGAGAAGAGAGTAAGCGGTAATATCGAGCCGGTTATATTCATAAAACTTATCCGCATAGTTAAGGCGGTTAAAGGCTTTGATGTAGGGGACGGCGAACGGGTTTTTACCATATTTAACTGACAATAAATATTTTGTTCTCCTGTCGCTAAAACCATATCCCGCTGAGGCTGTTATGATAAAAGGATGCAGCACTTCTTTCAGGTTCAAGCCGGCGCCGAGATAATTCCCCTCAACCCGGTTGAAGTGATAAAAATCGTTTATACTTGTAATCAGAGACGACCCCGGAGCGGTTACCGACCTTGTTAAGTTAATCGCAAGCCTGAAAAACAGGTTTGCATTCTCAACTATACTATCAATTCTGGCGAACTCTCTTTGCTCCCGATCCGTAAGGGGCTGCACCTGCTTAACCTTCCACAGGATGTCTGAATCTCTTCCGGAAACCGGTTCCTGCTTCAGTATATATTCATCAAACAAGTACGGTTTTGATGTATCGTTGATCTCATAAGAGGAGATAAGGCTTTGCTGATTCAGAGATATTGGGGGAAAACCTGGCATTCCGAGATCTATCACAGAGTTATAAGTTACTTCTATAGGGAGCCAGAATTGATTTTCATATACCTGATGCTGTTGTTTAACCTCTATATTCTTCCGGACCTTTGAGACAACCTTTTCTTTCCCTGATAATTCCACTTTTACCGGAACTAATTTACTCCCAAGAATGCTTAGAGTTCCCGTGAATAACGGCAGGTTCTTGTTTTGGGGATTAAACTCAACGTTATAAACCGGGTCTCCGGACAGATACATTGTATCTGTAATTTGATAATTATAGTATTTGAGAGCGTTGGAATTAAGCGGCGAAATAATTCTCTCATCATCAAAAATCAAATACTCCTCTAATACGTTCGGTATTTTCCCGATAGAAAAAATATTATGCGCTTCTGTGATGTTTTTTGTCTGAATCTTTGAAAGAATTACCTCCTGGAATTTATCTGGTTTTTCAAAATATCCCTTAGATAAAATCTGTGTTATACCCCCGAACCGTACCGAATCCATTATGGGGACAAATAAAACCGTCCTGGTATATGCATCATAAGAATAATTATTCAGCTTATTTAAATAACTGCTTTTGTTCTCTATTACCTTTTTAATTAACCTTTCTGACTCGCTAATCTCCGTCGCGCTGACAGTAATTTCCGGCATCAGTATAAAAGACGGCTTCAGTTTTACCTGTCTAAAAACCGTGTCGCCCCTCTCTAAAGTTAAAAATAGAGTATCCCTTATAAAACCCACATATGAAAAGACAACGAAATTAATGCCTGAATTTAGTTTAAATATAAAACGCCCGTCTGAATTTGATGTGCTTCCGGTATTTGTGTTTATCAAAAGGATATTTACGCCTGTAAGAGGAGTTTCGTTTTCATCACAGACGAATCCCTTCAAAACCTGAGATTGCAGGTGAGTGCTTAAAGCAAGAAAAACCAGCAGGGTTAATAATACCCGCTTAAACTTATGCCCGAAATGTTTTGAAAGTTCTTCCGGTATATAAAAACTTGTGCTATTCAGGCGTTGTTTTACTTTCCGGACTTAAGTATTATCATTTTTCCCGCCGCCTCAAAATCACCGGCTTGCAGGCGGTAAGAATAAATGCCATCAGCCAGATCGGCTGTATTAATAGTTACCGAATAGTTTCCTTCCGGCTGGATTGCGTTAACAAGCGTTAAAACCTCGCGCCCCAGCTGGTCATACATCTTCAGGCTAACAGGCACACCCGCGCCCCCTTTATCACCCGGAACGCGGTAATTTATCACGGTCTTATCCCTGGCGGGATTGGGATAATTTTGTGAAAGATAAAAACTCTCTTTTGTATTATGATCAACTTCTTCCGTTGCGAGCTCTCTTCTTGTACCGTCATAATCTATCTGAGTAAGCCGGTAAATATAATTTCCTGCTTTTGAAGGTACGTCTTCAAACGTATATTTGCGGATTGATGTTGTTGTCCCGGCGCCGTTTACAAATCCCATATTAACCCAGCCATCTGTTTCTTCTGCTGGTTTTCTTTCGATTTCAAAACCGCGGTTATTGGTCTCTGTGGCGGTTGACCAGTTGAGGCGCACGGTTCCATTATGTGCTGAAGCGCTGAATGAGATGAGTTCAACCGGAACAAGGTTGCCGAAATAATGTTCTATTTCCTTGCCTAGTATCTCCGCGTTTCCGGTTGTGTAATCGTACCAGACAACTGTAAGGAAGTCAGCTCCCGGTGGAGAGCTTAAGGGTATCGGGCGAAAAAACCCGAATCTCGGGCGGTATGAGTTCTCGCTGTTATTTGAAAGATTATACACCTGGGACCAGTTAGCGCCGTTATCTATTGAGTACTTGAAATAGGTATCTAGGTTATCATACGCGGGTGCAGAGTGGGTGTTATCGCTCCAGGTAAAATAAAGAAAGCGGGTTATGCCGCTGTTCAGCCCCGTCCAGTATGCCATCAGGTTTGGGGTCGTTGAGTTGCCGGAGTTATTGGTCCAGTTCTGCGCCTGTGAGAATGTACTTCCACCGTCTTCCGTAAGGATAGAATAAATTTCGTTAAAGTTAACGGTAATCTGCAGGTCGTAGAGGAGGTAAAAGTGCTTATCCACAGCGTAGTCTTCCATATAATAAACGGGGCTGAGGCTGACTCGAAGGATCGGGGCGTTCTGGTTTGTAATATTAACCGGCTGTGACCAGGTTAAGCCCTTATTAAACGACCTGGAAATATAAATATCGCCGTTAGGATAAACGGGTTGTTCGATCCACACGCAGTAGAGGGCGTAATCATCTTTATGCACCTGCACCCATCTTGATGTTGTCGGTGTGTTTGAAACATTCGCGGGCTGTGACCAGGTGGCGCCGCCGTCGTAAGAATATGCGGAGTATATTTCATAATTATTATTGGGACGTTCTTCCCAGACCACAAATACAGAGTCGCCGCGCACAGTCATTTGCGGTGTAATCGCGGAGGCGGGCCCCGAGATCTTTCTCATCGCCGACCAGGTGCTGCCGCCGTTTGTTGACTTCTGAAAAATGATTTCATAATTACCTCCGGTGGCGAGCGTGTGATAAACTAAATATATTAAACTGCCATCCCACATATTTCCGTATTTAACAACCGGCCATCCGCAGGTGTTTTCTGTTGTGGATACAATTACGTTTGATCCGCTAAAACCGGAAAAGTACTGCCACTTTTTAAACATAATCCGCCCGTTATCACCCCACGCGGCGCACGTTTCAAAAAGCGAAGAATGTACCGACTGGTAATCCGATGTCGCGGACATTGTGTTGGAAATATTATAAGTCTGCCCGATCTGGATGGTTTGGGCACTAATATATCCTGTTAAGATAATCAAAAGAAGTAATACTTTCGTCATAACTTTAACTCGTTAATTACAGAAATCAATTACATTATTGTTGGTAAAATACAAAAACTTAGAATGCCCGGGGAACTTTTTTCTGAACAAATATTCGTTATCTGAATAACACAAGAATGCAACGTCGCCAAATCCACTTTAACTTTGGTTGAATTTTGTAATCTTTTCACATTTTGGGAATTGTTCTTTAATCTGTGGTAATCCAATTGATCTGCGTTTTCTGTGTTCCATCGGAACTAATAGGTGTCACCAGAAAAGTGTTTAGCTATCACAAGTTAAAAGGGGGTATAACTATTAAACTTATCCTTCGTAACTTGTGTCTAACATATATATTTTTTTGTCAGAAGGTGTTCTTGAAATTTCTTGTTTTTCTACTATTAATAATAACATCCGTATCATTTCCACAGGATCGCCGGGGCTCCGGCGGAATGAGAGGCGGCGACCCCTCCCGTTTTCCGGCAAACGGTAAAATATTCGGGATAATCGTTGACTCTCAAACGCTGCAGGCGATGGAATTTGTTAATATTTCCCTTATCCGCTTGCGAGACTCGGTTCTGGTTAAAGGAACGACCACCAACAAGGAGGGCGCTTTCTCTTTCTCCGATCTTGGGGTGGGAGCCTACAAAATAAAAACTGCCTTTATCGGTTACAGCGACCTGGTAAAAGACAGTATTTTTGTTCGTCCCCGCCAGACCGAGGTAGATATGGGAATGATGGCTATCTATCCCGAAGGGGTGCAGACGAACACCGTCATCATCACCGGGCAGCGGGACGCTATGACTTATAACCTCGACAAAAAAGTAATTAACGTTGACCAGAATATAGCGGCCAGCGGCGGCAGCGCGCTGGAGGTGATTGAGAACATCCCCTCCGTAACGGTGGACATAGAGGGAAATGTATCCCTCCGCGGCAGCAGCAATATAAATTTTCTTATTGACGGTAAACCAACCGGCCTTGAAGGGATAAGCAGTACGGATGTGCTTACCTCTATCCCCGCTTCTTCGATTGAATCAATTGAGTTGATTACCAACCCCTCCGCAAAGTATGACCCGGAAGGGACGGCGGGTATTATTAATATAGTTATGAAGAGGAAGGATGATATCGGGGTTAACGCGGTGCTGAACCTGAACGGCGGGCTTAATGACAGATACAACGCGGCTATAAACAGTAATCTTCGTTCTCAATACCTGAACGTATCGGGGGGATACTCCGGTAGGTATGAAAAATCAAATTCCTGGTACCGCTCAAACAGGATCAATTATGTGCTCACCGGGATGCCGTATATTAATCAGAACAGCGAAACCGCCAACGAACAGTTTAACCAGAACGCGTCACTCAATTTTGACTATTTTCCGGATCTTCGCAATACCTGGCGCCTTTCTATGCGTTACAGGAATATGAATTTCGACAACTGGGGAAACCTCTATTCGCAGACACTGGATTCAACAGAGTCGCTTATAAATGGAACCGACCGCTACAGTTCTTCCGACAGGAATGTTCAGTCATTCAGCGGCGACTTATCCTATAAATATAAACTGGCTGAACGGGGGCACGAAATAGATACTGAACTGGATTTTAATTACAATAATGCTTACCGCGAAGAACAGATACGGCAGGAAGCAATGCCGATACCGTTCCTTACGTTCCAGGATAACATTTCCGATAATACAAACAGGGTGTTTGTTTTTAAGGCTGATTACGAAAACGAACTGGTGCAGGGTCAAAAGATAGAGGCGGGCACCAGGATATCCCACAAATCACAGAACTCTCTCGCTGATTATCTTACCTACGATCCGGCATTGTTTCAGTGGTCAGAGAGAACTGCGGTGAGAAATAAATTTAACTATAAAGAATATCTTTACTCCGTCTACGGAACATACGCGCGCCGCTGGGAAAACTTCGGGGCGCAGGCGGGACTAAGGGTAGAACACGCGACAGCCGAACCATTGCTGATAGTAACAAATGAATCTTACAGGAACCAGTATCTGAGCATATTCCCCTCATTTTATCTCTCATATAACATAGACCTGGTTCACGAATTCCTGTTTAACTACAGCCGCAGAATAGACAGGCCTAACGAGAGGCAGCTCCTCCCTTATTTCGACGTGAGCGATTCGCTGAATATTCAGTCAGGTAACCCAAAACTAAAACCTCAGTATATAGATAATTTTGAACTGGGCTACTCAACTATGATGGGGCGCAGTACATACTCAACAACTTTGTTCTACAAGTATACCGACCGGATGATAAGTTCGGTTGTGAGCCTCCTGCCAAGCGGCGCGGCGCTAAGCACTTATGAAAACATCGCCGAAGGAAAAAACTTCGGAATAGAACTTATGACCACGCAGCCGGTGGCGGACTGGTTCCGTTTTAACTGGAGCGCTTCGTGGTACAGGAATATTATAAAAGGGGAGTACGGACAAACCAAAATAGATGTTGATAATATCTCGTGGAACACCCGGGGATCAATGAATTTCACGTTTTTTACCACTTACCAGCTGCAAATAATGGGCAACTACCGTGCCGCGGGATACTCTTCCGGAGGCGGTGGCTGGGGCGGTGGCGGGAGACACGGCGGCGGAAGATGGGGCGGTGGCGGCGTTTCCGCACAGACCAGAAGCGGAGAGATGTACTCTATGGATATGGCGCTTCGCGCGGATTATTTTAAGCGTCAGCTTTCGGTTATTCTGAGGATACAGGACGTTCTTGACTCGCGCAAGTTTAATTCAGAAACAATAACCCCGAGTTATTATCAGTCAACATACAGGAAGCCGCAATCACGAACAGTCTTCCTCGGCATCACTTACCGGTTCAACTATAACGACCGTGACCGTGAAATGGATGAAGACGATGATATGATCTTCTTTTAAATTAAAAATTAAGAATTAAGAGTTAAGTGGTTGTAAAAATTTTCTGCACAAATTGAAAATCCCTCTCGGGATTGGTTAAAATTTTTGATAACATCTACTCCCATTTTTATACTTGTCCCATAGGGGAAAGGCGGTGCACTGAGCCCGTCGAAGTGGGAGGCCGGGCGCCGCGCTGAGTGCCGGAAGATATCGAAGCGAGGGGTTATCGAAACAAATATTAAACATTACTTATGGTACTGGCTCCAACGGATTAAGAATTGCATTATACTAAATGACATTCTTATCGGAGCGCCGGCAAGACCAAATATTGTACCGGATTAGCAAGTTTAAAGTAAGGCGGATGCGTTCCGCCTTTTTAAATTTTTCTTTGCGGTCTTAGCGTGAACTTTGCGTCTTTGCGTTAAACGATACCTTTTATATAAACAACCGGCGTTGTTACTCTGAATAAAACTTAATTACCTTCGCTATGTGCGCTTCACATATTTTGCAAAACGGTTTATCTCCCTTTGAGAACATAATACAATCCAGCATCGGTCGGTACAGCCCTTCGGATGCATAACCGGCTCCTTCAAAAACACCTGTCTTTCCCGCATATTTACTGGCTTTAAGGTATTTATCAACCAACTCCGAGTGCTCCTTATCCTTTTTTGCATATGCAGCCTCCGCTTCTTTTATGGCTTTAGGATCGGCTTTTTCTCTTTTTAGTCTGGCAACCTCCGCGTTCATTACCGCTCTTTCCTTCTGCCAGGTAATATCCATTTTATCAAATTCCGCTTTTTCCCACGGAGTTGGAATTTCTATTCCGGCACTAAGCATATCCTTCCACTTCACGTTATTTTTATCCGGGAGCGCGGTTATGTTCGGCTCGTTTGGTTCTACTCCGGGGGGATAAAAATCATTATACGCTGTGGATGAGGTGTAGTACTCATCAGCCAACCCCGCGAAGGAGTGGCCGAACTCGTGGATGAAGAGATACTTCGCGAACTGGGCATCAGCGGTGAAGGTGCAGAAGGTATTATAGATACCACCCCCGCCGTACTTGTGATGATTAACCATAATATATATAGCATCATACGGTACATAGGCGGCGAGATCGTGCACCGCTTTATTGTCTTCCGTGAGCAGGTACCGTTCTGAACCCATTGAGTTAAATGTTGTGTTGAGGGCCGTGTTCCTGAAAATATTTGCGGGCGGTTCGTCTGTGCCGGATTCAACCGAAGGCTTAAAAACACCATATATATTGAAGCTTTGTTTCATCGAGGCGTATGGTTCATTCTCCAGAAAGTAACCGGTGAACCGCTTCAGGTCTTTTTCAAACTTTTCCTTATCCTTTATTGTATATCCTTCAGCCAGGATAACAACGTCAACTTTCTTTTCCGGCGCGCCGCTGTTTAATGACGGGATCACTTCAACCGAAGGATCGTTAGTGTTTTCTTTTACTATATTCACAAAAGCGGGATCAATTTCTTGAGAGAATACAGGATCAAAGCCTTTCTCCCTGTTCCTTTTTTCAATTGTGAACCTGATTTTTTCTTTAGGATAAGGTATTATTGCCGTTTCGTGGAACGATTTTAATATGCCGTTATGCGCGTCGTCGGAAGTGATGTACTCGCCGCAGTATGAATCAAATCCCTTGGAGAAGATCAGTTTATCTTCGGGGACGGAATATATCTTTATAAAATATTTGCCGTTATTAAAATTATCGAGCAGGTTGTTCAGGCTTCTGTTCCACCCGTCATAATGGTATATGCGGTCTATGCTGAAATATTCCGCTTTAGCGTTGCCGGTGTGGTGGTAATCAATCCGCATTGCCGCATTTATGAAGTATTTATCGAACCATGTCTGCGTGTAAGAAGATGTCATAAAAATATAAATGATTAAAAATGATAATAAAGTTTTCATTAATCAGCCTCAAACTAAAATGTTGCTTAATACCCCAAATTACTGAATATTAAAAAAATAATTGTTACCGGCACGTGAATATTTTACCGCTGCTTGTTTCCCCTTAAACCCGCATAATCCAACATCTCTTTACATTTCCCTGACAATTCCGTGACAAAACAGCCCGGGGAATTTCATAAAGTTGTACCGGAAATTAAATTAATCAATTAAGGAGTTGTCATGAGATCATTATTCTATTCGTTTTTGCTGGTTCTTTTTGCGTCCTCGCTTTACGGACAGTTCAAAAAAGGCGATGTTGAGTTTTCGTTTATGGCTACTATAGATAAACACAGCGAAAGGACCGAAAACTATCCATTTAATGTGAGTATTGACCCGGTAACCGTTTTTTACCTGTCACTGAACCCGGCGTATTATATAATAGATGGTTTGTCGGTGGAGCCGGAATTTTCAATATTTGCTAACAGTAATTCCAAACCCGCGACAAGCCTTATCGGGAATGTAAGTTATACTTATAAGGCGGAAAGTTCACCTCTGGCGGTATACGCAAGAGCCGGGTACGGATTTTCGAACGGATATTATTACCCTGCAGTCAGGGGGGTAGCATACCGCATTTCCTCCCGCTTTGATGTAGGTATATTAAACGCCGGGGCAGGAGTAAAATTCCTTTTTGGAACCAGTGCTGTTATTCGCGCGGAGGTGAATTATAAGGAACAATCTTCGGAACAGGAATATTACGCATATAGCGCAAGTAATCCATACGGAACAAAAAAGAAATATGACCAGATCTTGGAAGATATCACATTAATGGTCGGCTGCGGGCTGCTCTTCTGACGGGAAGGAGCTGACATAGAACCAAGAAATACTTTTCAGCGGGCGCCCAATGCGGTGCCCGCACTTTACGTTGGAATTTTGGGGCCAATCTTTATCTGTGGTCATCCGCCCCATCTGTGTCTTCTGTATTCCTTACGTAATCTGAGAAAATATTCAATTATTATTTTCTCTCTATTTACGAAATTAAATAGTATTTAAGTATAAACGCCCTTAAGTGTGGTATTGGCCGGTAAATATACACGGAAATGATAAATGAAAACGGTATGTTTTAATCTCCAAAACAATAAAATAAACAACAGATAAGACTCTCTTCGATGAACGAGCTGCCGATATTACTCTCTGCGTCTTTGCGAGAATTTCTTGTTTATCATGTACAGCTAAAAAATCCTAATCTCCATTTTAATTACAATAATAATTTCTTAAGATATTTTCCCGTTAATGATTTTTCATTTTTAATTACCTCTTCGGGCGTGCCCGTGGCAACAACCTCTCCGCCTTTATCCCCCGCGCCGGGACCTAAATCAATTATATAATCCGCGCACTTAATCACCTCAAGATTATGCTCAATAACAATAACCGAGTTCCCTTTTTCAATCAGCATATCAAAACACTTGAGCAGCTTTGAAATATCATCATAATGAAGGCCGGTGGTTGGCTCATCAAATATAAAGAGAGTATGGGAACCATCCTCGGACGCCGTAAGGTGGTTAGCGAGTTTAATCCTTTGCGCCTCCCCTCCGGAAAGCGTGTTTGACGGCTGTCCGAGTTTAATATATCCCAGCCCCACATCAGCCAGCACCTGAAGCAACCGCGTAAGCTTTTTGTGCCCCTTAAAAAATTCCAGAGCTTCATCTACCGTCAGGTTGAGCACCTCTACAATATTCTTGCCGGCGTAGGTGACTTCAAGTGTTTCTTTTTTATAGCGTGTGCCGTGACAATTATCGCATTCAAGGTATATATCGGCCAGGAACTGCATTTCAATTTTAATAAAGCCGTCCCCTTCGCATACATCACATCTTCCGCCTGGAACATTAAAAGAAAAATATCCCGGTGTATACTGCCTCGTTTTCGCGAGGTGTGTGTTTGCAAATAAATCGCGGATTATGTCAAATGCTTTAATGTAACTTATGGGGTTTGACCGGGGAGATTTACCAATCGGGGACTGGTCAACAACCTCGATAAGATGTATATGATTTGTGCCTGTGATCTCGCGGAATTTTCCTGTCTCATCAACGGACAATCCCTTTTCCGCTGCAATGCCCGAATAAAGAATCTTGTGAATCAGTGTGCTTTTTCCGGAACCGCTAACTCCTGTTACGGCAACAAACTTCTTCAACGGGAAGGCTACATCTACATTCTTCAGGTTATGTTCAGCCGCTCCTTTAACAACTATCTCATCGGTCTTAATTGTTCTTCTTTGTTTTGGCAGCGGAATGCTTTTTCTTCCCGATAAATATTGCGCGGTAAGTGAACCGGCATAATCTTTTTTACAAAATTCCTCGTATGAACCCTGCGCCACAATCTCTCCGCCGCCGCTTCCTGCTTTGGGCCCCATATCAATGATGATATCCGCGGATTTCATCATTTCGGGATCGTGTTCCACAACAAGAACGGAGTTGCCAATATCACGCAGGTTATGCAGAATCTTTATCAGTTTTTCGTTGTCGCTCGGATGAAGGCCGATACTCGGTTCATCGAGCACATATAAGGTCCCGACAAGCGAAGACCCCAACGCTGTAGCCAGATTTATTCTCTGTGTTTCGCCGCCGGATAGCGTTGCGCTGATACGGTCGAGTGTCAGATAACCTAAGCCGACATCGTTAAGATACGTCAGTCTGCGGAGGAGTTCTTTCATCACCCTTTCGGCGACTTTCTGCTCAAATTCCGTAAGGGTCAGATCCCTGAAGAACTCCAGTGATTTTTCTATTGGCAATACAACTATCTCGTGAATGTTTTTTGCGCCGACCTTTACCTGGAGCGCTTCTTTTCTTAAGCGGGCGCCGCCGCAGGTTTCACAGGTGGTGTAACCCCTGTAACGGCTTAGCAGGATTCGAATGTGCATCTTATATGTTTTTTCTTCCAGCTCCGAGAAAAACTTCTTTATTCCCTTATAAGCGCCGAAACCCTTAAACACTTTCTGCTTCTGCTCTGCGGTCAGTTCCCTGTAAGGCACATCGACGGGAATATTCTGTTTGCGGGCTTCCTGTATGAGCTTCATCTGGTTTATGTTGTAACGGTCGGTCCTGAATGGCGCGATCGCCCCCTCGCTTAAAGTCATATATTCATTTGGGATAATCAGGTTCATATCCAACCCTATCGTTTTACTGAAGCCCTGGCAGACCGGGCAAGCGCCGAATGGATTATTGAAAGAGAAAAGCCTTGGTTCCGGTTCTTCGTACCTTATCCCGCAGCATTCATAATATTTGTTAAATTCAACCGATTCTCCTGCGTCCCCGTTTATAATGGCGAGGCGGTTTTCCCCTTCCTTAAAGGTGATTTCTATAGAGTCGGCAAGTTTATCCCGCATCTTTCCACGCGTTATCCTGAAACGGTCAACAACTATATTTATTCCCTTTTTTGATTTTGGTTCAAACTCTTCTTCGTTAAGGTCTATGTACCTGCCGTCATAGTAAAACCGGAAGAATCCCCGCTTGGAAAGGGAGGTTATCTCTTCCTTTGCGCTTCTTCCTTCGTGTTCGTGAATGGGGAAGGTGAGATAATATTTACCGCCTTCATCAAGTGATTCGAGGTAGTCGCAGACTGTGGAGGTGGTGGCTTTTACAACTTCCTTGCCGCAGGTAAAACAGAAAGTCCTGCCTACGCGAGCAAAAAGGAGGCGGAGGTAATCGTATATTTCGGTTGTGGTGCCCACTGTGGAACGGCTGTTGCGGGTGGTGGTTTTCTGTTCAATTGCTACCGCGGGACTTATGCCGGTGATAAGGTCAACATCTGGTTTGTTCATTCGTTCGAGGAACTGACGGGCGTAGGAGGAGAGGCTTTCCACATAGCGGCGCTGTCCTTCGGCGTATATGGTGTCGAAAACGAGTGATGATTTTCCGCTTCCGCTTACTCCGGTGAAGACTATTAACTTGTTACGAGGTATCTCCAGGCTTACGTTCTTAAGGTTGTGTTCCCGCGCGCCTTTAACGATTATTTGTCGTGGTTTAGATTCTTTTTTCTTAGGAGGCATTGTCAATTAAAAATTAAGAATTAAAAATTAAGAATATTTTCCCGACTTATACCTATGTTTTTTGGGTGAAAATTGACATAAAAACAAATATTTTCTCGCGGAGACGCAGAGGCGCAGAGAGGTCTAGGGATTGTTAACAGAAATTCTCGCAGAAACGCGGAGGCGCAGAGATTTTTGATTAAAACTCTGCGGCTCTGCTCCTTTGCGTCTCTGCGAGAAATTAAATTATTTAAGATCCGCGGCTTTCAATGTAAACACGGAGATTTCTTTACCGTCTTTATCATAATACGTACACTTCAGCACACGGTCTTTTCTTTTCCCTGATACATTAATATGTAAAAAATTATGCTTCTTTATTACTTCTCCCACCCGCCATTCGTTATCTTCGGGCTGTGTAAAAATTCCCGCGGTAAATGAAGATGCTGTAAAATCATAAAGCGGGTATGTTCCTTCACGCTCCATCTTTGTTAGTTCAGAGTGATGCCTGTCGCCGCTGAGGAAAATAACCCCGGGAATATTTTCGGCTTTTAACAGTGAAAGGAGTTTTTGCTGTTCCTCCGGATAAGTAGAATAATTTTCATACTTTGCCACGGGGTTTAGCACCTGTCCGCCTGAGATGATAAATTTAAATGTCGCATTACTACTTACAAGCGCGTTGATCAGCCACTCAATTTGCTCTTCTCCGAATATCCCGCGGTAGCCTGTCTTCCGGTCGTTTGGTGTGCGGTAGAACCTGTTATCGAGCATAAAGAATTCACAGTCACCCCACTCAAAACTTGTGGTCAGTCCCGGTTTTCCGTTAATACCGTAACTGTTCATCGGGAAAAATAACTTAAATACTTCCAATGCTTTGAATTTATGTATAAAACCCATATCACTGTTGTTTGGGCCGTAGTCGTGGTCATCCCACGTGCCGTACTGATGCACTGTGCCCCACACCGGCTGAAGTTCAGGAAGCGAGCGTGTGTGTGTGGCGCGTTTAATCATTCCCGATCTTGTGTTCCAGTCAACTTCGCGAAGGTAATAATTATCTCCCAGCCATACCATAAAATCCGGTTTCTTCTCATAAATGGCGGTAAATATTTCATAATCCGAACCATATCCTTTACCGGGGCGATCATAAACCGGTTCGTTTACATAAGCACAGCTTCCGGTAACAAAATTTATCTCCGGAGGGTCTTCGCGCCACTGCCACAGTTTAAGCGTCTTAAACTCGTTGCGGTAAGGTAGGTCTACCGGTTTATTGTTGATATACAATTTATAGTTATAAATTCTGCCAGGCTCCACTTTATCCGCGATAAGTGTTGCCGTAAAACCGTCTTCTTCCTTTGTTAGCGCCGTTTTTGTTTCATACTTGTCCTTGGGTTTTTCTTTATCCCAGTAAGCAAACTTAACCTGGGCGGCTTTTGTTGTCTGAACCCAAAGCATTGTTTCACGCATCTCGGTGGGACCTAACATGGGGCCTGACTGCAGCAGTGCTTTTTGTGAGAAAACTGAAATGGTGATAATAAACAGGAGGCTGAATATCTTTTTCATGGGTATACTTAAATTTTTGATTCTCAAAGATAAGCATATGCTCAGAATAATCACCGGATGATCATTAAAAATCCATCAAGAACATCGCTCGTAACACAATATATTAATGAATTACACGGATCAATTTTTAATTATATTAATGTTACTTAAATTGCCTGATAAATAATATTTACATATATGAAATCATTCAGAGAACGACTCGAAAACGAAATAATGGTTTTTGACGGTGGTACCGGAACATACCTTTATGAAAAGGGTATTTACATTAACCGCTGTTTTGAAGAACTTAACCTGGTAAGCCCTGAACTTGTACAGGAGGTACACCGCGATTACATTAACGCAGGCGCTGATATTATCGAAACAAACACTTACGGCGCCAACCGCTTTAAGTTGCAGCCGCACGGGCTTGATGAAAGGCTTTACGAAATTAACTTCAAAGGCGCGGAGTTGGCAAAAGCTGTTGCGGGGGACAGCGCTCTTGTTGCCGGATCGGTCGGGCCGCTTGGCGTGCAGATAGAGCCCCTGGGCAAAATATCTTTTGATGAAGCAAAAGAATATTTTAAGGAACAGGTAAAAGGTTTGATCGATGGGGGCGCGGACCTGATAATTTTTGAAACATTCGCGCTGGTGAAAGAGATGATACAGGGGGTGCGCGCGGTAAGGGAAATTAACCCGGATATACCTATCATCGCGCAGGTTACGATTAATGAATACGGTACTCTGATCAGCGGCGCGCCGCTTTCCCGCTTTATTGAAAAGATAGAAGAATACAACGTGGATGTCGTCGGGTTGAACTGTTCCGTCGGCCCAAAACTTATGCTTGACGCGCTTGAAGAGCTTCGTTCAAGAACAAACCTGCCAATCTCCGTGCAGCCAAACGCGGGATTTCCGCAAAGCATCGGCGGAAGGAATATTTATCTTACATCGCCCGAATACATTGCCGAGTACGCGAAGCGTTTTATACAGACCGGTGCCAGTATCGTGGGTGGATGCTGTGGAACTAATCCGTCTCACATTCGCGCAATACGCCGGGCAGTGCAGGCGCTGCGTCCGGCGAAGAGAGTTGAAGTGAAAAGCAGCGGCTTCGCGATAGAAGCACCGGAAGAAGTTACCCCATACAAAAAAGAAGATAAATCACGGCTCTGTAATAAGATTAAAAGCAAACAGTTTGTATCGCTTGTTGAACTGGTCTCGCCTAAAGGCGTCTCCGCTAAAAAGGAACTCGAAAAGGCACGTAAACTATTTTATTATGGCATCGACGCGATTAATATTCCAGACGGTCCGCGCGCATCGGCAAGAATGTCGGCTATGGCGCTCGCTGTTATGATTCAGCGTGAAGTTGGTATTGAGGCAGTACTGCACTTTGCCTGCCGCGACAGGAATGTAATAGGCATGCAGTCAGACCTACTCGGAGCGTGGGCGTTAGGAGTAAGAAATATTCTTGCTATTACGGGTGATCCGCCAAAACTTGGCAACTACCCGGACGCAACTGCTGTGTTTGACGTTGACGCGATAGGATTAACTAACCTTCTCAACCGGCTAAATCACGGGCTTGATCTTGGAGGTAATCCTATAGGAGATCCTACTGGTTTTAGTATCGGTGTGGGTGTTAATCCCGGCGCCATTAACCTGGATGAGGAAATCCGCAGGCTCGACTGGAAGATAGAAGCCGGCGCGGAGTATATGATTACTCAACCGGTGTTTGATATAAGGATACTGGAAAACTTTATAAAGCGGATTGAATATGTAAATATACCGCTTATATGCGGTATATGGCCGCTTGTGTCGTACAGGAACGCGGAGTTTATGAATAATGAAGTACCGGGCGCGTCGGTTCCGATAGACATAATGGAAAGGATGAGAAAGACTAACACAAAAGAAGAAGGATTTAACGAGGGCGTTACTATTGCGAAAGAAACTTTTGAGTATATTAAAGGATCTGTTGCCGGTGTTCAGTTAGCGGCGCCGTTGGGGAGGATTGACGCGGTGTTTAAGATTTTGGGAAAGGAAGTTAATTAAGAATTAGGTGGTTAGAAAAAATATTCTGCGCAAATTGTTTTAAATTTTCAATAAAATCTCCTCCCATTTTTACAAAGGGGAGGCCGGGAGGGGTTATCGCAATTAATAACTTCTAATCATCTCTTATGGTACCGGCTCCGCCAACTT
>JABWCL010000085.1 GCA_013360295.1 Ignavibacteriaceae bacterium | reverse complement strand
TGTTAATGGTGTGTGTGCAACTACTTGCAATCCACCTGCTGGCCATTCATCTCCTGTATTATAAGTCTGAGCTCCGTTATTTTTCATCCAGTATCCTACACCTGGTGTTGCTGTAGTTATTGTTTGATAACCGCCAGCATATTTATAAACGTCTCCAACTCTGCCTGGCCACCAATTTGCTACTCCCATTCCATTCGGATTTGTTCCCGGTACTGATACCATATTCCAGCCATTTAATAAGTTTATTGATAACTGGAAGGTTGAGGAGCCAGCGGAAGGTATCCAAGAATTTGCAACACGTATTCCTCCAAGAGTTAAAGTTGCAGCATTACTTGAACTTCCTTGTCGCAAAGCCATCATTCCTAAACTAAGAGCATCCTCACCTAAATCTGTCTGAGATATTGTAGCACTTGGTTCAATTCCATCCAAAACCGGATTGATCCATAATTTGACTTCATCATCTGTGTTTGTAGCGGAATTAAATGAGTACTTAACTGCAATTAAATAAGTCGTATTTAAAGCATAGCTAAAAGATGTGTAAACAACATCACCATTATTTCTTTTTGCTACTCCAATTGCAAGGCTATCACCTGCATTCTTTTTTACAAAAATTTTCGCAAAGTATAATGAGGTTGTATTTTCAGGTCCAAGATGGAAGAAATAATCGCCAGCGGTTTGAGCTGAACTGAAGTTCACCATAAATGAAGCATATAAACTTCCAGCAGTAACAGAATTAAAAGCTCTGTTATCATCTTCACCGGTTGAATTCATAGAGATTGATTTACCTAATCCTGAATTAACATAACCAGAATAAGTCAATGGAGTTGCTTGAATTGGAATCGGGTTAGTACCGCTACCACTGTGTGCAAGCCATCCGTTATCAGTAAGAAATGATCCGGTTACATATTCAAAATTTTCAGTCAAAGGTAATGAAGGCGCATTTGTTGTTGCTATACTGAATTGAGGTACAACACCATTGGTTTTGTAGTTAATGATTGCACCAGAATTTGTATAAGGAAAAATCTTAAAGTAATAAGTTGTTGCAGAATTAAAACCGAATGTTTTAGTTTGAATTCCCTGTACGACATTTTGAATAAAAAGAGAATTCGTCTCCGGTACACCATCCACCGGTGCAGCAATTGAATCAAATGCAAAAGAACTTCCTTTAATTAAATATCCATCCGGAGTCGTTCCACCGGTAGCATCAATCCAGTTTAAAATTATATAATAATATGAAGGTGTGCCATTTACTCCTGCAAAATTTGTAACGTGGTTTGTTGGTTCCGGTTTTATAACAAAACCATTACAAGTAACAACCTGCGAAGTCGCACCGCCACCTGTATTTGTTATTTCTTCACCATTATAAGTTCCACCTGTTAATCCAGCTTTCAATCTTACATAAACAGGAGTTGATGAAAGAGATCCGCCGGAATAAGGCACATTGACACTTCCGGAGAATGTTGTATTATTTAATGATACTTCATAATTCGTTGAACCAGTTACTGAAATATTACCTGATGCAGGAGTAAGATTACTTCCGCTTAAACTATAACTTTGAGATGTTGATGGTCCACCGCCCTGAGAATATGAAAAGCCTGATAACGAAGATGGAGTTACACTTATAAATGGGGTTCCTGAAGGTGGAAATATTTCAGTCCAAGTGGTTGCTACTCTAATACCATCAATGGATGCATTTGGTGTTCCGCTCGATCCTTGCCGTACTACGAATCGCGCAACTTCTGCTAAATCAACACCAGCAATCTGTGTCAAATCAGGAGTTGGTTGTGTTCCATCCACTGGAGGATTTATCCAAACAGAAGCCACATCATTCGCGGTTCCAGTAATTACTTCATAACTCATAGCGATTAAATATGTAGTTCCAGGATTCAAATCAACCGGATGCCAGACTGCGGCTGC
>JABWCL010000084.1 GCA_013360295.1 Ignavibacteriaceae bacterium | reverse complement strand
GGCCCCTCATACGCATTGGAGACGAGGTATCGGGGCGCATATGATGCTGCCGGGAATCCGGATACTGTTCAGTATGAAGTCAGATACGATATGAGGCTGAGGTATCCGTATCAGGCAGGCCAGCCGGATTCTTTAGTTGCGAGGATATATGTATATGCAACTTATGCCGATCACAACTATAACCCAGCGCAAATCAAAGACACAATACTATCCTCAAGAGACCTGCGAAGGTCAGATTTCAATGTGTCAACTGCCAAGTTATTACAATTCGGTTTGGCAGGATTCAGGGAATCATTAGGGAGGCCGGATACAACAATAAAATATGTACTTCAGACAGTTGAGTTCCGGGTAAAAAAACTATCAGATAGCTTAGAGTTTTTAATAAAAGAAATTGAATGTTATGATACGAGAATATGGAAAAAGTATTTTAGTAATCTAAACTACTATGGTTCCGAATGGAGAACCAGCCATATTGCTACTTATCTAAGCACCTTCACCGGAAATTCCGTATTTGCTGATAAGTTCAAATATGTTATGACGATAGATGAACCGCACACAATCGCAAGTTACGATGCTATCAGGATTATTTCAGAAGACCTTGACAGTATGCGAAACTCAAACCCAAAAACCCCGCGGTTGCACACACATTTTTATCCCGGCTGGAATGGGCTCAGAGAGAGGAATAAATTTTATACACTTAAAAATTGGCTGCTGAATGCCAATCCGGAACCATTAGTGTTTTATTATATCCACCAGATGAGTGATTCTCCTCCAGTTGCTATTGATGTAGTGAGAAACCTGGTTCACCAAGCCTCAAAATTTAATGATAACAAGCCGTATTATTTCGTAATTAATACCTGGAATGAGCCATCCTCCGGCTGGCGCCATCCGCGAAAATGGGAACTACGGGCAGATGTAATGCTCGCTCTTGCAACAGGCTGTAAAGGAATATTTTATGAGCCGTTCTACAGCTATTCCACTGTCGAAGGGTTGACGGATAAGAAGAGTATTCCTTTGGTTTTTAATGAAATAGGTATTTTCGTAAGGGACTCAATAAACGCGAGGCTTGATACGACTCTGGGATATACTTTACTTGATTATAAATATACGGGGAAGTACGCACAAACATATCATCAACCTGATACTTCAATCGTGTTCGAGGGCTCATTTATAGATTCAGACTCAACAGAAAATATAAAAATATTAAATGCAGAAGAGGGGATTACGAAGGTGTTTGTTGGATTATTTGAGCATAAAATGAATCAATATGATCAGGGCATATTTATTGTTAATTACGATAGTGTATCTAGGCAGGTATTCCCCCGCATTGATAAGCCCCAGGCATTTCAGCATTATACAAATATCAGAGTGAGGGATTGTGAAGGGGGATATGATACAGTATTCAGCCATCGTTTGTTAATGAGGGATAAACTTAGCGGAGGTAACGGAAAGTTTTATTTGCTCAGGCCTGTAATAAGGAACGGCGGCGACTTAGTATATAGTGACACTGTGAAAACAGCCGATACATTAAGAGAGAATAGATTAAGGGTAAAAGCAGGGGCAATATTAACGATAAACGCAAGTTACACAGCCTCGCAGGATATTATTGTGGAGTCCGGCGGGAAACTTGTTATTAATCCGGGGAAAACCCTGACTTTCACCGACGGTGCTAAGCTGAGGGTGTATGGTTCATTCGTTTCCCGAGGTATGTCGAATAGTCCCATAGGCATTAATTTTACTGCCGTTGACATCGCAAAGCAAAATGGCATCTATCTTGATTCCTTAAGCATTGACTCTCTCGAATACACTAATATAGCTAATTGTTATTTCGGCATACATTCTCGTTATACAGATCCTTACATCTCAGAATGCAATATCAGCAATACCAAAGTTGGTATTTATCTTGATAACGCGGAATATCAACCCGATATGGAAGAAGGT
>JABWCL010000034.1 GCA_013360295.1 Ignavibacteriaceae bacterium | reverse complement strand
CTGTATATGTAAACCGGAGTACCGACGGACTCGACGATCGCGGAAACGGGCGTTGACTCACAATAAAGTTCTCCGTCAATATAACGGAATTGATCTGTTTCAAATTTTTGCATGATATCTATGAAGTATTATTATTGCCAAAAGACCTTATCTCCTGCTTGAATATTATGCCTGTCGCTGAATCCCGCGAGGACTTCGACCACATACTGAGCAGGCTCTACCGAAGGATAAGACTGTTCGCTGTAAGGTGTTGTGTTTTTATGGATTTTAACAATTTCTCTTTTACTGTTTATGTATATCATATCGAGCGGCATTATGGTGTTTTTCATCCAAAAGGAGAGAGGCTGCTCGAGCGGGAAGACAAAAAGCATTCCCTGCATCTCAGTCATTCCGGTGCGGTACATAAGCCCAAGTGTACGCTCATATTCGGTATCGGCGATTTCGACATCAATCCTGATTTTGCTGTTTCCATCGGGAGAGGCAAAAATGACAATGCCCTCTTTCTTAAATTCGTATTTCGGAGTTTCCGGAACCGGAGTTTCCAACGGCTGATCTTTCCGGGGAATTAACATAAAAATCACCGCAGCTATGACTATTACAATTATTCCTGTTACAAAGTATTTATTTTTCCCGCCTGTTGTTTCGGGCCTGGTTTTCTTTCTGGACATCTATGAACTTATATTTTTAGAACTCTTTTAATGCGTCAATGATAAAGTGAGCCTCAATGCCCCACTCGTTCGCAGGTTTAGCAATCCATTCACAGTGCGCGTCGCCTTTCCCCACGCACATTCTTTCAACAGCTATGACTTTTGTGTCAAGGAAAGCCGTGCACCAGCCTGAAACGTATCCCGCGAATGACCAGCAGACACCTTCGCTGTTTTCTTGGTGGTAGATGAGGTGCTGTTCAGCTTCGTATGAATTCAGCCAGTGCCCTGAGATCTGAAGCTCCTTCCGGGAATGGCTAAAGCGGACATCAGTTAGAACAGTCTTTGCCAGACCTTCCCATTCCATAAGATTAAAACCTGAGATAAGGAGTTCTTCCTCATTATCAAACGTATAATTAGTCTTAATCTGCAGATAGTCTGAGAAGCCGGATTGATATCCAAACTGAAGCATAATCGACCTGGCTTGTTCAACTCCGAGTTTGCTTATCAGGCTTTCCCGGAGGATTCCAAGGGAGTTAACATCAAGAAGGATAAGTCTGCTGTCCTTAAAGGAAATCTGACCAATGTCAGGAGTCAGGCTCAGGTCTTTGCGGTATTCCAGCTCAGAAGCTTTCATAATAATCAGAAACAATAACTAATGAATAAAGCCTAAAATAATTAAAAATTAAGAATTAAGAATTAAGAATTTTAGGAAATTGAAAAAAACCGGTAGTAGTGCTGCTCTGATCCTCTAAAAAGTATCAGCCGGGTGGATTCCAAAGGAAAACAGCGCTAACAGATGAATTGCCAAATCCAGGGAAAGGATGGTTTTCAGAAAAGGAAAAGGCCGATATTCGGGTTACGGCAAATCGATTTTTTTGTGGAGCATTGCGAAAGTTAAGATTTGTTTTTGTCAGGTGAATATTATTATATTAATCAGATAAAAAAATCTGATTACTTATAAAGCATTTATGATTAGAGAAATAATAGAAATTGACGAAGAAAAATGTGATGGCTGCGGAGTATGCGTTCCTGTGTGCGCTGAGGGAGCGCTGCAGATAATAGACGGCAAAGCGAGGCTTATCAGCGATCTTTTTTGCGATGGGCTCGGAGCCTGCATTCAGGAGTGTCCCCAGGATGCGATAAGGGTTATTAAAAGGGAAGCGGAACCGTATGATGAACTTAAAGTAATGGAGAATATGATCAGGGCCGGCGAGAATACAATCATCGCGCACCTGCGCCACCTTTATGAACATAATGAAATTGACCTTCTTTCCCAGGGGCTTGAGTATCTCTCTGAAAAAGGGATTACAATTGATCCGGAAAGAATTTATATAAAACAAGATAAAGCCTGTGCCTGCGCCGGATCACCTGCCGTGGATTTCCACGAAGTTGAGAAGAATGAAGAAACAGGGCAGCGGGATTCATTTTTAACACACTGGCCGGTCCAAATGCACCTGATATCACCAAACGCGCCGCAATACAAAAACTGCAACCTGCTCCTCGCGGCTGATTGCGTCCCTTTTGCCTACGCGGATTTTCATAAGGATTTTCTTAAGGACAAGGTACTTGCGATTGCGTGTCCAAAACTTGACGCCAACCAGCAGTTCTATCTTGATAAATTGGTTAATATGATCAGTATTCAGGGTATTAAATCAATTTCAATAATGATAATGGAAGTCCCCTGTTGTTCCGGATTGTTCCGGCTGGTCAAATCGGCTATTGAATATTCTGGCATAGAACTCCCCGTGGAAGTAATAGTTATTGGCATCAACGGGGAGATAAAGCAGCGAGTTTCAGCCTGACCCCATAAAATTTCCTTCTCATCCACGCGTGGCGTAAGTCTACGGACTTGCGCTGCGTGCTGGAAATTTTTAATTCCGGGAATAAACACTCCGAGGTCTGAAAATGGCAGAAAATCTGTGATTAATTCCACAGTAGTGCTATTGGTTATTAAATTAAAAAGCAATAAATTTAATGCAAGTTAATTTGTTATGATAAACACCAACTATTTCGAATGAAGATTCCAGACGGTACAGAAAAAAGTGTAATCAGCAGATTAGACCGGATTTATTTAACTTTCGTTCTCATCACATAAACTCAACATGACTCCGTCCATTTTATTTTACCTGATGAATAAGAAGTTTCGGAGAGTCAATAATTTCCCCGGTTTCAGTTTTTTATTATTCCTAATTTGCTTAATCTGCTTTCAGATTGATATCCTGGGCAGAAAAGACTCAATCCAGCTCTCCGAACTCTCCCTAAAAGATCTGCTGAATATCGAAATTTCTTCAGCATCAAAAGTCACACAAAAAGTCAGCGAAGTCCCTGCAACCATTTTCGTAATTACGGGAAAGGAATTAAAAGAACGCGGCGTTCAGACGCTGGATGAAGCACTCGCGGTTCTTCCCGGTTTCCAGTTCAGGGACATCACAGGAATAAACAGTTATATTTTCCTTCGAGGTGTCACAAATCAGAACAACCTTACATTATTGCTTATTGACGGTATCCAGATAAATGAACTTAACTCCGGCGGATTCTACGCGGGCGGGGTATACAATCTTGCCAATATTGAAAGAATTGAAGTGGTTTACGGACCGTCGTCCGTAGCCTACGGAACAAATGCAGTCAGCGGTGTCATAAACCTTATTACAAAGAATCCTCGGAATAAGGTTGCAAATGCAAGTTTTGGCGCAGGAAATTTTGGAACAAAAACCGGTGATGTAAGCTATTCCTTTTCAGATGATGAAAATAATCTGGGAATTTTGTTCTCGGGCAGGGTAAGGACTACAGATAAAGCAGAACTTGGCGGAAAAAAGGGTGATTACAACTGGTCTGAGCAAATGGAAAACTATGAAGAAGACTACGCTTTTGACTTAAGGGGACAATACAAAGATCTGACTTTCGGTACTTCCTACCTTAATAAGCGTACGCCCACTACGACTTTAGAAAAATCAGCCGGCAGAATCTATCAGGACCGCGGCACACTCTGGAATATCAGATTCATTAATAATTACGTGAAGTACGGTCATTCATTTTCCGGAGGGTTTAAAGGATTATTTTCAGTCTATCACAGAGACGCCACGGTACTGGATAATTCCATTTATTATGTAACTGATACAGCACAGGTCGGATACTGTCGTCCGAATAACCTCGTCGGGGGAGAGGCGGTACTGAATTATAAAACAGGAAAGAGTTTTTCGCTTTCGGGAGGTATTACATTTGAATATGAAAGACTCGCGCAGAGAAATACATATTCATACAGCAGTTCACCTCAGCAAACGCCTCCGGTACCACCGTACCCCATAATGCTTTCGAACAGCCTGATGAGCATGTTTCTTGAGCCGAAGTATTCTCCTATAAATGAACTGCATCTGCAGGCGGGAGTCCGGTTTGATAACAGCAGTTATTATGACCGTGTATTCACTCCCCGTGTTGGAATTGTGTACAGTTTCCCGGCAAGCAGTATCAGGTTCAGTTATGCGGAAGCGTTCAGGGCACCCAAGCCGTGGGATTATACTGACGGTTTGGGAAATGCAGCCCTCAAACCGGAAACGTTTCGATCCTTCGAAACCGGAATAGAATATGATTTATCCGGAAACTGCCAGTTAGATTTTGCAGGGTATTTTAATAAACTAAGGGGGGCTATTGTGAGTGAAGTAACCACTGCCGGAACTCGCTGGATAAACAAAGGGGAGGTTAAGACGGCAGGAATTGATATGTTATTAAGGTATCTGGTAAATGATTTAACCGCATCGCTGGCCTACAGTTACCTTGAAAGCTATGACGAGAAGGGGCAATTCCTTAAGGAAATTGCCAAACACAGCGGAAGTGCTTCAGTATTGTACAGATTTAAGAATAACATTTGCGCTAATCTTAGCCTTCATTATTCAGGCAACCGCGAAAATCCTGCGTTCATCACTACGACAGGGGACATTCTGATTGATCCCTACTGGTTATTAAACGGCGCGGTCACCTACACTAATTTTTATGGGTTTAGTTTTCAGTTTATTATAAAGAATATCTTCGATGCTGAATATTATCATACATCGAACCGTACTCCGAGCCGTTACCGACAGCCCCAGAGGACATTCCTTATCAGGGTTGAGTATGACTTTACACTGTAAGCAAACATTAAATTAATGCGACAAAGCAGAGATTAAAATGAAAAGAACTCCGGCACTCTTCAGTTTGTTCCTGTGCCTCTTACTGTTTCGGCCTGTTGATTTCTTCTCTCAGCAAGTTCAGCGCTACGAAGTTGTGGCGGCATACATTTATAATTTTACTAAACATATACAATGGAAGTACGATCCCTCGGCAAAAGAATTTACTTTTCTCATCCTCGGGGAAGATGAAAAACTTTTTGATCAGTTAAAGAAATTAACCGCCGGCAGGACTGTAGGGAATGTTCCGATTGTGATAAAAAAATCGGGTGATCTATCAAACATCAGTATCGCAAATCTTGTGTATGTGCCGCAGGAGTTCGGGAAAATGTTCCCTGAAATCTTTGATTTGGTTGAAGGGAAAAATATTTTACTGATCAGCGACGGGTATGCTGATAAGCGGCTGATTATGATTAATTTGTTTAATACTGATAAGAATACAGTACGATTCGAAGTAAACAAATCAAATATGATAAATCAGCAGCTCATCTTTTCTGAAGAACTGATTCTTCTTGGCGGGACTGAAGTGGATGTGGCGGAGTTATATCGTTCGGGAATTCATAATCTTCGTGAGATGAAGAACTATATAGACAGGCTCGAGACACAATTAGGTGAAGTAAAAGATACGATTGCGTATCAGAGCAGGCTGGAAAAAGCTCAAAGAGAATATCTCAGGAAACTAACCGTTACCCTGAGTGAACAAAAAAAGGCGCTTGAGCAAAAGATGCAGGAGGTTGAGAAATATGAACGCGATCTTGTAAATGTGGGAGCGGAACTGAAAAGGCAAGTGGAGCTCTCGGAGCGAAAGAGCGTCGAGCTCAAGACTCAGACGGACAGGCTAAAAGCCGGCGCAAAGGAACTGGACGAACAGGAATTGAGGATCAGTGAACAGGACGGGCAGATACGTCAGAAAGAACGGATACTCCAGGAGAAGAACGAAGAACTTAAACAGCAGAAAAATATACAGCATCTCTTAATTATTATATTAGCCCTTGTTGTTATCGTCCTTTTTCTGATAAACCGGTGGTATCAGAATACTAAAGAACTGAGCCGCAGACTGGAATCGAAGGTGGCTGTGCGAACAAAAGCTCTGCGCGAAGCGAACGAAAAGCTTCAACACGAACTGAAAGAGAGAGAAAAGGCTGAAGGACTGCTGCAGGAAAGCGAAACACACTACAGGTATCTTTTTGAACAAAGCCCTGTCTCAATGCTTGTATATGAATTGGGAAGCCTCAGTTTATTAGCCGTTAATGAAGCTTTTACCATTGAATACGGCTACTCCAAAGAAGAAGCTTTGAAATTAAAACTTCCGGATCTCTATCCCGGGGAAGAAAAAGAAGCAATAATAAATCTATCCCGGGAACTAATGGGGTACAACTACGTTGGCGAGTGGCATCATCTGAAAAAGGATGGTACACTTATTTCCGTAGAAGCTCATTCCAATGGTTTTAAGTATGAAGGGAAACAGGCAAGAATAGCGGTGCTGACAGATATTACAGAAAGGAAATCTGCCGAGGCGGCCGTCAGGGAGAACATGGTCAAGTTCCGGACCCTTTTTGAAAACATACCCGAGGCGATTTTCATAACAAACGCGGAGAACTCCGAGATCTACGACTGCAATGATGCCGCCTGCCAGATGAACGGCTACACCCGTGAGGAACTTCTTGGGAGAGATGAAAATATCCTTTATACTGCTGCCGACCACGGTACCGGGGGAACGGAAAAGGAAACGATTCAAATCTATAAGGAACTTTTAAGCATGGTATCGGTCAGGCGCGAAGGGATTCATTTAAGAAAAGACGGTACTACATATCCCATGGAATCAACAATGAGCGCGCTGGAAATCGGCGGGAAACCATTTATACTGAGAGTGAACAGGGATATTTCAGAAAGGTTACGGGTTGCAGAAGAGAGAAGGAAGTACCAGACCGACCTGGAAGAAACGGTTAGGAAAAGGACAGCGGAACTTTTTCTGGCAAAGGAAAAAGCAGAATCAGCCGACCGGCTGAAATCAGCATTTCTTGCCACAATGTCTCACGAATTAAGAACTCCGCTTAATTCGATAATCGGGTTTACAGGAATGCTATTGATGGAATTAGCGGGGCCGTTGAATGCTGAGCAGAAAAAACAGATGAATATGGCGAAAGGGAGCGCTCATCACCTGCTTGACCTGATAAATGATGTGCTGGATATATCAAAAATTGAAGCAGGACAACTGGTTGTAACTATCGCTGAATTCAATTTCGAAGCGATGCTGGAGAATGTCATTGCCACGATAAGACCGCTGGCGGAAAAAAAGAATCTCACGTTAAACTTAACTTTTCTTAGTAAGATCGGAAAAATAAAAAGTGACGAAAGAAGGGTTACGCAGGTCCTGATTAATATTATTAATAACGCCGTGAAATTTACCGATCGTGGAGGTGTTAAGGTTGAGGTGGAAAGGAATGGTGATATGGTCACAATCAGAGTAACAGATACGGGAATCGGTATAAAGAAAGAAGATATTGAAAGTCTGTTCAGGCCTTTTATCCAGGTAAATACCGGATTAAGCAGGACGCATGAAGGTACAGGATTGGGTCTTTCCATCAGCAGAAAGCTTATCGAGAAGCTGGGCGGCACTATCACTCTCGAAAGCACATTTGGAGTTGGCAGTACATTTAGTATATTATTAAGATCAGAAAATAAAGAGTTAGTTTAGTACAAGGTATTTGTATGAGTTTGAAAGTATTGATCATTGAAGATAATGAACAGAACATGTATATGCTTACATTTCTTCTTAGGAGCGCGAACTATGAAGTTCTGCAGGCATATAACGGATTTGACGGAATTGAGATGTCGCTATCGGAAAGGCCGGATATAATTTTACTCGACATACAGTTGCCGGAAATGGACGGCTATACCGTTGCCTCTACAATAAGGGAAAAGCCCGAATTGGCAGAAGTTCCCATGATAGCAGTTACCTCATACGCAATGCCGGGTGACAGGGAAAAAGCAATAGAATCCGGGGCGACAGGCTATATTGAAAAACCAATTAATCCTGACACTTTTATTTCACAAATGCAATCATTTCTCCCCGCAAATCTGACTGACCGAACAACATGACCATGAAAATTCTGATAGTTGACGACAAACCCGAAAATTTATACCTGCTCGAATCATTACTGAAAGGGAGCGGGTATGAAACGATCTCCGCTGTGAATGGTGCGGAGGCTCTGGGATTGGCAAAAAAAAATAAGCCGGATATCATCATAACTGATATTCTGATGCCCGTGATGGACGGGTACGCGCTTTGTAATGAGTGCAAGAAGGACAGTGAATTAAAATCAATACCAATTATATTTTATACTGCCACTTATACCCACCCTAAGGATATGGAATTCGGGCTCAGCCTCGGCGCCTGTAAATTTATTATCAAACCCCAGGATCCGGAGATTCTTCTTAAAGATATTGAAACTGTTTTGCAGCAAGTAAATAAGTCTGAATTACCCGCGGCAGCGCCGCTCTCGGTAGATGCATTCTCCCTGAAAGAATATAATTCCGTTCTGATCCGCAAACTCGAAGATAAAATGGTTCAGACCGCCGAAAATGAGAAGAAATTAAAAGAATATATATCCGAGCTGGAACGTACTTTAGAACAAAAGCGTATCGCGGAGGAGAAACTTCATAAATCAGAAAGCCAGCTCCGTTCTGTCTGGGATAATTCGTTTGACGGAATGAGATTGATAGATGATCGTGGATTGATAGTAAGAGTGAATGATGCTTTTTGCAGGCTCGTGGAAATGGAGGAAGCAGACTTATTGGGTAATCCGGCTTGCGTGTTTTTTGTTGAATCTGATAGGGATAAGGTTCAGCAAAAGTTGGTGGAAATAATGAATGCAAGGGAGATCGAGCCCCTTATTGAAAGGAAAATACACCTTTTCAATGGCAAAAAAATATGGGTGGAGATTTCAAATTGTTACATTGATACGGATTACGGAACTCTTCTGCTAAGCATTATGCGGGATATTACAAAGAAGAAAGAAATGGTGGAGAACCTTATTCTTGCGAAAGAGAAGGCGGAGGAAATGAATAAGCTGAAATCCAGTTTCCTGGCGAATATGAGTCACGAACTAAGGACACCCCTGATTGGAATACTTGGTTTTTCGGAAATACTTCACGAAGACACCGATGATCCGGAAATACGAAGGCTCGGCAAAACGATTTTCGAGAGCGGGAAAAGACTGCTCTCCACACTGAATTCAATTCTGAATCTATCAAGGATTGAATCGGGAAAATTTGAGTTGAAGTATGAAGAAATAAATCTGAACTCACTTCTGGCTGAAACGGTAGCGCTGTTCGAAGAACAGGCGAAAGCCAAAGATTTATTCCTGGATGCCAATATTATGTCAAAGGTAAACTGCATTTCCTGTGATTATACACTTTTCATCCAGGTACTCAATAATCTGGTTCATAACGCGATTAAGTATACTGATGAAGGAGGCGTTACAATTTCAGTTTGCGATATACCGGATGACGAAAATTATATAAGGATCAGTGTTCAGGATAGTGGGATAGGAATTAAAAAAGAGGATTTCGGACTGATATGGGAAGAATTCAGGCAGGTCAGCGAAGGCCTTGGCAGAAGTTATGAAGGTACCGGCTTAGGATTAACACTGACAAAAAGATTTATTGAACATATTCACGGAAGAATATCATTCGAAAGTGAAATCGGAAAAGGTTCCGTATTCACGGTTGAGATCCCCGTTAGAAGGCTTGATAATTAAGCCGTATTAGTGGCTGGCCTTTTAAGTCATTTCGTGAATCTGAAAAAGCGGAAATTCTCTTATACTGACTGTAAAGACTAGCTGAACCTGATTATCAATCGTAGGGCTACCCGGCACGCATACTTCGACTTTATGATATTTGCGGAGGCGGACTTGAAACCGGCCTTTAATGCACCCGGGAAAAGTGAAAATTTAACATTTCTGTGATTGCTACAATACCGGATAAAATTATCCGTTTTATATCAAATTACTTTATTATCTTTACAATATAATTTTTCATTTTTTGGCAGGGAGTGAGATCTATTCGCTCTTCTGAGAATTTTTGAAAGCCTGGATACGTCGAGGGCTTTGAGACCGGCAAGATTTAATTTTTAAAAAACCAATTATTAGGAATAATTATTTAATCTACTATAACTATGACTAACCAATCACTCTCCTCCGAATCTGATCCTGATAGTTTTTTTGAGTTTACCGCTGATCTCGCTATCGTAGCGGACACACAAGGTATTATTGTAAAGGTAAACAGAGTGTGGAAAGATCAGCTGGGATATGAGCCCGGAGAGCTTGAAGGAAAACCGATTAAAGAACTGATCCATCAGGATGATGTCGTGCAAACAATCAAGTGGATGGAGTCATACCAGAATTCGCGGCGGGATAATTTATTTATTAACAGAATGAAGTCAAAGTCAGGGGAGTACAGATCTCTTGAGTGGAATCTTGTTCTTATTAAAGACATGTATTACGGGTCAGCCCGCGATATAACAGAGAGGCTTAAATCGGATCTTGAAATAAGAGAGAGTGAAAAGAGATACCGTTTCCTCACTGACAATTTGTCTGATATTATTTGGGCGATTGATCCGGAGACTTTTAAGTTTACTTACCTGAGCCCCTATGTTCAGCGGACTTTTGGCTATACCGTGGAGGAGATGAAATCGATTCGATTTGAGGATTTTATGACTCCGGAAACACTCGCTAATATAGTCGAGACAGGTCAAAGGTTAATGGCAGAATTCCGTGAGAAAGGGAAATCCCGGCCGAATATTAACGTGAACAGGCTGATAAAAAAAGACGGCACATTATTCTGGTCCGAAGACGTTACCTCCGTCCATCTAAATGCTGAAGGTAAGATCGAGATGATCGGCATCTCCAGGGATGTTACAGACAGGATAGAGGGAGAGAAAAAATTACAGGAGAGCGAGAGCCGTTACAGGTTTTTGGCTGAAAATATGGACGACGTTGTGTGGCTTCTTGATATAGAGACAATGCGCTTTATTTATGTTAGTCCCGCGGTAGAGAACCAAAGAGGATACACCTCCGAGGAAATTATGAATAATGGTATTGAGTTTTCGGTTTCGCCGGGCTCTCTGCCTCTAGCTCAGACAAAAATAAGTGAGCTGGTTGAAAGATTTAAGGTGACGGGCGAAAACACATCAGAAAAAATTATTATTGAGCAGACTAAAAAAGGAGGCGGGACGATATGGGCGGAAGTTTCCGGCACAATACATATGGACAGTCGTGGAAAACTTACAATTCTGGGTGTTGCCAGAGACATTACTTCCAGGGTACTATTCGAGAGCAGGATCAGGGCGTTTGAAGACAGGCTCCGCTTCATTTACGAAAACTCAATAGATGTGCTGTGGCAGCTGGACGCGGAGAATCAGAAAGTGACTTTCATGACACCTTCTATTGAACAACTGACAGGATTTACTCTTGAAGAATTCATGGCAATGGATTTTGACCTCTATTTTACCGAGGAGTCGCTGAAGGTCGCTAAACAGAAATTGTACGAACATTACCAGAAAACCAAACAAAATGTCAGAAGTGACCCCGAAATTATATTATTGCACCAAAACACAAAGTCCGGGGGCACCGTTGCTGTTGAGATGATCGTTTATGGGTATCATAATAAAGACGGAAAAATTGAATTAAGCGGTATCTCGAGAAATATTACCGAGCGTTATGAAGCACAGAAAATGATTAAGAAGCAAAACGAGGAACTCGCGAAACTTCTTAAAGAGAGAGATAAGTTTTTTTCGATCATTGCGCACGATCTCAGGAGCCCGTTCCAGGCACTTCTTGGACTCTCGGAATTTTTTGATCACGCGATCCCGGAGGGAGATTTTGCCGCTCTTGTTGATATCGGGCCAAAGTTCCACCCGATTGTTAAGATGTTGTATGCTCTCTTGGAGGAATTGCTTGAATGGGCAATGCTTCAGAGAGAGGATGTATCATTCTCGCCTGAGGTAGCACGGATAAGAAATATCTCCGAGAAAGTTCTGAAGATTCACTCTGTCAGGAGTTCAGAGAAAGAAATTGAAATAGTTAATAAAATCGGTGATGATGCTGTTGGTTTTGCTGATCCAAGTGTGATAAGTACTATATTCAGAAACCTTATATCGAATGCTATCAAGTATACACCCAGAGGCGGAAAAATAAAGCTTGAGGCAGTTAAAGCCGGTCAGTATACCGAAATTTCCGTAAGCGATTCTGGTATAGGTATACCGGAATCTATGGTGCCGTATATTCTGACCAAAGCAAAAGAAACAAAACGGAAAGGCACGGAAGGCGAACTAAGCGCCGGACTTGGTCTGCTCATTACGAAGGAATATGTTGAACATAGCGGCGGTACTCTCCGTTTCGAAACCGAAGAGAATAATGGAACAACTTTCTATTTTACGATTCCCAGAACTGAGACAGATATCAGGGGGAGGCAATGATCAATGACCAATGATCAATGATCAATGATCAAAATCACGATTCGTAGCGGGGAAAATTATTTTCCGTGTGAAGTGAAAGCGCGCTCAAGGAAAGTTTCACTATCAGTGACAGAATCAGTGATAGTTTCAGGGGCAGGTGAAGTTATACTGTCAATTTAAGGAGAGGATGGAAGGGTGCCGGAAAGGCGTGGGATAAAACATCTTAATTTTCTGAATTTTGCTCAATAATTCTTAATTCTTCATTTTAAACTCTTAATTGAATCCCCGGGGTCCCCCTTTTCTCTTTTGGTTTTTACCTCTAAAAACGATACATTTTAGGTCAACTTTTTTTGTAATGATTGCTGAAAACACTAAACGGCTGATGGATTCTATCCGCGAAGCTGCTGTTAAATGCGGCAGGAACGCTGAGGAGATTAAGCTTGTCGCGGTGTCAAAAACTTTCGGGATTGATGTTATTCGCGAGGCTTTTGACGCGGGTCTGCGTGACTTTGGTGAAAATAAAGCGCAGGAGTTGCGGGATAAAGCTTCATCGATAGGGTACCCTGTCAACTGGCATTATATTGGCGGACTACAGTCAAATAAAGTGAAATACGTCGTTGGGGTTGCTTCTCTTATCCATTCAGTGGATTCGATGAAACTGGCACAGGAAATAGCAGCCAGAGCTGAAAGGACCGGGGTTGTTCAGCCCGTATTACTGGAGTATAAGACCTCCGGAGAAGACACAAAAGGGGGGATCGAATCGAAAGAAGAACTTTACCAAATCGCGGAATTTTGCAGGGATTATAAATCATTGCTCTTGAGGGGGCTGATGACTATGGCTCCGTTTGTTGATGATGAAGCGGTAATCAGAAAAAGCTTTTCCGCGCTGCGTCAGATAAGGGAGGAGATGATAAACGCTGGTTTCGCGATGGCTGAGTTATCAATGGGTATGACGGGGGATTATGAGATAGCGATCGAAGAAGGCGCTACAATACTGAGGATCGGCACGGCAATTTTTGGCAGCCGCTGACTTTTAAGATATTAAACAAACTTATAAAAAATATAATGAAACTTTCACCACTGAGTATTCGTAAACAGGAGTTCAGCCGCACTCTGCGCGGGTATGATACTGCTGAGGTTACGTCTTTCCTTTCGCAGGCCGCGGATGATTTTGAGGAACTTCAGAGCGAAAACGAGAACCTTAAAAAGCAGCTTGAGGATGCCACAGACCAGCTGATCGAATACAGGCGAATCGAAAAAAGCCTTCAGGATACACTGCTTAAAGCGCAGGAGAACTCTTCTAAGGCAATAGAGTCAACTAAGAAGCAGTCCTCCCTGATGCTCAAAGAGGCTGAAATAAAAGCTCAGCAGATCGTAGATAAAGCAAAAGAGACAGCAAATGAGATTCGTTCTTCTATAGTAAATCTCAAAGAAGAAAGGGATTTACTGATCGCAAAACTTAAAGCTATGATCACTACGCAGGCGCACTTGCTTGAAGCAAAGGTGACGAGAGTAGAGGAAGAAGTGAAACACGAGCAGAAAAAAGAAACCCCAAGCCAACTTGACATTAACATAGATTCAATTGTAGAAAAGCTTATATGAAAAGCCTGAAAGAAAGATTAGAAGAAACATTATATGTGATAAAAAAACATACCGGTGATACATACCCTGTGGGGATAATCCTGGGTACCGGTTTGGGAGGATTAGTAAAAGAGATAGATATAAAACACGAAATTGATTACGCCGAACTTCCTCATTTTCCTCTGTCGACTGTTGAGTCGCATCACGGAAAACTGATATTCGGCGAACTCGGCGGGAAGAAAGTTGTAGTAATGCAGGGAAGATTTCACTATTATGAAGGATACTCGATGCAGCAAATTACGTATCCCGTGAGACTGATGAAGAAGCTCGGAGTCGAAACATTACTCGTATCCAATGCGTGCGGCGGAATGAATCCGCTCTACAGACTGGGAGACATTATGCTGATGGTTGACCATATAAATCTTTTGGGTGATAATCCCCTCATCGGTAAGAATGAGGATGATTTTGGCGTCAGGTTCCCTGATATGAGTGAGCCATATTCATTGAAACTTGTGGCACTCGCGGAAGAGATAGCAATGGAGAATAAAATAAAAGTACACAAAGGGGTGTACGTTGCAGTTCCCGGCCCGAACCTGGAAACAAGAGCAGAATACAGGTTCCTCCGCGGAATCGGCGCGGATGTGGTTGGGATGTCCACTGTGCCCGAAAATATTGTAGCGAACCACAGCGGAATAAAGGTTTTCGGTGTGAGTATAATTACAGATGAATGTTTCCCTGACAACCTTAAACCTGTAAAACTAGAGGAAGTAATTGAAGCCGCGATGTTGGCTGAACCGAAAATGACACTGATAATGAAAGAAGTAATAAAGAGGCTATAAAGTGGAAAAAGGCATTGGTTCCTATTTCGCTGTTGCTCTGACCGCGCTGCTGGTATTCAGTTCGAATTTTATTGATACGGATCTTTTCCGTATTGGTGATATGAATATTGCGGTATGGTTCATTCTCTCGGCGCTTTGTTTCGGCGCGGGATGGTATCTTAAAAGCTATTACGAATGGAATGATGGTGTTAAGACACTGATCAGCGTGACTGCATCGGTTGCAATCATAACCGTAATTATGGTTATGTCGTTCGGTGAGTACTTCGCTGCCGGTAACACATCGATTGAGAAGTTGCTTGCCTATATGGTAAGGAATATTTTACTGGGCTCGATGGGAATATTCGGGCTTGCGGTATCAGAAGTGATCAGCCTGGATAAGGAGGCTTATTCGCTCAAAGAAAAAGTTACACTTTTTGAAGAGACAATAAAGGACGCGAAGAAAGAATCAGATCTGATTATCAGGGACGCGAACATCAAAGCCGCTAAAACTATTAACGATGCCGAACTTACGGCGAAGAATATCTTTCTGAAAAAGGAAAGAATTGAAAAGGAACTGAAAGAATTTATCCAAATAGAAAAAGAATTATTAAAAAAATACGAAGAAAACAATTAGTCCGGGATGTATAAGCAAAACTTAGAAAAAACACCGCTCCCAAAGATCGAAGAAGATGTACTGAAGTTTTGGGAAGAGAATAAAATTTTTGAAAAAAGCGTAACCACTAGAGACCCTAAGAAGCCTTTTACGTTTTATGAAGGCCCTCCTACCGCAAACGGCAAACCGGGGATCCACCATGTAATGGCCAGGACACTGAAGGATTCAATTTGCAGGTACAAAACACTACGCGGATTCCAAGTGCACAGGAAAGCCGGCTGGGATACTCACGGTCTTCCCGTAGAAATTGAAGTGGAGAAGCACCTCGGTATTACTTCAAGGAGCCAGATACCTGAGTTCGGAGTGGAAAAGTACAACGCCGCCTGCAAAAACTCAGTGTTTACTTATAAAGACCTGTGGGAAAAAATGACCACGAGGATGGGGTACTGGATAGAACTGGACTCGGCGTATATAACCTGCACGAATGAATATATTGAATCTGTATGGTGGTCGCTGAAAACTCTTTTTGACAAAGGGCTGATATACAAAGATTATAAAATTGTTCCGCAGTGCCCGAGGACTGAGTCGGTCCTTTCCTCTCACGAACTGGCGCTCGGTTACAAGATGACGAAAGACCCGTCAGTCTACGTCCTCTTTAAGATAGAAGGCAGGGAAGAGCACATTCTTGTTTGGACCACTACACCGTGGACCCTTATCTCAAACGTCGCGCTCGCGGTAGGCGCGGATATTGATTACGTGAAAGTCGAACACGCGGGAAAAACGATTATACTGGCGAAAGACAGGCTCTCCGTACTTAAGGATGAATACACTATTATCGAAGAATTCAAAGGCTTGGCGCTTGAGGGGATTTCTTACGAACAGCTTCTCCCGTATATTCAGCCGAATAAAAAAGCTTTCTACGTTATCACTGGTGATTTTGTGAGTACAAGTGACGGTTCGGGCATAGTGCATATTGCCCCGGCATTCGGCGCGGACGACTATGAAGTCTCACGCAAGTACGGCCTGCCGATGCTTCAGCCGGTAAAAAGGAACGGTACGTTCACCGAGGAGATAGTTGATTTTGCAGGTAAGTTCGTAAAGGATGCCGACGAGGGTATTATTGTAAAGCTGAAGAAGGAAGGAAAACTCTATAAAAAGGAAACTATAGAGCACTCCTATCCGTTCAGCTGGAGATTTGACAACGTACCCGTTATCTATTACGCGCGCGAGTCGTGGTTTATTCGCACAACCGAGATCGCTAAGAGAATGGTTGAGCTTAATAAAACAATCAACTGGTATCCTCCGGAAGTAGGAAGCGGCAGGTTCGGTAACTGGCTGGAGGAGAATAAGGACTGGGCTCTTTCGCGTGACAGGTTCTGGGCGACCCCCTTACCTATCTGGCTTGCTGATGACGGCGATATGATCGCGGTCGGAAGTATCGAAGAACTTAAGCAGGGATTCATTGAAGAAAACGGGAAGAGAATTCCGGTTTCTGATCTGCCTGAGATTGACCTGCATAAGCCATTCGTTGACAGAGTATTGTTTGAGAAAGACGGAAAAATATTCCGCCGTACCCCTGAATTAATTGATGTCTGGTACGACAGCGGCGCAATGCCGTTCGCGCAGTTCCACTATCCTTTTGAAAACAAAGAATGGTTTGAGGAGAACTTCCCTGCTGATTTTATCAGTGAAGGAATAGATCAGACCAGGGGTTGGTTCTATACGCTCCACGCTATCGGTACAATGCTGTTTGGTAATATTACTTATAAAAACTGCCTTGTTAACGATCTTATACTTGATAAGAAAGGGCAGAAGATGTCCAAGTCAAAGGGCAACACTGTTGACCCCTTTATGCTTATGGACAAGTACGGGGCTGACGCCACACGGTGGTATCTTGTTGTTAACAGCCCCGCCTGGCGCCCGACACTCTTCAGCGAAGAGGACCTGCTCGATACACAGAGGAAGTTTTTTGGTACGCTCGTGAATACCTATTCTTTCTTCGCGCTTTACTCGGGTGTCGATAATTATGAGTTCAGGGAAGAACCGATCCCTTATGAGAAGCGCCCTGAATTGGACAGGTGGGTCATTTCAAAACTGAATTTGATCATAGAGAAGTACATCGAATATATGGACGGTTACGACCTGACTAAGGCTGCACGGCTCATAAGTGATTTTGTGATTGACGATCTTTCCAACTGGTATGTCCGCAGAAGCAGAAGAAAATTCTGGAAATCGGAAATGAATGAAATTAAATATTCCGCATACCAGACGTTATACGAGTGCCTGATAACAGTATCAAAACTGATCTCGCCGATCACTCCTTTTATCGCCGAAGAGATCTATCAGAACCTGAACAGAGTCACAAAACGTGACGAATCGGAATCCGTGCATCTCTCTTCGATACCTGCGCACTCCTACCGCGATTTTGAACTTGAGGATAAGATGGACATCGCCCAGAGGGTGGTGACGCTTACCCGCGCGGTGAGGGCTAAAATGAACCTGAAGACGAGGCTCCCCCTGAAGAAACTGCTCGTCGCGGTAGACTCATCAAAAGTTGACGCCCTTTCCCGGATGAGGGACGTAGTGCTTGAAGAACTTAACATTAAAGATATGCAGGTGCTGATTGATGACGCGGAAATGGTACAGCGTTCGGCGAAACCGAATTTCAAATCAATCGGCCCCAAGCACGGTAAGAAGGTAAACCCTGTCGCCGAAGCAATCCGGGGGATGGCGAAGGAACAAATAGCCGCTATGCAAAAAGAGGGCAAGATTATTCTCGATGTAAAAGGTGAGCAGGTAGAAGTTGTTACCGATGATGTTGAGATTGTGAGCCACGAAATAACCGGATGGGCGGTTCAGACGGAAGGAAATATTACTATTGCGTTGGATACCCACCTTGACGAGGCGCTGATACTTGAAGGTGTCGCCAGGGAGTTTGTTAACCGGGTGCAGAACCTCCGGAAAAAAGCCGGATTTGAGGTTACGGACAGGATAACGGTAAGGCATAATTCCGCCGGTGAAGCCGGCAAAGCGGCCGAGAAGTTCAGAGACTATATTTCGACCGAAACCTTAGCCGAATTTGTTTCATACTCAGGTGAAGAATCTTTATATTTGCCCTCTAAAGATAACGAAAGCCCGGCGGACGGTGCTGCCGTATCTGATTGTGAAATTGACGACGAAACGTTTAAGATAAGAATTGAAAAAACAAAATAAACATATAGGAGTTTGAAATGGCAGCGAAGAAGGCCGTATCAAAGGAAAAAGCGAAAACAAAAACCGCTAAACCAAAAAAGGAAACAAAGCCGAAGAAAACAGTAAAGGCTGCGCCGAAGGCAAAAAAAGCTGAAAAGGCTGTAGCGAAAAAAACTGCCGCCAAAGTGGTGCCGGTGAAAAAAACTGCCGTTAAAGTGGAGAAGAAGCCAAAGGCACCCGTAAAGGCAGTGAAGAAAATCGTGCAGCCAGTTGAGGAAGTGAAAGCCGCCCCGAAGCCGCCGCGTAAGATCAACGGTTACGGTAAAGCTGACCTTGAACATTTCAGGCAAATCATTATCGCTAAACAGAATGAAATACTTGAACAGCTTCAGAACCTGCGCGACCAGATGATGGATCCGACGACCGGGGAATATATAAATGAAAACTCACCCTATTCCCTGCATATGGCAGAGCAGGGTACTGACGCGATGGAGAGGGAGAAGACTTTCCTCTACGCCCAGAGAGAAAATAAATTCCTCGGATACCTTGAGGACGCGCTTAAGAGGATCGACGCTGGAACCTACGGTATTTGTATTGAGTGTATAGACGAACCCAAATATCTGTGCGACACCTGCCCGCTCGTTCCGAAGGCAAGGCTTGAAGCAGTCCCCCACAGCCAGTTATGCTTACCGATAAAGCTGAAGCAGGAGAAAAAGCGGCATCATTAATTATTGAAAATCCACCGGGACAGATTTACTCTATCGAGAATCAAATATTTTAATAAAATATTTGATTCCGCCTGAGGAATGTTTTAATTCCCTGAGGGATCAATTTTTAATCGTTAATTTTTAATTCTTAAGGAAATCTTTGCGCATATTATATGTAACTTTATTTGTTGTAATTCTTGACCAGGCCACTAAACTTGCAGTCAAGGGGTTCAATATTCCATTTCTTAATTTTAGCCACGCGGGAATGTACCACGGACAGAGGATCCCGGTAATCGGCGACTTTTTTATGCTGACTTTCGTGGAAAATCCCGGAATGGCTTTTGGCATAGACCTCAGCCTTAATGTTAAACTTGCAGTTACAATCTTTTCCTTCTTCGCCGTAATCGGCGTTGTGTATTACCTTTACCTCGTTAAGAAGCAGAGTTTCAGCCTCCGCTTCGCGCTTGCCCTCATACTCGGCGGGGCAATCGGGAACCTCATTGACCGCACATTCTACGGAGTCTTCTACGGTTATTCATCGCTTTTTTACGGGAAGGTAGTAGACTTCTTTGATTTTGATTTCTTCAATATTGACCTGTTCGGGCGCACCTATGACAGGTTCCCGATCTTTAATATTGCCGATTCCGCCGTTACCGTAGGCGTGGCGATCCTGCTTCTGTTTTATAAAAAACACCAGGACGAATTACCCGATTCCTCCGGGAGTAAACCTGAAAGCGCTCAACCTGCAGCTACTGCTGAGCCGGGAAGTGACGCGGCGGAGCCTCAGGCCGAAGTTAAAATTGACAAAGATTTAACCGAAGAAAGTAAAAATGTCAGCGAACCTGATAACCGAAAAGAGGTTCAGCTTTAAACTTCCCGAAGGGAAGAAGAAAGAAAGGATCGATGTGTTTCTTGCCAACTCCGTCGAGAACGCTACCCGCACGCGCATACAGAAACTTATCGAAGCTGGTTACGTTACTGTCAATGGTAAATTAATCAAATCCAATTACAAGGTGGCTCCTTTCGATGAGATACTCGTTGCCATCCCTGTCAGCCCACGGCCTGAGAAAGCCGAGGCTGAAGATATTCCTCTTGACATTGTGTTTGAGGATGACCACCTGATCGTAGTGAACAAGCCTGCAGGTATGGCGGCACACCCCTCACTCGGGAATTACACCGGCACCCTCGTTCACGCATTGCTTCATCATACCCGTCATCTCAGCACTGTTAATTCGGAGTTTCGACCGGGCATTGTCCACAGGATAGATAAGGATACGAGCGGGCTTCTTATTGTCGCGAAAGATGATATAAGCCATTCGCGCCTTGCACACCAGTTTGCAAATCATACGATCAAAAGAGATTACCTTGCGGTTGCGTGGGGAGTTCCTCAGAAAAGGGAAGGGGAGATCAACACACTCATAACGCGCAGTAAAAAAGACAGAAAGAAATTTACTGTCTCAGATACCGAAGGGAAACACGCCATCACATTTTATGAGGTGGTGGAAGAATTTGAGTTCGCTTCATTAATAAAGCTAAGGCTGAAAACAGGAAGGACGCACCAGATAAGAGTACATCTTTCCTCGATCGGGCACCCCATTTTCGGCGATGAGGCTTACGGAGGAAGAGTCATTCTTTTTGGTTCAACACTTGCGAAGATGAAAAGCAGGGTTGCAAACCTGCTTGAGATTATAACGCGGCAGGCGCTTCACGCAAGGTCACTTGGGTTTGTGCATCCAATTACAAAAGAAGAGATGATGTTTTTTTCTGATCCTCCCGCGGATATGGCACTGCTCATAGATAAACTCAGAGTGAACACCGATTAAGTGAGTGAAGATTATGAACCGGCCGCTTACAAAAATAATCCTGATCATTTTTATCGTCATTCTTCTTCCACTGATAGGTTTTACCGTTTATCAGTTAAGTTCAATTTCCGAGAATGAAGAGGTGCTGCAGGAGATTTACTCAAACCAGTTGGAGTCAATACTTTTCTCGGTTAACCAGCATTCCGATGACGTGGTTTCATCCTGGGCAGGAACGGTGGAGCGCCACCTTTTAAGTTCCGGACAGACTTCAGAAAAACTACGGCAGTTCACCAATGATTTCCCTCCGATTGAAGGTGTATTTTTGCTTTCCTACGTCGATAGAAGCACTCCCGTCTTTCAAACACTTTCACCGTCAATAGATGAGAAAACTATCTCCGCGAGGATAACAGAGGTGCTCAGGGAGAACAGCGGGGCGGTTTCGAAACTTGAAGGATACTTTAAAAGCGGCTTCAGGAAGATTGAAAGTCTGGAGATCAAAGATGATAATAATCTGATAATTCTCCTCTTTGCTGTCCGGGGGGACGGAAAAGAGAATAGTCTCGCGGGGCTGGTCGTTAATAAGCGTTCTTTCATTTCCGAGGTTATTTCAAGGCGCATCGGAAGAGCAGCCGGAGATAAGTTTACCTTAGCTGTCTTATCTGATGCCCGTGACAGTATAGTCTATTCAAACTTCCCGGTGAAGGCCGCGGAGATAGACAGGAAAAAAGAGTTGTGGGTGCTGAAAGGATACAGCCTGGGTATCAGCCTGAAGGGGGAAACACTAAGCGAAGCCATAAGCGAAAGAGGGAAGCGGAACCTGTATATCCTGTTGCTTATCAACCTGCTTTTTATCAGCGGTATAATTTTGGTGTTAATAAATATCAGAAGGCAGATCAGGCTCGCGCAGATCAAGTCAGATTTTGTTTCAAATGTTTCTCACGAATTGAGGACACCTCTGGCGCTTATTACAATGTTCGCCGAGACACTTGAAACGGGAAGAGTAAAGGGTGAAGATAAGGTGAAGGAATATTATCAGATAATTTCCGCGGAAGCAAACAGGCTGAGCAAGATTGTTAATTCAATCCTGAACTTCTCGCAGATGGAATCAGGCAAGCGCAGGTATTCTTTCAGGGAAACCTCTCTTAATGAATTGGTTGAGAAAGTTGCTGAAACTTATACATTCCATCTGAAGAATAAAGGTTTTCAGTTCCATATGAATCTGAGCCCGGGCCTTCCGGCAGTGAGCGCGGATCCTGACGCGGTCTCCGAAGCTACTATAAACCTGATTGATAACGCAATGAAGTACAGCAACGAAGTGAAGGAAATCGTCGTATCGACGGGAGTAGTTGGTAAGATGGTTTTCATTTCTGTTAAAGATAAAGGGGTAGGTATTGCGGCTGGTGAGATCAGACAGATATTTGATAAATTCTACCGGGTCACTTCAGGACTTACGCACAACACAAAAGGCACGGGGCTGGGGCTTACGATAGTTAAGCATATAATTGACGCGCACAAAGGTAAGATCGAAGTGAAAAGCACTCCAGGTGAGGGGAGTGAGTTTATTTTATTTCTGCCTCAGCGTTGATCAAGCAGAAAACTTCGTAACTCCTCCACGGTATGCACTATCAGGTCGCTGCCGAGTTCAATAATCTCATCGCGGGCATAGCTGTCCCAGAGTACCGAAACCACCATTATACCGGCTCCCCTTGCAGCTTTGATATCCGCGATTGCATCGCCTATCATCACTGCCCTGCCCTTGCTAATGTTATATTCGTTTAGGAATTTCAATATCCCTTCCGGCGAAGGCTTATGGTTAATAACGTCTGTACCGGTCACGATGTGGTCAAAATATTTGTATATACCAAGTTTCTGAAGCGTTATCAGGGCGGCAGTCCTTCCTTTCCCCGTAAAGACTCCCAGTTTAACTCCCCTCAGTTTTAATTCAGATAGGATTTCTTCCATTCCGGGGAAAAGAATGACGATATCGTGATTATCTGAATAATAGTCGTAATAATCCCGTTTTACTTTTTCGTGGGTATCGGGGAACCATCCTTCGATAAGGTCATCTTCCGTGGGCCCGAAGAGCGCGATGATCTCCTGCGGGGAGAGCTGTTTATTCATATACCGGTCAAGTATGTGATTAAACGAATCAAATATGAGCTGGTTCGATGAAGTTAATGTGCCGTCAATATCAAATATGACACCGTCGAATTTATTCATTTCCGCTCAGATGCTGAAGAGTACAATACGCCCGTCCATATTGGAAGCGGCAAATACGTTATCCGTGACTGCATAAATCGAATGGATGCGTGCCTGTCCCATATAAAATAATTTCCGGAAGTTATTTTTATTGTCAATATGATAAACAAAACCGTTCTTGCCGCCGAAAATAATATTACCGCCGGACTCGAATAACTCAACCGGCATCGTGTCCAGACCGTATTTCATATCAATCTTCTTTATAAGCTTCCCGTCCCTGGCTGCGGCTATAAAAAAATTATTTTCCACACTCTTAATAAGTACGCGGGACTTGTCGGAACTAAGCCCGATTGATTCCCAGGCGTTAAAGTTATTTTTATTCCATAAAGTCTTCCCGAGAAGTATATCAATTGCCGTTACAAATTTATCGGGCCGGGCAATATAAATTCGGCTGCCGTCGGTAACGGGGACGCACGCGGCGGGGGAGTAATAAAAATTCCTGTTTTCGGTATGGCGCCAGTTCAGTGTGCCGGATACCGCGTCAATACAGTAAAGGAAACTGTCCCAGCTTCCGTAGATTATCCGGTTATCGATCACCAGGGGGCGGGTTTCAATCATTCCTTTGGCAAAATCATTTTCCCATACCGGATTAAGAAGGTAGAGGTCATAGCAATACATTTTACCGGTTGAAGTGCCGAAGATAAGCCCCCAGGTCTCTTCTCCCTGGTATCTGGTTTTGCAGACCTGCAACTGTGAAGTGATCTTTTCATTAGTACCAAGCGACTGGATCATCCTTCCGTCATCAGCATTGAAAGTAAAAACATCACCGATGAGTGTTGCAACCGCAAGTATGTTATCCTGCGCAACAGGGCGGCTGGCGACGCACGACCCGAGGTCATACTGCCAGACAAGATTACCCCTGAGGTCAAAGCAACGAAGCTTGCCGTTATAAGTAACGCTGTAAATCCTGGAATTATATACAAGCAGTGATGCGCTCTGAGTGAAAGAAAGGTCCTTTTTCCATTTCACGGATCCGCTGTAATCCTCGAAATCAGTTGAATCAATCTGCAAACCCAATGGCCTGATATCTTTTCTTATGCTGCCCCAGTAGAGAAGAAGGGAGTCTTTAAGGTTTTCGTAGAAAGCGATGGAATCACGGGTATCTTCAACAACAGTGTACCCCCATCCTTTTCCCCGCCTTAAGGTGGAGCGCGACATTACACCGGGAATTTCATTGATCATTTGCAGTTTATTATTATGGCCGTGCCCCCAGAAAAAAGCTTTTGTGTTCTTCCTGATGGCGATATTGTAAAGCTTGTACCAGTTGTCAATGTCGCCGTCCGGGACGTGGTGCACATAAACAAATACTTCTTTTGAACGGGGAGTGGCGTTAATAACCGAATCAAACCAGGCTAAGTCCTGCGGTGCAACGTGCCCGCCGCCGCCGCGCCAGTAGATGCCTGTGTTCAAGCCGATATGCCTGATATTATTTTTATCAAATACAAATTTATCATCTTTCCAAAGCTCCCGGAAAAGAGTGTTTCCGTTTTCGCTCCATTTGGTATCGTGATTGCCGGGGATGATGAAATAAGGCACGGTCAGTTTATCGAGGATATTTTTCGCGCTTATCAGTTCCTGGTCTCGGCCTTTTTCGGAAATATCTCCGGTAACAATAACGTAGCCAATATCGCCGAGAGCATTAATACTATTAACACAAGCAGTCAGGTCTTCATCCGCACCGGTTGCACCGACGTGCATATCGGTCAGCCAGGCATAGCGGTGGTTTTGTGGATAGGAGAAAGAAACAAATAAAAGGCAAAAAAATACAAATATCTTTTTCATATTAACTTATACTGTCCTTTATGAAAGAAAAAAAGGAAGATAACCGAATAAAAAAGCCGCTCTACTCCCGGAGCAGAGCGGCTGAAAATTATCTGGTTTCGGCTAAAGCTTAGCGTCCGAGTGAATCGAGGTAATCTTTTTTCTGAAGAAGAGCGTCTTTGTCTTCTACGTGATTCGGATCAGGAACACAGCAGTCAACCGGGCAAACAGCCGCGCACTGCGGTTCATCGTGGAAACCAACACATTCAGTACATTTGTCCGGAACGATATAAAAGAAGTCGTTTGAGAAAAAGCCGGAAGCGCCGGATGGGGCAGCGTCACCGTCGCCATAGGAATTTCCTGCTAATTCCCAACCTGCACCGCCTTCGTAAATAGCGGTATTCGGGCATTCCGGTTCGCAGGCGCCGCAATTAATACATTCCGTTGTGATCATTATTGCCATTGGGGATTCTCCTTAATTGAAAGTTTTATTTCGGGTAGTAAATCTATAATTTTATCTGTATATAAAATGAAATTTTCTGTATGAAATATAAGTAATTTTATATCCAAAACAAGAGAATTTACATTCACCCCCTCAAAATCAGGCGAAAAATCAACTATTTTTTGCATTCCCTTAGTCAGAAGGCTAAGCGCTCCGCTTTTGTTTCCGCTTACAAGGTGGAAGCATCCCGCGGAGATCTGAATCAGTCCCTGAAGAAATTTTCTCTTACTTCCGCTCTCTTCCAACCACAATTCTTCAAATGAATCGTGCGCCGAAAAAAAGTCGTGGGAGTTGAATTGCAGTACGGCCTGCCTGAAAAGATGCCAATACGAATCTTCCTTCTGATCTATCAAAGCAGGCATAAAATAATTTTGCGGACTAGTGAGTCTAAAGTTAATTTAAGGTGAAGAAAATGTTAGTGAAAATCACCAACTGCCGCTTGCGCCGCCTCCGCCGAAAGAACCGCCGCCTCCGGAGAAGCCGCCAAAACCGCCTCCGCCAAAACCGCCGGGGAAACCTCCGATACGTGGGCCTCCTCCGAAGAAAACACTACGACGGCGGCGCCTGGAAAGGAAACCGAAAATTATCATCAAAAGTATCGGCACAAACTTGCCTAAACCGCTGCTCCCTTTCTTTTTCTTCTCCATTGCCTTGTACTCACCGGCAGTAGCTTTCATTATTGCGTCAAGGCCTGAGACAATTCCCTGGAAATAGTTGTCGGTTTTAAATAACGGTACGATCTCTTTTCTGATAATGTAGCTCGAAGTAGCGTCGGGGAGTGCGCCTTCAAGGCCGTAACCGACCTCAATCCTTATTTTCCTTTCTTCCTTGGAAACAAAAAGAAGTACTCCGTTATCCCGGTCTTTATCGCCGACCAGGTTTTCTTTTGCCACGCGGTAAGTGTAATCTTCCAGTGCGTCACCTTCGAGAGAGGGGATCATAAGAAAGACAAGCTGGTTCGAGGTTGAGTCCTGAAAGGTTTTCAGCCTGCTGTTGAGGTAATCAAGCTCCGATGAAGAGAGTGTGCCGGTCAGGTCTGTGGCCCAAAGTTTTAGCTTCGGAACCTGCGGAACAGCGTGCAGTTCTGCCCATAAAATGAGCAGACTGCACAATAAAAGTCTAAACATTAAAACTCAACTTTAGGGGCGTTTTCCGCGCCCGCGGCTGCCTGGAAATACTGTTTTTCGTGGAAGCCAAAAATGCCCGCAATTACAACCGCGGGGAAGCGTTTGATTGTGGCGTTGTAGGTATTAACTGATTCATTAAAATTATTCCTTGCCACGGTAATCCTGTTTTCTGTTCCTTCGAGTTGTGCCTGAAGCTGAAGGAAGTTTTCGTTTGCCTTAAGGTCAGGGTAATTTTCCACGGTGAGGAGCAGCCTTGAAAGAGCGCCGCTTAAATTTGCCTGCGCGTTCTGGAATTTCTGGAAGGCCGCCGCGTCATTAATAAGTTCCGGTGTGGCTTTAATCGAGCCTACACTTGCTCTTGCTTCCGTAACGTCAGTCAGTACTTTTTGCTCAAAGTTTGCATAGCCTTTTACGGTATTAACGAGATTTGGTATCAGGTCGGCACGCCGTTGGTACTGGTTTTCTACCAGGCTCCAGTTTTTATTCACCTCTTCATTCATCGTGACAAGGTTATTATAAGACCCCACTAGCCAGGAAACAATCATTATCCCTACAATTATCAGAACACCAACGATGCCAAGACCGATCAGTAGTCCTTTCTTCATAACATACTCCTATAATAACTGAATGTTTAATATCAAGACTTACAATTTAAGAAAAAATAATTATTATTACTCAGAAAATTACGCTGAGGGGGCGACTTGAACGTGGGGTGCGTGCGCGAATTTCTCAAAAGTTTAAGGGAAGATTATAATATAAAAGAAGTGGGAGACTAAGGTGGGCCACCCTGAAACGAACCGAGCTTATCCTGGAACGCGGAGAGTATCCTGAGTAACCCTGCAACCTCACCCCCGCCCCTCTCCCTCTTAATGGAAAGGGGAGTTGGATTCTGTTAGACAGGTTTATTCATTATCAATTAGTCAGGCTCCTTGTCGGGGCGGGGATTCTTCCTCCTCTTAATAAAAGTTTTGCGCAGGAGATGTTTTTCACGGGCATAATAGGAGCGAGTCCGAGCAAACCGCCGTAATTAACCGATTCACCTACTTTTTTCCCGTATGCAGGGATTATCCTTACAGCGGTAGTCTTATCGTTAATGATTCCGATTGCGGCCTCATCTGCAATAATACCGGCGATGGTTTCGGCAGGGGTATCGCCCGGGACGGCAATCATATCAAGCCCCACACTGCACACCGAGGTCATTGCTTCTAGTTTCTCCAAGGTTAAGTTGCCTCGTTCGACAGCTCTGATCATTCCCTGGTCTTCGCTAACGGGAATGAACGCGCCGCTCATTCCGCCGACGGAGGAACTTGCCATAAGCCCGGCTTTTTTTACGCAGTCATTAAGCAGTGCCAGCGCCGCAGTTGTGCCGGGACCGCCTACATCCTCAACTCCCATCGCGATGAGAATATCCGCTATACTGTCCCCTTCGGCAGGGGTGGGGGCGAGAGAGATGTCAACGATACCAAAAGGAATATTGTTTTTTTCTGCAACACGCCTTCCGATGAGTTCTCCGGCGCGCGTTATTTTAAAAACAGTCTTTTTTATTACCTCCGCAAGTTCCTGGAAATTTCCTCCGCCGAGCGACTTAACAGCGTCGAGTACAACACCCGGGCCGCTTATGCCCACGTTAAGCACAACTTCCGGTTCTGTAATTCCGTGGAAGGCGCCCGCAACAAAGGGGTTATCCTCTACGGCATTGCAGAATACAACTAATTTGGCGCAGCCGATGGAATCCCGTTCGGCGGTCAGACGCGCGGTTTCTTTTATCATTTGAGACATCAGGTTAACCGCGTCAATATTTATTCCCGCTTTGGTGGAGCCGATATTTACACTGGAACAAACCTTTGCCGTGGTAGACAGAGCAAGGGGGATGGACCGGATAAGCGATTCGTCACCGGAGGTGAATCCTTTCTGAACGAGCGCGGAATATCCGGCGATATAATCAATACCGACCGTAAGAGCGGCTTTATCAAGGGCTTCGGCGATCCTGACAAATTCCTCAATCCCGAAAGAATCGCCTATTATGGCAATCGGGGTAACGGAAACTCTTTTGTTCGCGATAGAAATTCCGAACTGCCGTTCGATGCTCTGCGCGTTTTCAATATGTCGCGAAGCATATCTCGTGATCTTATCGTATATCTTTTGAGTTACAACCGAGATGTTCCTGTCCGTACAGTCCCGCAGGCTGATTCCCATTGTTACGGTACGGATATCGAAATGCTCGATCTCCGTCATTTTAATCGTTTCTAAGATTTCATCAAATTCGTATGGCACGTGTTATCCTTTATTAAATGCGGTGCATATAGCGGAATACATCCTCGTGTTGAAGGAATATTTTAATGTTCAGTCCGGCGGCGATGGTATTCATCTCTTCCTGCAGGTCTTTTAGTTCTTTCGTGGAGCCAGTCAGGTCGATCATCATTATCATCGTATAGAACTCCTGCATTATCTTCTGCGAAATATCAAGTATGTCGCAGCCGCATTCGCTCAGTTTACTGGTAATTGTACTTACAACACCAGGCTGATTAATGCCGAAGGTGGTAAGGATCACACGAGTTCCGGTGCGGTCAGAGGTCTTTGAAGAAACGCCCTCGGTAGCCAGCTTCTGCCCGACGAGCTGCCGTACTTTTTCTTCAGTCGCGTTTTCTCCGAGTTCATTTATCGCCTGCAGAGCGAGTTCACGTATCCTGTCTTCAGATGTTTTCAAGGTTTAAGGCCTTTGTAATTGGTTTCTAAATATTGTATCGCTGTATTGATCAACTCACTATTTTTATTCGTTATTTCTTTCTGCGCGTTGTTGATTCCGCCGAAATAAAAACGGAACCAGACGAAGTTCGCTAGCAGAACGCCGTCAAGAGTCCGGCCGCTGTTCAAGGCATCAGCCGTAAGCCATATGCCGAGAGCATTCCACAGGAGGGACATAAAAGCCCCGTAATACTCTCCTGAGTAAAGCAGTCCGCTCCCCGGCACGAGGTAAGAAATTGAACGACCAAAATTTACTGAATATTTTTCGTTATTTATACTGTCGCAGAACTCAGAAAGGTATTTTCCCACTGATGTTTTTGCGAAATCTTCGTGGGCGAAACCGGGTTCCCCGCGGAAAAGCCAGTACCATCCCCGCCAGTAAGCCGGGGTGCCGTACTGATCGTATTCGCTCAGATGATCTTTTTCCAGTCCGCGAAGCAGAGTAAGGGCAGAAGGGGACCGGAGAATGATCAGGCATTTTACTGCCTCGAGTCTGGCAATATAACTATCCCGGTTGCCGGATGAATATTTGCGGGCGAGGTTAAAATAAGCCAGGGCATCTTCAAACCTGCCGCCTCCTTTGTAAGAAAACGCGATAAGCATATTTCCGGGGTAGGAATAGCTCCCCACTGTATCAGCGAATAGAAGCCTTTTTCCTTCTGTAACGGCATCAAAATAATTCTCCGTATGATATAAGCCTTTAGCATACTGATATTGCTCCTCAAGGAAATGCTGAGGGAAACAATAGGAGCTGATAAACAGAAAAGCAATCACTGTAATTTTAATCCGCATAAATATCCAGAGCTTTTCCCTTAAGAAAATATGAGTTTGCCCTGAAAATCCCGTCTATCTCAAGCGAAAAATTATAAATCACTTCAAGATTCCGGTTCCGTGCGGCGGCGTATGAGCCATAAACGTTACCGGCATAGAAGCCAAGGGCGGCAGCGCCGAAGATATACCCGCGAATATCGTGTCCTGCCTTAAAGTTTATCACAGTAAGGTAGGTGAATAGGGAGGTTGTAAGCAGAGCAGTTACGCCGTCTGAATAATCGCCGGTATAGAGCTTGCCCGAACCCGGTACGAGCGCGGAGAGCAGAGCGGCAAATGCCGGACTTATTTGCCGGAGTCCGGAATACTTTGCGGAGATATCTGAGCGAGCGTCCTGTGTAAAAAGAGGGTAAGAAAGAAGCGCCCCGGTTTCATTTGCATTAAATCCGCTGCGGCGCGCTTTATCATAAAGTTTCAGCAGTTCAATATTACCAGCGTATTCTGTGTTTGCTTCAGGAATCGGATAAACTTTTTGTTCCTCTTCAAGATACAATCGGGCGATGATGTGTAGTATGTTTGCTTCAGCGTTATATACTTCGGAATAAAGTGTCTTCGTTTTCTCTGCTGCCTGCCGGTAGTTGCCAAGACGGATCAGTGAGGAGGCGGACTTAAGAGTATAAACGGTATCAGAAGTGAGTGAAAACAGTTTATCATATTCTTCACTTGCACGGAGGTAGTCACCTTCCGCGATAAGATATGAGGCAAACTTCTCCCGGTTCTCAGCGGAATGAAGCTGCGACTGTGAGAGAGAATCGTAATTCAGTAAAATAAGGAACAAGAGAAAAAATCTATTTCTCATTTTCAGTCTCGTAATTGAGGATAGTCCTGCGTGATGAGTAATACCAAGGCGGGTCATAATACCTGCCGTTGTTATAGACAGTGTACTTTTCCCTTCTGCCAAAAACATTAACATCCCTGGTAAAGCGGTCCCAGAATATTAAACCGCCTTCTATTAATCCTTCAGATTTAACGGCGGAAAGGAGAAACTCGGAACAGGAAGGGTGAAAAGGACAGTTATCTCCGTCGTGTTCGGAAATGATGTGCCTGTAAGAGAAAATAAAAAGGCTGACAGGGAGTGATAAAGGACGTTCTGTATCAAACCCGACCGGGCCTTTCTTATCAATATGAATCAGCGGATATAATTTATCGGGTGATTTCCAGCGTTCTCTTTCCTGCGAAAACAGAAGAGCAGAGAATATGAGCATTAAGCCTGCAATTTTAATTATGTCAGAGCGCATTCATCCGCGGTAGTAAAATAAAAATGCCCTTCCGTTCAACTTGTTTTTATCAACTGAAATCCGGAAGGGCGTGTTAGAAAATTATTTGCCTGTCAGAAGAGACCTTGCGATAACAACTTTTTGTATTTCGGAAGTTCCCTCATAAATCTCTGTGATCTTCGCGTCGCGGAGGTATCTTTCAACAAGGTACTCGCGGACGTAACCGTAGCCGCCGTGGATCTGAATGGCTTCGAGCGCGTTTTCCACGGCAATTTTCGACGCGTAGAGTTTCGCCATCGCTCCTTCTTTAACGTAGTTCGCGTGCGCGTCTTTCAGCGCGGCAGCTCTTAGTGTAAGCGCTTTTGCGGCTTCAAATTTTGTTGCCATATCGGCAAGTTTAAACTGAATAGCCTGGTGATTCGCTATTTCCGTGCCGAATGCTTTTCTTTGTTTCGCGTATTTCACTGAAGCTTCAAAGGAGGCTAAAGCGATACCAAGCGCCTGTGAAGCGATTCCTATCCTCCCGCCGTTCAGTGTGTTCATCGCGAAGTTAAATCCTTTCCCTTCTTCCCAGACAATGTTTTTGGAAGGGACTTTGCAGTTAGTAAATGTAAGTGAACAGGTATCAGAACTGCGGATACCGAGCTTATCTTCTTTTTTTCCGTGCTCAAATCCGGGCGTTCCTTTTTCAACCAGGAAACACGTGATGCCTTTATGTGCTTTTTCACGGTCTGTCTGCGCCATCACGAGGAAATAATCGGCGGAAGTGCCGTTAGTGATCCAGTTCTTAATTCCGTTTATTACCCACCCGTCACCGTCTTTCACCGCGTAGGTGTGCTGATTTGTCGCGTCGCTGCCCGCCTCTGGTTCGGACAGACAGAAAGCGCCGAGTTTCTCTCCTTTAGCGAGCGGCACGAGATATTTTTGTTTTATAAATTCTGAGCCGTAAGTTTCAAGTCCCCAGCAGACCAAAGAATTATTTACAGACATAATTACACCGACACTGGCATCAACCTTTGAGATCTCTGTCATTGCCAGAACGTAACTGATAGTATCCATTCCTGCACCTCCGTAATCGGGGGAAACCATCATTCCCATAAATCCGAGTTCGCCCATTTTCTTGATTATCTCGGTGGGGAACTCACAGGTGAGATCACGTTCTACCGCGGTTGGGGCTATTTCGCTTTCGGCGAATTCGCGGGCGGTTTGCTGGATCATTAATTGTTCTTCGGTAAACTCAAAGTTCATACTGACTCCTGAATTAGAGTTAAGAGTTAAAAGTTAAGAGTTAAGAATTATAAACTATTATTCGAAACTCCGCTAAATCTAATTTTAATTAATTTCAAAATAAAAAATTTATTAATAACAATTAACCTAACGAACAATTTATTTTACGGAAGTCAGGCCAGAATAAAAAGAGGTAACAGCGGTAAGGAAAATAAAAAAAGGCCGGGGGATGAGCCCGGCCGGAAAGATTAGAAATCCATATCGCCGCCGGAGTCGCGGTCGCGTTTTTGTTCTTTGGCTTTAAAATTAAATATTCTGTAAGTAACTCCGAGGAATGCCATCCTTGATTCGCGTTTACCGTCAAGAACAGCCGTAAAACCATTACCGGATACTTCCATTCTCTGTTTAAGAGTATTGAAGAGGTCGCTTACTCTGAATGAAACAGTCAGGTCGCCGTCGAGAAATTCTTTGCGTCCGCCCAGGTCAACAGAAAAAGTCTCGGACATATTCCCCTGTGCCACTATATAAGGGGAGCGGTAATTAAGTGATAACTGCAAACCTGTCCCGGGGCCGAGGAAGATGTTGGAATTTAGTTTTGCAGTCCAGTTATTATCGTTAAAAGATTTAATGCTGTTCGCGGCATCCTCTTCAAATCGGATATTATAATAAGAGAAACCGGCATTAACACGCAGAAAGGGGAATACCGGAATGGTAGAGTTAATATCAACACCCGCGTCATTCTGCCTGCTGACGTTTGCGAAGGTCGTCCTCGTTACACCGTCTGTACCGATGCTGGTAATGTTGCTTATAACTCCTGATGTTGTCCTGAGAAAACCTGTTGTAGTTATGGTAGTTTTTCCGAGTGTGAGCATATAACCAAGTTCATAGGAGTTTGTGAACTGCGGCCTCAATTTCGGATTACCAAAGAAAATATTTGAAGAATCGGTCAGGTTCACGTACGGATTAATTTGCCTGTTGTTCGGGCGGTCTACTCTGCGGCTGTAACTAAGAAGAAGTTCATCAGTTCCGAACTGCTTTGACAGATAAGCGGAGGGGTAGAGAGCGAAGTAATCATTATTAAAAGTCTCACCGGAAGTAAGGAGATTTCCTTCCGAGTATACCTGTTCCGCTCTGAGTCCTCCCTGGAATTTAAAGAGGTCGCCGACAGCACCGGTATAGTTAGAGTAGACTGCGTGGATCTGTTCCTCCATATCAAAGTGATTACGATAAAGCGGAATGTCTTCAAAGATACCTGAAGTAGTATTGAACAGAAGATAATCGTTTCGCATTGTGAGCGTTCTGAAGAGAGACCTGTGACCTGCCTCAAACTTTGATGACGAAGAAAGCTGATGAGTGTAATCAGTTTGTACCGTGTAAGTATGATTTGTGTTATCAGTTCCGGTTTTCTGCTCCGGTTTAATCAAAGAGCCGGAAAGATAATCGGTTTCCCTGATGATCTCATCGCGGTTCATATAAAAGTCTGTGTAAGTAATGTCCGCGGTAAGTTCGCGCCCGATACCATCAAAAACTTTTTTATAATTAAGAGCATATTCCATTCCTCCCATATTTCTTGGTCCGTCTGAGGAGCGGAGGTAATCAGAGGTCAGAAGTCCGGCAGAATTAAAATTGCGCGTTTCGGTGCGGGAATCGGTCCCGAAAGTATGAAATCTTTTTTTCGCGCTGATCCCAATATTATCTTTTTCATTAAAGGTATAATCGAAACCCAGGCTAAGATTATTAAACTGCATAAGTGAGTTCCCGTCCACATCCTGCTCGATGAGAGCGGAATTTGCGGAGACTGTGGAATTCCTGCTGTTAGTGCTGAAAGAGGTAAAATTGCTTGTACGGTTATCATAACCAAAACTGAAGTTCGCACCATTAAGACGATAGTTGAGGATCGCGCTTCCGTTATATTTGTTGCCTGTTCCCCCGAACGCAGTAATCTGTCCGTTAATTCCGGTAACCCCTTTCTTCTTCATCACGACATTAATGATGCCCGCTGTTCCTTCCGGGTCATATTTGGCGGAAGGGTTGGTGATGATTTCAATGGATTCAATCTGTGATGCGGGGATCTGGTTGAGCACATCAGCCGAACTAAGAGCGGACATCCCCGACGGTTTACCATCTATTAAAATTGTAAGGTTACTGCTGCCTCTCATACTAACATTTCCCTCAGCATCAACATTCACGCTGGGTACGTTTTGCAGAACATCAGTGGCAGAGCCTCCGGTAGAAGAGTAGTTTTTATCAACATTGACGACTTTCTTATCCAGACTGTGGACGATGCCGTCCTTTTCCGCTGTGATTACCACATCAGCGGTCTTAACGGTCATCATATCGAGGTGGAGTTTTCCAAGATTGACCTCAGGCTTATCCGGCTGTATCCTTACGTTGCTGACATACATCGGCTCGTAGCCCAGGAATTTTACTTTTACATAATACTGCCCCGGAGAGAGGTCATCCACGGTGAAGATACCTGAAGTATTGGTTATGCCTCCCGTGAGCATCACGGAATCCCTAAGCCTGTATACAAGAATATTGGCATACTCAAGAGGGAGGCCATTGGTGTTATCAATTACTATACCTGAAATCTTTCCCATTTTCATCGTTCCGTCCGGACGGGGCTTTTCAGAGGCCTGGCCCCATGCCATCACATTAACAAACATTACAAAGGCGAATATCTTTAGTATCGGATTATTAAGCATATTTATCTGATTTTCCTGAATTTTTTGGAGAACAAGTTAATTTTTAATTTACTCTAATTAGACACAGGGAATGCGTTTTAGGTTCAATTTGGTTATATTATTTGCTTATTTAAACATTTTTTCCGGTAAATAGTTCATTCTGATGAATAGTTTTTACCGGATTTTTTTATGCACTATTTAATTTCCGGGATCTCATGATAAGATTAACCATCTTACTTTTATTTATTCTTTCCTCATTGCCGGCGGCACAGGTACTGACCGGTTCAGAAACCATCACATTTGACAGCACCAAAACCGGGAATACCGGTATCCGTCTGCTTAAACTTGTTAATACCGGCGGCTCCCCGTTTACCGGCACGGTAAGAACTCTTAATAATATAATTTTCCGTTCCGCGGACAGTGTGATTAACATTCCCGCGCGTGACAGCATATACCTCCAGTTAAGCTTTTTCCCTGTTACTAATATTAAATATCGTTCCACTCTGCTGATTTACAACGCTGATACATCAGTCGTATTAGCGGCAACACTTTCCGGCGCTGGGTACTTTGGTGATTCTTACGACGCGACGACATACGACAAATATGACGCCTCACTTAAGACCGCGCTGACGGCTCTGGTGAATAATCATACGTCACTCGGGTATAACACCGCGCGCGACCGGATGTTTGAGACCATTGATGATTACGGCGGAGACACCATTGAATGCGTCTATACTGGTATAAAAATCTACGCCACCACAAGAACACAGGCACAGAACCAGGGGTTCGATACTGAGCACACCTGGCCGCAGGGAACATTCGGGCAGGCTGAACCGATGAGGTCGGATCTGTTCCACATCTATCCCACAAATTCCAGCGCGAACAACACCAGGGGGAATTACCCGTTTGGGTATGTGCTCACGGGAGTAACCTGGACCCAGGGCGGAAGCAAACTTGGAAAGGATAAGTATAACCAGACTGTTTTCGAGCCAAGAGATATTCATAAAGGGAATGTTGCGAGGAGTATGCTCTATTTTATACTTCGTTATACAAATAATTACGGCTCGTATCTTGATACGGTGCAGGAAAATGTATTCAGGGAATGGAACCGGTTTGATGTTGTTGAGAGCCGCGAGACGAGGCGCAACAACCTGATCGCGCAGAACCAGGGGAAGCGCAATCCGCTGATTGACCATCCCGATTTTGTTGACCGGATCTACTCGTTCACGACTTCGGCGAGCCGTCCGCTTATAACGAAAACGCAGTATATCCCGTCACACGTAAGCTTTGATACCGTGGGTGTCAACGATTCAACCAAAGCAAAGATCTATATACTTAACACCGGAACCTCTGAGATAAGAATTGACTCGGTTTCATTTTCGGATGTTGTCCGGGGTGAATTCAGTAATGCAATACTTAAAGCGGGTGAAAGCCGTCCTGTTAATCTGGTCTTCCGCTCAACGGCGGCAGGCGGTTTCTCGGGAACAGTGAAGGTTTATACTTCAGCGGGAGTATTCAATGTGCCTTACGCAGCATACGCCTCTCCATCCTTATTGGCTGAAGAAAGAAAAACGACTGAAAACAGTTTCAGGCTTGAGACTTACCCGAATCCGTTTACCGGAAAAGCCGTTATAAGATATTCAATCCCCGCGGAAGTATATGCAGGTACCCGTTCATCCGCTGCCGGGATGGTAACAGTGAAAATATACGACCTGCTCGGGAAAGAGGTTACTAAATTGGTGAACGAGGAGAAACTGCCGGGAGAATATGAGATAAATTTTTATCCTGAAGCGGCGGTAAGCGGTATGTATATTTGTGAATTAAAGTACGCGGGTATGCGTGCGGTGAAAAAAATGATCAGCCTTAAATGAAAGAAACACCCGGGCTGAGTGTCGTGACTTAATTTTTTAATTTATTTTGGCAGTCCCATGAAAAACTTACTTCTTTTTTTTTCAGTTGTTATTGTTGCGGTTTTTTACCAGATCATACAGTTAACCCCGGAAAAGATACAATACGGTATCGGGACTAAAGACAACCCTAACGCGCGGGCGGAATATGAATATATGGTGATGCGCGACCCTGTGGCGGATGAAATACCCGCGGGGATACGCCGCCGTGAAGCCGTACTTGCCCGGAGGCTTCCGGTACTTGAAAATTTTGTACTAGCAAAGCTGGGAACTCCCCTTGAACTTCCTTGGGATGAAAGAGGCCCTGATAATATCGGCGGCCGCACAAGGACATTCGCCGCGGATATTGAGAACCCCGGTGTGCTTATTGCCGGCGGCGTGGATGGCGGAATCTGGAAGTCCACGGATGACGGCGCATCCTGGAGCCTCCGTCTTCGTCCCGAGCAGACTCACTCAACCACCTGTATTTCGCAGGACAGGCGTGCAGGTAAGTCCAATACCTGGTATGTCGGAACCGGTGAATTCCGCGGTTCAACCACAAATAATACCCGCTGGGGCTCGTTCTACCACGGTGACGGAATTTATAAATCCACGAATAACGGCGACAGCTGGGAGCTTTTACCCTCAACAATATCCGGCACGCCTCACGTTGCAGACGAATTTGATTTTATCTGGAACGTCGCCACCAATCCCGCAAACAACACACAGGATGAAGTTTTCGCCGCGACGTGGCGGGGAATCTACCGGAGTACGAACGGAGGTGAAACCTGGACAGTAGCGAAGGCATCCGATGCCGGAACAGTAAACACAGCTAATGTGACAACGGAAATCGCGATAGGTGAAACGGGAGTAATGTACGCGCACACCCGCGAAGGGGGAGTGCTGAAACTGTGGCGCTCGGTTGACGGCGTTAACTGGACTTCAATTGCGCCTGCAAATTTCCCTACCTCAAGCGGCAGAGTAGTAATAGCAATAGCACCATCTGATGAGAACATTGTTTATTTCTTTGTTCAGGGTCCGAATAACACTCCGGCAACCGCAGGGCACCAGTTATGGAGATATTCTCACTCAACCGGCACCTGGGAAAACCGCGCGATAAACCTTCCTTCTGATCTATCAACACAAAGCGGTTATGATATGACACTGCATATTAAACCGGACAATCACGATTTTGTGCTCATCGGAGGTACTAACCTTTACAGATCAACCGATGGATTCACCACATCCAACTATTCAACTATCGGCGGTTATCCGTACTACAATCAAGCCGGAGACACTCACCATCCCGATCTTCAGGGAGGTATGTTCAAGCCCACAAATCCGAATATATACTATTCTACAACCGACGGAGGTATTCACCGCGCGAATAATATACTAATGCCCGAACCGATGGCTTGGGAGTCTCTTAATAACGGTTATAATGTTACACAGCTATACTCGGTAGCTATTTCTCCCGACAGCGGCGACAATATGATAGTTGCCGGCGCACAGGATAACGGTTCTCTCGCAACCGATTCTTCGGACACCTGGTACGAAATATACGGCGGTGACGGTACTGTGCTTGAACTTGCGCCTATAGCCGATGACAGACGCTATACACAGTATCAGAACGGGCCTATTCAGAGACAAACACGAACAGGGCAGGGCGTGGCGACAATCACTCCCTCAGGCTCCACGCGCCAGCTATTTGTTAACCCGATAGCGCTTGATCCGAACAATTCAAAGATAATGTATTACGGCGCGGGTAAATCCAGTTCACCGACAATCACCAGCGGTATCTGGAGAAATGACAACGCTCCGAACGCTTCAACTGCCGGATGGGTCCCCATATATCAAAGCGATGTGGGAAGCGTCAGCGGGTGGACACGCCGTGTAAGCGCGATTGGAGTTTCTAAATACAATTCAGCTAACGTGGTTTACATCGGCACAACAGACGGAATCATAAAACGAATTGATAACGCGAACGGTACGTCTCCAACCGGCACGGATATTACTCCGCCGGGGCTTAACGGCGGCACCGCTCAGGGCGGCTTTGTAAGGTGTATTGCCGTTAATCATTATAATTCAAATTATGCGCTGGCTGCATTCGGCAATTACAACTTCAGGAATCTGTGGCTTACAACCGACGGGGGTACAACGTGGACTGATGTTGAAGGAAATTTATCCGGTCCCGACGGGCCGTCAGTGAGATGGGCTACTTATGTGCCCAATGGGAATGATATAAATGTTTTTATAGGAACCAGCATTGGACTGCTTATGACTGAGCGCCTGAGAGGTGATTCGACGGTTTGGGTACATGCTGCCGCGAATGCAATAGGTAATGTACTCATCGGTTATATGGATTACAGGGAATCTGATCGCCTGCTGGTTGTCGGCACCCACGGCAGGGGGGTATTCTCCGCGAAAGTGCCCGGTACTCCGACATCAGTAAAAGAAACGAACAATGTCCCGACGGGATATGCGCTTGAACAGAATTATCCGAACCCATTTAACCCGTCAACCAAAATCAGGTATCAGGTACCAGAGAACAGAGGCCAGGGAACAGAGATCAGAGTAACACTTAAAGTGTATGATGTGATGGGGAGGGAGGTGGCGACGCTGGTGAATGAGGAGAAAGCGCCGGGGAGTTATGAGGTTGAGTTTGATGCGGCGCGGGATGCCGTCTCGCCAATGGCAAGCGGGGTGTATTACTACCGGCTGAAAACGGGTGATAAATTTGTAACTACAAAGAAAATGGTATTGCTGAAGTAGTTTAGATAACCCCTCCCCAACCCTCCCCTTTCCCCTGAGGGACAAGTGTAAAAAGGGGAGGGGGCTTAGAAGACCTTCCGCTTCAAAATTGGGGAGGGGGCTTAGAAGTCCCTCGCCTTTATAAGGAGAGGGATTTTGGGTGAGGTTGCTTAAGTAGCCGCAATACCCACCCAAGCCTGATATTTCATTTGGAAATCATCCTGCAGGATGTATATTTTTGTGCAGGATAATTTGTGTTTGTTATCTATCTGCTCCGGATGCGGATTTTGTTTGCTGATTTACTTTGTACTGAACCCGGTTCTGTTTAAGCGCTTAATGAGAAATTAATTACAGGATTTCTTTTGCTGGTTCACGGTTTCAAAATATTGTTTCTCACTTTTTCTGTAAGCATCCTGCTTACGGCTAAAATCCACTATGTTCCTGCCAATTACCCAAAAATCCAGCTTGCGATAAATGCCTGCCAGCCCGGTGATACCATTATTGTGTCGGAAGGTTTATATTATGAAAATCTGGTAATCAGAAAGAATATTGTCCTCGGCAGTAAGTTTATTATTGACGGGGATAAAACACACATTAACCGCACTGTAATTGACGGCAGTAAATACCGTGACGAGAAGTATGCCTCAACAATTTTAATAACCGGCGCCACCGATACTAATTGTATTATTAAGGGATTAACAATCAGAGGCGGCAAGGGTACATTCGGATATATCAAAGATGCAACTGAGCCGAAGGACTGGGTGTTTGGGGGCGGAGTGGCAGTGCTTAATGCATCAGCCAGGATATCCCATAATATCGTGCATCAGAATCATTTCGGCGGAAATAAATACGCCAACAATACTTGCGGCGGAGGCATTGGATCGCTGGATACTACCTGGGGAAAAGTATTCCCTCCTCTGATGATAGTAGAATATAATATCGTTACTGATAATGAACTTAACGGTGCAAGGAGCGAAGCCGCCGGGATATTTTCCGATCAGCCGGCGATAATAAGGCATAACATTGTAACAAATAATCACGCGCGTTATCGGGGAAGGTCATCAGCGGGCGGGATAGGGATGATGCTTAACGCAAATTATAAAATTGTAGTCCACGGGAACTACATAAACTCAAATTCTGCAAGCGCAGGGGGAGGTTTGGGGATTGGATCAAAACCGAAGAGGCGGGGGGAAGCATTGATAATGAATAATATTATTTCCGGCAATGATGCTGCTGAGGTCGGCGGTGCCATTAATCTTGGAGGGGATGCTTATGTCATTTTTATTAATAATACTATATCCAATAGCCGGAGCGCATCGCGCGGCGGCGGCATTTATTCTTCAGAGAATAGTTACACCGTTTTTATTAATAATATTTTTTGGGGAAATAAACCGGACCAGGTTGCCAGCCGCGGTATCACGAATTCGTTTAATAATCTGGTCGAAGGAGGCCTCCCGGGCCACAACAACTTTAGCGCCGATCCGCTGTTTGTGTCCGGCGATACTCTGTTCAGGCTGACTCCGGGAAGCCCCTGTATAGCCGCGGGGAGGAGGAAAGTGAAACTTGCAGGAAATGACTACTCTCCTTCGAATGAGGATTTTCGCGGTTCACCGCGTACTCATCCGGTAAACACCAATCCGGATCTCGGCGCAATGGAATCAATAAACGGTTCAGCGGAGTATGACGAAATTACAGGTTACGGTGAGGCTAACCTAAAATTATTCGCACATTTTGTACAGACAACTCCAACATTTCGGGACACTGTTCTCGGAAGAGTAATATCGGCGGGGAAAATGATAGGCACGCTTTATGTGAATGAATCTGATAGTTTTAACATTGAAAAGGGGAACTTACCATCATTTGAACTTTCGCCGGATGAGAATTTTATTGACCTGGAAGTAATTGCGAGGGGAAAAAATTCCCGTAAATCACTTAATATTCACGTCAGGATGGAGGGGGCTGACCAATCGGTAATACCATACGATGCCGCAAATAAACTCTTTTACGCCAGTTGGGCAAATTTAAAACCCGGCAATTATAATCTTTCAATCCAGGTTCAGGATGATGAGATGATCATTGGGGAGGAAAACAGGTTTGTTTTTGCTGTTACTGTTCTCCCCTACTGGTATCAGCGCTGGTGGGCTTATCTTATTTATGGCCTTGGGGTCCTCCTTCTTGCGTTTGTGTATACAAGAATGCGCGTAAAGAACCTGGCCAAGGAACACGACCTCAGCCTGAGAAATTTGGAAATCCAGAAGCTTTCCGAACTGGATAAACTAAAGTCAAAATTCTTTGCCAACATCAGTCACGAACTCAGAACTCCGCTAACTCTGATTCTCGGCCCGGTGGAAAACCTGTTAGCGGAAGCCAAAGAAAAAAACTCAAAAGAATCTCTAAACCTGATACGGCGAAATGCATACAGGCTGCTGAGGCTGGTTGACTTGCTCCTCCAGTACTCGCGCTTCGAAGCAGGTACCATCAAACTGCAGACCGCGGAAATGAATATTGTCCCTCTTATCACCCGCGTCGCGAGTTACTTTACGAGTCCCGCGGTGAAAAAGAATGTGAGTATCAGTATCGAATCGGAGAAAGAGGTGATAACCGGATTTTTCGATGAGGAGAAAATGGAACATATTGTCCAGAACCTTATCTCAAACGCCCTAAAGTTTACACCGGGCGGAGGTAAGATCACGATATATGTGAGCGAAGAAGGGGGAATGCTTAAGCTCTCCGTAAGCGATACCGGAATAGGAATCTCAAAGGAGGACCAGGAAAAAATATTCGACAGGTTCTACCGCGTTGAGAATTCACATAAAACAGAAGGGACGGGGATAGGGCTTTCATTAACAAAGGAATTCATCGGATTGCACCACGGAACAATTACTCTCGAGAGTGAAGCCGGCAGGGGGACATCTTTTACCGTCACGATTCCGCTCTCGGGTTACAGCAAAGAGGAAACAGGTCCTCCTCGTCAGGCAGAACCCGAGGTTATAAAAGCCGAAACAGAATCGTTACGGAGCGACTCAACCATTTCTATCTCAGATGCGGGCGATAAGCAGATTATTCTCGTTGCCGAGGATAACGATGACGCGAGGGAATATATTGCTTCGATACTGAAAGATAAGTATGATGTTGTAACTGCTGCTGACGGCGCGAAGGCGCTTGAAGAAACAAGAATGCATCTTCCCGACCTGGTAGTGAGCGACGTGATGATGCCTGATATGGACGGATATGAATTATGCGGAGCGCTGAAAACCGATGAAAAGACCTGCCATATCCCGGTAATACTTCTGACCGCGCTTGCTGACAGGCAGGAGAAGCTAAATGGGCTTGGGCTTGGCGCCGATGATTATCTTACAAAGCCGTTTGACAAACAGGAACTTTTAGCAAGGATACACAACCTTCTAGAACTTAGAAAAAAACTCCGCGAAGCGTTCAGTCACACTGAGAAACTGAAACCCGGAGATGTTCCTGTTGTTTCTTTGGATGATAAGTTCCTGCAAAAAGTGAAAAAGGTGGCGGAGAAGCATATCTCAGAGGAGAATTTTAATGTCGATCAGTTTGCCCACGAAGTTTTTATGAGCCGTATTCAGTTTTACCGGAAGCTAAAAGCTGTGACAAACCTCACCCCAAACGATTTTCTGAAAATTATCAGGCTTGAAAGAGCGAAGCAATTACTTCTGGATAAGTTCGGTACGATTGCCGAGATATCCGAGGCCGTTGGTTTCGGGAATCAGTCTTATTTCGCCAAATGCTACCAGTCACATTTCGGAATTCTCCCACACGACGTACATAAATCACAAAAAGGTTAAAATACCTGCTTCTGGAGCATCTTATGTAAAATGATACAATATTAGCAAAAAATGATACAATATAGTTAACCTCCCCCCTCCTTTTTAATATATGTTTGCGCGAAGCATTTTTTTTATCACTAAACACCAAAAGGTATTTTATGCGCGCAGACGTTAC